>JAIOIH010000022.1 GCA_019912395.1 Flavobacteriales bacterium | reverse complement strand
ATGTAGACGCGTTCGCCCAAATTGGCAAGTTTCTTCTCCGGTACGGGAACCGTGTGCGCCGGGGCCTTCGGTCGCGGGGGGGAAGGTTCGGGACTTGGAATTGGTGCGGGAGCAACTTCCGGCAACGGATCATGCCCCGGTCCCGGTGCCCCCTCCTTCGCCAGCTCCGTTGCCGGAAGTTGCTCCCGCACCAATTCCAAGTCCCGAACCTTCCCCCCCGCGACCGAAGGCCCCGGCGCACACGGTTCCCGTACCGGAGAAGAAACTTGCCAATTTGGGCGAACGCGTCTACATCGAGGCCGGGGCCGTGGTAACGGAGCGCACCGTGGATGACGAAGGGAAAGCGGTAACCTACCGCAAAGTGGTACACTCCTGGGGGCAGACCTACTACTTCAAGGAAGGTCTGGCCATTTCCCAGTACCAGTGGGACAAGCGCTTCAGCGAATAGGCTTGATCACCAGTTCCACCGGCATATCGAGCAAGGCCCTGTAATCCTCCCCGGCCTCCTTCATGTCCAGGTCGTCAGCGTCGAAATACCATTCCATCCGCACGCTGCCCGCTCCGGACACATGCACCTCGTCAAGCAGCTTCAACAGGTCCAGGATGTACTTGGAGCTGCTGGAGTTGAAGTAGCTCAGGGTGAGCTTCACGGTGGTGTGGGGCGCGGGTTCCCGAACGTATTCCTCCATCCGTTCAAGGAGGGGCCTGAAAAAGCCCTCGGCGTTCTCGTGGATCGAGCAGCCCTCCATCTCCAGTGATCCGGCAGCGGTATCGAAAAGGATCTCCGGGGTCTTCTCGGTGCGGGGAAACTGGAGGCGGGCCATAACGGGCGGTGAAGGTAACGGCGAACGATGTTCGGTCCCGGTGTACCTTCGGTTTTCGCATTGTAAGTTTGAAGTGATCCCCGCTTCACTTAATTTCAGGCCCGGCAGAAACCCTTCCGTCATGTCGATCAACCACATCCTCGTCCCGTATGATTTCTCGGATTGTGCCACCGATGCGCTGCGGGTAGCGGCCAAGCTCGCACGCCTCAGCAGTGCAACCATCCACTTGGTTCACGTCTATGAGGACATGACCGATTTCCATTCGAGCAACCACCGCATGCGCGAGGAGATCGAGCAACGCTTGGACCACGTTCCGGAGCTGCCCTTCCTGCAGGGCATCCCGATGAAGCGTTTCATGCTGCGGCAGTTCGGCATTACCGAGATGTTCCGCAATGAGCAACTGCGGACCATGGACATCGTGGTGATGGGCAGCAACGGAGCGCGGGGCCTGGGGGCCATGGTGGGTTCCAACACCCAGCGGGTGGTGCGCATCGCCCCCATGCCCGTGCTGGTGATCAAGCACAATGTGGAGGATTTTGACGTGAAGGACCTGGTGTATGCCTCGAACTTCACCGCTGAGGACATCGAGAAGTTCGATACGTTCCGCCCGATCGTGGACCTGTTCAACCCCAAGATACACCTGCTGAAAGTGAACACCCCCAGCAGCTTCCAGCGCAGCGCCGATACGTACAAGGCCATCGATACCTTCCTTCAGCGGCACGAGCTGCGCAAGTTCAGCACCACCATCTACAACGACCTCAGCGTGGAGGAGGGCATTCTGGGTTTCGCGCGCGGGATCGACGCGGACCTGATCGCCATGGCCACGCACGGGCGCAAGGGCTTCTTCCACGTGGTGAACGGCAGCGTAACGGAGGATATCGTGAACCGCACCAGCTTCCCGGTGCTCAGCGTGAAACTCTGATCGGCACAACACAACGGAAGGACCATCGCTTACCTTAGCGGTATCAATCCCCACAACACATGAAGTTCCTGTTCAGGAAATACCCGGCCAAGCGCGATGAGGCGATCGAGGTACAGCTCAGTGCTCCGGCGACCGTGAAGTTCATGACCGCGAAGGAGTTCAAGCACTACGTTGCCGGTCGCACCCATACCTACTACAAGGGCCAGCAGGAGGAGGACCTCATCCGCTTCAGGTTGCCCTTCGATGGCATCTGGCATGCGGTGGTTGAAAAAGGGGATGCCGATATCCAAGCCACCTGCAAGCTCTGCGCACCGAGTCCTGCTCTGCAGGCGATCGAACCGGACAATGAAGAGCTTGAACACCTTAGCATGGGCAGCCAAAGCGAAGGCTGATCACCCTGGAAACACAAGGACCCGGCCCCATGCCACACGGCGAGGACAATGAACTGGTCAGCCTGCTAAAGGGGCAAGGGGCCATCATGCAAGAGGTCTTCTCCATCCTGGAGGCGGAGGAAAAGAAGGATGACCTGATCCGCGCAGCGATAGGCAGTTCCCTGAAGCGGGCAGAGAACCGCGTGGATGGGCTTGACCCTTCGCGCATCTTCAACGAAGCTGAGATCCGCAACGCGTGCGTGAAATACAGGCTTCGCTTTCTCCCCGCAGGGCATTACAAGGGCGTGCTGCCGTTGGAGGCGGTGTACCAGGTGCGCCAACTGGAAGCGCGTTCTAGCGCACCACTGAAGGGCTTCATGATATTGGCCCCGGTATCACGGTTCAAGCTGTGCGATGGCAATGCCGACCCGATGCTCTTCATCCCGGTGGGTGGGGGATCCCACTATCTCGTTCACCGCTGGGGCAACGACATGGGTCCTTGGCGGGCCGTAATGGGATGGCCGGTGCGAGGCCCGATGCAATTGGCCATCACCGTATTGCTGGTCTCGGCCATTCTTGCTGCGCTGATCCCCACCGGTTGGCTTACCCCTGAGCCAAGCGCAGGCTGGTGGGGCGGCTACCGCTTCGGTGCGTTCTTCTCCACTTGGATGTTCGCTTGCGCGGCCACGGCCTTCAGCTGGTTCACCTTTTTCGGGCAGTTCAGCTCGAACGCCTGGAACAGCAAGACCTTCAACTGAGGTCTCCCGTCCGCATTCCCTCGGCGCGCATGTCACGGGCCGGGTCCGTCTTGCACACGCATGCCGAGCGGAACCACTGCTTCAGGGTTTCGCGCTCCTCGGGGAGCAAGCGGCGGAATGCCTTGCGCATTTCCTTCCGGAAGACAGCTTGGTCCGCATAACTGATCTTCGACAATACCTCCTTGTAATACTCGATCAATGGTTTGGCCATGGTAAGGGGATGATATGCTGTTCTTCGTTCCGATCGTCCCGGCAACGGGGATCGCGACCGGAAAGTGGTACAACGAGGAAGAATGCGCTGATGTTGCGTTGCAGGCCGGGTGGGCGGACATTGGATGAGTCCCCGTCCGCCGGGGACTCATCCTCTCTTCCTCGCAAGTCCGTTCAGCCGATGCTGATCTCCTTGACCACGGGCTTCACCTCCGCCTTCTTGGGAATGCTCACGCTGAGCACGCCGTTCAGGTGTTCGGCGGTGATGGCGTCCAACTGCACCAGCTCCGGCAAGCGGAAGCTGCGCGTGAAGGACCGCTTCGAGAATTCGTGGCGGGTGAAGCGCTCGTCCTCCTTCAGGTCCTCCTGCTCCTGCTCGGCGCTGATGGTCATCACATCATTCTCCACGTTCAGCTTCAGCTCATCCTTGGTATAGCCGGGGGCCTCCAGCTCCAGCTTGAACGCGTCGTTGTTCTCAACGATGTTCACCCGGGGAAAGGCCCGGGACAATTCATCACGACCGTGGACTTGGTCGATGTTGGCGAAAAACTGGTCCAGCATGCCGCCGAACGGTTGGTACGGTCCCACATGGGAACGGGTCTTCAGGTACGTCATTGGTGTTCTGTTTTTGGTGATGGTTACTGGCGTTCGCACGGCCAGCCCACCAACGCAGTGCCAAGGGACCAATGCTGACAGAACAACGGTCCGGGCCAGACCCTGAGTGTCGAAATGTCCGCTCTGGGCAAGGGTTTCCGCCATTCTGGCCTACTGGGCCAGAAAAATGTAGGTAATGGTTCCGCGCTGGGGCTGGGGTGCCGAAGAGGAGCTGGAGAAGCGGGCCCCGGTGGCCGACGCCAGCGCATTGTCCACCATGCAACTTTCCACGGTTGTGCTCGCTCCGGCATCCACTTCCGCCCTGGTCACCGAGCCGGTGCGGTCCACCGCCACGCGCACCACCACCTTCCCGCTGCCCTTGCACAAATAGGCCGGAACATCGAGAACGATATCGGTCCTGCCGACGAGGTCGTAGGAAACCGTGGTCAGCCCCTCCACCTTCACCGGCTTCGGGGTCTTATCCATGTAGCGGTTCTTATCGAATTTGCTGGGGTCCAGTTCGGGTACGGTGATCTCCTTCCCTTGAGCTTTCCGCTCTTGGGCCAAGCGGTCGAACTCCTCCTTCTCCATGTCCAGCAGGTCCTTCTCCACGCTCTTGGCCATCTGTTCGCGGGCCGCGCGCGAGAGGGATCGTTCGGGACTTGTTTCCGCCGTGACGTTGCTGGCGCGATTGGTGACCTGCTGCGGCGTAAGCGGCGCTTCACCGGGTTGCTCCTGCTGCAGGTCCGGTGCGGGTTCGGGCACATCACTGTCCATCACCAGCAGGATGGGATCAGGAGCCTCCTGCGGAATTCGATCGCGAACGTTGCTCACGTTCAATACAAAGAGCAGCAAGGTGTGGAGCATGAGCGTCCCGATGATGCCATACTTATGGCGATCGAACAGATCAAGGGTGCGATCGAGCAGGGACATATCAAGCGCAAAGTAATCGTGCGGCCCATGGCGGACCCAAGCAATTCAACGCATGCGGATGCGCCATGGTGCGGGCCAACCATTGTTCAAGCGCCTTCCTGCGCCGTTGGCCCAGCCGATCCCCAGGCCGTGGTACCGCATCAGCACGGTACCATGGGCTTCCTCAGTGGGCATGGCCTCGCCGTGCAGGTAGCGGAGCACTTCCGCACGGTCCATCTCCATTGTCGGGAAAGCGCGGTGGTCCAATAGCGCATTAAGGGCCAGGGCGGGATGGGGCACCCACGCGCTGCCCTTCCGCTGAGCGATGGGAAGGCCCGGCGCGAGCATCTGCACCGATGCGGCAAGGGCGCTCACCGTCCCGAGCCAGCGCTTGTTCACGGCGTAGGTCAGTTCCCCGTCCTCCACGATCGCCAGCGCGTCGGGATCCCTGAACCACCCTTGGAACGCCGCTGAGGGCGGGCATGCCTCCACGTGACGGGATGCCTCGTGTTGGGCCCGCTCACCATCGGCCTGGACGGGCTTGCGCAACACGGCGATGAAGAAGCCCTCGCCGCGAACGCGATGCGGATAGCAACGCAGGCCGAGGATCGTGGCTTCGATCCCCCACGCGGGGTCCACGGCGATCCCGACAGCCTCGGCACCTTGCTCCATCATCCGCTTCACTTGATCTTCATTCTCACGGGTCTCCCACGTACAGGTGCTGTAGATCAGGTAGCCGCCGGGCCTGAGCGCGGCCCATGCCGCGTCCAGAATGCCTTCTTGCCGTGTGGCGCAGGTCTCCACCAAGTGCGGTCCCCACTGTGCCCGTGCATGCGGGTCCTTGCGGAACATGCCCTCGCCCGAGCACGGGGCGTCCACCAGCACCAGGTCACAGAAAGGACCCATGGAACGGAAGGCTTCCGGAGCGGAACCGGTGATGGCCACGTCCGGGCGCCCCCATTTCCAGAGGTTCTCCTTCAACGGGGCCTGGCGTGTTCGCACCGGTTCGTTGGCGATCAGCAGTGCGGTTTCCGGCAGGAGGGCAGCGAGGTGCGTGGATTTTCCGCCGGGAGCGGCGCAAAGGTCCAGCACCACGGCATCGGCCGGCAGGGCCTCGCAGGCCCGGAAGGCTTGGCCCAGCAGCATGCTGCTTGCTTCCTGCACGTAGTATGCACCCGCATGGAGCAAGGGGTCCAGCGTGAAGATGGGCCGTTCCTCCAGGTAGCGCCCCTGATCGCACCAGGGCACCGGAGTTCCATCGGTGTCCGTGGGTTTCAGCGGGTTCAGCCGAATGCTGACCGGCGGGGGTGATAGCAAGGCGTGCAGCAACCGCCCGCTTTCCGGGCCGAGAAGCTCCTCGACGTGCGGGGGCAGTTCAACGGGTACTGCGGGCGGGCCGTGGCGGTGCGTTCGTTTCCCCCCCATGCACGGTATCAAGGTGCCTCCACCGCAACCTCGCGGACCATGGTGGCAGAGCGGTCGGGCCCCACGGAAACAATGCGGACCGGAACGCCGGTGGCCTTCTCGATGTAGGCGATATAGGCCTCGGCCGTTGCGGGCAGGGCCTGATCCGGGTCCAGCTTTCCCCAGCCTTTCATATCGGTATAGATCGGTTCCACATCGGCCGAGAGATCGAAGGGAAGCGTATCCGTTTTCTCGCCGTGGATGCTGTAGCCGGTACATACGCGTATGGTGTCCATGCCGCTGAGCACGTCGGCCTTCATCATCGCCAGCTCGGTCACGCCGTTGATCATCACCGCATAGCGCAATGCGGGAAGGTCCAGCCAACCGCAGCGGCGGGGCCTGCCGGTGGTGCTGCCGAACTCGTTGCCGGCGGTGCGAATGGCATCGCCCACGGCATCGTGCAGCTCGGTGGGGAACGGGCCGCTTCCCACGCGCGTGCAATAGGCCTTGAAGATGCCGATGACCTTGCCGATGCGCCCGGGTCCCACGCCCAGGCCGATGCATGCGCCCGCGCTGATGGTGTTGCTCGATGTGACGAAGGGATAGGTGCCGAAATCGATGTCCAGCAGGGTGCCTTGCGCGCCCTCCGCCAGTACGGACCTGCCTTCGCGCAGCTGCTTGTCCAGCCATTGCTCGCTGTCCACCAGGGTGAATTGGCGCAATGCCTCCACGGCGTTCAGCCACTCCTCCTCCTTGCTTCGCCATTCCACTTCCTTGTCGTAGATGGAGAAAAGACGTTCGTGCTTCGCGACCAGCGCGTTGTAGCGCTCCTTGAAATCCGGCCGTTCGATGTCGCCCATGCGCAAGCCGTTCCTTCCGGTCTTGTCCATGTAGGTAGGCCCGATGCCCTTGAGGGTGCTGCCGATCTTCTCCTTGCCCTTGTCCGCTTCGCTGGCGGCGTCCAAGGCACGGTGGGTGGGCAGGATCAGGTGGGCCCTTCTGCTGATGAGAAGGCGCGGCCTCACATCCACCCCGGCATCGTCCAGCTCCTTCACTTCGCGGAGGAAGATCACGGGGTCGATCACCACGCCATTGCCCACGAGGTTCCACACCCCTTCGCGGAACACGCCACTGGGGATGGTGTGGAGCACGTGCTTCTTCCCGTCGAAGATCAATGTATGGCCGGCGTTGGGCCCACCTTGGAAACGAGCGATCACCGCATAGTCCGGCGCCACCACGTCCACCACCTTTCCCTTGCCCTCATCACCCCATTGGGCGCCGAGGAGAACATCCACCCGTGCTTCCATGGCTCAGGCGCGCAGCTTCGCCAAGGCGAGTTCCACGGTGTCCAGAATGGGGAACACCGTATCGAGCTTGGTCACCACGAACAGCTGGCGCACCCCGTGCGAGATGGCCGCCAGCAGCACTTGGCCGCCCGCCTTCCGCGTGCGGGTGAGCACACTGATCATGATGTTCAGTCCGGTGCTGTTCATGTAGAGCAGCTGGCCCATGTCCAGGATCACGTTCACCCCCTCGTTGTTCTTGAGGTTGGCATCCAGCACTTCCATCAGATGGTCGGCCTGCTGCTGGTCCATCAAACGGCCCGTGAGGTGGAAGACCTTCGCCCCTTCCTGTTCGGTGACGTGAAGACTAAAGGTTGGTTGATCCGTTGCTGTGCTTGTCATTGGCGTTGCGTTCTTGGATGCAGTCGGGGCAAAGCCCGTATATGTGCAGTGCGTGGTGGCTCACTTCAAAACCCATCAGGTCCGCGATGGTGGTGCGAATGTTCTGGATCCGGGGATCGCAGAATTCCAGGACCTTGTCGCAGCCCGTGCAGATCACATGGTCGTGCTGGCGGAAGCTGTGTGCCCGTTCGAACTGGGCCTGGTTGGACCCGAAGCGGTGCTTGCGCACCAATCGGCATTCCAGCAACAGCTCCATGGTGTTGTACAGGGTGGCCCGGCTCACGCGGTACTTCTTCCGCTTCATGCTCACGTAGAGCCGCTCAATGTCGAAATGCCCGTCCTGGGCATAGATCTCATTGAGGATGGCGAAGCGTTCAGGCGTCTTGCGATGCCCCTGGTGTTCCAGGTACTCGCTGAAAATATGCTGCACGTTCTGCTGGATGTCCGGGGCCGCCATGGCGATGCGAAGGTAGCTTGCACAACGCTCGAAAGGAAACGCCTTGCACCGATCCGTGTTGATACCGGGTTTCCCGGTGAAACTGCCCCGTTCCCTTTGGCGGGAAGTGCGTTCCCCGGCCGTCAGTTCATTCCCTGAAGGTCGGACCCGTCCTCCTCCTCGTCCGCATCTTCCGAAAGGATCGAGCTAAGCACGTCCCCGAACCGCACCCCGGTGGTAAAGTGGTTGCGACCGATGCGGCTGTGCTCGGCCAGGCCGTGAAGGATGAACTCCATCCAGAGGTCCTGCTCCGCTTCGGCCAATGGGCCTTGATGCAGTGCCACCAGCCTTGCCAAGCCGTTCACTGCGGCCAATCCGGCGGCGTAGCTCCTTGCGTCCCCGTCCAGCAGCAGGTCCGTTTCGTTCTCGTTGAACCAAGTGACCACCTCGGCGTAGGGATCGGAGGAGCCGGAGGATCGCCGTTTGGGGGAGGGATCGGGGAAGAGGTTCTTGAAGGTGTTCCGCAAGGCGAGCCCGATCAGGTGCTGGGCCACCTTTTCCGGTCCTTCCTGCTCGCCCTCGTACACCAGTTCGATCTTTCCCGTGATGGCCGGCACCACCGCGAAGAGGTCGCCGATGCGCACCATGGTGTGCTTCTCGTTGTTGTACAGCGCCCGCCGCTCGGCCGCGCTTACCACGCTTTCCAGCGCGCCGATGGCCAAGCGTGCGCTCACGCCGCTCTTGCGGTCCACGAACTCGCTGTCCCGGGCTTCCATGGCGATCCGCTCCACCAGCACGCGCATCAGGTCCGGTACCTCCACCATGGCCCGTTGCCCGTCCGCCGAGCGCATCTCTTGGGCGGTGATCTTCATGCCCAGCTCGATGCTGTCCGGATAGTGCGTGAGGATCTGGCTCTGGATGCGGTCCTTCAGCGGGGTGATGATGGCGCCGCGATTGGTGTAGTCCTCCGGGTTGGCGGTGAAGACGAACTGGATGTCCAGCGGCAGGCGCATCTTGAAGCCGCGCACCTGCACATCGCCCTCCTGCAGGATGTTGAACAGCGCTACTTGGATGCGGGGTTGCAGGTCCGGCAGTTCGTTGATGACGAAGATGCCGCGGTTGCTGCGCGGCACCAGGCCGAAGTGGATCACGCGCTCGTCGCTGTAGTCGAGCTTCAGGTTGGCCGCCTTGATGGGGTCGCTGTCGCCGATGAGGTCCGCCACGGTCACGTCCGGCGTGGCGAGCTTTTCGGTGTAGCGGTCGTCGCGGTGCATCCACGCGATGGGCGTGGCGTCGCCCTTGGCGGCCACGAGGTCCTTCGCATAGCGCGATACCGGCGCAAAGGGATCGTCGTTCAGCTCGCTGCCGGCCACCACGGGCATCCATTCGTCAAGCAGTTGCACGAGCGAGCGGGCCATGCGCGTCTTGGCCTGTCCGCGCAAGCCGAGCAGGTTGATGCTGTGGCCCGCGAGGATCGCGCGCTCCAACGCCGGGATCACGGTGTCCGCATAGCCATGGATGCCCTCGAAGAGCGGTTTCCCGGCGCGGATGCGTGCGATCAGGTTGGCGCGCAATTCCTCCTTCACGGAGCGGGGCTGATAGCCGCTCTTCCTTAGTTCGCCGAGGGTCTTGGGTTTCATGGTCGGGGCGGGAGATCTCCCGCCCGTATGGCGGGGATATACAGGATGAATTTCAAGAGGCTTTCCGATTGCTCGCATGATCGCGGAACACCATGTCCGCCAGCCCTTGCAGGCCCGTGTAGAAGGCGCGGCCCTGGTTCACCTCGGTGAAGCGCTCAATGAAGCGCTGGAGGTAGGGATCCCGCGCGATCATGAAGGTGGTGATGGGGATCTTCGCCTTGCGCGCCCGCATGGCGGCGTCCAATGTGCGGGCCACGATGAATTCGTCCAGGCCAAAGCTGTTCATGTAGTATTCGCCATCGCGCTTGATGCAGCTCGGCTTGCCGTCGGTGATCATCACGATGCGGCGGTTCTTCAACTTGCGGCGGCGCAGGATGTCCATTGCCAGTTCCAGGCCGGCCACGGTATTGGTGTGGAACGGCCCCACTTGCAGGTAGGGCAGGTCCTTCAGGCTCACCTGCCAGGCGTCATTGCCGAAGACCACGATGTCGAGCGTGTCCTTCGGGTAGCGGCGCGCGATCAGTTCGGCCAGGGCCATCGCCACCTTTTTCGCCGGGGTGATGCGGTCCTCCCCATAGAGGATCATGCTGTGGCTGATGTCGATCATCAGCACGGTGGCGCAGGCGCTCTGGTGCTCGGTCTCCACCACTTCCAGGTCGTCCTCGCTCATGCGCAGCTCGTCGATGCCGCGCTGCTGGGCGTTGCGGATGCTGTCGCTCATGGCCACCTGCTCCAGCGCATCGCCGAAGCGGTAGGCCCGGCGGTCGCTGGTGGTCTCGTCGCCCTGCCCGGTGCGGCGCAGGCCGTGGCTGCCGCGATCGCTCTTCTTCAGTTTGCCGAACACCTGCTCCAGCGCCCGCTGCCGGATCAGCCGTTCGGCCTTGCCGGTAAGGCTCATGCCCTTCCCTTTCGTGGGCACGCCGAGGATGCCGTGCTTGAAGAGGTCCTCCTTGAAATCCTCAAAAGTGTATTCCGCGGAGAACAGCCCGTGCTCCTTGTCCACCTCCTTCATCCAGTCCAGCGCCTCCTCCACATCACCGCTGGTGTGGGTAAGGATCTCCAGGAAGATCGGCAGGAGCTTCTCGAAGGGGGTGCGATCGTCCTTCGGCGGCAGGTATTTTTCAAAGCGGATCCCAAGCATTCACGGGTGGCCGCGGAACAGGGGCGGACTACGGGTACAAAGGTAGCGGAGGGTCGATGGGTCCAGGGACCCAGGGCTATCGGGTCTTCCGGCCACGCCTTGCGGCGTGGTTGGCCCTTAGAGAGGAACCACGGATCCACACGGATCCACACGGATAACTACTGTGCTCATCCGTGTCCATCCGTGTCCATCCGTGGTTCAAAACATCAAGGGCGCTCGCCCGCAGGGCGATCAAACCCTTCCGCTGGGAGCTATGCGACCGTGGATGCAGCGCCCAACGGGCGCATTAGACCCGATAGCCCTGCCCAAGGACCGCCGTTGGTCCCGCCCGAATGCTCACTCGATCACCACCTTCCGGCTGCCGCTCTGGCCATGATCGTCGGTCAGTTTCAGGAGATAGATGCCCGCAGGGAGGCCTAGCACATCCAGCAGGATGTTCTGGACCCCGGAGCTGACCGTATGCTGCCGCACCGAACGCACGGAACGCCCGGTGGCATCATGGAGCTGCACATCCACTTGGCGATCGCCGGCGACCCCGTAGCTCACGTTCAGTCGATCATGTGCAGGTACGGGCCATGCCTCCACACCGATCCCCTTGCGCGCCTGCTCACCCACCGCCGTCAACATGCCTTCGGACAGATAGTAGCCATAGTTGGCGGACTGGGGCTGCCCCCCGTTCACGGTCTGGGTCAACTGGGTTGCGCTGAGGAGGTAGTAGTGAAGACCCGGCTTGTAGAAGTACACCGTATGGCTAATGGTGAGGTAGGTTGTTCCCGGAATGCTCTCCATGGATGTATCCACACCGGTCAATTTCAGCACGTTGTAGATGGTATCGTAGGGCAACACCAAGGTCCCGAATCCATCCGCTGTGTAGGAACTGTTCCCTCCACCATGCACCGTACCGCCGGAATATTCATAGTAGTAGGCCAGCGTGTCGGTGAAGGCCGTGTTGTACGTGCAGGGATAGGGAAGGAAGAGTTGCTCGTCCGTAAAGTGGATCTGCAATGTGGTCGCCCCGATCTCCTTGTACACCCCCACCACGTACAGCCCGGTGGCATCACTGCGCATGAACTGGATAACGGTTCCGCCGTCAAGCGCCAAGGTCGCCGAGGGATACAGGTCCCCGAAACCCGTTGCCGACGGTTCGGTGAAGGAGAGGCTGCTCTCAGCCCCGGGCGCAAGCCCGGAAAGGTCCCACAGCACATTCTCCCCACCGAGGGGGATCGGCACATAGTTGGCGGACGTGTACGTGAGGAAGTCCCCCACTTGCGGAGCGGAACTTTCATCCATCACCGGCTGGGCCAGCAGCATGCCGGGCAGCATGCCGATGGCGCAAAGGGCAACCAGGTCTTTCATGGCAACGGAAATTGCTCGGTCAGTTTGCGCACAACGAGGTTACCGCGCCACTGCGAAGCGGCGTGTGCTACGCGTCCCTTTCGCATCGGTGAGCACCAGTTGGTAGAGCCCCGCATCCCACTGCGAAACATCGATCCGCTCCGTGGCCGGGGCTGCACCTGCGGAACCCAGTGCCGTGTGCAGCACCGTGGCGCCGCGCATGTCCACCACTTCCATCAGGGCACCAGCGGTGATGCCCTCAAAAGCCACCTCGGCAACACTGTTGGCGGGGTTGGGGAAGATGCGCAGCTTGAAGGGATCCGCATGGAGATCGGTGATGCCCACGGCGGAGGCGTCCAACCATTCGGTGAAGTTGTCCGTTTGGAATGTACCGAACGCAGCAAGCGTGTCCGTCACGGTGCGGAACACGGGGATCTTCCCCCAAAGTGGAACGTAAGCTACCACATGACGTGTGTGATGGATAGCTACCGGAAACCCCGAGACCGAGGTATTAATGGTCTCATCCACATAGGAATTCAAACGCAGCACTTCAATGGGATCAGTTCCGCCCGGCAGCAACACAGTCCCATAGGCATCCGCACTGCCCGTGATGGTTCCGGAACGAGTGGCAGGGTTGCCACCAAGGCTGAAGCTGCCTGCGATGGGATCGGTCCAAGTATCACCATAGGTTACGGGCAGGGGCATCTCGAGGACGCCGTCCGTATATCCAGCAGGGAAATTATCACCCAAGGCTGTGATGGTCCGGGTCTCTCCTACACGCTCGAGCCCTAGGGTAGTGGTCCTGTAGAATACTGTGTCAGGTCCGCCATTGGTCAGTGCCAACGTGGCATTGGGGAACATACCTGCGTTCGGGGAAACTGTTGGGGCCGCCCACATATACGTGAGAGTCTCCGTGGACGTCATTCCTGAAAAGTCGTAGTTCATGCCCGCACCTCCTGCTACGGGTGCCAAATAGGCTGCCTTATTCACAAGGTATGAACTCCCAACGAGAGGCACATTTCCGGGATCGACCAAGATGATGGACTGTGCCCCGGCGGCAAGTGCCAAGGGAAGGAAGAGTGCAACTGCGGAGTAGCGAGCAAGGGCCATGTGTTCTGTTTTGATGGGTGCAAACGTAAGACAAGGACGGATGGCATTCCGTTGCTTGGGGCTGCACGGGTCCATGCCACAGGAATAGCTCGTCTTCACCAGTGTTGAGGTCTCCCTCCTTGTCCTTCTCGACTAGCGCTCGAAATGACAAGGAGGAGGGACCGACCCTCGGGGTATCGGGTCTTCCGGCCACGCCTAGCCTGCCCTGAGCTTGACGAATGGCGGCGCGGTCGGCCCTAAGAGGGGAACCACGGATACACGCGGATGAGGGCGGCATATATCCGTGTGGATCCGTGTGTATCCGTGGTTCACAGAACACCAAGGTCCGCACGCCCGCAGGGCGTTCAAGCGCTTCCGAATGGGGCCCATGCGACCTTGGATGCCGCTCCCAACGGGCGCAACAGACCCGATAACCCTGAGGCCATCGGGCACGCTCATTTTTTCGTCTCTTTGCGGCCATCCAACCCGCTCCCCCATGCGACACAGCGTAAGCGACATCACAGCGATCATCCGCGATCGGCGGACCATCCAGCCGAAGGACTACAGCCAGCGGGAGGTGCAGCGGGACGTGATCGATACGGTGCTGGGCAACGCCATCTGGGCGCCCACCCACGGCATGACGCAGCCATGGCGCTTCACCGTATTCACCGGTAAGGGACGCGAGAAGCTCTCCGCCTTCCTGGGCTCGGAATACATGCGCCATACCCCGCCCGAAAAGTTCATGCAGCGCAAGTACGACAACCACGTCCAGCGCCCCTTGCAAGGCAGCGTGGTGGTGGCCCTGGGCATGGCCCGCGATCCGAAGGGCAAGATCCCCCTGCACGAGGAACAGTACGCCGTGGCCTGTGCCGTGCAGAACATGCACCTCACCTGTGCGGCATACGGACTGGGGGCGTTCTGGAGCACCGGAGCCGTGCTCACCGGCGAGGCCATGCGCGATTTCCTGGAGCTCGGTCCGGATGGTCACTGCTTAGGCCTGTTCTACATGGGCTATCCCGCCGTGGAATGGCCGAAGGGCTACCGCAAGCCGTTGCCGGACCTTGTGCGGTACTTGGGGGAGTAGTGGTCAGTTGTCCGTTGTCAGCGTGGACACAGGTGAAAATGACATTATGCAAAAAGCCCCCCGGATTTCCGAGGGGCTTTTGCTTGAAGAAGGTTGGTACCGTGCCGTGCGATCGTCGCGGCTCGCGGTGGGTCGCTTATGCGGCGCGGCCCATGGCGATGTCGCTCTTGGCGCTCTCGCCAGCTGCTCCCACTGCGCTCATGCAGAACCAGTAGGCCTTGTAGCTTTCCAGCCCGGTCACCATGTGCTTTACGCGTCCGGTGTAGGTCAAGAGCTTCCACGTGCTCTTGATCTCCGGGTCGGTCTCCGAGATGAAGACGCTGTAGCCGAAGGCCCCGTGGCTCTTTTGGCAGCGCAGCTCCAGTTCCCCATCGCGGCCGGTGGCACGGACCGTGACGTTCTGCGGGATGACAGGCACGCCGACCGGCTCAGGCTGCTTGGAGAGCTCAAAGCCGCTGCTGTTCAACATGGCCGCGTCACCCAAGCAGATGCTGCGGACATAGTCGGCCTGGGCGGTGAGGTCCAGCTTGGCGGTGGCCACCAAGGCATTCCGGTCCAACTTCGCCTGCTTGCTGCCCGCCGTGGACTGCTCGATGGCCCTTTCCAGATCGTCGGCCAGCGTGGTCATGTCCGCCAAGGGCACCTTGGGCGTGGCGAAGTTCACATTCCCCGTCATTTTGCTGATCACGTTGCGGAGCAACATCAGCACGGCTACAGGGTTCAAGCGCGAGAGGTATAAACGAATGTTTGCTTTCATCTTCTTTTAGGCCCGGACCGGTGGCTTATGCCGTTCTTTTGTTTAGGTTAGTGGTCCTGGGGATTGCAACGGGGGCATCCCTGAAAACGTTTTCAACGGGCCTTTTCAGCACCGGTACGACAGCCATGAAATGCAGCCCTGTCAAGGCTTACAGAAGTTGTTATGCTGTATAAAATAGTTTATGCAATACGGCATGATCCATTTTAGTACCCCGAAGGGTTGTTTTTTCCTGCTGCGCGGCGACGGTCCAGCTATCGAAGATCCATGCTTGGAAGGTCCCTGCCCACAGGTTGCTTTCAGGTCGCTCGCTGTTCCCCGGCATGGGCTTTCCGCAACCCTTACCCGCTTTGCACAGCGTACCGGAACGGTCTCCATCCGTGGATGAACCCATCTCCCTTGCTGATGGCCCATGGCTCCATCGGCGGCAAACTGTGCCTCCCGTGCCTGATGACAACGCCTCCACAGCACGCTGACAGCAGCACCAAGGGGGTTGCACAGGCCCTGCATGGAGGCTGATCGGGCCTCCACAGTATACCGACCGTGCCTCCACTGTATACCGACCGTGCCTCCACTGTATACCGACTGTGCCTATCCAGTATACCTACTGTGCCTCCACTGTATACCTACTGTGCCTCCACTGTATACCTACCGTGCCTCCACTGTATACCTACTGTGCCTCCACAGTATACCGACTGTGCCTCCACTGTATACCGACTGTGCCTCCACTGTATACCTACTGTGCCTATCCAGTATACCTACTGTGCCTATCCAGTATACCTACTGTGCCTACACAGTATACCTACTGTGCCTACACAGTATACCTACTGTGCCTACACAGTATACCGACTGTGCCTCCTCAGTATACCGACTGTGCCTCCACTGTATACCGACTGTGCCTCCTCAGTATACCGACTGTGCCTCCTCAGTATACCGACTGTGCCTCCACTGTATACCGACTGCACCACCACAGTATACCGACTGTGCTACCACAGTTGGGCGACTTTGCCCACGCCGGATGGCTCCTCAGCCTGTAGGGTACGTGCATGGCAAGCACCCTGTAGGGGGCCAACGGGCAGGTGGCAGGCCGGTCGGCTGCACCCCGCAGGCAAATGTGTACCTATACTAGTAAGGTATAGGTGCGCAAGCCGAACCTAAGCCGTACCGGCGTTGCCCGGTGCGTCGGAGGACATCCGCAGCACGCCATCCACCAACACCGGGTAAGGCAAGCCCAAGAACTTGAGCAGCTCGATCACCTCATGAAAACCCGGGTCGGGAACGCCCTTCTCGATCCTGCAGATATGGGACTGGGTGCAGTCGATGAGCCCGGCCATGGCACCTTGTGTGTACCCCTTTACCACCCGCCCTTGGCGGAGATACTCCCCTATCCAGAACTTCATCGTCACTCGTTTTGTGCGGAAGCCGGGAGCACAGCCGTCGCTGGTTATGGAGGCTAAAGTATTTCGGGCTTGTTTTCCACAACAGGGGGTTCGGTGGTTTATTTCACAGGAGATCGTGGATAGCGGGGGGTCTCGGGGCAGTCCCTATTGAAAGCCCGTGGGTGGGGCGGCTTGCCGGTTCAGCGCTCCTTTGGCCGTTCGGCGCATCCGGCCCTCAGCATTGGCTTCAGCGGTTCCAGGCCATTGGGGCTACGGCCCAGGCGGTTCCAGGCCTCTTGGTCGTTCAGGCCTCCAGGCATCAACGCTATTCAGGCGCGGTCAGCCTGGCAACTAGCAACTGACAACTGGCTCAGGAGGTTTCAGGCCTCTTGGCACTTCAGGCCTGTGAGCGTTCAGGCCCATAGGCCCTCAGCATCAAGGTAGCCGAGCCTCACCCCCAATAGCAATGACGGCCATCTTTCCGGCGGACCAGACCACCCCAGGCGGATTCAGGCCTTTTCATTTGTTCAGGCCTCTTGGCGTTCAGGCCCGTAGGCCATGGGCATTCAGGTATCAAAGGCGGGCGCTTTGCTGTGGACCGATCCCGCCATCGGTTGAAAACTTCTTTCGACATTCAATTTGCGCTCGTATTACATTTCCTATCCCAAAAAACCCTAACCCCATGAGATCGCCAGCAACCATACGACAGGACAAGGAAGGCAGGACAAGGAAGGCAGGACAAGGACCACGAACCGCGCACGGGCAGGATGCATACTGATCGGTCTTTCTCTTATGGCAAGCATCACCCATGCTCAATACATCCAGCCGGACTATTACGGCGATGAACATCAAGGCGCTACCGTGATCCGTGAGAACCAGGGCCAGGTATATGGTACGGACGGGCACCAAAGGAATGATGTGGCCGCCTATTTTGAAGGAGCACCGCTCGGTCTGTATTTGAGGGATTCATCGCGCGTCTCCTTCACCTACAGTTTGATTTACAACGACAGTGCCGTTGCGGACACCACCTACCGCGTGGACATGGCCGTAGGTGCCACCAAACATATAAAACCCGACCTGTACGAGGATGTTCCCGGCGTATCCAACTATTACCGTGGAAGATCGGCCGTGGAGCAGGTACGCGCCTACCGCCGGGGCATCTATGAGGATGTGCTGGAGCGCATCGATCTGCACCTCTACGGCAGCAGTGGTGGCCCGCGCATGGCTTTCGTGGTACGCCCGGACGGGGACCCCGGTAACATTAAACTTATCTTTAGCGGGCAGGACAGTCTCGGCATCGATTGGCAAGGGGCCCTGAAGGTGTATATGCAGGACAAGTGGATCAAGCTGGAACAGGCCGTGGCCTATCAAGTGGCCCCGAATGGTAGTATCCAAGCTGTGGGCTGGACGGCCGACTATGAGATCGATCAATCCAACACCGTCGTCCACTTCGGTTTCGATCAATACGATCCTGATATGCCTCTGGTTTTGCAGATCGGTTACGGTGCCCTGCAGATGGGAGGATCGGACACCCGCGACATGGGCTGGAGCACCTACGTGGGCGGCACCGGCGATGATGAGTTCACCTGCGTGGAAACCGACGAGGAGGGCAACGCCTATAGCTGCGGGCATACGCTGGCCACTAACTTCCCCGTTGCTCCGGGAAATGCGCACTATCCCCCGTTCCAACCGGCAGCCGCAGGTTACGACAATGCGGTGATCATGAAGTTCAACGGCACCAGCAAGCGCGTGGAATGGGCCACCTATTACGGCGGCGCGGTGGCCAACCCCGCGAACGACCCGGAGCAGGAGGCCCGCACCGAGGCCCGCAAACTGGCGGTGTATACGGGCAATGATCAGGAGCGCCAATATGTGTTCGCCACAGGGGTGACCAATTGTACGGATTTTGAACCATTCAGACGTCCGGGGACTGTTTTCAACGGAGCATATCAGGATAACTACCTCGGTGGACGATCACGCATGTGGGTGGGTGCCTTCCTTAAGGAAGATGGTACGCGCGATTGGGCCACTACGCATGGGCAGGGCAACGGCCAGTACAACAGCCGCGAGGAGGGCTTGGCCATTGCCATCAATACCTCAGGCCAATTGGCCGTGGGCGGCAGGCTGCACCGCACGGTGAACTATGTAGTGACCGATCCGGCCTTCCCGGTGGTGACGCCCTCGGGCGCCTACGACCATGGAGGCCACACCGGCGGTGCCTTTCTGATGTCCTTCAATGCCGATTATACCATCCGCTGGGCCACCACCTTGGGCAACTATGATGAAGTGGCCTATACCCAGCTCACCGACCTGCGCTATGAGCAGACCGGGAGATGGCTCTGGTTCACCGGCATCAGCTCAGGTGCCTCGTCCACCTTGGACCTGGTATTCCCCACAGGCTGTTACGCCAGCATGGCCGGGTCTGTCATGATCGGGGAATTCAACATGGTAACCGGGCCAAGCTTGGACTACTGTACCCGGTGGGGCGGAGGCCCATCCCAGGACCCGGCCAGCATCGCCTACGGGCTGGACTTCGACGGCAAGTACATGTGGGTAGTGGGTGGTACGCGGCGATCAGCGCTCTCCCTTGAAGACGCTCCCTTGCCCCAGGGACCTTCCACCATTCACCACAGCTTGGTGAACGCCAGCGACCCCGGCTTGGGCAACCCCTGTGACGGCTTTATCCTGAAGTTCGAGCCGATATCGCACACGCTTGTGTACGGCACCCTGATCGGCGGCAACAAATACGACATGCTGCTGGACGTGGGCCACGACGGGCAGAACGTATACATCGCCGGTGAAACGCGGAGCACCAACGGATTGGCCACCGACCTGGACCCCTTGCGCTACTTCCAGCCGCTGAACCCCAACGTGAATACCCGGAATGCCGTGATCCTCGGCATCCGGGCGGGCAACGCACCGCCGGAAATGGTGTGGCGCACCCCTTACGGCGGGGTGCGGAGCGAGCGGGCCTGGGGCATTGCGGGTTCCACGGCACAGCCCAGCGAGGTGTATCTGGCGGGCGCCACGTCCTCCTCCATGCTACAGGTCTTCCCCTTGAAGGAATTCAGCACCAGCAGCATGTTGGACTATTACCAGAACATCAACCTCTCCGGTGTGGGTGCGTCAGGCTCACTCTGTAGCTGGTACCGGTTTGAATGGGGACTCGACTTTGAGACCGGCACCTTGGGCTTCGCCTCCCCGGAAGCCTCCCACCAAGGCACCGATGCCTTCATTGCCTCCTTTGCCGCCTATCATCCCATCGGGATCGACGAAACGGCCTTGACGCAAGAGGGCGGGCTTTCCGTGCTGCCGTTGGCCGGTTATGCTTCTTGGTCCGTGCGCTTCCCGCATGCCGGTAAATGGAGCTTGGACGTATATGATGTCACCGGCCGCCAAGTAAGTCACACACAAACCGGAAGTCGCACGATGGAGTTCGATCTGGGCACAGCAGCACCGGGCATCTACATGGTGCGCGCCACGGATAACAGCGGTACTGCCCTTGGCACCAAGGTATTGAGGCCATGAAAAGGATGCTGATACTGTTCGCGGCCGCCGTCCTCGCTTGGGCGGCGGCAAGCGCCCAGTATTGGAGGGCGCTCGGCCGTGGCGTGAATTCTCCCGCCAGTGTGCAAACCCTATATGGAGACAGTGCCTCTAACAGGTTGTTGGCCGGAGGGCCGTTTATATGGATTTACAACGAGGAAGACACTGTTTTAGGCATGGGCCAAGCCGCTTGGGACGGCAGCCGTTGGGATAGTTTGGCCAATCGAATCGCTCCAGCCGAAGGACAGACCTATTGGTTCTCACGATACCAAGGTCGGCTATATTCTTGCGGCAGCTACGGCTTTGAAACACCTAATGGAATGTGGAACCGAAGTCTCGCTCGTTTGGACGAACTTACAGGAAAATGGGAAGCTTTGGAGTGTGTCAATCCAATGGTTGGTGGCATGTCTACTCTTGTCCCCAAGGAACCACAGAACACACTGTACGCCACGGGCTATTCGCACAGCCTGTGCGGCTATCCGGAAAGTTGCGTGTTCCGCTATGATGGTAGTGCCTTCCACATCTGGGAGCCGTTCAACCAGATCCCGGAAGGGAACGATCGTTATGTGGGCACCGTCTTCGACTTTCAAGGCAATACCTACATGACCTGCAGCCTGCCCGATCCGGTGGACGGTTCGGGCTGGGTGAGCTTTATCCGTTGGAACGGCACCGCTTGGGAACACGTGCCCGGCTGGAACACCCTGAGTCCCATAAAAGACATCAGTATCCGCAACGACACGCTCTATGTGGCGGGCACCTTCACCATGGCCGATGGCGGTCCGGGCAACCTCGTGGCCGCATTCAATGGCGAGCAATGGAACAACATGGGCGGAGGACTATACTATGACCCGGTGCCCATG
>JAIOIH010000021.1 GCA_019912395.1 Flavobacteriales bacterium | reverse complement strand
CATCTTCCTCCTGCCGCAACCGCTCGTGCAGGGAACCAGGAGGAAGGGTCGGGGAGAAGGGGTCCGGGCTCTCATTGCCCAGCGGACGGGGCTTCGGGTCAGGATTCGGCTTGGTGTCCATGGCAATAGGGGATTCGTTTTCCACAAGATACGCACCAAGGGCATACCGAACAGCATGGGGCACACCCAATACCTTTGCATCCCATGGCCGAACCGAACATCCTCCCCCTCCCCTTCGCCCAATGGGGCCTTGGCTTGGACAGGCCCTTGTTGATCGCCGGGCCGTGCAGCGCCGAAAGTCGCGAGCAGGTGCTGGCCACGGCGGAAGGGATCGCGGAACACGCACCTCAGGTAAAGGTGTTCCGCGCCGGGTCATGGAAGCCGCGTACCCGTCCCGGAGGATTCGAGGGCGCGGGCGAGGCCGCCCTGCCTTGGTTGGCCGAAGCGAAGGAGCGAACGGGTCTGTTGACCATGACGGAGGTGGCCACGTCGGCACATGTGGAGGCCGCGCTGAAGGCCGGGGTGGACATGCTGTGGATCGGCGCGCGCACCACGCCCAACCCCTTCAGCGTGCAGGCCATCGCCGATGCGCTCGCAGGAGTGGACATCCCGGTCTTCGTGAAGAACCCGGTGAACCCGGACCTGCAGTTGTGGATCGGAGCGTTGGAGCGCATGTACGCCGCTGGCATCAAGCGACTGGCCGCGATCCATCGGGGCTTTCATTGGTTCGAGCGGACACCTTTCAGGAACAGCCCGATGTGGGAATTCCCGGTGCGCCTAAAGGCCGCCTTCCCCGAGCTGGAACTGATCGGCGACCCCAGCCATATTGCGGGCAACCGGCAGCTGCTGGCGGGGGTGGCCCAGCAGGCGCTTGACCTCAACTTCAGCGGGCTGATGGTGGAAACCCACATCGATCCCGCCCAGGCCCGGAGCGATGCCGCGCAACAGGTGACACCGAGCGACCTGGACGGGCTGTTGACGGCCTTGACCTTCCGATCCCCAAAGGCCGGGCCCACCCTGCGGGATGAGCTGCAGGAGCACCGGGACCTGATCGATCGCCTGGACGAGGAGATCCTGCAGAAGATCGCCGCGCGCATGGAGATCTCCGAGCGCATCGGTCGCTTCAAGCAGGCGCACAACATTGCGATCCTGCAGCCCGAGCGCTGGAGGCGCATCATGCGGGCACAACAGGTTCTGGGCAAGGAGTTGGGGCTTTCGCCGCACTTTGTTCAGGCCTTGATGGACACGGTGCATGACGAAAGCATCCGCAAGCAGACCGAGGTCTGGGAGCGCGAGCAATTCGCTCCGGGATTCCAAGGGATGGGCGGGAATGGTACGGGGATCATCCCACGCGACGAAGGCACTTCATAACTTTCCCGGTCAGTTCGCCCTCCTAACCTTAACGCTGAGCACATGATGAACGACTACGCTGTTGGTATCGCAGCCTTGTTACTGGCCGCAAACCTTTCCGCACAACCCGCCTTCACCGATGGAACGGCCTTGTTGGCGCACCCGGCCAATAGCGGGGGCTGCATGGCCATCACCGACATGGACGGTGACGGACTGGACGATGTGGTACAGCTGGACTTCAGCAAGCACGCCTATGTGCTCTACCAGGAACAGGACGGCACGTTCACGACGGTGGACTATGGCACCGTATCCGGAAGTGTGCAATGGGGCTGGGCCATCGCCGACCTGAACAACGACGGGCACAAGGACATCTGCAGCGGGGGGAACGGGGACGGAACGCATCTGATCAGCATTGCTTCGCGCGGCGTGTTCACCCTTTCCACGTTGAACGGCCCCAACATCTTCATGCAGAACATGAGCATGGCCGATGTGGACAATGATGGACGGGTGGACGTTTTCGGGTGCAATGACAATGGTGCCCCGAATCTGTGGATCACCGATGCCAACGGCATGCCCATGATCAACAACAGCTACATCGATTGGAGCACAAACCCCGTCAGCGACATGAGCGGCAACTACGGAAGTTGCTTCATGGACTTCAACAACGATGGGCATCTGGACCTCTACATCGCCCATTGCCGCCAAGGCGTGAACAGTCCCGATGATCCGCGGCGCTGGAACCGGCTCTTCGTAAATGACGGGACCAACCATTACACCGATCAGGCAGCGGCCTTCGGTGCGGATGACCACGAGCAGACCTGGACCACCGATTTCGGGGATTATGACAATGACGGGGACCTGGACATGTTCAGCAACGAGCACAGCACCGGCACCCAATTGTTCGAGAACGACGGGACCGGCCATTTCACCAATGTTACCGTTGGCAGCGGCTTGGGCGTGGCCAGCTTCCCCTTGCAGGGCATGTTCAGGGACATGGACAACGACGGCTTTCTGGATATCCTGATCGCCGGAGGCAGTGAATTCTATTACAAGGGCAACGGCGATGGCACCTTCACTGCGGTCACCGGGCTCTTCCCCAACAACAAGGCCATGCACAGCTTTGCGTTCGGCGACCTGAACCGCGATGGGTTTGAGGATGTTTACGCGAATTATGGGAGCAGCTATGTAACCGGAAGCAGCAGCAACCCGGATCGCCTCTGGCTGAACACGCCCAATGGCAACCACTTCTTCCGGGTGCGCCTGCAGGGCACCACCAGCAACCGGGACGCCATCGGCGCGCGCGTCACCATCACCGGGCCCTGGGGCACGCAGATCCGCGAAGTGCGCTCCGGCGAGAGCTACGGCCTGGTGAACTCCTTCATTCTCCCCTTCGGCCTGGGTGCCGAGACCATGGTACCCACCATGACGGTGCACTGGCCCAGCGGGCTGGAGGAGACCTTCACCGACCTGCATGCCGACCAGACCATCACGGTGGTGGAGGGCACCTGCATCTCGCCCAACGTGGCCATTGCGGCCTCACCCGCCCCGGCGTTGTGCCCGGGGGGCGACCCCATCGTGCTCTCGGCTTCACCGGGCACCGAATACACTTGGAACACCGGCGTCTCCGGTACGGACCTCACGGTAACGGACCCCGGACCCTATTGGACCGTCACGGGCAGCGGCGATTGCATCACACAGGCCAACGTGAACGTGCCCCTGGCACCGGATGAAACGCCCTCGATCTCCGTGGCGGGCCCCACCACCATCTGCCCCTTGGACCAGGTGGTGCTCACGGCCAGCCCCGCCTCCAGCTACTTGTGGAGCAACGGCAGTGATCAGCAGAGCATCGCGGTGAACACGCCGGGCGAGTACGCGGTCACCATACAGGGAGCATGTGCCGAATTCACCTCCGCGCCGGTGGAAGTGAGCGTGCTGAACGCGCCTGCCGCACCGGTCAGCAATGATGTAACCATCCCCGTGGCCGGCACCGCAGTGCTCACTGCCACGGGTGATAGCATCGTGTGGTATGACGTGGCCACGGATGGTATTCCCGTGGGAAGCGGCAGCCCATGGACCACGCCCTTCCTGGATGCCAACACCATGTACTGGTGCGCCAACGTGGGCCAGAACGGCGGCGATATCCACTACGGCGGAAAGTTGGACCGGTCCACCATCGGTGCGTACCACAACAATTCTTCCTTCTACCTCCTCTTCTACACCACGCAGGACATGGTGATCAAGAGTGTGAAGGTATATGCCAATGGAGACGGTGAACGACAGATCGCCATCGTGGACCAAGGCAGCGGCGCGGTCATTGCTTCGGGCAGCTTCTTCATCCCCGATGGAGAAAGTCGGGTACAGTTGGACCTGGTGGCCCCTGCCAACGGCACCTACGGGCTGCGGGTCGTTTCGAGCAACCCGCAACTGTGGCGCGATGCCGAGGGCAGCAACCCCGTGTTCCCGTACGATCTGGGCGGCTTGGGTGCCATCACCGGCAGCAACGCGAGCTCGGCAAACTACTACTACTTCTTCTACGATTGGGAAGTCGCAACGCCCTCCAGATGGTGTGAAGGGCCCCGCACGCCGGTGGAGGTCCTGGTGGGCCCCACGGGCGTGGCCGCAAGCGAGCAGGCCGTTGGCATGCACGTATTCCCGAACCCGGCAACCGACAAGGTGACCCTCTCCGGTGAACTGCCCGAAGGCGCCACGGTGGTGGAGGTCCTCGACGTGGCCGGTCGTGTTTGCCTCGGCACGGCGATCACACCCGGCCGCATGTCCATCGATGTGTCCACCTTGGCCCCCGGCACCTACACGCTGCAGGTGCAGGGCGACCGGAGCCGAGGCATGGCCTCGTTCGTGAAGCGTTGATCGGCAGTGCAGTCCGTGAAAAGCCCCGGCATCACCGGGGCTTTTTGCTGTTCGCATCCCGCTGTGTGGTTTCTTTGGGGCATGAACGGAACGGGGCGTGAAATACCGGAACCCTTGCGGTTGTTGGTCGTTGGTGCCGGAGCGATCGGGAACGCGCTGTTGCCGCGCGTGGTGCGCTGGAAGTGGGAAGGCATCACCATCATGGACGGCGATCGTGTGGAAGAAAAGAACCTGGAACGCCAGCCGCTCTTTGCACCGGTGGACATCGGCAAGCCGAAGAGCGAAGTGGTGGCCGCGTGGTTGCGCAACATGCCCATCGCGGTACGCGTCACATCACGGGACGAATTTCTCGACGCCAAGAATGCGGAGTCCATCATCGCCATGCACGATGTGGTGGCGGACTGCACGGATGATGCCCACGTAAAGCGCCTGCTGGACCGCACGTGTGCCGATCATGGCGTGGCACTGATCAGTGGTTCCGTGCATGGAAAGGAAGCACAAGTGATCGCCCTGCACGTGAAGGGCGAGGGTGAAGCGATGGATCGCGCGGACATCTTCCAGGGCAAGTTGGGCGGTGAGCAGGACGGTTGCGATATGCGTAATGTGCCGCTCCCCACGCTCGAGGAAACCGGCAGGCGCATGGCCCAACTGCTGCGCGCCCTGGTGCAGGGCGAAGCGGTCACGAACGGCCGCATCGACCTGTTCGATGGCATGCAATGGACTGCGATCGATCCCCCAACAACTTGATCCATGGACAGCACCCTCCTGATCGTTCTCATCGCCTTTGTGGCCTTCGCTTACGCCATGGTGGGCCACGGCGGTGCCAGCGGCTACCTCGCGTTGATGGCCCTCGCCGGCATGTCCGTGGTGGTAATGCGCCCTACCGCCTTGGTACTGAACCTCTTCGTCAGCGCGATCGCCTTCGCGCAGTATGCACGCACCGGCCATTTCAAATGGAACACCTTCTGGCCCTTCGCTTTGGCCTCCATCCCGGCCGCATGGCTCGGTGCGCACATCGTGCTGGACCCGCTGATCTACAAGCGCATCCTCGCGGTCTGCCTGCTCTTCGCCGTGGCGCGCCTGTTCGGTTTCTTCGGCAAGGGCAAGGATGGCGTGGTCCCGGTGCCCTTGGCGTTGGGCCTGCTGATCGGGGCGGTGCTGGGCTTCGTCTCCGGCATGATCGGCATTGGCGGTGGCATCCTGCTCAGCCCGGTGCTGCTGCTGTTCAACTGGGCGGACATGAAGACCACCGCGGCGACTTCGGCGCTCTTCATCTTCGTGAACAGCGCGGCCGGCATCGTGGGAGCGTTCGGCAATGGCGAAACGCTGAGCACGGAAATGATACCCTGGATCATTGCGGCCGTGCTGGGTGGCCTGCTCGGCAGTTGGCTCGGCGCGAAGCGATTGAACGAATTACGTTTGAAACAGGCACTCGGCGTGGTGTTGCTTTTCGCCAGTGCCAAATTGATGATCGGATGATCGACGTGGCAGAGGCGAAGCAACGTGTGATCGCGGCCGCAGCGCGCATGTCCGTTGAGCGTGTCGCACTGATCGACGCATTGGAGCGATATCCCGCTGAGGACGTGATCGCGCCGTTCGACCATCCGCTCTTCGATTGCAGCGCCATGGACGGCTATGCGTTCGCGCATGGTGCGTCCGAGTGGAACGTGGTCGGCGAAGTGGCGGCGGGAGATGTGTTCCCCCGTCCGTTGGCGAAGGGTGAGTGCGTGCGGATATTCACCGGTGCTTTGATGCCGCCGGGTGCGGACACGGTGGTGATGCAGGAGCTTGTGCAGCGGACCGGGGATACGATCACGCATGCGGACGGCAAGCTCAAACAGGGCGGCAACGTGCGCCTCAAGGGCGAACAGTTGCGCGCGGGTGCCATGGTGATGGCGAAGGGCATGAAGCTGGATGCGAGCGCGGTGGGGCTTCTGGCCTCGGTGGGTGTTGCCGAAGTGGCCGTGGCTCAACGACCGCGCGTTGCCGTGCTGATCAGCGGGAACGAGTTCACCGAGGGAGCAGTCCCGCGGCCGGGAAAGATCTTCGGAAGCAACGGCGTGATGTTGCAGGCCGCCCTTCGCGAGCTGGGCATCCATGCGGACGTCGTTCAAGTTGACGATGATCGCGAAGCGTTGATCAGCGCATGGAAGAAGGCAGCGGGATCACATGACCTTATCATGTCGACCGGTGGCGTTTCCGTGGGCGACCACGACCTCGTGCGGCCCACGTTGGACGCGCTTGGCGCAGAGATCCTGCTTCACGGTGTGAAACAGAAGCCGGGAAAGCCGATGCTGTTCGCGAAGATGGAAGGCACGCCGGTATTCGGGCTTCCGGGCAATCCCCGCGCGGTGATGGTGTTGTTCTGGGAATACGTCGCACCGTTCATTCGCGCCACGCAAGCTGCTAAGGAACCTTGGATGACAACGGACCGGTTGCCGATCGCGCAGGCCTTGTTGGTGAAAGGGGATCGGGCTGAGTTCAGGGCGGCGCATGTTGCACGTGGTACGGTGCGTTTGCTTGCGGATGAAGGTTCACACATGTTGCGATCGCTGGCCGAGGCAAATGCACTGGCGTTCATCCCTGCGGAAGTACGCGAACTAAAAGCAGGAGACCCAGTGGAAGTGCATTACATACGCTGATGGGGAGCAAATACGCATGGACCGGTGTGGTGCTCGCGGGCGGCAAGAGCACGCGCATGGGCCAGGACAAGGCCCTGCTGGAGGTGGACGGCAAGCCCATGCTGCTGCGCGCGATCGAGAAGTTGAAACCGCATGTGCGGGAACTGCTCGTGATCGGCGAGCCGCGGAAGTACGGGCACATTTGGCCGGGCGTGCTGCCGGACGAGATCCCGGGGCTGGGTCCGTTGGGCGGAATTGTCACCGCGATGGGCGCTGCGCGTCATGACCGTTTGCTGGTGCTCGCCGTGGATGTCCCCGGAGTGAACGCAGAACTGTTGGAACGGTTGACGCGCGAACTCCCGGATGATGCCGATGCCTTGGTCCCGCGCCATGGTGAAAGTCTCGAGCCCTTGGTCGCCGCCTACCATCGCCGATGCGCATCGGCGTTCATGGACCACATTACGCGCAGCCAACTTTCCATGCAAGGCGCATTGGCCGATGTTCAAGCCGCTTTCCTGGACATTCAACCCGGCGAAAAAGGATGGCCTGCCGACCTTTTTCGCAATGTCAATAGTCCTTCCGACCTTTGATGCACGCCGACACAATAGTACCGGCGCGGAAAAATGGACGTGAAGCTTTTTGGATTGATCGCCGAGAAGGCGGGAACGGATGTGATCACCTTGGCCGCACCTTCGGCCTTTGCCTTGAAACACGCCTTGGAGGAACGCATTGAAGGACTCGCCTCACTCAGCTACGCCATCGCCGTTAACCAACGCATCACCCGTGAGGATGTTGAACTGAACGGCACGGAAGAGGTGGCGCTGCTGCCTCCGTTCGCCGGTGGGTAGCTCGATCGACCTTTCCCCCAATCGATCGTTGTGCCCTCCGGGTATCGTTGGTATGCTTGGCGGTGATCCAATCCAATCGCTCACTTCGTCTTCACGAAGTAACTCCGGTGATCGTGCGCTACGGCCTCACCACCATACCCGCTCCGAAGCTCCCATCTTTCGCTTGAAAACGCCAGAGCATTGCCGTGCCCGAAGGTGCGGAAAGGTGATGGAACTCACCTGCCGTGATGGCATGGGTCGCCAACTTCCGCCCTTGCGTATCGAATAGTTCAAGCGTTCCGTCACGGTTTGCGTTGTTCAGCACAAGCCCTTGCGCATCACTGCTGATGGATATGCTCGGCTTGTTCAGCGCTGCGATGCCTGCGGAGATCACATCCACCACGAAGCTGCTCGTGTCCGTGCGGCCGCAGTCATCCATGGCCACGTAGGTCACCGTGTACACGCCGTTCGCGGCATACGTGTGCGTGAATGCACTTTGATCGGAACTGGTGCCATCACCCAGGTCCCAGAAGTTGCTCGTGCTGTTCACGGAGTTCTCGCTGAACGCGATCTGGCCCGCGCCGAGGTCCGCATGTTCCGGCAATGCCACCGGGTCGTTGACGCCGATGTTCCATGTGGCCAGGCTATCAAGGACCACCGAGGAAGCGACCTGTTGCAGGGTGGCCGCCGTGACGGGATCCAACGTGGAGGTGAACGTTGCTCCGACGGTGGAGGTGCGGAGGAATATGCTGTACATCGTGCAGGCCACGAGATAGGATCCCGCAACGCTGGGATGGCTGCCGTCCGAGGCGTACAGATCGATCGCGGGGTACTCATCCCTCACCCGTTTCCACGCCATGCCTGCCGGTGCGCATTCGGCGTTGTTGTCCTGCGCCATTTGCAGGTAGCTGGTCCGCAGGCGTTCTTGCATGCCCTCATAGGTACACACGGGTGGCCACGAAGCGCAGTTCTGGGCATCGCCGTTCTCGCGGCCCCAGGTCATGTAGAAAACGGCATCCGCGCAAGGGGAGTGCGCCCGGATGCCATTCACCAGATCCGATGCGTACGGGTAGCACTCGGTAGCCACTTGGCCCGGCGGGAACGACGGAAGTTGGCTCTGTTCCTGAAGAACCACGTAGTCCCAGCCTCCTTGCGCGATCAGGTTCTGAGTGGCCGTGTTCGAGATGTGGCCTTGGAAGGTGTAGCCTCCCGGTGTTGAACTGCTAACGACCAGGGTGTCGCCCAGCGAAAGTGCCAGTTGGCGAGTGAGCTCCGGCAGGTTGTTCACGGAGGTATAGCTGTTCCCGATGAACAGGACCTGCGTGGTTTGTGCGAAGGCGGAAGTGAGCGATCCGAAAAGGACCACGAAGGCGAAGAGCTGCTTCATGCCGTGAAAGTAGGAAGTGCCATGAACCAGGTTGTGCCAGATGGCATCGATGCTCGTGTTCCTGAGGGGTACTTTCGCCGCCCATAGTACAGCTATCATGGTCAACGGCAAGGAAGCATTCGTGGAGGAGTTCGTGCTGCATCGCATCGGTGCCGAGGGTGAGCCCAGCGTGTTCAGTGATTTCAGCGCGGTGATCAAGGGCGAATTGGAGCAACAGTTCCTGCGCAAGCTCTTCCTGAGACCCTTCACCAACATGGCCTTCACGTGTGAGTTCGCTCCGGGAAAGAACACCTTGCAGGAGCTGTGCAGAAAGATCTACGACGGTGACAGTACAGTGGAAAATTCCGAGGCCATTGCCAAGCATCTCATTGCGGTTGCGCCGGAGGACAAGTTGCCGGGTGGTGATCTGATCATCGCTAAATTCAGTGCTGTGGAGGTCGGCAACGCGGAACATGAAGCCGTGGGCATCTTCAAGTTCGACGAGAAGGAGGTTTTTCTTGAAAGCACGCTGAAGGACGATGCCATCGCGCTGCGCATGAAGCGCGGCTTGGGCAACGTCAAGCCGAACAAGGCTTGTTTGGCGGTCTTCTCCGGAGGGTCACCTACCCTTTTCATCATCGACAACCAAGCCAACACCGAGTATTGGCAGAAGGACTTCATCGGAGCACGGGCGAAGAAGGACCACGTGAACAGCACCAGTGATCGGATGAGCATCACGAAGACTTTCATCACCGAACAACTACCGCAGGACTTCGTGGTGGACAAGGCCGATCAGATCGATCTGCTGAACCGCTCGGTGCAGTACTTCAAGAACCACACGGAATTTGATCAGGACGAATTCACACAAGAGGTCTTTCAGGAAGAGAAGGCCATCCAGTCCTACAAGCAATACAGCGACCGCTACCAGCAGGAGAATGATGTGGAGGTGCAGGACAATTTCGAGATCTCCGCCCATGCCGTGAAGAAGCAGGCACGCGTCTTCAAAAGCGTACTGAAGCTGGACAAGAATTTCCACATCTACATCCACGGTGATCGCAACAAGATTGAGCACGGCGTGGATGAGAATGGAAGGAAGTTCTACAAGATCTTTTACGAGCAGGAGTCCTGAGCTAGCTCCATCAACGATGCCTCCGATGCCCCGAAGCTCACCTCATCCACATGTACAAGCTTCACATTCCTGTCCTCCCGACCTTCCATGTAGAACCCCGCACTGGAATGCGGATAAAGTGAAGCATCTTCCGCAAGCATCCATTTTCCTCGTACGGGATTGCGATGGATGTAGTCCATCTTCTGCTGGATGAACCAAGGTGAATAACAGAGCTTGATGTCGGACGACACCCGCCAAACGCGATGCTTGTGTGACCCGGATGCAGCGAGACTGACTGAATCTGCGAGTCGGGCCAGGAGATCATGTTGCTCCGAAGCCTTCAGTCGGTTGACCATTTCATAGGCTGCAAAACGCTTCATGCTTGCCAAGATGGTATTGATCGACATTCCTTCCGGAACGAACAGCATGAAGTGCAGGTGGTTCGGCATCAAAACATAGCTGGTCATGCGGCAACCCTTTTCGTGCACGAGCGCCATCCATCCATAGAGATGATCGAAGAGCCGGGTTTGATCTATCAATTGCAGCCAATCCCAGCATGTGGCAGTGCAGAAGAAAAGCCCACCGGAGTTTCCTTGGTGAAAGTGCGTGGCCATCAGTGCAAGATATTCATTCCGTGTCCTCAGGATCCCCTTCGGGAGATCACTGATGGAGCTAGCTCCATCAACGTCTCACGCAGTGGACGTGATGCCCAATAGAGCTGTGCAGGAACCAAGGTGAGACGCTCGTGGGGAGATAAGGCAAGGAAGCCATGTCTACACCGATAATTCGAACAGCCCAGACACCGGAGATACGAATTGCCATGGCCCTTCCCTCCTTCCCCGGTATCTTGCCAACATGCAAAAACGCACAATTGGCAAGAGCGACCTGCACGTCGCCCCCCTCGCATTCGGCGGCAATGTCCTGGGCTGGACCGCCGACGAAGCCACCTCGTTCAAGCTCCTCGATGCCTTCGTGGCCGGTGGATTCAACTTGGTGGACACGGCGGACAGCTACTCCAACTGGGCACCCGGCCATACGGGCGGTGAATCCGAAACCGTGCTCGGCAACTGGATGCACGCGCGCGGCAACCGCGATCAGGTAGTGATCGCCACCAAGGTGGGCGGTGACATGGGCGAGGGCAAGAACCTGCGCAAGGACTACATCCTTCGCGCTGTTGAAACCTCGCTGAAGCGCCTTCGCACGGACTACATCGACCTGTACCAAACCCATTGGGACGACCTGGATACACCGATCGAGGAAACCCTCGAAGCGCTGGATCAGCTGGTAACGGCGGGCAAGGTGCGTTGGACCGGTGCCTCCAACTACAGTCCGGAGCGCTTGCAGGAATCCATGCGCATCAGCGCCGCCATGGGCCTTTCCTCGTACGTATCGCTGCAGCCGCGCTACAACCTCTTCGACCGGGAGGAATTCGAGGACCAATATGCACCGGTCTGCGCGGAGCACAGCTTGGGTGTGTTGACCTATTACTCCTTGGCCAGCGGCTTCCTCACGGGCAAATACCGCAGTGAGGCCGACTTCGGCAAGAGCGTGCGCGGCAGCAGTATGCCCAAGTACCTCACGCCCCGCGGCCTGAAGATCCTCGATGCGTTGGACGCGGTCTCCGATCGCTTGGGCAGCACACCCGCAGCGGTATCCCTGGCCTGGCTGATGGCCCGCTCGCACATCACCGCGCCCATTGCAAGCGCCACCAGCATCGCGCAGCTCAATGAACTGATGTCCGCAGCGGAATTGCGCCTTGACAAGGAGGCGATGGAACTGCTCGCCGGCGCCAGTGCTTGAGAGTGCCGATCACCGAGCCTTGTCCGGCACGAAGTCCAAAACGATGGAATTCATGCAGAACCGCTTTCCGGTAGGCTTCGGGCCATCATCGAAGATGTGCCCGAGGTGGCTGTCGCAGCGGTTGCAGAGGACTTCCGTGCGCACCATGCCGAAGCTCCTGTCGCTCTCGTAGCGCACACTGTCCGGCCGGAGCGCCTCGAAGAAGCTGGGCCAGCCGCAGCTACTGCCGAACTTGCTGTCCGAGCGGAAGAGCGCATTGCCGCACACGGCGCAGTGGTACGTGCCGAGCCCGGTTGCATCCCAGTACTTCCCGGTGAACGCGCGCTCGGTGCCCTTCTCACGGGCCACGTGGTACACATCATCAGGGAGGATGCGCTTCCACTCCGCATCGCTCACGTTGAGGTGCGTGGCATCGGTGCGGGAATAGTGCGGGTTGGCCGGGGGTGGATCCGTAGGGAGCATGATTTCCGAATGATCAATGAAGGTACGGCATGGTCGCGACAATCCGTTGGGCCTGACTTCGGACCGCCCTTCACTAAAACGCAATGAATAGCGGAAAAATCGTCAATTTCGACATATGAAACATCATCTTTCCACCCTGAGCGTGCTGCACTATGTGTACGGTGTGTTCATCTGCCTGATGGGCTTTGCGCTGTTAAGCCTGGTATTCGTAGGCACGGCATTGAACAGCCCTTGGCTGCAGGCGGAGATGGGCGAAGCACCGCCCCTCTTCGTGGGCACTTTCCTCTTCACTCTGGGCTGGATCCTCTTCATCCTCGTGGAGGTCCAAGGGGTGCTGAACCTGATCAGCGCGCGCATGATCGACAAGCGCAAGGGGCGCACCTTCACACAGGTGATCGCCGGGCTGAACTGCCTGAACATCCCCTTCGGCCTCGCCTTGGGCATTTTCACCTTTGTGGTGCTCGGCGACAGGGAAGTACGAGCGGCTTACGGCTTGCCTGAGTAGCACTGGTCCGTATGGTGAATGTGGCTGGTGACAGGTGACTGGAAAGCGCCGCTGGTACTGGATGCCAGCCGGTCACCGGTCACAAATACCAATGCTCACTTCATCGTCCGCTCGATCCTGCGGTCCGGGATGAACCAGATCACCGCCACCACGGCATAAAGTGCGCAAGCGATCCAAGCATTGAAGAACGTGGAAGTGATGGCCGCAACGTAAAGTACCACGGAGGCCTTCCCCTTCCAGTCCTTCCCGACCGCCTTCCGCAGAATGGAATCCTTCCCCTGCACCCGGATGATGGCGAACTGCAGGATCACATAAGCGATCGCGGCCATTAGCAGCACCACGCCATAAAGTGCGGTAGGTAACGCTGCGAAGTGGTTCTCACCCATCCAGCCGGTGACGAAGGGGATCAGCGAAAGCCAGAAGAGCAGGTGCAGGTTGGCCCAAAGCACAGCACCGCCCACGCGCTCCGTGGCTTGGAACATGTGGTGGTGGTTGTTCCAATAGATGCCCACGTAAATGAAGCTGAGCACGTAGCTCAGGAACTTGGGCACCAAGGGTTTCAGGTCGATCAATTCCGTGCCGTGGGGCACTCTCAGCTCCAGCACCATGATGGTGATGATGATGGCCATCACCCCGTCGCTGAACGCCTCCAAGCGGTTCGTACCCATGGGGTGAATTTAATTCCCGGATATCGGTTCTCGGTTGTCAGGGTGTCAAGTCCTGCCAGACGTTGACCTCTTTTCAGTGTTCTGTCAACTCGATTTGTTGGTTGTGTTGTGATTTTTCTCTTTTGGTCCTTTTCTCTTTGTTGATCACTGTTAGCTCTGTGAACAACTCGGGGTGTTCGTCAACGGCCAGGGGAGTGTTGTAGTTCAATGAACTGTGTGGACGCTGGTCGTTGATGAGCTTGACCGCTCGATCAAGGCAACTGACCAGATCTGCCCTGGACCTGGGGTCCCATTGTCGGATGTAGTCGTTCTTGACCGTTCCATTGACGCGTTCGGAATAGGGATTCTCCCAAGCATGCTCGCACATGCTGCTCGCTATGTCTTTATCGCGAAGGATCTTGAGGAACTCCTTGCAGTAGTACTGCCCGCCACCGTCGCTATGGAATACCAAACCAGTGAGGTCCTTGCCTCGGCGCAAACGGAGCGCCATGCGCAAGGCAGGCAGAGTGGTGTGCTCCGTGCGCAGGGTGTCGCTCAGTTGCCAACCGATGATACGCCTGCTGAAGATCTCCAGGACCAAGGTGATGTAATACACTTCCTCGCCCAACTGGTAGTAGGTGATGTCGCTGGTCCAAAACTGGTTGACACATGTCACTTCCGCACCTTCCAAAAGGTTGAGGAACCGTGTTACGCCAAGGCTGTCCGTGGTCCGGATAGGGGAACGTTCACGTGTCAGGAGCAGTCCCCATTCGGCACAAATTCCGATGAACCGGTCCCGGCCCAGAGTGGTGGGGCGCACCAGGCGGTAGATCACCTTCGCCGACATGCGCGGATGGTCCATACGTATCTGCTCCACGATCGGGCGCAACAAGGCCAGCTCTTCGGCTTCTTCGAATCGGCGGCCAAGCCATTGGTGGAAGCCCTGCCTGCTGATCCCGGCCTCGTTGTATAGCGCGTTCAGGCTCATCTTGGCTTCTTCACGGTTTTCCCAGAACCAGTAGAGCGTTTCGCGCCACCACTTTTTTTTTGCTCCGGCCCGTACTTGGCTTCAACGAGCTCGATGAACTTGTTCTTCAGGGCCAGCTCCGCCTCTTTCTGGCCCAAGAGCTGCTCCAAATTCCGCTTCTCTTCCTTGAGCGCTTCGATCCGACGGGTATCACTCTTCGCTTCCACCACCATTCGGATGCCTTGCTTACGGTGGACCGAATACTTTGCAAGCCAGCGATAGACCGCTGTCCGACTTACCTGGTACGCCCGGCTCACATCCAAGACACGTGCAGTGCCTCGCTCGATCTCCTTCACCTTGCCTCGTTTGAATTCTTCGCTGAAGTAGCGCATTTGACGTTCTGCAACTTCCCCCTTCACTTGGTCTCTTCGTGCCATTTTTATCTAGGTTTGGGGAGTTGACATGTAACCTCCGAGCGGTCAATATATTCAGGCAAGCACAGACCACGACTGCGTGCTGTTCTGCTCTTCCTTGGGTGTGGTCAGCGACATTTTGCCAACGCGCGGATCGGACTTGCCGGTTTACAAGGAGCCGCCAATTCAGCCCCGACAAACGGACAACTGACAACTACCCACCCTTCTTCGGGAACCATCGCCGGAAAAACCCCTTCCGCTCCTTTTCCTTCTTCACGGTATCCTGCTCGGTCCTTGTGTCCTTCCGGAAGATCACGTCGAGGAATCGTTCGATGAGGTTGCCTTCGCGACGTGGGGCGCAACCCATGTCCACCTCCGTGATCTCCTCCGGGAATGACCGGAGGTACTGTTTGCGCATGGTCGGGGAGCGTTCCGCTGCGGCAAGGGTTCGCCCGATGATCGGCAACGCAAGCCTCGCTCCAGTGCCGAGCGCACTATTGAAATGCACCTCGGGATCACGAGCGCCCACCCACGCTCCCGCCACCAAACCCGGCGTATAGCACAGGAACCAAGCATCGCCGTAATCCTGCGAGGTACCGGTCTTGCCCGCCAAGGCGGCCCGCACGCCGAAGCGCGAACGCATGGAAGCCCCGGTGCCTTCATCCACCGCTCGCCGCAGCATCGCCGTGACCGTTTCCGCCACTTCCTGATCGAGTGCCCGTGTTGCAGGAGCCATCCTTCCCTGGTAGATCACCTTCCCTCGTGCATCGGTGATCCTCTCGATCATCTGCAGGTCACGCGTCAGGCCTTCGTTCGCGAACACCGAGTAGGCCCGCACGATCTCCTGCAATGAAACATCCGCCGCACCCAAGGCCAGCGCAGGATTGTCCACGCCATCCACCGGAAGTCCCAGCGCCTTGAACGTATCGCGTATGGTATCCACGCCGGTACGGAAGTACAGGTCCACCGTGGGAATGTTCATGGAATGGGCCAAGGCATACCACAGTGCCACCTGCCCTCCGATGGTGTCCTGGTCGAAGTTCTGCGGGGACCACCCCTCCAACTCGTCGTAGGTCTTCCGCTCATTGTTAAGGTAGGTACACGGTTCCAGGCCACGCTCCAATCCCGCGGCATAGATGATCGGCTTGATAGCGGAGGCAATGGGCCGGTGGCTTTGCACTTGATCAAAGGGCAGGGTACGGAAATCGTTGCCGCCGCTGTACGCACGCACCTTTCCCGTGGCCGGATCCACCATCAGGAAAGCGGCTTGTAGCATACTGTGGTAATGCCACAAGCTGTCGCGATAGCTCAGTGTGTCCAATCGTTTCCCGGCCCACCGGAACACCTCCTTCACCGAGCGTTCATTCTGTCGCCAATCCGCGCTGGCCTGTTTCCCCATCTTCTTCTCCCAGCCTTTGCGGACGTTCCCGGCACGGAGCTCCCGGTCCAGCTTGGGCTGCATGGCGGAAAGCTGCTTGCTTACCGAACGGAGGGCGGCATGCTGCAGGGCCGTGTCCAACGTGGTGTGGATGCGGAGACCATCCTTCTCGATGTCGTATGCCGTACCGTTCTTCCTACCCAGTTCAGTCAGGATCGCACGCGACTGCCGGACCACTTGCGCATCGAAATAGCCGTACGCATCCAGCGCATCCACACCCGCGTATCGGATTCGCAGAGGCAGTGCTTGCAAACTGTCACGCGCCTTGGGGGTGAGCTTGCCGTTGCCGGCCATCAGTGCCAACACCTGGTCACGCCGGCCCTTGGATGCCTCGGGGTGAAGCCTCGGATTGTAGCCCGTGTTCGCCTTCAACATGCCGACGAGCACCGCGCCCTCTTCCACCTTCAACTTCGCCGCCGACTTGCTGAAGTAGCGCTCCGCGGCCGCTTCGATGCCGTACAGATTCTCACCGAACGGCACGGAGTTGAGGTAGAGCGTGATCACGTCCTCCTTGCTGTACACCTTCTCCAAGCGCTGCGCCACCAAGGCCTCCTTGATCTTGTTCACCGGCACGGTGAGCGGTCCGTGCTTTTCCCGCCCATACAGGTTTTTGATGAGCTGTTGCGAAATGGTGCTACCGCCACCGCCGCTGCGGTCCCGCGCGATGATGGTGCGGAACAGCACACGCATGTAGCTGAACGCGTCCACGCCGCTGTGCTCGAAGAAGCGCTGGTCCTCGGTGGAAATAAGCGCCTCCACCACATGCTTGGGCAGGTCCTGGAAAAGCACATTGGTGCGGTTCTGCGCGAACACCTTGCCGATCACCGAACCGTTGGAGGAGAAGATGAGCGTGGCCTCCTCGTTCCGCAGTCCGGCAAGTTCTTCGGTGGAAGGCAGCTTGCCAAAAACATCCTTGCGGACCAGGAAGATCAGCGCGAACAGCGAAATGAAGCCAATGGCCATCGAGAGGAAGAGCGTCTTCCAAAGGAATGCTGCCCCTTTGGATTGCTTCTTCCTTTTCTTCTTCGCCATGTTGGGTTCAGCCGAAGAAGCGATGAAACGCGGGGGTCTGTTCCATATCACATCTCAACAGGTTGGGACACACCTCACTCCTCCCCCTCCACCGTCCAATCCCGGAACAACAGGTCCTTCTCGTATGGATACCGCGCGACATGGATCGCCTTCACGCGTTCGTACAATAACTTCCGCAGCACGTCGATGTTGTCCTTGCGCGTGGCGGATATGAAGATCGCTTCCTCGCCGTCCGCGTCCTTGTGGGCTATGCGTGACATCCACGTGCGCTCCAGTTCCTCCAAGGTGTATTGGTCCTCCCGTTTAGGAGCCAGGTCATGCGGGTCGTGCGGGGCCGGTTGATACGCGTCGATCTTGTTGAAGACGACGATGGTGGGCTTGCCGCCCGCGCCGATCTCCTCCAACGTCTGCCGCACGGTGTTGTACTGGCTCTCGAATTGCGGATGGCTGATGTCCACGATGTGCAGCAGCAAGTCGGCCTCGCGCGTTTCATCCAGCGTGCTCTTGAAGCTCTCGATCAATTGGTGCGGCAGCTTACGGATGAAGCCCACCGTGTCGCTCAGCAGGAAAGGCAAATTCCCCAGGACCACTTTGCGCACCGTGGTGTCCAGCGTGGCAAAGAGCTTGTTCTCCGCGAAGACATCGCTCTTGCTCAGCACGTTCATCAGGGTGCTCTTGCCCACGTTGGTGTAGCCCACCAGGGCTACGCGCACCAGCTTTCCCCGATTGCCTCGCTGCGTCTGCTTCTGCCGGTCGATGTCCTTTAGCTGGTTCTTCAGCAGACTGATCCGATCGCGCACCAAACGACGGTCCGTCTCGATCTCCTTTTCCCCCGCTCCGCCTCGCGTCCCTGTTCCGCCACGTTGCCGTTCCAAGTGTGTCCACAGCTTGGTGAGGCGCGGCAGCATGTACTCGTATTGAGCGAGCTCCACCTGCGTCTTGGCGTGCGCGGTGCGGGCACGACCGGCGAAGATGTCGAGGATCAAGCGCGGGCGGTCCAATACGGGGCGGTCCAGTTCCTTCTCGATGTTCCGCTGCTGGGCTGGTGTGAGCTCATCGTCGAAGATCACGCAGCTTTCGGGTGCGCGCTCCTCGATCCAGGCCTTCACTTCCGCCAGCTTGCCGGATCCGATGTGGAACTTACCGTCCGGCTTGTGCATCCGCTGGGTGAAGCGCTTCACGGTCTCTATGCCTGCGGTGTTGGCCAGGAAATCCAGCTCGTCAAGGTACTCCTCCACCTGCTCGGGTGTTTGCTTGTCCGTGGCCAGGCCGATGAGGACGGCCTGCTCGGCGGTGATGCGTGTTTCCTGTGGATCGATCATGAAGTATGGGATGGAACAAGGAAGAAGCTGAATGGTTTGGAACGGGGCTCCGGATGACGGTCCATTCCCCGGCGGTCGTTGATCACATCAGCCATCCACCTCATCCGCACGCAAGCTGCGCACATGCACCACCACTTCCTTGATCTGCTCCGCGGACAAGGTATTGCCGAAACCGGCCATGGCACCTTTCCCGTTCGTTACCACGGCATTCATTTCCTCTTCGGTAAGCGTGCTCTTCGCAAGGTCCTTTGCGCCGCTGAGGCCCAGGTCGCCCTTGCGACCGTGGCACATCACGCATTGGCTCTTGTACAGGGCCTCACCGGGTGTGGAAGGGGGCTGCTGTTCCATGGCGGAGCTGCCTGATGCCGAGCACCCCACCATTGCAACCAGGGCGATAGGAGCGAGAAGCAGCAGATTCCTCATAACCATCCGAGCCCCTCTCCCATTATGGTGAACGGCCAGGGGATCATGGCCAGCATCACCGCCAAGGCCAGCAAATAGAAGATGGCCACGCGCATGTGCTTGCCCCGCTCGGTCTTGGCCTTCTTGCTCGCCAGCCGCCCGATGGTCACCAGCGCGATGGCGATCACCATCATTCCCATGTGCTCGAACTTCCAATAGCGGGCCTGGTCCGAACCCAACCTGGAGAAGCTGTCAAAGAGCATGAAGTACAGCAGGAAGCCTATGATCAGTTGCACATGGCACAGTATCATGGCCCAGATGGCCAACGCACGCTGCCAACTGATCACCGGGCCGTTCCGCACCCATCCGACCAAGGCAGCGAAGCCCGCCCCGGCCACGGTGAGCAATATGCCCCAACGAAGAAGGCTGTGGAAAAAGAGGAAGACCGGTGCGATGTCGCTGGAGGCTGCTGCGTCTAGCATGGGGTTGGTTATATGCGGGTCAAAAGTAGCCTGTGAAAAAGATCGCGGACCATCCCCTCATACGCCGTGTTCGTCCCGTTACATTGCGCCGACCATTCCCACCGTGCATATCCGCTCCCTCCTTCCAGTCCTGCTCGGCCTCTGGACCCTCTCCGCATCGGCGCAACAAAATGTACCGGTGAACGGACCGCACGACCGTGCCGAAGTGTTGGTGGCCTTCACGCGTGCCACCGTCCACACTTCCCCGGGTGTGGAACTGACCGATGCCACGGTCCTCGTTCGGGGGGACCGCATCCTGGATGTGGGCAAACGCGTGCGCATCCCGGCGGGCACCCAAGTACACGACCTCTCCGGACTGCATCTATGGCCCGGACTGGTGGAGCCTTTCAGCAATCTGGGGGTGGCCGCACGTGAACGGAGCAAGATCAAGGAACCTGTCGGGGCGAACTACTGGAACCGGGCCATTACGGCAAGCACGCAGGCAAGCGAACTGTACGCTCCGGACGAAAAGCGCGAGAAGGCGCTGCGCGATCAGGGGTTCACCACGGCCGTGGTGCAACGCATGGACGGCATCGCCCGGGGCACTGGTTGTGCTGTTTCACTCTCCGGTCGCGAACCCGCGCAGGACATCTTCCTCCCGCTGGCCTCGGCCAACTTCTCCTTTAGCAAAGGCAGCTCCCCGGACGACTATCCCAACTCGCTCATGGGTGCCATCGCTGTATTGCGCCAGGCACTGTATGATGCCCGCTGGTATGCCGCCGGGGGGAACAAGGAACAGAGCGATGCCGACCTGGCGGCGCTCGGCCAGCAACTTGACCTGCCCTTGGTCTTCGACGCAGGCAACGCGGAAAACGGTTTGCGTGCGGCCCGGATCGGGAAGGAATTCGGATTGCACTTCATCCTTAGGAACACGGGGGATGCCTACACCCGCTTGGCTGACATCCTGGCCACGGGTTCACCGCTGATCGTGCCCCTTGCGCTCCCGGATGCCTATGATGTGGAGGATCCCTTTGATGCCATGGAAGTGACCCTGGGCCAATTGAAGGACTGGGAGCTGGCACCATCCAACCCGGCTCGCATCGCCGAAGCCGGCGGCTTGTTCGCCTTCACCACGCAAGGGCTGAAGAACCCTGCGGACATGTGGCCCGCCCTGCGGCGCATGGTGCGGAACGGACTGGACAGCGCCACGGCCATCGCCGCACTTACCACGGTACCCGCTGCGCTTTTCCGCATGGATGACCAGGTGGGCACCTTGGAACCCGGCAAGCGTGCCGACCTCATCATCACCTCCAAACATCTGCTCGATGCCGAGAACGTGATCCACGAGACCTGGGTCTCCGGCAAGCAACACGTGCAAAAGCCGCGGTACCTGGAAGATCCCCGCGGCACCTTCGACCTGAACCTCCGCACCATCATCCTCAAGCTGCGGGTGAAGGGCTCGTTGGAAAAGCTGGAGGCGCACGTGCGCACCCCCGGAACCGATACCGCGTGGGTGAAGGCGGTGCTGAAGATCGACGGGCCGGTGGTATCACTTTGGTTCGACAACAAAAAGCTCGGCTTCAGCGGGCCCGTGCGGTTGAACGGCGTGATCCACGACAGAGGTGCGATCTGGGACGGGCAAGGACAAGGACCCGCGGGCGAGTGGTTCGCCTGGAGTGCGATCCGCCAACGCGGGAACGGACGTGGCGATCAGGAGATCAGGCGCGCGGTAGCCGTTCTGGACAGCATCTGGTCCCTGCCTGCGGGCGAGGTCTGGTACCCGATGAACGCGTTCGGGACCACGCAGCTCCCGGACACTGAAACGGTGATATTCCGCAATGCAACGGTGTGGACCAATGGACCCCAAGGCATTTTGCGCAATGCCGACGTATGCATCAGCAAGGGGCGGATTCTGGCCGTGGGGCCGAAGCTGGACATCGCGGAACTCTTCCCGAAAAGCAAGACCACCGTGCCGGAGATCGATGCTGCGGGCATGCACCTCACCAGCGGCATCATTGATGAGCACTCCCACATCGCCATCGCACGGGGTGTGAACGAGGGCACGCAGGCCGTAACGAGCGAAGTGCGCATCGGCGATGTGATCGCCCCCGACGACATCAACATCCACAATGCACTGGCGGGCGGCGTAACGGCGGTGCAACAACTGCACGGCTCCGCGAACCCCATCGGCGGCCAAAGTTCCCTGATCAAACTGCGCTGGGGCCGCGGGGCGGACGGCCTTCCGATCCAAGGGGCGCAGGGCACGATCAAGTTCGCCCTCGGGGAGAACGTGAAGCGAAGCAACTGGGGCTCAAATGATCGCTTCCCGCAAACCCGGATGGGCGTGGAGCAGGTCTTCTACGATGCGTTCCACCGGGCGAAGGACTACGCCACCGAACAAGCGCTGTACGCGGCACTGAAGCCCAAGGAAAAGGCAGCGACCACACCACCGCGACGCGACCTGGAACTGGACGCACTGGTGGAGATCCTTGCCGGCACGCGCAACATCACCTGCCACAGCTATGTGCAGAGCGAGATCCTGATGTTGATGCACGTGGCCGACAGCATGGGTTTCCACGTGAACACCTTCACCCACGTTCTGGAAGGCTACAAGGTGGCCCGCGAGCTGAAGAGGCACGGTGCCCATGTGAGCACCTTCAGCGACTGGTGGGCCTACAAGTTCGAAGTGAACGATGCCATCCCGTACAACGCGGCGATCATGCAGGAGCAGGGCCTGAACGTGTGCATCAACAGCGATGATGCGGAGATGGGGCGCCGCCTGAACCAGGAGGCTGCGAAGGCGATCAAGTACGGCGGCGTCGCTCCCGAGGATGCTTGGAAAATGGTGACGCTCAACCCCGCCAAGGCGCTGCATTTGGAAAGCCGGATGGGCAGTGTGGAGCCCGGTAGGGATGCCGATCTGGTGCTGTGGAACGATGATCCGCTGAGCATCCGCGCAAAGGTGATGATGACCTTTATCGACGGGGCACGCTACTACGACCGCAGACGCGAGCTGGACCAACGCATGCTCGCCGAGGCCGAGCGGGCGCGGATCACCGCCAAGATGCTCGCAGCAAAGCAAGCCGGCGCGGCCGTGAGAAAAGCCCAACGGCAGGAGCCGGAGCAGTGGCATTGTGAAACCATCGGGGATCTGCCATGAGGACCGTAGCACTCCTTATCGGCATCGGGCTCGCGGCATGCGTTGCGGCGCAACGGCCTTCGCCGGCACCGGCGCAATCAAGGTCCATCCTGGTGAAGGGCGGCATGGTGCATGTGGGCGATGGCCGCACTTTCGCCGACGGTGCTGTAGGCTTCCGCAATGGCCTCATCGATTTCGTGGGCTACGAGTATGCGGTGAAGTCGGTGTACGACACGGTGATCGACGCCAAAGGCATGCGGATCTATCCCGGTTTCATCCTTCCGGACGCCACCCTGGGCCTGGTGGAGATAGATGCCGTACGTGCCACGGTGGATCAGCAGGAAACGGGCCGGATGGAACCGGAGGTACGTACGCTTTCAGCCTACAACGCGGACTCGCGGATCATCCCCACCGTGCGCAGCAACGGGGTATTGCTCGCACAGATCACGCCACGAGGAAACGTCATCAGCGGCACCAGCGGCATTGTGCAGTTGGATGCTTGGAACAACGATGACGCCGTGGTGCATGCGGATGATGGTATCCATCTCAACTGGCCGGTCGCCTTTGCCCGCACGGGCTGGTGGGCCGAGCGGGGCACCACGGAAAAGGAAGGGAACGCCAAGCGCGAAAAGGCCTTGGCCGATATCCGCGCTTTCTTCCTTCGTGCCAAGGCCTATGCCGCATTGCCCGCCCCGGAAAAGATCGACCTCCGCCTGGAGGCCATGCGCGGATTGTTCATGGGTGAAAAGTCGCTCTACGTGCATGCCGACGGAGCGCGGGAGATCCAGGAGGCGGTGCTCTTTGTTCGGGAAATGGATGTTCGCCACATGGTGATCGTCGGTGGCCAGGATGCTTGGCGTGTGGCGGACCTGCTGCGTGACAAGAAGGTGGATGTGATCCTGCAGAGGATCCACTCCTTGCCGCAACGCGAGGACGAGGATGTGGATCTTCCCTATCGGATGCCGGCACTGCTAAAAGAACGTGGTGTGCGATTCTGCCTGGGCTACAGCGGCGACATGGAACGCATGGGCGCACGGAACCTCGGCTTCCTCGCGGGCACGGCCAGCACCTATGGGCTTTCGGTGGAAGATGCGTTGCGCTCGATCACCTTGGACGCAGCGGCGATCCTCGGTATCGATGACCGATATGGAAGTTTGGAACCAGGCAAGTCCGCCACGCTCTTCATTTCCACCGGTGATGCACTGGACATGCGCACTAACATGGTCACCGAAGCGTTCATCGATGGTCGGCACATTTCCATGGACAACCGCCAGAAGGCGCTGTGGAGGCAGTATGAGCGGAGGTATGGCAGGTAGTGCTTTCGGGAGTTGTTCCGGTCGCCGATCACCAACCACCAATAGCCAAACGTTCACATGCAGCACTCACGGAGCCACTTACCTTCGCCGCCATGAGCGAACTCCTTCCCTTGATGGACCAGGCCATCGCCGCTTCCTTCGCCGCTGGCCGTGAGATCCTGGACGTCTATTCCCGACCGATCAACGTGGAGCTGAAGGACGATAGAAGCCCGCTGACCGAGGCTGACAAGCGCGCACACTCCGCCATTGCAAAGGGATTGGAGAAGACCGGACTCCCCGTGCTGAGCGAGGAAGGGCGGTCCATCCCCACCGAGGAGCGCCAAGCCTGGGGCATGTATTGGCTGGTGGACCCGCTGGACGGCACCAAGGAATTCATCAAACGCAACGGCGAGTTCACAGTGAACATCGCGCTGATGGCCCGTGACAACGAACCCGCAGGGACGCTCGGATCACACCGCCCTGTGGCCGGTGTGCTGTACGTGCCCGTAAAGGACATGCTGTACTTTGCTTGGGAGGGTGGCGGTGCGCATCGCTTGGCCAAAGCCACAACCTTGGAGGGCAAAGGAGCGTATGAACTCGCCGCCAGCGCAGCGCGTTTGCCCATGCAACAGAACCGGGAAGCCTTCACCATCGTAGCCAGTCGTTCCCATGCTTCCCCCGATACCGATGCCTACATCGAACGGATGGAGAAGGAGCATGGCCGCGTGGAAACGGTGAGCATGGGCAGCGCCCTGAAGATCTGCCTCGTGGCCGAGGGAACGGCCGATGCCTATCCGCGGTACGCGCCCACCATGGAGTGGGACACGGCCGCCGGGCACGCCATCGCGAATGCTGCAGGCAAGACCCTGATCGACGTCAGTACCAGCGCGCCGATGCGCTACAACAAGCACGACCTGTTGAACCAGTGGTTCATCGTCCAATAAACACGAGAAGGAACAGACATGGCAAAGAAGAGAGCTACCGCAAAAGCCACAGTGAAGAAGGTCGCGGCCAGGAAGACCACGACCCCGGGGAAGAAAAAGGCAGTACCGCAAAGGGTAATGGCCCGGAGCGCCTCCGCACGGAAGGTGGCCGCCAAGGCCGCTCCGAAAAAAGCCGCAGCTCCTAAAGGAAAGCGCAAGGTGGCCCTGATCACCGGCGTTACCGGACAGGATGGTGCCTACCTCAGCGAGCTGTTGCTCAACAAGGGCTACGAGGTGCATGGCGTGAAGCGCCGCAGCTCGCTCTTCAACACCGACCGCATCGACCACCTCTACCACGACAAGCACGAGAAGGGCCTGCCTTTCTTCCTGCACTACGGCGATCTCACCGACAGCGTCAACTGCGTCCGTCTGGTGCAGCAGATCCAGCCGGACGAGATCTACAACCTCGCCGCGATGAGCCACGTGGCCGTGAGCTTCGAGCTGCCTGAGTACACCGCCAACGCGGACGGCATCGGCACGCTGCGCTTCCTCGAGGCCATCCGCATCCTCGGCCTGGAAAAGAAGACCCGCTTCTACCAGGCAAGCACCAGCGAACTGTACGGTGGTGTGGTGCATCACGCGCAGAACGAAGAGACGCCGTTCCATCCGCGCAGCCCCTACGGCGTGGCCAAGTTGTACGGCTTCTGGATCACCAAGAACTACCGCGAGAGCTACGGCATCTTCGCCTGCAACGGCATCCTCTTCAATCACGAGAGCCCGTTGCGCGGCGAAACCTTCGTGACCCGCAAGATCACGCGCGCCGCAGCCAAGATCAAGCTGGGCCTGCAGGACACGCTCTACCTCGGCAATCTCGACAGCAAGCGCGACTGGGGCCATGCCAAGGACTACGTGGAAGGCATGTGGCGCATGCTGCAGGCCAAGAAGCCCGATGACTTCGTGCTCGCCACCGGCAAGACCTACACCGTACGCTACTTCGTGAACCTCGCCTTCGCGGAGGCCGGCATGAAGCTGGAGTGGAAAGGCAAGGGCGCGAAGGAACGCGCCATCGACAAGAAGACCGGAAAGGCCGTGGTGGCCATCGACCCGCGCTATTACCGCCCCGCCGAAGTGGACCACTTGGAAGGCGACCCCTCAAAAGCCAAAAGGGTGCTTGGGTGGAAGCACACCTACGAGCTGAAGGACCTGGTGAAGGAGATGGTGCGCGAGGACATCAAGCTCTTCGAGCGCGACGTCTACCTGAAGAAGGGTGGCCACAAGATCCTCAACGAGGAGGAGTAAACGCAAAGCCTGTTTCGAGTTGACGTGTTACGAGTTGGCGAGTTGAGCACCCGAACCCGTAACGCGCTAACTCGTAACGTTTTTGATCGATCGGGACCATGGAAAAACAAGACAAGATCTACATCGCAGGCCACCGCGGCATGGTCGGCAGCGCCATCATGCGTCGCCTCCAAAAGGAAGGGTACTCCAACATCGTGGCACGCACCAGCGCGGAGCTGGACCTGAAGGAACAAGCCGCCGTACGCGACTTTTTCCAAAAGGAGAAGCCGGACCACGTGGTGCTCGCGGCGGCGAAGGTGGGCGGCATCCAGGCCAACAACACCTACCGCGCGCAGTTCATCTACGAGAACCTCATGATCCAGAACAACGTGATTCATCAGGCCTACGAGAACGGCGTGAAGCGATTGCTGTTCCTGGGATCTTCGTGCATCTACCCGAAGCTCGCGCCGCAGCCGCTGAAGGAGGAGAGCCTGCTCACCGGCCTCCTGGAAGAGACCAACGAGCCTTACGCCATCGCCAAGATTGCGGGCATCAAGATGGTGGAGAGCTACCGCCGCCAGTACGGCTGCGACTACATCAGCGCCATGCCCACCAACCTCTACGGGCCCAACGACAACTACGACCTGAAGAACAGCCACGTGATGCCTGCGCTGATCCGCAAGTTCCACGCGGCCAAAATGGAAGGCGCACCGAACGTGGAGGTCTGGGGCACCGGCTCGCCCATGCGCGAATTCCTCCATGTGGACGACCTCGCCGACGCCTGCTTCTACCTGCTACAGAATTACCACGAGGAGCTCTTCGTGAACGTCGGCACCGGCACCGACCTTACCATCAAGGCCCTTGCGGAACTGATCCAAGAGATCGTCGGTTTCAAAGGCGAGCTGAAGTGGGATACCAGCAAACCTGACGGCACGCCCCGCAAGCTGATGGACGTCTCCCGCTTGCACAACATGGGTTGGAAGCACACCATCGAGCTGCGCGAAGGGATCTCGCAGGTGTACGAGGCCTTCAAGAAGTACGAAGGAGCGAAGGTGTGATCACCGTAATGCATACAAAGCTCCCTCAGCGGTCTCTCGAAGAGGGCCCTAGGGGCGCTCGAATGCTTGTGCGGTAGCTCTTGTCCGCTCCCCGGTCAGCGCGCCACCACCACCTTGTCACGGAACACGTGCTGATCTTTCAAGTCACGCACCTCGATCAAATAGGTCCCTGCGGACAGCTGGCCGACATCGATCCGCACCGCGTTCAGCTCGTGGAACAATTGCTTGCCCGATATATCGCGAAGTGTCACGGTGTATTGGACCGGGTCGGCGACAGCGATGGTAATGACCTCGTTCGCCGGATTGGGATGGACCGTAACGCTGAGCGTATTGTCAGGCAGGTTACCTACCCCGAGATCCATGAAATAATTGCAACCACCGCCTGACCAATTCGGGTTCGTCCATACGGTGGAACCGTTCTCCGCGAAGCAAACCACCTCATTTGGTCCAAATACCCAATCGAACTCCCCCCCTAACGGGACTGATCCGAAATTCCGGATATTCACGATCCCTTCGATCAACATCCCGGGGCCGCCTGGCGCTGATGTATGGAAGCGACGATGAGCATCACCGTTCATGATCGTCGTATCGACGGAGTCCACCACGCAACCGGGGCAGTACGGACCAAGCGCATCACCGACCTGCAGATCGTAACTGACAAAAAGGACTTCACCCTGTCGATAGGGAAAAACAGCGAACACACTGTCATTGGACTGCCGTAGGCAGGCGTATGTCCCGTCAAATTGCAGGACCTGTGAATTACACGGGTTCATAGGGTCCGGCACTCCTATCGCTCCTTCATATTGAATGCCCCTTTTCCCCATGCGCTTGTACATAGACGGGCCGATCATTGTATCCTGGTCAACGTATAGCGTGGACTCCCAGACGCAATAGCATTGCACGTTCGCACAGGAGGCGGATTGGTATATGGTCCACATCTGTTGCTGCCCGAAATAATCCGGGATCTGCGCACTGGTGTTCATTGCACCCAACAACATCGCCATGCCTATGACCTTCCATCCGTCTTGTGAAAATGATCGCGCTCGCATGGTACTGGAAATGCAAGCCAAAGGTATCATTCACTCCACCCCTTTCAAGGGAGGAGTGCCACACTCCGCAAGTTCCAACTTCCCCGGCTCAATGGCCATGGCCTGATCGGGAAACATCTTCTGTGATAAGCAACTGAACAAGTGGCCTTTCATCGCCACCTCCTTCGTCCGATGGCCTTCCTCTAACTTCGGCCCCGGTCCGGAAAGGAATGCTTCATCGTTGCCCCCGCCTATTCTCAGCCCTTGGCGCAGCCGTGTCCGCGCTGCTCGCCGTTGCGCAGCAGAACGACATTCCGCTGAACCGGGATATCTACTACGACATCGACCGGAACGGGGCGGAGAAGAGCAGCACCATGCACACGGGCATGCGGCCCATCATCCAGAGCCGTGCTGACCTCAAGAATGTGATGGGCTTCCGGCCGGACAGTTCCCGCCAGTACTACTGGATCACCGAAAAGCTGTTCAAGGAGCATCTGATCAAGGTGAAGGATGGCGGCTTCAAACTGACCATCGATCCCGCGTTCCAATTCGAGCTGGGACACGACTACCGCGAGGGCAGCGATTACTCCGACAACGCCTTCATGCAGCACAATGGGCGGGGCTTCCACATTGCTGCGGACCTGGGTCCCACGGTTTCGTTCCAGAGCTCCTTTTATGAGAACCAGGCCGTGCTGCCTGGATACCTGTTCCAATACTCGCAGGTCTATGGCGTGGTGCCGGGGCAGGGGCGCATCAAGTCGTTCAACCAGCGGGGACTGGACTTTGCATGGGCAACGGGCAATGTGAGCTGGTCGCCACGGCCCTGGATCAATGCCCAACTGGGCCAAGGACGGCACTTTGTGGGCAATGGCTACCGCTCGGTGCTGCTCAGCGACAATACCACGCCCTATCCCTATGTGAAGTTCAGCACCCTCACCAACAACAAGCGTTTCCAATACACGGCCATCTTCGCAAAGCTGCAACTGGTGGGCGAGGCGAACCGGTTGCCCACGGGGGAGGCCGGCGAATCACTCTTCTATTGGAAACGGGCCACCTTCCTGCACCTCAGCGCCAATATCGGTCGGCTGCAGTTGGGGCTTTTCGAGGGCACGATGTGGAAGAACATCGGTGCGAACGGAGTGCTCGCCTTCAATGCCATGCAACTGAACCCGGTGATCGGACTGAACACGGTGGTGAACGGCTTCAACGGAGCGAACACCCAGTTGCTCGGCCTGGACGCCAAGTACAAGATCACCGACAAGGCATTTGCATACGGGCAATTCGCACTGACCGACCCGGACAGGAACCGCTACGCCTGGCAGCTCGGCATGCAGTGGTTCGATATCATCCGCCGGGACCTGCACCTGCTGGCGGAATTCAATGAGGCCACCCCGTTCGCCTACACGAAACCCAACGCCCGCATGAGCTGGACCCATGACAACCAACCGCTGGCATCACCGATCGGCACGGGCTACACCGAGCTGGTGGTGCGGGCCGATTATGGCATCAAGCAGCGGTTCTGGTTCCAAGGCGAGCTGAGCTTGGTGAAGCACCTGTACGGATATGCCATGGTGGAGGTGCCCGGCGGCGATATTTTCGGACCGGACAAACAGACCAGCATCACGGGCGAGGAAAGGCAACGTCTCTTTGCCGGCGTGAACGCTTCCTGGCGGATGAACCAGATGACCAACATGCAGATCACCTTGGGCTACAGCACGCGCGATGTGGACCCGGGAACCATTGGACGCGACAGCGGCTACCTCTATATCGTGTGGCATACGGGCCTGTTCAACCGCTACTACGATATTTGACCAAGCAGGATTACGGTGAAAGAGCACGGCTACATATTGCTGATGGGATTCCTCACCGCGTTCTTCGTGGTGCTCTTCACCATGCCCAGCCTCATCAAGGTGGCCCGCATGAAACACTTGGTGGACGAGCCCGGTGAAGGCCGCAAGCTCCACAGCCGCAGCGTGCCCACCATCGGCGGCATCATCATTTTCGCCGCCATCATCTTCAGCTACAGCTTGTGGTTTCCCCAAGCCCAATCAGGTCTGGAGGGCTCTTTGGCCGATTTCAAGCTGCTCTACCTGGAAATGGGCAGGGCCTATGGCGACTTCAAGATCGTGATCGCCGCCATGGTACTGCTCTTCTTCATCGGCGTGAAGGACGATATCATCGGCTTTTCACCGGTGAAAAAGCTCGTGGGCCATTTCGTCGTGGCCTATATCCTGGTGATCATGGGCGACATTCGCATTCGGGATATGCATGGCATTCTCGGACTGTACGCACTTCCTCACGAGGCCAGTATCGCATTCTCCTTCTTTACCTACATCGTGCTGGTGAACGCCTTCAACCTGATCGACGGGGTGGACGGCCTGGCCGGGGGCATCGGCCTGATCAGCGCTACGGCCTATGGCATCTGGCTCTACTGGGCCGGTGATGTGGCCTTGGCCCTGCTGGCCTTCACCTTGGCGGGTTCGCTGGTGGGCTTCCTGATCTTCAACACCCATCCGGCCCGCATTTTCATGGGGGATAGCGGCTCCTTGATCATCGGCGCCATCCTCAGCGTGCTCGCCATGCGGGTGGTGGACCATGATATTTCGCGCCTGCCCGCCTGGCTGCGCACGGTGCCCACTCCCCTCTTCGCCATGTCCGTGATCGCCTTCCCCCTGGTGGACACCTTCCGCGTGTTCGTGGTCCGCATGGCACGCGGCACCTCCCCTTTCCTGGCGGACAAGAACCACATCCACCACCGGCTGCTGGCGCTGGGCCTGGGCCATCGCGGTACGGTGCTGGTCCTCTACGGTTATGCGATCATCATCATCCTGTTGAGCCTCACCACGCGCGATGTGCTCCCCAACAAGGGACTGCTCCTGCTGGGTATCGCTGCCTTCGGCCTGGCCATGGTACCCTTCGCATTCCGCAAACGGGACAAGGAATGACCAAGGGCTTGTGCCTGATGGCGCTCCTGGTGCCCACCTCCGTTCTTGCACAGCAAGGCATTCTGCCATTGAGCCGCGTGGTCGACGCGCCGTGGACCGCGCTGATGCATCGCTCCGATGCGGCCGCACACAGTGCCCTTCGTCCCTTCTTCCGCGAAGACCTGGTCGCCTTGCCGGGTGCCGACACCCTCGTGCCCGTGGCCTGGAAGCCCTGGCTGGGGCGCATCACCGACCCCTCGCATCGCTGGCATGGAGGCCCCTTGATCGATGCCTTGGCCGGTGCCTCGCTCAACCAGAGCGAGATGGCGAAATACCGTGCAGGTGCCGGAGGCTGGCTGGAATGGAACGCTACGCCGCGATTGACCTTCGGGGTGGACGCGCGGGCATGGTCGGAAACCCTGCCAAGTTACTTGGACCGCTGGAGCTACGCCACGGGTGTTACCCCAGGGGAGGGTTTTGCACACCGTTCCGGGGAAAGCATCATGCACTACGACTGGAACGCCCACGCCGACTACAAGGCGGGGGACTATTTCCACTTCACCCTGGGCAAGGGCCGCAACTTCTTCGGCGAGGGATACCGCTCGCTCCTGCTCAGCGATGAGGCGTACAGCTATCCGTACTTCAAGATCACCACCACCGCTTGGCACATCCGCTATGTGAACCTCTATACCTTGATGGACGACATCCAAGGCATCCCCGAGGACTCCACTCGCTTCGCGAAGAAGTTCACCAGCATGCACTACCTCAGTTGGAACATCTCCAAGCGAGTGAACGTCGGCCTTTTTGAAGCGATCGTGTGGCAGGACAATGACCCGAAATATCCGCGTGGATTCGATCTGTCCTATGTGAACCCGGTGATCTTCTACCGGCCTGTGGAATACGGGCTGGGCTCGCCGGACAATGCCCTGCTCGGAGCAGTGTTGAACGTGAAGGTGGGCCGGAGGACGCAACTTTATTCCCAGGTGATCCTGGACGAGTTCCTGCTGAACCATGTGCGGGCAGGGGACGGCTGGTACGGGAACAAGCAGGGGGTGCAGGTGGGTGGTGTGGCGCACGATGCCTTTGGGATGAAAGGGGTGATGCTGCGCGGTGAACTGAACTATGTGCGACCCTTCATGTACACCCATTCGGACCCCCGGCAGAACTACGCCCACCATGCTCAACCACTGGCACACCCCTATGGAAGCGGATTCGTGGAAGGCCTTGTGCAGGGTGAATGGCGCAAGGGCCCATGGATGGTGAGCAATATCCTCAGTTGGACGGTCATGGGCCAGGACACCTCCTTCGACATCAACAGCAACTACGGCAATAACATCTTCATCTCCGACACCGAACGACCGCTCTCCGCGGACGGGACCACGCTCCGCAGCAACGGCTTCCGGGTCGGGGACCCCTCGGAAGCCACGGTGGTGCAGAACGAGTTCAGGGCGGCCCGGCTACTGGAGTCCCGCAGCGGATTGATGCTGGAATTCGCGTGGACCTTCCGCTCGGAAACCTCCGACCATGCACCCGCGCGCATGGCGAACTACTTGCGCTTGGGCATCTCCACCCATTTCCGCGATCGGCATCCGTTCCAGACCGTGCGCTGACCGCGACCCCGGTCGGCAGGTTCATCCCGTTCGCTTGGGGCAGGGATCCGTTTTGAACGGGCCATGACTTACTTTCGCCGCCGATTTGGAAACACGGGGAGCATACGCTGCACGGCTCAGTGTGGTGACCAAGGTGAAGGACCTTGCAGCGTTGTTCAAGCTGCGACTGGCCTCCCTGGTGGTGGTAAGCGCGGTATTGGGCTACGGCATGGGCGTGCCCGCCGGTGGCTTCAACGTGGTGAACGCCTTGTTGCTCACCTTGGGCGGATTGCTGGTGACAGGTGCTTCCAACGCACTCAATCAGGTGATTGAGATCGAGCAGGATGGCCGGATGGACCGTACCGGCCAACGGCCCTTGGTCCGGGGTTCCATGAGCATGGCGGAGGCCATCACCATCGCCTTGGCGGCCGGGGCCATCGGCACCTTCGTGCTCTGGAACACCTTCGGGCCGCTCACCGGTATCCTGGGGCTGCTCTCCTTGTTCATGTACGTGGCGCTCTATACGCCCATGAAGCGCTTCAGCTCGTGGGCGGTGTTCGTGGGCGCCTTCCCCGGTGCCTTTCCACCGATGCTCGGCTATGTGGCCGCCACCGGATCCTTCGGCCTCGGCCCCGGACTGCTCTTCGCGATGCAGTTCATGTGGCAGTTCCCCCACTTCTGGAGCATCTCCTGGCTGTTGCACGAGGATTATGCCAAGGCTGGTTACCATCTTTTGCCCTCCCGTGGCGGCCGAGATCGCTATAGTGCCTTCCTGGTGGTGCTCTACACCTTCTTCGCCCTCCTCGTTGGTCTGCTACCATGGGTGTTCGGCCTCACGGGTCCCTGGGCTGCGTTGACCGCTTGCCTCTTGGGGCTCTGGATGCTGCTCCATGCGCTGCGCCTGATGCACACGCTGGACAAGGCCGATGCCCGGCGGTTGATGTTCGCGAGCTTTCTTTACCTACCTGTGGTGCAACTCGCCTACGTGCTGGATAAGATATGAGCGACACGGAACTGACGGCTGAACAAAAGGACCGCATGTTGAGGGCCAAGAAGAACCTCACGTACCTCCTGTTCTTCTCCATCGTGATGTTCTTCGCGGGACTCACCAGTGCATACATCGTCAGCAAAGGCAGCTCCAACTACTGGGTGAACTTCAACCTGCCTGCCCCTTTCTGGTGGAGCACGGTGCTGATCGTGGTGAGCAGTGTCTCCATGCACCTGGCACTGATGCAGGCCCGTAAGGACCACAAGCGCTCGGTAGCTCCATGGATCCTGCTCACATTGGCCTTGGGCCTCGGCTTCGCCGGCAGTCAGGTCAAGGGCTGGGGTGATCTGTTGGAAGATGGGCATGCCATGGTGGCCCGCCTCAAAAGCGTGAATGCCGAGTACGGCACGGACTACACCATTGAACGGCGGGGCGAGACCCTGGTGAAGAAAGGCGACTTGTACTATTTGCCGGAGGACTCCGGCTTCGAGCATCCGCTCAACGCGGAGATGGCCGAGAGCATGAACTCCGCCAGTTCCTACTTCTATGTGCTCACCTACGCCCACTTCGCGCACCTCATCGGGGGGCTCATCGCACTTATGATCATGTCCGTGAAGGCCCTGATGGGCCGATACGGCAAGGAAAGCCACCAAGGGCTGTGGGCCGGAACCTATTACTGGCACTTTTTAGCCGGACTATGGGTATACTTGCTTTTGTTCTTGGCGTACGTTCACTAACATTGCCCACGAAATCCTTTCCATGTCAGGCGAAGCATCCAAAACAATGAGCAACGCGGTCCTCTGGGGCGGCGGACGCTCCCCGTTCAGCTTGAGCTACGGGAAGTTGATGATCTGGTTCTTTCTGGTCTCCGATGCCCTGACGTTCAGCGGACTGCTGGCGTCCTACGGCTTCGCACGCCATTCGCTGATGCCCGGCATGGAATGGCCCATCGGAGAGGTCGTGTTCAGTTCATTCCCCGGTCTCAGCGGTAGCTATCCGCTGATGTACGTGGCCCTGATGACCTTTATCCTCATCATCAGCTCGGTAACCATGGTGCTTGCGGTGGAAGCCGGACACCGGATGGACAAGAAAGGGGTGGTCAAATGGCTCTTTCTCACCGTGCTCGGGGGGGCCTTCTTCCTGGGCTCACAGGCCTTCGAGTGGTCCCACTTCATCCATGGCAGCCATGCACGGGTCACCTTGGCCGATGGACGCACGGCCTTCTTGACGGAGAATCCGCACCACAACGAAGCGATCGACCCCGCCACCTTCGCCATGACCATTGGCAGCGTACAGTCCGAGGAGGTGGTGAAAGGTCCCGAGGCCTACAAGCTCTATCAGAACGCCATTTCCGTGGTCAGCGGTGCGAACATGACCGAGAACGAGTATGGCCCCACTTCGTATGCCAATTTCTTCTTCTTCATCACCGGGTTCCACGGCTTCCACGTCTTTACAGGAGTGGTGCTCAACATCGTGGTGCTCACCATGGTGATCAAAGGGATATTCCACCGGCGTGGACATTATGAAATGGTGGAAAAAGCCGGACTCTATTGGCACTTTGTGGACCTCGTCTGGGTGTTCGTCTTTACGTTCTTCTATCTGGTTTGACCTCTTGAAAGCACCGGGTTTCGCCGAGATGCACAACTAAACGCCTTCGCCGGGCTACGGCGGATCAAATGGAACGCGACGACATCATCGAATACAGCTTGAACGCAGGCCACAGCGAGGAGCAGGGGCGCGTGATCCGCAAGAAAATTCTCTTTGTCACCGTCCTGCTGTCCGTGATCACCATATGCGAGGTGCTCCTCGGCGTGTTCTGGTCCACGTGGATGCCGGACTCTTGGCATTGGGTGAAATGGACCTTCATCGTCCTCACCATGGTAAAGGCCACCTACATCGTGATGAGCTTCATGCACCTGGGCGATGAGCGGCGCAATATCCGCAGCATGATCCTGATGCCCTACATGCTGTTCCTGATGTACATCGCGTTCATCGTGATCTGGGAGGCCAACTACGTTCACGAAGTCCTGAGAACTTTCCTGTGAGCCAGGAACACAAACCGGCAAGTAGGGCCAAGAAGATCATCTTGTTGCTCATTTTGCTGGTGTTGATCCCGGGAGCCCTTTTTCTGGGCTTGGGCAGCAAGAGCCACTACATCAATCTCCCCTACATCGGGGAGCGCGAGGTGAACGCGCCCGGTGACACCACCTATTTCACCGTTCCGCCGTTCAACTTCATCGACGAGGATGGCACATCCTTTACCGACAAGGACGTGGAGGGGAAAGTACTGATCGTGGACTTCTTCTTCACGCGATGCACGAGCATCTGTCCGAAAATGAGCATCCAGATGCAGCAGTTGCAATTGCAGTTGGATCATCCGCAATTCAACGACGTTCTGTTCCTGAGCCATACCGTGGATCCCGAGCACGATACCCCGGAAGTGCTGAAGGCCTACGCCAAGCGCCTGGAGGCCGACCCGAAGCGCTGGAAATTCCTGACCGGAAACGCCGCTGACATCTACCGGCAGGGCAACTTGGGCTATCTGCTCAGTGCCAGCGCGGACACGTCCTTGGCGGAACAGTTCGTACACTCCCCCCAGTTCGTGCTGGTGGATAAGCGCCACCACATCCGCGGCATGTATGATGGCACCAGCACCGATGCCATGCGCGACCTGATGGTGGACCTCAAGATGCTATTGCAGGAAGAGAAGGCCATAGCGAGGGAATCGGCCCGGAAGGGAAGCTGAGGATGTCCTCCTTGATCAAGCACCGTGGAACGGCGATCGCATGGATGCTCAGCCTCGCGCTGATCGGCATCATCGCCTTCATCTACATGGGCCCGAAGCTGATCGTCATTACCGGCCTGTCCCCTGACACGCTGCCCAAGGTGAACGCAGTATTGAACGGGCTGGCTGCCATGGCCCTGATCTGCGGCTGGGTGGCCATCATGAAGCGAAATGTACCCGTACACCGGGCATTCATGCTCTCTGCGGTGGGCTTCAGTGTGCTCTTTCTTGTGAGCTATGTGGTCCAACATGGCAGCTTCCCCTCCGTGAAGTATGGCGGTTCCATGGGCTGGCTGTACTATCCGGTCCTGATCTCGCACATCGTTCTGGCGGCCATCATCGTGCCCATGGTGCTCATCACCCTGGTCCGCGCGCTCAGCGCCCGCTTCGACAAGCATCGCAAGATCGCGCGCTGGACCCTGCCCCTCTGGCTTTATGTGAGCATTACCGGGGTTGTGGTCTATCTGATGTGCGCCCCCTATTATTGATCCCTCACCGAGGCTGTTCCGCACCACTACCTTTGTCCCGATGAGCAAGCGTCATCTCCTTCTTATTGCCGTGGTGCTCGTATTGATGGCGTTACCCGCCGATGGATGGGCGCAAGGCTGTTCCATGTGCAAGGCCGTGGCCGGTACCGAGGCCGGAGGCAGTGTATACGGTGGGAATCAGGCCGTGGGCGGCGGCTTGAACAAGGGCATCCTGTTCATGATCGCCATTCCCTACCTCCTGTTGTTCCTGTTCTTTCGCAAGCGCATCTCCAGCTTCATCAGGGAATTCAGGAACGCGCAAGGCTGATCGCACGGGGGTTCATGCACCCCTGTTCGAGACCGCTCCCCGTTCGTTCCGTCCTACGGCAGTTGTTCCGTGCGCACGGCGGTGGGAACAAGACCGCCCACGTTCTGCAAGATGGCATCCCGGTCGTTGTTTTGGCCGGTGTACTTCACCTCCCCGTCCAGGTTCACATCGGGGGAGAGGTAACCCGGCGTACTGGCCGTCGGCACGCTGCCTCCGATGCTTTGCAGGACCGGTTCACGATCGTTTCCCGAACCGGTGTAGCTGACGCTTCCATCGCGCACCACGTTCCCTGCCCATAGCACCCAACGGCCATCGGTGGACCGGCGTGCCTCGGTGCCGTAGGTGACCGTGGAGCCGAGGCTGAAGTCCACCATGGGCGTGGAGCCCCCGAGCGTTCTTGTGCTGGCCGTCATGCTGCCCAAATGGTTGCGGTGCCGCACGGCGATGTAATAGTCGCCTGCCGGGGCCGCAAAATGCAATGTAGACGAGCCATCAGCCGCCACCACATCACCGTCCCTCTGGAGCAATGCACACCTTGTAGCGACCACTTGGCCTGGCGTGGTCGCGGAGCGCAGCTCCACCACCACCCAATCCACCACCGCGTCATCCCCCGTTACCGCAAGCATGCCGGTGCCGGCAGTCTCGCCGCCGCCGCCGGGCAGCGAAAAGCCCAACGCCGTGTAGGGTTCCGCCGCAGGTACTTCGCCGTTGGCCCTGAGCTGGTCGTCCATACGGTGCTCCGTCGTGTTGTAGCACCCGCCCAGATACATACGCACGGAGACCGAGGCACCAGGGGCGCCGGATACGTTCACATTGTCGAAGTACAGCCGTTGGCCGTAGCCGCTAGTGCCGACGAACCGCAATAGGATGCTCTGACCGTCATACGCGCCGAGGTCTATATCGTGGGCCTGCCATTCGGAGCAATCCGCCGGTTGCCAATTGCTGCTGGTATTGTCCGGAGCCGTGGCCAAGCCACTGCCTTGGGCCTGATACAGGTTGGACCAGCTGCCACCGCAATCGTTGCTGACATCCACGCGAAAGGCATCGAAATAGGACGAGCTGTAGCGGGCGTAGGCATGATCGAACGTGAGCCGGGTGGCCGAGGATGCCGAGAGATCGATGATCGGGGTGAGGAGACGGTCCTCCTGCCCGGTGGAGTTATAGCCGTAGTAGTTGATGGTCCAGGCCGTGGTGCTGGCACATCCCGCACCGTCCGCTACCGTGGCCGTCCCCCACGTGGTACTTCCATCCGGGTTCTGAAGGGTCCATCCGGCAGGCGTTGCCGAACCACCCTCCACATCCTCCTCCAAGGGTGCGACCACCGTGGTGGCCAGCGTGCCGTTGAGCACGTTCGTGGTGCCGTCGTCGCCCGCGAACTCATCGCCGACAAGCACGGTACTCGCAGCCAATGTGTGCGCACCGGGAGTGGAGATGATCATGGGTTGTGTGAAGGTGAAATCCTCACTCGCCCCCGCCACCAAGGTGCCCGGATAGTTCTGGGTGACATACGCACCTCCGTCCAAGGAATAGCGCACCGAGAATCCGCTCTGGGGCTGGAGGCCGAAGTTGCGCAAGGTGGCCGTGACCGGGACCGGGGTGCTGCCGCAAACGAAAATGTCCCCGGCAGCGGGTGTTATCGCGGCCACGCCGATATCGTTCTGCAGGGGAAGATCGTATGCTTCGGTCTGGTCGTTCAGGCTGTTGGAGCTGCCTTGGCTGGCGCTGTAGCCCAGGCCCCTCCGGGCGAACGCGCTCCAGATGAGGTTCTGGTTGGCACCGCCGTAGTTCGCCGCATCGGCTTGCAGAATGGCATCGCGTCCGTCCACGAAGCCGGGGCTGCACGCCGTGAGCTTCAGCCCGTCGATCACCAATTGCATGGCCATGTTGTTCCCGCCGGTGCCATTGTAGAGGTCCGGGTCGAAGCCGTACTGGTCCACCAGGTCCCAGGTCATTTCCCAAAGGATGGTACACCAGATGAAGCCAATGGCATGGGAATACTGGTAGGCGGAGTTCTCGGTATCCGCATAGGTGAAATCGTTCACCCCGAAAGAGGTGCTGTACGGGGCGGGGCGTATCCCCAAGCCGGTCACCGGCTCCCCGAGCACATAGGTTCCGATGCCGCGGGCATCCGTGCGGACATCACCGGGTTCCATGGTCATCATCAATGTGAAAAAATCGCTCCAACCTTCCCCCATCTGTTCGGCATTGTTCAAGCAATTCACATTGGAGGGACCACCCACAAGGCGATTACTGATGCCGTGGCCGTATTCATGGGCAATGATGCCGCCGTCCAGATCGCCATCGCGTTCCGGGTTGGTGGAGGTCCACAGGAACATCTGCATGCGGGGATTGCTTCCATCGGGAGGGGTGCCGAAATTCGCATTGTCCGATCCGCTCCCATCCTGGCCGTCCGCCAGTACATGGTCACCGCCGACACCACCACGTCCATAGTTGTTCTGCTGGAAGTTCCCGCTGACCTCATCAAAGCCGTAATGGTACCAGACATCGTGCATCATGTTGTTCCAGTAGAACAGGTTCGTCAAGGCAGCATCCTGGTAGGTGGCAGGCTGTTGCGCAAGGTTGATGGGGAAGTCGAAATCCAATGTGGCCCCACCGTCCGGGCTGTAGCCTGTACCGTTATTCCCGTTGGCATCCTCCTGCGCCAGCACGTTGTTACCACGGGTGATGGTGTACTCGGCACCTGCCGCCCCGTTGGTATCGTGCCAGCCGTAGGGTGACGCGATGCCTCCGGCCGCCCAGGGCGCATTGCGAATGGCACGGGATCCATGGTTCGGGCTTTCCACCGGTACGGGGTACACATTATAGTCGTTCGGCGCTGCGGGCATCAGCGGCGCCGGCGCGGCTTCAACACGGTCTCTTCTCGCCACGGCCTCATTGAAGCCGCACTGGCTCACCCAGTCGTTGCGGTCCAATTCCTCCCCGGTGTTCGCGCTGATGCGCACGCTCCACCAATGCGCCCCGCCCGGCTGGTAGTAGTTCACGTTCCATACCAGTCGCAGGGCCTTGCCGTCGGACAGGTACATCAATTGGACATTTACCGGCTCTCCATCGAACGCGGTCCCGTCGTACACGAGCTTCCGTCCTCCGTCCCCGGTGGATACCCGCGCGGGGATCGTGGCTTCAGGGAGGTCCTTGCGCAATACCGTCGCCAGGGCCTGGTCCGCGCTTATTCCGGGCTCGGGCCTTTCCGCGGTCTTACCGCAGTAAGGCCATGCCCCGTTGTTCATGGCGATCACCCGACCGTCGGATGCCTGGTGTACGGCGATGTCACCGTTGAATACCTCGATCCCCTGCCACCGCTGGCGCAGATACGTGTGCTCCACCCCGTTCCGTGCATCGCGGTAGTGGTCCTTCACCACCAGGTCCGCCAGGTCCTCGGCCTTGTATCCTTTATCCACCAAACTGGTGCGGGCCAGTTCCGCAGCATCCTTTGGCCGCTCCTGCGCTGATGATTGAAAATTGGAAAAAGTGGCTGCCACAAAGAACAAAAGCACGGAACGCAAGCGCATGGAAGAGGTTTGAAAAATGAGATCCGCAAGGTAGGCCCTGTGATCCACTGGACGCAAGTCGGGGATCATCTGCTTATTGGAAGCCCGGGACCGCCATGGCACGTATCTTTGCACCTGAAAATCATCAAGTTGCCGAAGGACGGCACGCTGAACATAAAAAGTTCCAACGATCATGTACCCAAGAGAACTGACCGAACCGATGGTCGCCGACCTCACCGAAGTGGGGTTCACCGAATTGAAAACCCCTGCCCAGGTGGATGCCGCGTTCAAGCAGACCGGCACCGTGCTCTGCGTGGTGAACAGCGTCTGTGGCTGTGCTGCCGGCGCCTGTCGGCCCGGTGTGAAAGCCTCACTTCAGGGGGAGAAGCGCCCCGACCACCTCACCACCGTGTTCGCCGGCGTGGACAACGATGCGGTGATGCAGGCCCGCAACCACTTCCTCCCCTATCCGCCGAGCAGCCCCAGCATTGCGTTGCTGAAGGACGGCAAGCTGGTACACTTCCTGGAACGCCACCACATCGAAGGCCGCACTGCGGAGATGATCGCCGAGCACCTGAAGACGGTGTACAGCGAGTTCTGCTGAAGTATCCGCACCACCTGAACGCAAAAGCCCCGGCCCCGCCGGGGTTTTTCTTTTCCGTTCGAGCGAAGGGGCTTAGAACCTGTTCAGGATCTATACCACGCCTTGTTCCAACATCGCATCAGCCACCTTCACGAAGCCGGCGATGTTCGCGCCTTTCACGTAGTTCACGCGTTTGCCTTCGGTGCCGTGCTTCACGCAGGCCGCGTGGATGTCCTTCATGATCCCGTGCAGCTTGGAATCCACCTCCTCCTTGGTCCAGTTGAGGCGGAGGCTGTTCTGCGTCATCTCCAGGCCACTGGTGGCCACGCCACCCGCGTTGCTGGCCTTGCCGGGGGCGAATACCACGCCCGCCTTCAGGAACAGGTTCGTCGCTTCGAGGTCGCAGGGCATGTTGGCGCCTTCGGCCACGTACTTCACACCCTTTTTGATCAGGTCCTTGGCGTTCTTGCCGTTGAGCTCGTTCTGCGTGGCGCAGGGCATGGCCACGTCCAGCTTGCTCACCACGTCCCATACGCGAGCACCCTTGGTGAACTTGGACCCCTTGAACTTCCTGGCGTACTCCTCGATGCGTCCGCGCTTCACGTTCTTCAGGTCCATGATGAAGGCGAGCTTTTCTCCCGTGATGCCGTTGGGGTCGAAGATGCTGCCGTCGCTGTCCGAACAGGTGACCACCTTGCCTCCGAGGGCCATGGCCTTCTCAATGGCGTACTGGGCCACGTTCCCGCTGCCGCTGATGGCGACCGTCCTGCCCTTGAAGCTGGTCTTGTTGCGCCTCATCATCTCTTCGGTGAAGTACACGGCACCGTAGCCGGTGGCTTCCGGGCGAATGAGGGAGCCGCCTGATGCGCGGCCCTTCCCCGTAAGCACGCCGGAGAACTCGTTCGCCAAGCGCTTGTACTGGCCGAACAGGAAACCGATCTCGCGGTCGCCCACACCCATGTCGCCCGCAGGCACGTCCGTATGCGGGCCGATATGGCGGAAGAGCTCGCTCATCATGCTCTGGCAGAACCGCATCACCTCGGCATCGCTCTTGCCCTTGGGGTCGAAGTTGCTGCCGCCCTTGCCGCCACCCATGGGCAGGGTGGTGAGGCTGTTCTTGAAGATCTGCTCGAAGCCCAGGAACTTCAGGATGCTCAGGTTCACGCTCGGATGGAAACGCAGCCCGCCCTTGCAGGGTCCGATGGCGCTGTTGAACTGCACGCGATAGCCGCGGTTCACCTGGATGTTGCCCTTGTCGTCCACCCAAGGGACGCGGAAGGTGACGGTGCGCTCAGGTTCCACCATGCGCTCCAGGAGCATCCTGCCCTTGTACTTGGGGTTCGACTCAATGAACGGGATGACCACCTCGGCCACCTCATGCACCGCTTGCAGGAATTCGGGCTCGTTGGGGTTCTTCGCCTCCACGTAGCCCAAGAACGCGTCCACCGCCTTGGATGCCGATGCCGTCGCCTTTGTCATTTGGGGTCCTGTTTTGATCTTCCGGTTGAAAACGCGTAAATGTAGCTGCCTGCCACCTGCGCGATCATCGGACCGTGCATGTTCGGCGGCACTTTTGACCCATTGGCCATGGCCTGTTCGGCGCCGTTCATCACTGGGACCGCTTCGATCTGGGTCTTCGGGACCTGCTCCCTGGATGCGCCCGCTCAAAGGTCGTCCTCGGTGAGCTGGGCCTTGCCGGCATAGCGCCCGTCCACGTACACCTCGATCTTGTAGAGGATGCCGTTCCGGTCGTACTTGTAGACCTTGCCGTTCCACAGGCGGCCCTTGCGATAGTGGCCCTGTTGGGCCAAGCGGTGCTGGTTATCGTAGAGCGTGTTGTAGCCCTCGGCCCTGAAATCCGTTGCATTCGTGGTCTCCTCCGTGGTTTTCACCGGGGCCGGAACTGCATCGGCGGGCGGTTTCACTTCGGGCACCGGCCCCTTCGGGCTGTAGCTCTTGAACAGGTCCGTATCCGCCACCCCCGCGTGCAGCACCGCGGTCTCCTGCAGGTCGCCGTTGGGGTAGTAGCGTTTCAAGGTACCCTCCTCGCGGCCTTTCACAATGTTCACGTCCACCGCCAAGCGCCCGTTCTCGTGGAAATACTTCTGCTGACCGTCGCGGGTGCCGTAGCCGTCGAAGATGAAGTCCTGCGCCAAATTGCCGTTCGCGTGCCAGCGCTTGAACCCGCCGGTATTGCGGTCCAGGTCCCACGTCCCTTTTTCCTCGGGCTTGCCATCGGGATAATAGAGAACGTATTCGCCCCTTGGCATCCCTTTCACATAGGTGATCTCGCTCTTCAACTTGCCGTTGGGCCAGTAGCGCTTCCACGCACCGATGCGCCGGTTGTCGGCATAACGCCCTTCCTCGATCGGCCTGCCGGCATCGTAGCCCGGCTTTTCCGCCGAGGGCCCCACCACTTGCCACCAGCCCTGTTTTCTTCCCTGCTCATCGAGCCTGTTCAAGGTATCCGGCCCCGAGGTGTTCGCCTGTGCCGACGCCACCTGACCGGCCATGAGCAGCGCCAAGCCGATGAGAAAGGGATAAAACCTATTGAGGGATCGCATGGGTCGACCTGTAGTGATCGCCCGTGCAGTACGGTAAAAAGGGCATGAGGGTTGCGCTCGGCCCGGATCAAGAAGCCTTCAACTTGGTCCGAAGATGGGCCATCATGTCGTCCACCATCGCGGTAAGGTCATACTGCGGTTTCCAGCCCCAGTCCGCACGGGCGGCACTGTCATCAATGCTGCGAGGCCATGAATCGGCATAAGCCTGTCGCTCGTCCGGGGCGTAGGCCATCTTGAAGCCCGGGATGTGCCTGGCCACCTCGGCGGCGATCTGCTCCGGGCTGAAACTGAGGCCCGCCAGGTTGTAGCTGCCACGCTCCTTCACCTGTTCCACCGGGGCCTCCATCAGGTCGATGGTGGCGCGGATGGCATCGGGCATGTACATCATCGGCAGCGTGCTCTCCGGCCCGAGAAAGCTGGTGTAGGCACCTTTCTTGATCGCCTCGTGGAAGATGTGGACGGCGTAATCCGTGGTGCCTCCGCCGGGCGCGCTCTTCCAGCCGATGAGGCCCGGATAGCGGATGCTGCGCACGTCCACGCCATAGCGCTGGTGGTAGTATTTGCACCAACCTTCACCGGCCAGCTTGCTGATGCCGTAGACCGTGCTCGGCTCCGTGGTGGTGTGCTGCGGGGTCTTGTCCTTCGGGGTGGTGGGGCCGAAGACGGCGATGCTGCTCGGCCAATAGACCTTCCTCAACTTCCCTTCGCGGGCCAGTTCCAGGATGATCAGGATGCTCTCCATGTTGAGCTTCCAGGCGAAGGCGGGGTCCTTTTCCGCCGTGGCGCTCAATAGTGCGGCCAGGAGATAGACCTCGGAGATGCCGTGCTTGTCGATGACGCGCTCGATGCCGCGGCGGTCCATCGCGTTCACCAGGGCGAAGGGGCCACTCTGCCTCACCTGCGGCTCCTTGATGTCCGAGGCCACCACGTCCTCCGCCCCGAAGCGGTCGCGCAGGCCTTCCACCAGTTCAGTGCCGATCTGGCCGCTGGCACCGATGACGAGGATCTTTTTGGACATGGTTGGATTGACTTGGATTGTTATCGGGAAGGGGAGCCAAAGCTATCAGGTACCATGACACCCACAGTACTTCCGTAAATTCGCACCAATGGAAACCCACCGCCTGCGCAACCTGCTGCACCCGGACCTGCTCCGCGAGCGTTTGAAGCGCGAGGCCAGGGAGCGGACCACGCTCTCGTTCTACCGCTATGTGCGACTCAACGATGTGGAGGCCCTGCGCCATGCCCTGTATGCGGAATGGGAGCAATTGGGCGTGCTCGGTCGTGTGTACATCGCCGGGGAAGGGGTGAACGCGCAGGTGAGCCTGCCCACCGCAAATTTGCCTGCTTTCCGTTCCGCCCTGAATGCGCATGAAGCCTTCCGGGACATCCCGTGGAAGATCGCCGTGGAGGATGATGGCAAGAGCTTTCTGAAGCTGATCATCAAAGTGAGGAAGAAGATCGTGGCGGACGGCTTGACCGATGATGCCTTCGACGTGACGAACGTGGGCGAGCACTTGGATGCCGAGCGCTTCAACCGAAAAATGGAGGAAGGCGCACTGGTGATCGACATGCGCAACAACTACGAGTGCTTGATCGGGCACTTCGAGGGTGCCTACCTGCCCAAGGCGGATACGTTCCGGGGTGCGATCGAGGAGGTGAGCGAAGTGTTGAAAGGTAGGGAGGCTAAGGAGGTCCTTCTGTACTGCACCGGCGGCATCCGCTGCGAAAAGGCCAGCGCTTATCTGAAGCACCACGGCTTCACCCATGTGAATCAGCTGCACGGCGGCATCATCGACTATGCGCGGCAGATCAAGGACAAGGGCCTGCCCAGCAAATACAAGGGCCAGAACTTCGTGTTCGACGAGCGGCTGGCGGAACGCATCACCGATGATGTGGTGAGCACCTGCATGCAGTGCGGCGAGAAGTGCGACCGCATCACCAATTGCCATGAAGCAACGTGCAACATGCTGCTGGTCCAATGCGAAGCATGTGCCGGGAAGTATGCCGACTGCTGCTCCCCGAGCTGCCGCGAAATACACCTGTTGCCCCTCGAAGCCCAGCGCGCTTGGCGCAAAGGGCGCAGCACACGCAGCACGAAGACCAAGGCGATCAATGACCCGGAAGGGTTGCGGCAACGCATCCGCGAAGAGGAAGAACTACTGGCACGGAACGGAACACTTCACCCGGAGTTGGTCAATGTCATTCAAACCGAAATAAATAGCGCATAGGCTTGCGTGAGCGGACAACTCGCAACAGGTCAACACACTAACCCGAAACCCAAAAAATGCCCTTCTACCACACCCTCGGAAACATCCCGCCAAAGCGGCACACCGTCTTCAAGAACGGCAAGGACCGCCATTACTATGAGCAGCTCTTCGGCACCGTGGGCTTCGACGGCATGAGCTCCCTGATGTACCACGTGCATCGCCCTACACAGGTGAAGGAGATGAAACCGCCGCGCGATGTGAGTCCCAAGATCGCGCTGGAGAAGAACCTCCGCGCCTTGCGACTGAAAGGCTTCGACGTGGCACCGGAAGCGGACCATCTTGAAGCTCGCAAGACCATCCTGGTGAACAGCGACGTGGCGGTCATCCTTGCGGCTCCCACGGCCAAGAAAGTGGACTACTTCTACAAGAACGCGGACTGCGATGAGATGCTCTTCATCCACAAGGGCAGCGGTCGCCTGCGCAGCACCTTCGGCACCCTGGATTTCAAGTATGGCGATTATCTCCTGATCCCGCGCGGCATCATCTACACGCTGGACTTCGATACGGAGGACAACCGCCTGTTGATCGTGGAAAGCCACCAGCCGATGTACACCCCGAAGCGTTACCGCAACTGGTTCGGCCAGATGCTGGAGAGCGCCCCGTTCTGCGAGCGCGATATCCGCCGTCCCCACAGCTTGGAAACACATGATGAACTCGGTGATTTCCGTGTGCTGATCAAGAAGCAGAACGCCATGCACGAGTTCGTGTACGCCACACACCCCTTCGACCTGGTGGGCTGGGACGGCTACAACTACCCCTACGCCTTCAGCATCCACGACTTCGAGCCGTTGACAGGACGCATACACCAGCCACCACCTGTACACCAGACCTTCGAGACCACTGCCATGGTGGTCTGCAGCTTCGTGCCACGCCTGTACGATTACCACCCCTTGGCGATCCCCGCACCCTACAACCACAGCAACATCGACAGCGATGAAATGCTTTACTACGTGGACGGCGATTTCATGAGCCGCAACGACGTTGCTGCAGGTCACATCAGCCTGCACCCCGCTGGGGTCACCCACGGCCCGCACCCCGGCGCCATGGAACGTAGCATCGGTAAAACCGAGACCAACGAGCTGGCGGTAATGGTGGACACCTTCAAGCCCCTGATGGTGACGGAGGAGGCGCTGAAGATCGATGATGGGATCTACTGGAAGAGCTGGTTGGAGTGATCAGAAAATTAGAAGAGCAACACATTAGGAAAACCATGAGCATTGAAAGTACAACCCCCGAACTCGAGAAGATCAACCCTGCAGCGGCTGACTTTCTCCCCCTCCTCGGTACCGACCATATCGAATTCCATGTCGGCAACGCCAAGCAGGCCGCGCATTTCTACAAGACCGCCTTCGGCTTCCAGAGCTTGGCCTACGCCGGTCTGGAGACCGGCATGAAGGACCGCACGAGCTACGTGCTGGTGCAGGACAAGATCCGCTTGGTACTGACCTCACCACTGACACCGGAGGATCCGATCAACGACCACATCCGCCAGCACGGTGATGGCGTGAAAGTGATCGCCCTCTGGGTGGATGATGCGCGCAAAGCCCATGAGGAGACCACCAAGCGCGGTGCAGTGAGCTACATGGAACCCACCGTGGAAAAGGACGCCGATGGCGAGGTGGTGAAGAGCGGCATCAAGCTTTACGGCGATACCGTTCACATCTTCGTGGAGCGCAAGAATTACAAGGGCATCTTCCTGCCCGGCTTCCGTGCTTGGAAGAGTCCCTACAACCCACCTGTTACCGGCCTGAAGTACGTGGACCACATGGTGGCCAACGTGGGTTGGAACCAGATGAACAAATGGGTGGAGTTCTATGAGAAGGTGATGGGCTTCGCCAACCTGCTGAGCTTCGACGACAAGGACATCAGCACCGAGTACAGCGCGCTGATGAGCAAGGTGATGACCAATGGCAACGGGCGCATCAAGTTCCCGATCAACGAACCGGCCAAGGGCAAGAAGCGCAGCCAGATCGAGGAGTACCTCGACTTCTATAAGGGCGAAGGCGTACAGCACATCGCGGTGGCCACGGACGACATCGTGAAAACGGTGCGCGACCTGATGAGCCGCGGCGTCGAATTCCTGAAAGTACCTTCCAGCTACTACGAGGGACTGCTGGACCGCGTGGGCAAGATCGATGAGGACCTCGGTCCCTTGAGCGAGCTCGGTATCCTGGTGGACCGCGATGATGAAGGCTACCTGTTGCAGCTCTTCACCAAACCGGTGCAGGACCGCCCTACCCTCTTCTTCGAGATCATCCAGCGCAAGGGCGCCAAGAGCTTCGGCAAGGGCAACTTCAAGGCGTTGTTCGAGGCTATTGAGCGGGAGCAGGAGAGCCGGGGAACACTCTAATTCGGAAGTCGCGATAACACGTCGCCCATAACACGAACAGGACATGCCGCAAAGGGATTGGAACGAGTCGTACTCCTCCGGCGAAGTGCCATGGGATACCGGCAAGCCGGATGCGCTGCTGGTTGATACGGTGCGCAATGGGACCGTGACCCCCGGGCGCGTGCTGGAAGTGGGTTGCGGCACAGGCACGAATGCCATCTGGCTTGCCAGCCAAGGCTTTACCGTGCTCGGCATCGATGTGGCCCCGCTGGCAATAGAAAAGGCGCGCAAGAAGGCCACCGCGGTCGGAGTGGATTGTCGTTTTGAAGTGATGGACCTGCTGAAGGACCATGGGATCCCCGGAGGCCCGTACGACTTTGTATTCGACCGGGGCTGCTTCCATATTTTCGACAGTGCCGAGGAACGGACTCGCTTCGCCCAACGCGTGGAGGCGCAGCTCAAGCCCGGTGGGCAGTGGCTGAGCCTGATCGGAAGCACCGAAGGCCCTGAGCGGGAGTCAGGGCCTCCCAGACGCAGCGCACGTGATGTGACAAATGCCGTGGAACCTGCAATGGAGATCCTGGAACTGCACTCAGCAGTGTTCCACGCCGACATTCCGGAAGCAGCCGCGGCCTGGTTCTGCCTTTCGCGGAAACGCCACATCCCTGCAGTACCCTCCACGCGGCGCGTTGCATGAGCAGCTTTGGCAGGGGCAACTTCAAGGCGCTCCTCGAGGCGACCGAGCGGAAGCAGGAGTGCCGGGGAACATTGTGATCGCAACAGATGCCTTGGATCTCCGACGAGGCATCCGTTAACTTCGCGGCCATGCGCTTTGTGATCATCACTGCGGTCCTGGGACTGGCGTTCCTTTTCAACACCGGCTGCACCAAGGAGGACCAGCCGGATGGGGACGGTTCGGTGGACATTACTTTCCGCATGGACAGTGGCTATACTTGGCAGCATGACACGGTTCCGGTTTCCGATACGCTGCGCATCGGCGTAACGGTAACCAAGGGTTCCGATAATCTCCGCACATTCTTCGTGGACGTCGCATACGACGGTGGTCCGCGTATCCGACAGGACAGCGCGCATGTCGATAGCAACCCGTTTTCCTATGAAAAGACCGTGATCACTCGTGATCAGGCCGGCACCGAGACCTGGTGGTTCTCCGTGGACGAATACGACGGGGACATCACGCGACGCGCATTGACCTTGACGGTGCAGTAGCCATGGACAAGGGCTGCTTCGGTACATTCGCCGCAGCTTTCAACCCATGTACCGCACCCATACCTGTGGCGAACTCCGCCTCTCCGACGCTGGCAAGACCGTGACCCTTGCCGGCTGGGTCCAGCGCACCCGCGACCTTGGCGGCATGACCTTCGTGGACCTCCGCGACCGCTACGGCATCACGCAGCTCACCTTCAACACGGACAGTGATGCGGCACTGCGCGAGACTGCCCGCAGCCTTGGCCGCGAGTTCGTGGTGCAGGTCATCGGGAAGGTGATGGAACGCCAGAGCAAGAACGCCAACATGCCCACCGGCGAGGTGGAGATCTTCGCCACGGCGCTGAAGGTGATGAACGCCGCGAAGACGCCGCCCTTCACCATTGAGGACGAGACCGACGGCGGTGACGAGCTGCGCATGAAGTACCGGTACCTGGACCTGCGCCGCAACACGGTGCGCAAGGGGATCGAGCTGCGGCACCGCATGGCGATCGAAGTGCGCAACTACCTGAGCGCGCAACAGTTCATCGAAGTGGAAACGCCGGTATTGATCAAAAGCACTCCGGAAGGTGCCCGCGACTTCGTGGTGCCCAGCCGCATGAACCAAGGCGAGTTCTACGCGCTGCCGCAAAGCCCGCAGACCTTCAAGCAACTGCTGATGGTGGCCGGCATGGACCGCTATTTCCAGATCGTGAAGTGCTTCCGCGACGAGGACCTCCGCTCCGATCGCCAGCCGGAGTTCACGCAGATCGATTGCGAGATGGCCTTTGTGGAGCGTGAGGATATCCTGAACACATTTGAAGGCTTGGCGAAGCACCTGTTCAAGGCCGTGCTCGACAAGGAATTCGCGGAGCCGTTCCGGCGCATGTCGTATGACGACGCCATGCGGGATTATGGATGCGACAAGCCGGACCTGCGGTTTGACATGCGCTTTCATGAGTTGAACGACATTGCCCAAGGCAAGGAATTCAAGGTCTTTGACGATGCCGAACTCGTCGTTGGTATCAAGGCGGAAGGCTGTGCCTCGTGGAGCCGCAAGCAGACCGATGCACTGATCGAATATGTCAAACGTCCGCAGGTAGGTGGCACCGGGATCATTTTCGTCCGCTGGGCCGCCGAGGGTCTGAAGAGCACCGTGGACAAGTTCTACGGAGCCGAGGACCTGCAACGCTGGGCAGAACGCTTCAACATGAAGGAGGGTGACCTGCTCTGCATCATGGCCGGTGCTGCGGATAAAACGCGAAAAGCCTTGAACGAACTTCGCCTGCACCTCGGAGACTTGCTCAACCTGCGCGATCCGCAGGTCTTCAAGCCCTTGTGGGTCGTGGACTTCCCGTTGTTGGAGAAGGACGAGGTGAGCGGTCGCTGGCATGCGATGCACCATCCTTTCACTGCCCCCATTCCGGAGGATGCGCCGAAGCTGGAGAGCGATCCCGGCACTGTAAAGGCCAATGCCTACGACCTGGTGATCAACGGCACGGAGATCGGTGGCGGCAGCATCCGCATCCACGATCGCGCCATGCAGGAGGCGATGTTCCGTGTACTGGGTTTCACCGATGAAGAAGCACGTGAGAAATTCGGCTTCCTCTTGGACGCCTTCGAGTTCGGTGCCCCCCCGCACGGCGGCGCGGCCTTCGGCTTCGACCGCTGGGTGGCGCTCTTCGGCGGCCGCAGCGACATCCGCGAGTTCATCGCCTTCCCGAAGAACAACGCCGGGCGTGACGTAATGATCGACGCTCCCTCCACCATCGATGCGATCCAGTTGAAGGAGCTGGGTCTGGAGCTGAAGAACTGAGTTCCCGGGTTATCTTGATCACATGGGAACGTTGCCGATCCTGGGCATCAAGGAAACCTGTTTGTACGTTGCGGATACCGAGCGGACCCGGATCTTTTACGCCGACCGCCTCGGGCTTGATTGCTTCGAGCACATCCCGGGGGTGCTGGTTTTCTTCCGGGCCGGGAATTCGGTATTGCTCTGTTTCAATCCGGAAAAGTCCAACATGAAGAAGGATGTGCCGCGCCATTTCGGTACGGGAGAGCTGCACTTCGCTTTCGAGGTACCGAAGGCGCACTATGCTGCTTGGCGGAGCAAGGTGGTGGCAGCAGGTATCTCGATCGAGCATGACCACGTGTGGCCCCACGGGCACCGCAGCTTCTACTTCCGCGATCCGGACCGACATTGCGTGGAGGTCATTGAAGCGGGCATGTGGGAGGCCTGATCACGCCGCTCTATACCGCGCTTGCAATATCTTTCCACCGATGAACGAACAGGACGAACGCTTTCTCCGCTTGGCGATCGACGCCTCGCGCAGCGGCATGCAGCGCGGGGATGGCGGACCCTTTGGCTGCGTGATCGTGAAGGACGGCACCGTGGTGGGCAGCGGTAACAACCGCGTCACCTCCACCAACGACCCCACGGCCCATGCCGAAGTGGTGGCCATCCGCGATGCGTGCAAGAACCTCGGTGATTTCCAGCTTGCCGGTTGCACGATCTATACCAGCTGCGAGCCTTGCCCCATGTGCCTCGGTGCCATCTACTGGGCGCGGCCGGACCGCATCGTATTCGCCGCCACGCGGGAGGATGCCGCGGAAGCCGGTTTCGATGACCAGTTGATCTACGACGAGTTGCCATTGCCCCCTGAACAGCGCAAATACCCCATGGAACGGATGATGCGCGAGGAAGCGAAGGAAGTGTTCAAGGCGTGGATCGCGATGGAAGGCAAGGTGAAGTACTGACCCTGACGGTCTCCCTCGACTTCCACCGGGTCAGGCCCGGTGTCCGCTCGGGATAAACTTCTCGCCCCGCCCGTCCAAAACAAGGAACCCCGCGTTCGCGGGGTTCTTGTTGTTGGCCGACCAGGGCTCGAACCTGGACTCTTCTGAACCAAAATCAGACGTGTTGCCAGTTACACCATCGGCCAATACCGCTTCCCGGACCGGCAAACGCCACCTTGAAAGCGCGGCAAATTTAGAAAGTTCCGCAATACGGCCGCCGAAAAGAATGCGAACATGTGACTTTAGGTACATTCGCCGCTTATGAAGCCCGGCACCCCATGAATTTCAAGAAGCTGAACATCGCCACCGGATGGGCCGTTTTTCTGGTGGCCGCCGTCACCTATCTCTCCACCATCGAGCCCACGGCAAGCTTTTGGGATTGCGGGGAATTCATTGCCACGGCCTACAAGCTCGAGGTAGGGCACCCTCCCGGAGCGCCCCTGTTCATGATCCTGGCACGGGTGGCCAGTGCCTTCGTTTCCCCGGAGAACGTGCCGGTGGCCGTGAACACCCTGAGCGCCTTGGCCAGCGCGTTCACCATTCTTTTCCTCTTCTGGAGCATTACCCACATGGCCCTGCGCCTCGCCACCCGGAAAGGCGATGAGGAACTCACCAGCGGCAAGATCATTGCCGTGCTCGGCAGCGGCATCGTGGGTGCCCTGGCCTACACCTGGAGTGATTCGTTCTGGTTCAGCGCCGTGGAGGGCGAGGTCTATGGCATGTCGTCCTTCTTTACCGCCATCGTGTTCTGGGCCATCCTGAAGTGGGAGAGCGAGGCCGATAAACCGCACAACACCCGCTGGCTTATCCTGATCGCCTATCTGATGGGCCTCAGCATCGGTGTCCACCTGCTGAACTTGCTCTGCATCCCGGCCATCGCCTTCGTCTACTATTTCAAGAAGTACGAGGTGACCCGTAAGGGCATCATCTACACCTTCATCATTTCAGCGCTGATCCTCGGGGCCATCCAGGGCGTGATCATTCCGGGACTGGTGAATATGGCGGGCAAGTTCGAGCTGGTCTTCGTGAACGACTTCGGCCTGCCCTTCAACACGGGGAACCTCATCTATGCGTTGATCATCATCGGACTGATCGTCTGGGGGCTGATGTGGACCCAGCGCAAGGGCAAAGTGGTGCTGAACACCGTGATCCTGGGCGTCACCGTGATCCTGGTGGGCTACAGCACCTTCGCCATGATCGTGGTCCGCAGCAATGCCAACCCACCGATCGATGAGAACAATCCGGAGAACGTGTTCAACCTGTTGAGCTACCTCAATCGCGAACAGTACGGCGACCGCCCACTGGTCATGGGCCAGTTCTGGGGCAGCCAGATGACCAACCAGCGCGACGATGGCAACCCGGTATACACCGCCACCTACAAGGTGATGAAGGGCACCCGGACCGAAAAGCTCTTCTACGACGGTTGGAGTGCGGACCATTACGTGGCCGAAAACCCGGGCCTCACCATCAAGAACGAGTACGTGATCACGGATGCGCGCAAAGGGACCGAGCCGGTGTACGATCCCGCCACCACCATGGCGTTCCCCCGGATGTACAGTTCGCAGGCCAACCACGTCACAGCCTACAAGCAGTGGAGCGATTTCAAGGGCTACCCCGTGCGCACCACCGACCGCGAGGGCAAGCCCACGGTGATCCAGAAGCCGACCCAGATGGAGAACATGCGCTTCTTCGTCAACTACCAGGTGAACTGGATGTACTGGCGCTATTTCCTCTGGAATTTCGCCGGACGCCAGAACGATATCCAAGGCCATGGCGGCATAACCGATGGCAACTGGTACACCGGCATCAAGGCCATCGACTCCCAGCGCCTCGGCAACCAGGACCACCTGCCGCCGAGCATGACGGAGAACAAGGGCATGAACAAGCTCTACCTGTTGCCGCTCATTCTGGGCCTCATCGGGCTGGTGTACCAGCTCACCCGTGATATTCGCAATTGGAGCGTGGTGATGCTGCTGTTCTTCTTCACGGGCCTGGCCATCGTGGTCTACCTGAACCAGTATCCGTTCCAGCCGCGTGAACGGGACTATGCCTACGTGGGTTCGTTCTACGCCTTCGCCTTCTGGATCGGCCTCGGGGTGTACGCGCTGTTCGATGCGGCGCGGTCCATCACCCAAAAGGAACTGCTGTATGCCGTGGGCGGAACGCTGGGCATCGGCGTGCTGAAATACTTGGTGGAGCTTGTTTCCGGCACCGACCACTCCATCTCCTACAGCTTCTTCCTCATCGGCATCGTCAGCGGCATTGCGCTGGGGGTGATGTACCTGATGCGCAACCTGCGGAACGACCGGGCCAGTGCCGTGGTGGCCACGCTCATCGGCCTCGTGGTGCCCGTGGTGATGGTGCGTGCGGAATGGGACGACCATGACCGGAGCAACCGCTACCCTGCCCGGGACCTCGCCGCCGACTACCTGAACAGCTGCGCCCCGAACGCCATCCTCTTCACCAATGGCGACAACGACACCTTCCCCTTGTGGTACGCCCAGGAAGTGGAAGGCATCCGCACCGATGTGCGCGTGGTGAACCTGAGCCTGTTGAACACCGATTGGTACATCGACCAGATGCGTCGCAAGGCATACGATAGCGAACCGGTGCCGTTCAAGATGGACCCGGCCAAGTATCGGCAGGGGACACGCGACGTGGTGGCATTGATCCCGAACGAAAAGGTAAAGGGCTACCTGGACCTCAAGCGCGCCATGGACTTCGCCACGGACGACCGCAACCTGCAGCAGATCTTCCAACTGGGCATGAAGGATGCCTACATCCCCAGCCAGAACTTCCGGATCACGGCGGACAGCGCCTTCGTCTTCGGTCCGCAAGGCATGCTTACGGCAGCGGACACCGCCTACTTCACCGGTGACGTGCGCTGGACCATCAACAAGCAATATGTGCTGAAGAACCACTTCCTGATGATGGACCTGCTGGCCAACAACGATTGGAAGCGGCCCATCTACTTTGCGGTGACCACCGGACCGGACAGCTACCTGAACCTCCAGGACTATTTCCGGTTGGAGGGCCTTACCTACCGCTTGGTGCCGGTGGCCGGTGAATCGGCCAACCCGAACACGTACGGCAGCGTGGCCACGGACATTATGCTGGACAACGTGATGAACAAGTTCAAGTGGGGCGGCATGGACTACGAGCCAGGCGTGTACCTGGACGAGAACGTGCTGCGGATGACCACCAACCTGCGACTGCAGATCGCCACCCTGGCCACGGAACTGGCTTCGGAAGGGCGAAAGGAGGAGGCCAAGCAGGTCCTGGACCTCGCACAGGCGAAAATGCCGGAGAAGAACGTGCCCTACGACCGGATCATGCTCCCGATCATCGAGGCCTACTACCAGGCCGATGATACCACCTCGGCGAACCGCCTGACCGAAAGGCTGTTCACCATCATGGACGAGAACATGAACTGGTACTTGAGCCTCTCGCCGAAGTTCGCCAACAGGGTGAGCGATGATATGAGCATGGGCAAGCTGGTGATGGAGCGCTTGGCCCGCACGGCCCAGATCTACGGACAAAAGGACCTGGCCAATAAGCTGAACGCCCGTGCAGCGGAAGTGGACACGCTGTACCAGATGAAGATGGAGGATATCGCCACCCAGGGCATGCGGACCACCAACGCGCGGTTCTGATGCCCGGCGGGGTGGTCCTGCGCATGCTGGCCATGCTGGACCGCCGCGTGCTGTGGCGCGTGCCCACGCGGGAGAAGGAGGTTTTCCTCACTTTCGATGACGGACCACGACCCGAGGTAACCCCCTGGGTGCTGGACACCTTGGCGGCCTACGACGCGAAGGCCACGTTCTTCTGCTTGGGCAGCAATGCGGAACGGTACCCCGAACTGTTCCTGCGGCTGCGGAATGAAGGGCATGCAGTGGGGCATCACACATGGGACCACAGCGATGGCTGGCGCACCCCGGCGCGTGCGTTCCATCGCTCGGTGCTGCGCGGTGAGAAGCATATCGGAGGGCATTTGTTCCGCCCACCGTACGGTCACCTCCGTCCCGCGCACCTGCACGTCCTGCGGAAGCGCTATCGGGTGGTGATGTGGGATGTGATGGGCGGGGATTTCAAGCCGGGCAGGACCGGTGCGGCCTGTGCCCGCCTGGTGCTCGGACGGACGAGACCGGGCAGCATCATCGTACTGCACGACAACTTGAAGAGCACTGCATGCCTCACCGATGCGCTACCCTTGATCTTGGAGGGTTGGGCGCGCCAAGGGTATCGCTGCTTGGCACTTGATGAATCGGTCACGAACCTTGGACCCCGGTGACCGTGTATTCCACCCGCTCGTTCTCAGCGTGCTGCCTGTCCGTGCATTCCACGTCCGGACCGCAGGGGTTCAGCGGCTTGGTGATGCCGTAACCCTTTACCGTCAACCGGTCCTTGGGGACCCCATTGGCGCGCATGTAGGCATCGATCACCTTGGCCCGGCCCTGGGTCAGCTTCAAGGCCGCGTCCGCGGATCGTCGCGTATTGGCATGTACCGCCACCTCGATGTCCAGCGACGGGTTCACCTGCATGCGGTCCACCAGCAGGTCCAATTCCGCTTTCGCCGTGGGCGACAAGGTCATCTCATCCGCTGACCAGTTGACATACTTCAACGGGAGTGGGCGACCCACCTCGATCCGCTCCAGGCTCAGCTCCTTCACCTCCCCCAGGTCGATCACGCCCCGCTTCACCCCGGCAGTGCTCAACGGCACGCTCATGCTGAAATAGTCGGGCTTTTCCAGCACCACCTCGAACTCCTCGTTCGGCTGCATCCGGAAGAGAAAATCCCCTCCTGCATCGGTGGTGCGGACCTCGCTGAAAAAGCTGGCAAGGTTCACCACGCTCACCTTCACGCCCTTCACGAAGCCGAGCTTGTCCTTGTACTTCACCGCACCACGCATCCAAATGCCCGCATCGGGCACCAGGTGAACATCCCGGGCCACGATCTGCAGCTGCGCGATATCCTCCGTACCGAAGTGTACGATCCCATCGTAATGACCCGCCAGGCGTGCCCGAATTGCGTATTCCTTGTTCTCTTCCACCGGGAAGGAATAGCGTCCATCGGCATCGCTTCCCACACTTTCCAGAACGGCCCCCTCCGCGTTCAGGAGCTCCACCTCCGCACCGGCCACGGGCATGGCATTGTCGTCATCGATCACCGTACCCGTGCAGAGGAAGCGTTGCTCCAGGGGGTAGTGCATCGTAAAGGAATAAAGGTCGTCGCCCCCCGCCCCTCCGGGCCGATCGCTGCTGAAGTAACCGGTGGTGTTCGCCTTGTCGATCACAAATGCAAAATCATCCTTGGGCCCGTTCACCGGAGCACCCACGTTCACGGAAAACGAGAACTCCCCATTGACGTCCCGCTTGGTCGCGAACACGTCCAATCCGCCCAGGCCGGGGAGGCCCATGCTGGAGAAGTAGAGCGTACCCTCCTGGGCCATGAAGGGGAAAAGTTCGTTCCGCGCGGTGTTCACGCCAGGACCCAGATTGCGGGGCTCGCCCCACTGCCCGCCCATGTCCTGGCACACATAAATATCCGTGCCCCCGTAGCCTCCGGGCATGTCGCTGACAAAGAAGAACCACTTGCCGTCGGCCGATATGGCCGGATGGCCCACGGAACATTCCGTGTTGTTGTAGAGGAACGGGTCATCGCCATTCCAGCCATCGCCTTCGCGCCGAGCGTGCAGGATGCTGAGGCGGTGGATGCCGTTCTTGCTTTTTGCGGCATTGGTGCGCGTGTACCAGAGGGAACCGTCCGGCGCCACCACGGCCGGTCCCTCATGCAAGTTGGAATTGACGTTTCCATTGACCCTCATGGGCGCGATCAGGTCACCGTCGGGTTGCCGCCGCGCCGTGTACAGGTCCAGGAAGGGCTGGTCGTTCCAGGCCGATCGCCATTGCACGCCCACCGCGGTGTCCCTGGCGGATGCAAAGATCACGCGGTCCTCGCCATCCCACGTGGCGCCCATGTCGTCCAAGGGGGAATTGGCCGATATCCGTTTCACGGTGAAGCGGTCCATATTGGAGGTGAACTTCCGCACAAAATCAAGGATATTGCTCCTCTTCGGCTCCCCCTCGTTCCGGTCCAGGGCCAAGTAGCGGTCCATCCACTCTTCGGCCTCGGCGTATTTGCCGTTGCCCTTCAAGGCCTGCGCGTACATGTACAGGTCCAAGGGTTCGCGGTTGAGGAACTTCACCACTTGCGCGTACCAGATCTCGCCCTCCGCGGTATCCCCCAGCTTCATGGAACAATCCGCGAGGCGCTTCACCACATGTTCGTTCACCGCCCCGAGGTCGGCGGCGATCCTGTACTCCTCCTTGGCTTGTGCGTAGGCCATGCGCTGGTAGTAGCGGTCCGCGATGCGGGTGTGGGCCTCCGCGCTCTGGGCAAGCACGGGTGCGGCCGGTACGGCCAGCCCCAGCAGAAGCAGTATGCGACAGAGCGTCCTCTTCATCAGAAATACCTCGGGGAAATGGTGCGCCCCTTGGTGAATTTGAAATCGTAGCCCAACATGATCTCATGCGTACCTGCATTATAGGCTCCCAACTTCGTGGTGGTCATATCGAACGCATAGCCCACCTTCAGCTGCTCGTTCACTTGGTACTGTGCCATTACCCCGAAGGCATTGCCATACCGGTACATCGCCCCGAACCACACCCGTTCGCGAAGCAGGAAATTCGCGTTCACGTCCAACGAGAGCGGTGCCCCCTCGACGGCACGGAGCATGATCGAGGGCTTGAACTTCAAGTCCCGGTTGATGTCCATTACATAGCCGCCCATGAGGAAATAGTGGCGGAACTCCTGATTGGTCACCACCAAGCCATCGTCGCCGATCTTGTTCTCCAACAGCTTCGGCGCGCTGATGCCCACATAATAGCGGGGGGCATGCCAGTACAGCCCAAATCCGAAGTTCGGCAGGGCCTTCCCGCTGATGCTCGCATTGCTCGGGTCCACCTCCACGGTGCTCAGGGAGGCCAGGTCCGCCTGGAAAAAATTCACGCCACCGCTCAGGCCGAAGGCGAGCCGCGTACCGGTGCCGGTGCGGATCCTGTACGCCACATCGAGGAAGACGCTGTTCTGCTTGGCCGGCCCGGCCACATCATGGATCAAGTTGCCGCCGAGGGCCAATTTATCGCCCGGAAGCGGTGAGTTCAGCGAGAGCGTTTGGGTGGACGGAGCGCCATCGAAGCCCAGCCACTGGTGCCTGCTGAGCGCCATGGCGCTGAACACATCGGCACTGCCTGCATAGGCCGGGTTGAAGGCCAAGGTGTTGAACATGTACTGGCTGTACATGGGATCTTGCTGGGCCCGTGCCCCGGGCGCTGCCAAGAACAGGGTCAGTGCAGTGACCGCCAAAAGATGTGCGTTGTGCCTCATCGGTTCAGGTAGATGAAGCCTTTGAGCGGTTCGGCGCCATTGCCCAGGTCCAGCACGTAGTAGTAGGTGCCGGTGGAGGCATCGCCGGGTACGAGCGCCTTTGGTGAACTGCCGTCCCATACGGTGCGAACATTGTCATAGCCGTCCGCTTCGTAGACCTTTCCACCCCAACGATTGAATATCACGATGTGGTTGGCCGGGTAGCCTTCGATCCCGGGTACCTCGAAGTTGTCATTGATGCCGTCGCCGTTGGGGCTAAAGGATTCCGGAACGAAGACTTCATCCTCGAACACGCAGGGCGTGGTCCCTTCCACTGTCCGGGGCGTGCAATGGTTGGCATCGTCCGCCTGGAAGGAGAACGGCTGGCTGGTGAAGATCGGCGCACTGGTGAAGATGTAGGGTGCTGTGCCGGAAAGCACCCCCGGACCACCGGTTACCGCATAGCTCGAAGGGGTCCCGCCGGTAAGTGTAAAGCGGACCGTGTAGGTGCGGTCCTGCTCATTGCAAATGCGTTGGAGATCGGTCACGGTCACGCCGTCCACCACGGACAAGGTCACTTCGGAACTGTCCGATGGACAACCGGCAACCTCCACGCGATAGCGGAACCGGTATGCTCCGGCCATGAGCTGTGCCGCGTCCACGGTTCCCGCCGTCAAGGCCCCGCTACCATCGAGGTCCGTCCAGGTGCCACCGGCCTGTGGGCCGCCGTTCAACAAGGGGAAGAGCGGTACAGGCCCGTCGTTGCACACTTGTTCGTTGCCGGCAGTGCCGGCATTGGCGGGCGCATTCACCACGATCGTGACCCGGGCCACCGTATCCGCGCAGTATGCACTGCCGCCCAAGTGATAGCGATAGGTTCCGGCAGGGTCCGTCGCAGGGTCGAAGACGTTGTCCGTGGGGTTGCCATCGGGTGCCGTCCAAGTGCCCCCCGGGTCCGCGTGCAACAGCAACGGGTCCATGATGAAGGCCACGCTTGTGGCACACACGGTGATCGTGGTATCGGGTCCCGGGTCCGGGAAGGGGGCGATGTACATGAGGACCACGCTCTGCACCTGGCCGCAGAAGGGGTCGTCCAATGTATACACGATGGGATAGGAGGATCCCGGTGGCAGCGCGGTTGCGTTCAGGAAGTTCCCGGATATGGCACCCACGCCGGTCTGCTCGCTCCAAATCCCTCCGGGGTCGGGCGCTCCGCCCAAGGACTGGAACAGGTCGTAGGCCGTGAGCGCCCCACAGATGGTGTCGTTGCCTCCGATGCCGGCGTTCAAACCCGCCCCCACGTTCACTGTTACGGTCGCCGTGGCGTCCACGCACGGCGGCGTCCCGGTGACGGTGTACGTGAACACATAAGTGCCAATGGTCACTTGGGTAGCATCGAAGATGCTGTCGGGCAGTTCCGTGTTGCCCGCGTCCGTCCAGATACCCGCACTGTCCGCGTCAGGCCCCAAGGCCGCGAACAAGTTCACCAGGGTATCCGTGGGGCAAACGTTCAATGTGGCATTGGTACCCGCTCGTGGAGCGCGCACTTCAACCACCGTCAAGCGCGCGGTATCATTGGCGCAGGGACCCGTGCCGGCCCGGATGTACAGGAACACGCCACTGCTGTCCACGGCCGGGTCGTAGATGGTGCCATGGCTGGTGGGCGGCGTGCCGTCCCTTCTCCATGTACCCCCGCTCTGCGGATTCTGGGACAGCTTATCGAACATATTGAACGAGCCATCGCTGGAGCAGAACGTGTAGCTGTTGTCACCTCCGGCGAACGGTGCCAGTGTTTCGCTCACGAGCACTGTTGCCGTGGCGCTCGGGCATTGACCCTGGCCCGGAACGGTGTATATGTAATTGCCCGGCGTATCCGTAATGGGGTTGTAGCTCGGACCGTGCCCTTGGGGCGGGGAGCCGAAGGTCCAGGAACCGTTGGGATCGGGGTTGCCTCCAAGTCCGGTGCTCAGCAGTGCGGAAGCCCCATTGGAGCAGAAGCTCAAGGTGCCGTTGGTACCGGCGCTCACCGCCTGATCGATGGTGATGGCCACGAAGGCTGAATCCGCCGGGCAGTTGCCGATGGCCGGTACGATATACACGTACGTTCCCGGGGGATCCACGCCCGCGTTCAGGGTGGAACTGGGCATGGCCCCACCGCTACCCGGATAGTACCACGTACCGTTGAGATCATAGGGAGGGCTTAGTTGTGAGAACAGGTCAAAGGAGGTCGCATTGGAACACAGGCCATGAGGCACGCCATTACCGGCCCGTGGCCCGTTCTGGATGGTCACGGCAAGGATCGCCGTGTCCGGTGCGCAGCTGGAGGAGCCGCTCAACACGTACCTGTAGTGATGGAGACCAACCCCGGCCAACCCGGCATTCAATGCGCCATTGATCAACCCGGCCTGGCTTTCCACCCCGGTCCACGTGCCTCCCGGCTGTGGGGATCCGCCCAGGTATTGCAGCAGGGGAACGAAGTCGCTGGTGCAAAGGGTGACCGATGCATCATTGCCGGCATCCAGTTCCGGGACCACGGTCACTGCAACCGTGGCCGTGTCGTTCGCACAGGGACCCACTCCAGCGACCGTATACCGGAAGCGGTACACACCCGGCGAAACACCGCAGGCGTTGAAGACCCCATTGCTCAACTGGCCCGATGAATTGATATCCGTCCAAGTCCCTCCACCTTGGGGGGTTCCCTGCAGCCCGTTAAAGAGGACCACGGAACATTCGCTTACACAGACGCTCATGGAACCAAAGGAACCGGCATGCGGTTCGGGCACCAAGGTGATCTGTACCGTGGCCGTGCTATTCGTGCACGGTGCTATTCCGCTCACGGTGTACACATAGGCACCGGCTGGATCGGTGGTCGGATTAAAGATGGGGCCATGCGGTTCGACAGGACCTACGGCGGGTTGGTAAGTCCAGCTTCCATTGTTGTCAGGCGTACCCCCCAATGAGTCCAGCAGAGGAAATTGCGGGGAATTTGTACAGATCTGTGGTGCCGTGCTGATGCCGGCCTCCGGCTTGCGGTTCAATGTGATGTTCACGTTCGCGGTATCGTTCCTGCATGGTGCATTACCCGTAACGATATATTGATAGTTGTAGGTACCGGCAGGATGATCACCCGGCACGAATACGCCACCAGATGCATTGATCCAATTGCCCGTTGGATCGGCAGCCGGTCCCAAGAGCATGAACATGTTCACATTGGCACCATCCGTACAGGAAGTGATGTTGGCATCGTTGCCCGCCACGGCCTTGCCATTCTGGATAATGGTGACCTGTGCAGTGGCCGTATCACAAGGAGGAATTCCTGCCACCGTATACGTAAAGGTGTGGACGCCTACTCCATGATCACCCGGCAGGTAGATCTCGTTCGCCGGGTTGCCATCGGCATCCGTCCACGTACCTCCCGTTGCGGGGGAACAATTCAGTACGCTGCGCAGCACGATGGCCGCCAAGGTATCGTCGCAGATGGTCAACACACCGTTGCAGCCCGCATTGGGCGCTTGGTTCAGGGTCACCGTCACAATGGCGGTGTCGTTCGCACAGCCCCCGCTGCCCTGCACCGTATAGGCGTACGGCCCGGGCAGGTCCGAAAAGGGGTTGAAACTGCTTCCGTGGCCAGCAGCATTGAAGCTCCATGTGCCACCGGTTTGTGGAGTGCCGGTCAGATAGGGGAACATCGCCGTGATCCCACTGGTGCTGCAAAGCGGCAAGTTGCCATCCCCACCGGCATTGGGTGCCGCCGTCACATTGATGGTGAGCGTGGCTTGCGCCGGCGCGCAGGGTGAATTGCCCGCGGGTTGCACCGTATACCTGTAACTATGGGTACCGGGTCCCGCCGCGGCAGGGTCGAAAATGCCATTGCTCGCCGGGCCTGAGGGCAGGCGCATCCACGAACCGTTCAGGTCGTGGCTACCGCCCAGGCTATCGTCCATGGCAAAGAGACCGGCCGATGAACAGATGTTGATGATCCTGCTTTGACCTGCATTCGGGGGTGGCAGCACGGCCACTGTCACGGTGCTGCTATCCGCAGGGCATGGCGGAATACCGTTCACATGATAGGTGTAGATACCGGGCAAACTGGTACCCGGCAGGAAGGTTCCGCTGAAATAGGCTTGGGAAGGGGCCGGTCCGGTCCATGTTCCGCTGAGGTCGTGCGGCCCACCCAGGAGGTCTACCAGATCAACCGATGCCCCGTTTTGGCAGAAGGCCACGGATGTGTCCCGCCCGGCCTGGGGCGAAACGGTCTCGAAAACGGTTACCGTGCCTTCAGCAACCCCGCACGGTACTAGGCCCGTTACGCGGTAGGTATAGGTCCCCGGATCGTTGGTACCCGGGGTATAGGTGCCGGACGGGAAGGGGTCCATGCTCGGATCAAACCATGAACCACCGGTTTCCGCTCCGGGAAGTTCGTTGATGAGGAAAAAGGCCGCGCTATTGTCACATACGGACCTGGTGGTGGCACCACCTGCCTGTGGCACGGGATTTACGATCACTGTAAGCGTGCTGAACTTATCTTGACAAGGGTAGGCTCCTGCAACGGTGTACGTGTAGACCCCGCTGGCATCCTGTCCCGGAACGAAGGTGTTGGAGGAATGAGGTCCGCTCGGTCCGGTCCATGTACCCCCCGGATCCGGGGTTCCGCCCAACGCAGCGACCATATCGAATTGCGGATCACTGGCGCACTTGGTGATCAAGTCGGACTGTCCCGGGTTCGGACCCTGGGTTTCGCTCACCGTCACCACCGCTACGGCCGCGCTGCATGGCCCGGTACCGCTCACGGTATAGGAATAATCGCCTGGATCGAACGTGCTCGGAACGTATGTCCCACTGAATACTTGGCTGCCCGGAGGGGGCTTGCGCCACGTACCGCCCGTTTGCGGGTTTCCGGTCAGGAAGGGGAACAGGCTCACTGGGCTCCCGTCGCTACAGACCACTGCCGGGCCGTTCCCGCCAGCATTCGGCCCAGCGGTCACGTTCACGGTCACTGTGGCGGAGTCCGATGCACAACCCATGATGCCGGTGAGCCTGTACCTGAACTGGTACGATCCAGCGCCGGCACCGTTGGCATTGAAGAATTGTCCCGTGACCTGCCCCGTCGCGTTCAGGTCGATCCAGGTGCCTCCAGATTGCGGCGTTCCTCCAAGGCCGGTGAACAGGTTTACGTTGGTCTCCGTGCTGCACACGGTCTTCGTGCCGTTGTTCCCCGCATCCAGCAAGGCCACAATGGTGATCCGTACCAAAGCAGTGTCCGCCACGCAAAGCCCGCTCGCCGGAACGATATAGCGGAAATCATAGTCCCCGGCGGGAAGCTGCGTGGGTGTTCCGGGATTGAAGAACTGGTTGCTGAGCCGGCCCGTCACGGTGATCTCGCTCCAAACGCCGTTCAGGTCCGGGGTACCTACCAACGCATCGAACAGGTCCACGGTCGCTTGGCCGGAGCAGATCGTCAATGTCCCGTTGTCGCCGGCGTTGGGTGCTTGGGTCACGTTCACCGTCACCGTAGCGCTATCGGGAGCGCAGGGCGCTGTGCCGGTGACCTTGTATTTGTACTCGAAGCTTCCTGCCGTGGAAGCGATGAAGACCCCATTGCTCGGTGTCCCCCCCGGGCCGGTCCAGGTGCCACCGGCATCGGGCGTACCGCCCAAGCTATTGAACAGGTTCACCGGATCGGCGGTACTGCACAGGGGCAAGGTGGCACTGGTACCGGCCACCGGCCTGCGGTGCTGCGTTACAGTGACCACGGCTGTGGCATTTGCGCATGGGCTCGCACCCGCCACCGTATAGGTATATCCACCTTGCACTGCACCGGGGCCAGGTACATATGAGCCGTTATTGTTCCCGTTGTTCGGATCCTTCCACGTACCTCCTGCATCCGGACTTCCGCCGAGCTGGGCGAAGAGGTCCACGGGGGCATCATCACTGCACACCACGATGGCACCATTGCTACCGGCCACGGGTGCCGTGTTCACGTTCACCGTCACCTGTGCCGTGTCATTTGCGCAGGGAGCGAGCCCCGGAACCACATAGCGATACACACCGGGCGTGGTGGTGCCGGGTGTGAATTGCGCAGGAACCGTGGCATTCGCGGCATTCAGCCAGGTGCCCCCCGCATCCGGCCCACCACCGAGCAGGGTAGCCATGTTGAAGGGCGGATTGGTGCTGCACTGCACGGTGGTGCCATTGGTTCCGGCATTGGGGGCTTGGTTCTCCACCACCTGCACGATCGCGGAAACGTTCGGGCAAGGCGAAATACCGGTAACCGTATAGGTATAGGCACCGGCCGGGTGGGCCGGGTTGGACGGTTGGTAGATCCCTCCGGCCAATGTTCCCCCTCCGGGTGCAGGCTTGGTCCATGTTCCGCCGGTATCGGGAGAGCCGCCCAAGTAGGAGAACAGGTTCGTATTGGAACTGGTGCTGCAAAGGGTCACGGAGCCATTGCTACCGGCATTGGCCGCAGGCACCACGGTAACGGTCACCGTCGCGGTGGCATCCGAGCAAGGTCCCGTGCCCGTAACGCGATAGGTGTAGACGCCCGCAGGGCTGGTGCCCGGCACAAAATTCCCGGAAGGCACGGGGCCACCGGGACCGGTCCACGTACCGCCCACATCCGGGCTGCCGCCCAAATGCGTGAACAGGGCGAAGGAGCCGCCGCTGCTGCATACCGTATGCGTTCCATTGCTACCGGCCTTTGGTGCCGTGGTCACCGAGACGTTCACCGTGGCGGTGGCCGGCATGCAGGGCGACTCACCCGTGACCGTGTAGGTGTATGCACCCGGAGGCGTGGTCCCCGGCACAAAATTGCCTGATGGGAAGACCTGGTTGTCCGGGCCGCGCCAAGTGCCTCCGCTGGCTGGAGTCCCCCCCAATTGGGAGATCAATGTGAAAGAGGGGTCGTTGGAACACTTCAACACATTGGCGTTGGTGCCCGCATTGGGTGCCGCCTTCACCGCAACCGTCACCTTCGCCGTGGCCGGACTGCAAGGTGCTTGGCCTGCAACGGTGTAGGTGTATTCCCCTGATGGATCCATGTTCGGCTGGAACTGCCCGGAATGCGGGCCACCCGGGCCTGTCCATGTACCACCGACATCCGGAGTTCCGCCCAAGGAATCACGCAGGTTGAAGGTAGCGCCATCACTGCATACCGATACCGAACGGTTGGTGCCGGCATCCGGTGCATCCCGCACGACAATGGTCACCTTGGCGGTATCATTGGCACAGGGGGCGGTACCGGCCACCACGTAGGTGTAGATCCCGGGAGGCGATGTGCCGGGGACGAACGTATCGCTTCCGCCAGGGGTCCATGTACCGCCGACATCGGGTGAACCGCCCAGCTTGGAGCGCAGGCTGAAGGACGCATCGTTGCTGCAGACCGTAATGCTCGCACTGTTCCCGGCTTCCGGTGCGGTCTCCACGGTCACCACCACGTTCGCCGTTGCGTTCGCGCAAGGCGGGGTCCCGTTCACGGTGTACACATAGGTACCCGGCAACGAGGTGCCCGGCGTGAACATGTTGCTGACCGCAACCCCTCCCAAGGTCCATGCGCCCCCGGTGTTCGGAGAGCCTGTCAACCTGGTGAAGAGATCCACGGCGGGGCCGTTGCTGCACGTGTTGAAAGTACCGTTCCCCCCTGCGGAAACGGCGGGGTTCACCGAGACCGTCAGTGTGGCCGTTGCATTGGGGCATGGCGCGGTGCCCGGCACGGTATAGGTGTAGATGCCCGGTAAGCTGGTTCCCGGGGTGAACGTATCACTGCCGCCAGGTGACCAAGTGCCGCCCGGCTGGGGGGTGCCGCCCAATTTCGAACGCATGCTGAACGACGCGTCACTGCTGCACGCCGTGTAGCTATTGTTGCTTCCCGCGTTGGACGCAGCGACCACTGTTACGGTAACCGTTGCGCTGGAAACCGGCGGACCGGCAACGGTGTAGGTGAACACGCCCGGTGCATCCGTGGCCGGATCGAAGGTGCCGGGGTGGGCAGCGGGGCCGCTCCATGTCCCTCCCGGATCGGGCGATCCGCCCAAATAATCGATCAACTGAACGGGGTTGCCACTGCTACAGAGTGAAGCCGTGCTATCGTTCCCGGCCCCAAGGGCGACCAGGGTGCTGTTACCATCAGGCACAACCGTACCTCCAAATACGCTGCGAGGTGATATCAGCACCAAGATCAACAGCACAGGCCATAGGGTGGACAAGGTCCTGTTCACATTCATCTGCTGACCGAAACCCGTTCTACCGCGTGTTTGCTCGTGCCGCAAGATAGAAAAATAGCTCCCGTGGAACCCCGCGGCTCGACGGTGCCCCGCAACACCTCCGACCAATGAACGGTTCAGCCCGACGGAACTTGGATAAACACTGATCAACACCTACCTCCAGAACTCAAGGTGTGGGCTCCAAAGTCGGTGGGGCCGGTGGCGGCGGGGGCTCCTTCCCAAAGGTCACACCCAACATCACCTCATGGGTGCCGGAAGTGTAATTGCGCAAATTGGTGGTGGTAAGGTCGTAGCTGTAGCCGAACTGGAATGTTTTCTTCATCCAGTAACCCACCATGAAGCTGAGTGCATCCTCGGTGCGGTAGGTGGCACCCAACCAGACCATATCGCGGTAACGCACGGTGGCGGTGAGGTCGACCTTCGGTGGGACCGGGTCCACATACTTCAGCAGGAAGGAGGGTTCCAGCTTCAGGTCTTCACCAATGGCGAAGCGGTAGCCGCCCAACGCATAATAATGCGCGGCCAAGGTGCTGAAGCTCTGGTCCTGATCATCGAAAAAGATGACCCTGTTGTGGAGCAGTTGCGGAGCGGTGGCGCCGAACCACCATTTCTCGTGATAGAGATAGAGGCCGAAGGTGGCATCGGGCATCAGCGATCCGCGGAGCTGAGCATCCATCAGGGGTTCATCGGGATCGTGGAACTCGATCTTGGATCCATCGATCAGGAACTGGAGCATGCCGAACGAAAGGCCCAGGCCCAGCTTGATACCCTCGGTGATGCGCAGGTGGTAGGCGTAGCTGAGCTGCATGCCCGTGCGCCGCGAAGGCCCCACGTTGTCCGTGAAGATGTATCCGCCCAGGCCCATGTTGGTCCCCAAGGGCGTGGTGGCGCTGAGCATGAAGGTGCGCGGTGCATCCTGGATGCCCACCCATTGGTTGCGGTGGGTGCTCCGGATCTCGAACCAGGGGCGACTTCCGGCCACCGCCGGGTCGTACAGGTAATCGTTGCTGTTGTACTGGCTGAGCTGCGGCAGTTGCTGCGCACGCACGGCCTGCAGGGACGATCCAGCGATCAGGAGGAGAAGGAGATGTCGCATGAGGTCCATGTGTTAACGGATCACGGTAAGCGGTCCGGTGAGTGCCTCCGGGAAGCGGTCGTCGTGCAGCTCCACCACGTAGTAGTACGTGCCCATGGGGACGATCTTCCCGTCATATTTTCCGTCCCATGGCACCGCATAGCCCACGCTGCGGAACAGCGGTTCGCCCCATCGGCTGAACACTTGTACCTCAATACCGGGGAACAAGGATGCGAAGTCCAGTATCCACGTATCGTTATGGCCATCGCCATTGGGCGTGAAGCCGCTGGGCACTTTCACTTCCGGCACCACGGTCACCAATACCGAATCGATGCCGACGCAGCCATCGGGTGCCACCACCGTCAGGTGGAACCATGTGGTGACATCCAGCGTGGCGGTGGGGTCCGGTATGTCGGCATGGTCCAGCAAGCTGTCGGGTTGCCAGGTGAAGCTGCTTCCCGGAGGACCGGACGGCGATCCGCCGAGCACCGTGGTTCCTTGAAGGTAAATGCTCCTGTTGGGGCCGGCATCGGCGATGGGCGTGGGCAATATGGTGATCACCACGGTGTCCGTACTGGTGCATACGCCATCGGCCACGGTGAGCACGTAAGTGTAGGTGCCGTCGGGGAGCACGCCGAGATCGACAACCGGATCAGTGCCCACGCTCGCCCCTTGATCATCGTTCCATTGGTAGGTGACGGCCCCTTGGCTGGCGGATCCATCCAGGGTGATCAGCACGCCGGAGCATTCCGTGCGGTCCGGCCCGGCGTTGGCCACCACCGTGTTCGATGCGCCCACCACGATGGTACGGGAGACTTGGCAGCCGTTGAGGTCCGATACGGTCACCTCGTAGGTGCCGGGTACCAGATCGCTGATGTCCTCATCCGTGGAGGTGAAGCCGTTCGGGCCGGTCCACTCTATCCCGTAGCCCGGCACCCCACCGCTGATCGAGATGGAAATGGCTCCGTCGCTGGCGGAGTTGCAACTGGCGAATACCGCAGTGTCCACCACCACCTCCAATGCGGGCGGCTCAGTAATGGTAAAGCTGACCGTGGTATCGCAGCCGGCTACATCCGTGATGGTCACGGTCCACGATCCCGGGCAGAGGTTGCTGGCCGTGGCACTGCCTTGGCCACTTCCCGGCTCGGGCGCCCAGAGGTAGGCAAGGCTGCCCACACCGCCGGTGGTGGCCAGTGCGATGCTGCCATCGCAATCGCCATTGCAGGTGACCTGCTCCACCGTGGCCACGGGAGTAATGGGCATGAAGGGGGCGATGGTGAAGGCGTACGTGGTGTCACAACCCGCATCGTCGGTGATCGTCACCGTCCAGTTTCCCGGACAGAGGCCGCTCACTTGGTCGGTCCCCTGGCCTGTCGGGTTGCCGGGCTGCCAATGGTAGCTGTAGCCGGCACCTGTTCCACCCGTGGGCGAGACCGATGCGCTTCCATCGCAGGGGCCGTTGCAGCTTTCCCCTTGGAAAACGAGGTTTGCCTCTATCGGTGCCCCTGTTGCTACAGTGAACGGAGTGACGACCACGCAACCGCGCGAATCGGTTACCGTGAGCTGGTGCGCCCCCCCGCAAAGTCCGAGGACATCAATGACGTCCTGATCGATCACAGCGCCATTGGGGCCCGTCCATGTGATCGCGTATGGAGCCACCCCGCCGGCGATCTCGGCATGTGCCGCGGCCACGCAATCATTGAAGCACACATTGTCCGTGTGGGAAAGGTCCACCACCAGTGCCGGGGGATCGGTGAGGGTGAGGGTGAAGGTGGTGTCGCACTGGTTGGCATCGGTGATGGTAACGCTCCAAGCACCGGCGCAAAGCCCGGTCACCGTATTGGTGCCTTGGCCTGTTGGCGGCTCGGGCGACCACTGATAGGTCAGCGTACCGGTGCCTCCCTGCCCCATCACGGTGATGCTGCCATTGCACGCAGTGTTGCAGGTGATGGGCACCACCACGGCGGCGGCAGTGATCGGCGGCGGCGAGAGGATCAGCACGTCCTGCGTGATCGAACAGCCAGCGAGGTCGGTGATGGTGACCTGATAGGTCCCCGCGCAGAGGCCGATCACATGGGGAGTGCCCTGGGCGGTTCCCGATCCCAGCTCCCATTCGTATTCATACCCTCCAGCCCCGCCCGTCGGCCCCACGGTCGCGGTGCCATCGCAATCACCGGCACAGGTCACCGGCGTAGTGCTGAGGTTGGCCACAATGGGATCGGGGGCGATCACGTAGGCCGTATCCAAGCTGGTGCAGCCCAAGCCGTTGGTCACCTGTGCGAAATAGGTTCCCGCGCAGAGGTTGGAGAGGGTGTTCCCCGGCTCGTTCAGGTCGTTGCCGGCCCCATCGAACCAGGCCGTGGTGCAGGGTGGTTCATCGCAATTGAAGGAGACGCTCACCATGCCGTCGCAATGGTCCGGACAGGTGAGCATGAAGTCGGTGGTGGACAGCACCTCCCCGCCGATATCGTTCACCGGAACGGGAACCTCCACTTCGCATCCGTGGGCATCCACCACGCGGACGGTGTACAGCCCCGCGCAGAGATCGATGATGGTGCTATCGTTCCCGAGCACGGTGCCGTTCTGCAACCAGGTGATCGCATAGGGTGCCGTGCCTCCGCTTGGGATCACCGAGGCCGTGCCGTTGCAGATGCTGCACGTGCTCAAGGTGGAGCTGGTGAGCGCGGTGAGCGGGTCGGGCTCCGTGATGGTGTAGGTGATGGTGGTATCGCATCCGTTGAGGTCGGCAATGGTCACGGACCATTCACCCGGGCAGAGGTTGAAGGCTGCATTACTTCCGGGGCCGTTGGGCGGCATGGGCGACCAGACGTAGGAATAGAAGCCGTTGCCTCCCGAGGGTGAAAGCACGATGCTTCCATTGCAGGCACCGTTGCAGGAGACCTGGTCCACCTGCGCGGAAACGGCCAACGGCGGTGGTGCCGTGATCAGCAGGCTCACCACGGTATCGCATCCGGAGGAATCCGCGATGGTCACCTGATAGATGCCCGGACAAAGGCCGGTGGCCTGTGGGGTGCCTTGGCCACCAGCAGGGGCCGGGACCCAGTTGAAGGTATACGGCGCATTACCGCCGGTGGGGCCTACCGTGGCCGTACCATCGCAGAGGTCGTAGCAGCTCACCGGAGTCGTGCTCAGGTTCGGCACGATCACTTGCGAAGGGACCACATGGGCGGTGTCGATGCTCGTGCATCCACTACCGTTGAGCACCTGCACCAGATAGGTGCCCGCGCACAACCCGGACAAGGTGTCCTGGCCCTGTGCCAACTGGTTCCCCGCAATGCCGAACCACGTAACAGTGCATGGTGCATCGGAGCAGATGTAGGAAACGCTTACTTGGCCGTCGCAGGAATTGGCGCACAGGGTCTGGCCGTCCACGGCAGTGATCATCTCTCCGCTGGCATCAAGCACCACCACGGTCTGCATGGCGGTGCACCCGGATGCATCGGTCACGTTGGCCACGTAAACGCCTGCACAGAGATCCGTCAACGTTTCTCCGGAGCCGACCCCAACACCGCCTTGGGTCCATTGAATGTCGAACGTACCGGAACCTCCGGTCACCATCATCGTGGCCGTGCCATCACAGACCGCACAATGGCTCTGAGTGCTCGATCCGGAAAGTGACAACGGCTGCGGGTCCACAAGGGTGAAACTGAGGGTGGTGTCGCAACCATTGGCATCAGCCACGGTAACGGACCACGTACCGGGACAAAGCCCGCTGGCAGTGGCCGTGCCCTGCCCGGCAGGCGGCATCGGCGACCAGGTGTAACCCAAGGTTCCCGTGCCACCTTGCGCGTTCACGGTAATGCTGCCATCGCATTGGCCCGCGCAGCTGATGGTCGTTACGGTGGCATCCACCGCGATCGGCTGTGGGGAGAGGATGAGCACATTGAAGGTGGCATCGCACCCCCCTTGGTCATGCACGAGGATCTCGTAGCTACCCGCGCACAGCCCCGTGGCCTGGGGCGTACCCTGACCACCTCCGGGGGCCGGGCTCCACGTGTAGGTGAACGGACCCACACCACCGACGATGCCGATGGTGGCCGTGCCGTCGCAGGTGTTCGCGCAATTGGTGGGCGTACTGCTGATGTTGGCTTCCAATGGATCCGGCTCGGTAACGAACGCCGTATCGATGGTGATGCAACCACTGCCATTGGTCACCGATACGAGGTAGGTCCCCGCGCATAGATCGTCCAATGTATCCGTGCCGGTAGCCAAGCTGTTGCCGAGCAGGTCGGTCCATTCCACGGTGCATGGGGCGATGCCGCAGTTGTAGCTCACCGAGACCGAGCCGTCGCACAGATCGGGGCAGCTGGTGATGCCATCCGTCACAGTGAGCACTTCCCCGTCATCATCGGATACGGCCACTACCAGCGGGATGGAACATCCGGAAGCATCGGTGACCGTCACGGTATACACACCTCCGCAGAGATCCGTGAGCAGGCTGTCCGTGGTCGTCAGGTTCAAGGGCGGGCCCCAGAAGAAGGAGTAAGGCGCGTTCCCGCCCGATACATGCAGTTGGGCAGCTCCATCACAGGTACCGCAATGGCTTTGCGTCACGTCCGCACTGGCCACAATGGGCAGCGGCTCGGTCAAGGTGAACGTGACCGTGGTGTCGCAGCCATTCGCATCGGTGATCAATACGCTCCAATCACCGGCGCAGAGCTGGCTCACATTCGCCGTGCCTTGGCCCACCGGCGGTGCAGGCGTCCACACATAGGTAAAATTGCCGTTGCCGCCTTGAGTGTCCAGATCGATGGCTCCCGTGCATTGGCCCCCGCAGCCGATGGGCGTTACCGTGGCCTGCGGATCGATGGGGGCGGGTGCGGTGATGATGAAGTTCAGCGTGGTGTCACATCCGTTCGCATCCGCAACGGTGACGAGGTAGCTGCCCGGGCACAATCCCGTGGCCAGGGAATCACCTTGTCCGTTGGCGGGGGTCGGCTCCCAGAAATAGGTATACGGCGCACTGCCTCCCGCAATGCCGGTCACCGTTGCCGATCCATCACAGGCATCGGAGCAAGTAGCAGGCACGTGCGTGAGCGCTGGCACGATCGGCACGAACTCCGGCACGGTGAACGCCACCGTTGTATCGCAGCCGTTCACATCGGTGATGGTCACGGAATAGCTCACCCCGGCACACAGCCCGGAGACCACGTCGGTGCCTTGACCCGTGCCCGGTTCGGGTGCCCATAGGTAAACGTATCCACCGCCGCCTCCCAAGGGCGACACACCGGCCTCCCCGGTGCAGGGACCCGTGCAGCTTTCCGGGTACACCGTGAGGTTGGGTACGATGGGCGGATTCTTGAAGATGATGAAGGCGATGGTGGTATCACAGCCGGCGGCATCCGTGATGGTCACGGTTCCAGGCCCTTGGCAGAGACCGGTGGCGGTTGCCGTGCCTTGGCCCGCACCGGGCTCGGGCACCCAGAGATAGGTGTAGGCTCCTACCCCACCCGTGGCAGCGACCGTGGCCTCACCCGTGCATTCGTTCCAGCAGCCTCCGTCCACCGTGGTCACGGTGCCCGTGATCGGTGAATTCGGAAGGATGGTGAAGCACCAAGTGGTATCGCAACCCGCGCCATCCGTGATGGTAACGCACCAATCCCCGGCGCAAAGCCCGCTCACTGATGCCGTACCCGCACCCACCGGAGGGGCAGGCGACCATGCATAGCTGAAGGACCCGGTTCCCCCGGTGGGCGAAACGGTCGCCGTGCCATCGCATGGGCCGTTGCAACTTTCATGGGTGAACACGCCGTGCGGATCGATCGCGGCCGGTGATCCCACGGTGAAGGTCAACGTGGTGTCGCACCCCGCCTGGTCGCCGATGAGGACGCTCCATGTGCCGGGGCAGAGACCACTAACGGACCCCGTGCCCTGGCCAGCGCCCGGTTCCGGAGACCATGCCCAAGTGTACGGTTCCAAGCCTCCTGTGGCCGTTACATCGATCGCACCGTCACAAGTGTTCGCGCAAGTGGCCGGTGTCGCGGTCCCCATGGCGTTGATGCCCCCAGGCCGCGAGATGATGAATTGTACCGTGGTGTCACAACCCGCGGCATCCGTGATGGTGACCGCGTAGCTTCCGGGGCAAAGTGCACCGGCCGTGGAGGTGCCTTGGCCGCTTCCCGGATCAGGTGCCCAGAAGTAGGTGTAGCCCGGGGTTCCGCCAGTGGTGGTGATCTCCACGGCTCCATCGCAGTCCGTGCCGCAGGAGGCGTTCGTGATGTCCAGTGCCGGCACGATCGGGGTGGGTGCATCAATGGTGAAGGCGATCAGCGTATCGCAGCCCGCCGCGTTGGTCACGGTCACCGTGTTGGGTCCTGCGCAGAGGCCGGTGACGTTCGCCGTGCCTTGACCGCTGCCCGGCTGTGGTGCCCAAACGAAGGTGAGGTTGGCCAGGTCGCCCGTCAAGGTGGCCGTGCCATCGCAGGCATTCGCGCAGTTGGCCGGTGTGAAGGACAGGTCCACATCGAGGGCCGGTGGCTGGTCGATGGTGAAGTTGAGCGTGGTATCGCAGCCGCCACTGGACACCACCACTTGGTAATCCCCGGAGCACAGGTCAACGGCGGATGCGCCCGTGCCCGCGGAGGCCGGTGTCCATGCATAGCTGAAGGGGCCTGTTCCCCCGGAGGCGACCAGCACAATCGAGCCGTCACAGATCCCGGCGCAACTCGCATCCGTTACCGTGGACGTCACTTGGATGGGCGGCGGTGCCGTGATGGTGAACAGGATCGTGGTGTCGCAACCCAGGGAATCCGTTACGGTGAACGTGCCCGGTCCTTCGCACAGACCTGTTGCGTTCAAGGTTCCCTGCCCCGCTGCCGGTGGGGGCATCCACTGGTAGGTGTAGGGCGGAACGCCACCGGAAACAACGCCCGTGGCTGTTCCATCGCACTCGTTCGCGCAACTGATCGGCGTGGTCTGCAATGTGGCCACGATGGGTGTGGCGGGCAGGATGGTGAACACATGGATGATCTCGCAGCCATTGTCATCGGTCGCGGTAACGGTCCACACGCCGGCACAGAGCCCTACGGCCGTGGCGGTTCCTTGCCCGCTTCCCGGTTCGGGGGACCATGCATAGCTGTAGCCGGGGGTCCCTCCACCCACGGTGGCGGTCGCGGTCCCGTCGCAGGTATTCCCGCAGGTCAGATCCGTTTGGCTGGGGACCAGGGTCAGCGGCACGGGTTCGGTAATGATGAACGTGATGGTGGTATCGCAGCCGTTATCGTCACTGATGGTCACGGTCCACGTGCCGGCACAGAGGCCGGTAACCGATGCGGTGCCATCCCCTGGCGGATTACCGGGCAGCCAATCGTAGGTGAGGGTTCCGGTGCCGCCCGTGGCCGGTGCGGTGGCCGTGCCGTCGCATTCGCCTGCACAGGTCACATCGGTCTGTGCAGGAGTGGCCGTGATCGGCGGCGGCGCATTGATGACGAACTGCACGGTGGTATCGCAACCGGCGTCATCGGTGATGGTCACGCTCCAGTTGCCCGGGCAGAGCTGCGAGGCGGTGGCCGTGTTTTGGCCCACCGGTGGTGCAGGGTTCCACACATAGCCGAACGGTGGCGTACCTCCGGAAGGGGCCACCGTGGCGGTGCCATCGCACGTGTTGGCGCACGTGGCATCGGTGCTGCTCGGGTTGGGGATCAACGCGGGCGGTGCATCAATGGTGATGGTGACCATCGTATCGCATCCGCTGGTCAGGTCCACGATGGTAACGGTATAGCTGCCTTCGCAAAGCCCGGTGGCCGCAGCGGTGCCTTGGCCTCCACCCGGCTCAGGTGCCCAGAGATAGCCATAGGGACCCGTGCCCCCGGTGGGGTTCACCGTGGCCGTGCCATCGCAAGCATTGCCGCAACTGGCGTCCACATGGGTGGCGTTGGGCAGGATCGGGGGAGGCTCGGTGATCTCGAACAGTAGCGTGGTATCACAACCGTTGGCATCGCTGATGTTCACCGTGTAATTCCCGGCGCACAGCCCGGTGACCGACGCGGTGCCGTCACCGGCGGGACTGCCGGGCCCCCAGTTGTAGGTGAAGCTTCCGGTGCCGCCGGTCGGGGCCACTGATGCCGTTCCGTCACAGGCGTTCGCGCATTGCACGTCCGTGGTGGTCAGGTTGGGCTGGATGGGCTGGATGGGGAAGATGAACGTGGTATCGAACGCGCAGCCATTGGCATCCGTGACGTGCAGGGTATTGGAACCGGGACAAAGGGCGTTGAAGCTGGCCCCCGTTCCCGCGCCATTGTTCCAGGAATAATCGTATCCGGGCACTCCGCCCACCGCGAACGCCGAAGAGGAACCGTTGCACACCCCCGCGCACGTGGGTGGCTGGGTCCCGGCGAATATCACGCTCAACAACGCGGGATCGGTAACCTGTACCGTGGTCGCGCAGCTCACGCCTTGGCCCTGGTCGGTCACGATCACGATCTGGTTGCCGGGGCAGACATTGTTCCATGTGGCCGAAGCGGGTCCTCCCACCCAACTGTGGGTGAACGGCCCCACACCGCCGGTGACCACCACCCGCACCGAGCCGTTGCACACCCCGTGGCAGCTCACCCCGAAGCCATTGTAATTGCTCATCAATTGGGCATCGATGGTGAAGGGCGTTTGGCCCACCCCCGTTGCACAGACGTTCGCGGCGCGTATGCCCTCCGGCCCCTGGTCGGTCCCCGCCCGCCACGGCTCAAGGGCTCCGCCGACCAACAGCCTGGAACTTCCAGGGTCCACCGCACCCTGCGCGCTTCCGGGATCGAACTCCCGTGCGAGCATCACCACGGAGCTGCCGGCCATCAGTTTCGCTCCCCGATCGGCGATGGCCAGACCGCCGGCGCGAAGCATGTTGCCGTTGGTAACGAGCGTGCCCGATCGCAATTCCACATCAGCCCTGTCGATCAGCACCAGGTCGCTCCGCATGCTCCAGGTACCTCCTCCGGTGAAGAGGAGGTCACCCCCCAGCGGGATCCCGCGCAGGTCCAGCTCACCCACTGCCTTTCCTTGGACCAGTTCCACCGTGCCGGCATGGTTCCACGCAACGCTTCCGCGCAGCGCCATGTCGCCGCTGATCCGCAGGCGGCCCTGCGAACCCTCCAGGACCACGGAAGCCTTGGTTCCATCCAGCAACAGATCGCCAACGGAGACATCCTTGTTCACGGTCACCACCACCTCGCCGCCAGCAGGAGCAATGATCACCGCATCGCCGTTGCGGGGCACGCTTTCTCCACCGGCTCCGCCTGCTGTGAGCGCCCAGTGCGCGGGATCGCTCCAGGGACCGCTTCCGCCCACCCAGTAACGCTCCTGCTGTGCCCGGAGCGTACCGGCGATCAATAGACCGCACAACAGGAACGCATAGGCGTGGATCGGGGATCGAGGGGGCCGGTTGGTGCTCATTCGAAGATGGGGCATCGTACGATCGCTTTGTTGGGGTCCATGGGTGCACAGGGGTAGATCCCAAGAATGATCTCATGAGTGTTCGCCCCCCCCACGCGCAATTTGCTGGTGGTGACGTCGTAGCTGTAGCCCAGGGTGAAGAACTTCAGGAAGGGCACCTTCAGCATGAAGGCCACGGCGTCCTGGTTCCTGTAGGAGACGCCCAGGCCCACCTTCCTGCGGTATTCCATCATCACGTTGAGGTCCATCGCCAGGGGTGAACCGGGAGAGAGCTTGAACAGCCCGCTGGGAACCACGCTGAACTTCTTGCTCACCCTGAAGCGATGACCTGCGCTCGCGATGTAGTGCCGCGTAAGCCGGGTCTCCAATCCGATATCCTCCACCTTATTGCCCAGCAGCTGCTGAATGGAAAGCCCGGCCCAGGTGGATTTCCCGTAGATCCAGATGCCGGGCGTCACATCGGGATAGACCAGTACACTGCCGTTGTTGGCCAGTGCCGGATCGGTGTTGTCCGTGGCGTACACATCCCCCAGGGACAGTTTCTCCTGCCGGACCCCTCCGAATAAACCCAGGGACATGAAGACGTTCTGCTTCATCTGGATGTGGTAGGCATAGGCCAACTGGAAGGAGGTGTACCCCATCGGCCCGGTATTGTCGGCCTCCACGAACGTTCCGATGCCATGGCGGTTGGCCTTGTAGGAGCGCTTCTTGGGCTTGATCACGCCGCTCACCGTGGCCCATCCGGTAACGGGCGCTCCGGGGAAGCCGACCCATTGCTGGCGATAGCCCAGGCGAACATCGATGCAATCCTTGCTGCCCGCCACCGCCGGGTTGATGGCGAACATGTTCAGCACGTACTGCGTGTACTGCGCGGTTTGCTGCGCGATGAGCGGCGTACAGCCGAACAGGAGGAGCAGGGCCAAATAGCGCATCAGCGGACTATGGTGATGTAACCGGTGTAGGGATCGGACTTTCCCGTTACGTTGTTCAGCTGGATATACCAGTAGTAGGTGGCCGTGGGCAGGCCGGCACCGTCGAAGGGTTCCCGGTACCCGCTGCTGTGGAACACGCGCTGGCCCCATCGGTCGTAGATGGAGACCTCCGCCTGCGGATGGTCGCGGAGCTCCGGGATCAGCCACACATCGTTGATGCCGTCGCCATTGGGGGTGAAGGTGTTCACCGGGTTCACCAGCCGCACCACCTCCACGGTGAGTGCATCCTCGTAAATGCAGCCGTTCAGCTCCGTGGCCACCGTGTACACGGTGGTTTCCGTGGGCTGGGCCACCGGGTCGGAAACGGTATTTCCGCTCAGTCCGGAGGTGGGGCTCCACTCATAGGTGGTGCCGCCGGTGGCATGCAGTTGGGTACTGGCGCCTGCCGGGATCCTCACGTCGGGGCCGGCATCGAAATCCACGTTCACCACGTTCATCCCCGGCCCGCTCACGGTGATGTTGAACCCGCACTGGGCGGCGATGGTCGCCGGGGGGTTGCGCATGCCGCTCACCATCACCCAATACTGCGTGGAGGGCAGCAGCCCCTGGGTGGAGGTTACCGAGAATGGCGCGGAACCTTGCTGGCAAACGGATGCCACTTGGAAACTGCTGGGAACGCAGGTTCCATCACCGCCCAGGATCACGGCGCTCAGCGCATTGTCCATGCCGGTCACGGCCGGGCAGTCTATACCGTCCACGCTCACGGTGACCGGGCCGCCCACACTGTTGGTGGTGAAGGTGTACCACACCGAAAGCGCCCCGGGCTGGCAATAGGCGGGCATGTTGTTCAGCGCACCGGTATTGTCCCCCGCCATGGGCTGCCGGGCGCACAGGTTCGCCGCGTTGGCACAATCATCGTTCGCGGGCTGCCCCGAAAGGCGTCCGGCGGCGATGAGGAACAAGGCCAGTGCAACAAGGCGAAGGTCGAGCATGGGCACGCTGCGGGTTGCGCCGAAGGTAGGCCGGTGCATAAGCGCACTGCCGCGCAGCTACCGCAGTTTCACACACGCCGATGTTAGGTGCTTGCGAGAGCCCATGCCAATTGCCGGTACAGCGCCTCCGATACCGATCGCGGAAAGATCAGCGGATCGAAAGGATTAGCTGATGGGTCAATGAGCTGATTAGCTGATGGCGGTTCGGGAACCTGCAATGCTGACCGATGGACCTCCGGAAAACCCATCAGCTGATCAAAAAATAAGTAGCCTCACCAGGAATCGAACCTGGATCTAGAGTTTAGGAAACTCCTATTCTATCCGTTGAACTATGAGGCTGGGCGCGCATGCCGCTCCGGCACCGGGCGCAAAAATAGCCCGAAGCAGGTCATTCACCGGTTCTTCCGGGTACCCGTCAGGCAACCCGTTGCCCCGTACTTCCATCCATTTGTTACATTGCCCTGTTTGAATTGACCTGGCAACCTCCAGAATGGTTGAACACGAGGACCTGCTCCGGAACAGCTATGCCGCCTTCAATGCGCGGGATATCGCCACGGCTTTGAAGGCACTGGCGCCCGATGTGGAATGGCAGGACCAGTTGGAAGGGGTCACCCTCCACGGGCCCGAGGCGGTGGCCGAGTATTGGAGGCGGCAATGGGCCGTGATGGATCCCTCCTTCGAGTTGAAGAACTTTGCCCTGGATCCGAACGGGCACATGGTGATCACCCTGGTGCAAACGATACGTGGAAAGGACGGCGAACCCATTTCCCAAGGTCTGGTGCGTCATGTTTATGAGTTCGAGAAGGGCCTGGTGCACCGCATGCGGATACTGTGACCGATGTTCCTTCGCGATCAACGGATCCGTGCCGGATACCGGACGCGGCGATCGGGAAACTTCCCGGCGCGGAAAGGGTGGATCAATGAGCCGCAATGGAGCCCGGGATGGGCTGGACAACCTGCGGGAGCAACAGGGGGCCGCCCCCTTACCTGTTCGCTTTCCGGAACTCCTTCACGCTGGCCTCCACCAGGGCCTTCAGCACCTTGGTGTCCACGTCCGCCAACCGCTTGATGTACAGGCAGGCCTTGCTGGTGCGGTGCTTGCCGAGCTTGGCCAGCAGCTGCTCATGCGTACCGTACAGGTACAGCGTAAGGTTGGCCTTGCGCGGACTGAAGGCCACCTCCATCCAATCGATCTCCTTGCCGCTGGCGTATTTCAATTTGCTATGGCCGAAGCCCACGATGGCGGGTCCCCACATGCTGGGCGCATCCCCGGTGGCGGCGCTCATGATCCGAATGATCGTTCGGCAGTCAGCGCGTACTTCGGCATCCGGCTGCGCGGCAATGAAGGCATCCACGCTGGCCCCGGTCCTTTTCGTTTGCAGTTCGGCCATGGTAAGGTAATCTACTTGCGACCAAGGTAAGGGAAGCAAGGCTGGGCAGTAGGCCCATGTCCCGCGCTGAACTTTCGCAGGGGTCACCTCCCCGGTGCCCGGTTGTTCTCTTCCACTATGAACAGTTGTGAAAAACTTACCCCTGAATTGAACTTTCAAATGACGGATCGGTGGTATGTTGGTGCCATCGCCTTGACATAAATACCGTCAAATAGAAGAGATGACCAGTGTGGAGATCTGTGCAGGTGCCGGTGGGCAATCGTTAGGGCTTGAGCGAGCGGGCTTCGAGCACGAAGCTTTGGTGGAAATTGATGGAGCCTGTTGCGCGACGTTGCGTGCCAACAGGCCGCGTTGGAACGTACTGCACGGCGATGTGAACCAATTCGATGGCCGTGCCTTCGCAGGAGTGGAGCTGCTCGCTGGTGGTGTTCCATGTCCGCCGTTCTCCGTGGCAGGTAAGCAGCTTGGTGCCAAGGACGAACGCGACCTCTTCCCCGAGGCCCTCCGGCTCACCGATGAGATCCGTCCACGCGCCGTGATGCTGGAAAACGTGCGCGGCTTTTTGGACCCTGGTTTCGAAGGCTACCGCGACCGGCTGTTCGCCCAGTTCCGCAAACTCGGCTACAGAACGGACATCAAGTTGCTGCGCGCCTCGGATCATGGCGTACCACAATTGCGCCCACGCGTAGTGATCGTGGCGCTGCGTTCGGATGATGCAGACCACTTCGCATGGCCCGAAATATCCACCGCCACGGCGCCCACTGTGGGTAATACGCTGTTGGACCTGATGGCTGCAAACAATTGGCGTGGTGCCGAGGCATGGGCTGCTGGTGCGCAGTCGATCGGCCCCACCATAGTCGGCGGTTCAAAAAAACACGGCGGCCCGGACCTCGGCCCATCACGTGCCCGCAAAGCTTGGGCACAACTGGGCGTGAACGGCGGCACCATCGCGGACTCCGCCCCGGAGCGTGACTTCACCGAAGTGCCCAAACTCACCGTTCGCATGGTGGCACGCATACAAGGTTTCCCGGACGACTGGCATTTCACGGGCCGGAAAACAGCGGCCTACCGGCAAGTGGGCAATGCGTTCCCACCGCCGGTGGCGGAGGCTGTTGGGCGCAGCATCATGCAAATGTTCGAGTTGGCTGCGCGCAGAACCGTGATGGTAGCGTGATGGCAAAGAAGGAACGCGGCGAAGGTGCCCGATCGAAACTGCGCAAGTTCTTTTTGGAGAATGTGGGCCGTGTGCTGGATTCCTCAACGCTGTTCGATGTTTCGGGTGGAACGAATGAATTCGGCCGACGCATCCGCGAACTGCGCAATGAAGAAGGTTTCGACATTCAGACACACAACGACCGCAGCGAGCTGAAGCCGGGGCAATACATCCTGGTCTCCGCGAAGCCGAGGCCGGCGTTCGACCGGAGCATCTCCAAAGAGACCCGTTCGTTCGTGCTGGACCGCAACGGATTCACGTGCCAAATGTGCGGCGCGGCCGCTGGCGAACCGCATCCATACGACCTGGGGAGAAAGACCCGGCTGCACTTGGGCCACATCATCGACAAGTCGATGGGCGGCGACGATAATCCCGGGAACCTTCGGGCCATCTGTTCGGTGTGCAACGAAGGCGCATCGAACCTGACGCTGAATCGTCCTGATGCCATCAAGCTCATCGCCCAAGTACGCCGGGCACCAGCCAAGGATCAGCTTGATGTGCTCCATTGGTTGTTGACGAAGTTCCCGCAGCAGGAGGGGAAGTAGATCGTTAACCTGTATCCGGGAGCATTACGGCTGGTCCTTCCATCAGCGCTAACCGAGCCTCGGGTTTCAACCCCGTTGGGGTGATCTGGTTTTCCCGAGTGCTGCATGCTAAGCGGCCTCTGGATATAGGATCGGCGATCTCTTGCGGCGGCCCGGGATCGATCACGGGTAACACGGGGCCTTTTTGCGTGGTGGCCAAAGCGCGGCCTCGGCCCTTCGGGCGGCTCCGAGACCGCAGTGCCCTTAGGGGAGCGTCCGTCCGGACCAAATAAAGGTATTGTAACCCTTTTACTCCATGTCCGTTACGAACATCATGAAGTATCCGATCGCCTGGACCCTTACCGCCCTATTGGTGCTTGGCACAGGGACCATCCTTGCCCAAGGAAAAGGGCAGAAGATGAAGGTTGTTCTGCAAGGCGATAGTTCCTCCATACCGGGGGATACGGTGAACCTGGTCCGCAACGCGATCAAGCTGAATCCGGCCCTGTTCCTGCGCGGGGAAACCCCGATCTACTATGAGCGCGCCCTCTCCCCGCGCATGAGCGTTGTGGTGGCCGCAGGGATCACCAACAGGAAGGCCTTGGACCTGCCGCACTCTCATGAGCGCTCCGATGACTACGGAGCCGGCACCAAGGTGCTTTCCAGGCCGGCCATCCACGGGGGACTGCGTTTCTATCTGACCAAGGACATGGAGGCGCAGGGCTTTTATTTCCAAGGCGAATATGTGTACTTGGACCACTCCAAGGACATTTCCATAAGGGATGCCCACGGACGGTTCACGGGGGCATCCCTGCGCGACCAGAGCATCTTCAAGGACGGGCGGCTCTACTTCGGCTACCAGCGCCTGGCCTCCACCAGCAATTGGCTGTTCGATGTGTATGGCGGGGTGGGCTATCGCTCACGCGAGCTCCATCAGGTGAACGAGCGGATGGACTTGATGGACGGCCAGTGGACCGTGACGCAGGAAGTGGTCCGTGACGATGTGATGGCCTACTTCCTCGGCGTGAAACTGGGCTACGGCTTTTGACCCATGGAACAAGCGAACAACCGGAGCAGGTGCGGACCCATGGGATCGCACGGGAGGCGACGGGCACAGGGTAGGCCTGCAATGGCATCCGGCCGCGCATGGCCCAACCATTCCTTCATTCAGACCTGATCATGGAACGTGTGGAAACCCCGAGTGCCCTGGTTGAACGTACAAGACCGGAACTGGTGATCTGCCGCTACAAGCACGGGGTGAAGGTGGATGCCGCCGCCGTCCGGGAGAACGTGGCGGCCCGCATGCGCTTTCCCGGCAAGGAGCCCTATGCGGTGGTGGGCATCTTCCCCGAGGATGTGGACTTCGACATGTCGCTCCTGGAGCAGGACCATTATACCGATAGCGCACTGAAGGCCGCGACCCGGATCCTCGCCATCGTGGCCGAGGGTGCCTTGTTCGAACCGATAGCGAACTTGTATTTTGCCTACCACCCCACACAGTTCCTGAGCAAGGTGTTCCCTACGGAAGCGGAGGCCTTGGTCTGGGTGGAGCAGCAGATCGAGGTAGTGGAGCTGATGGAGGACTGAGAACCTGAACAGGTTCTGAGGGCCGGGCCAGGCATTTGATGCCGGGTCCGATGTGCGCGGATCCGCCTTCGGGACCTGATGCCAGTGTCCCGCCGAACGCTCTACATGCCAACGCTCTCGCGCACCCGCCGAGAAATGCCAGAGGTACTGTCATTTCGAGCGCTGGCCGGGAAGGACGTTCCAGATGCTGAAAGACCCCGCACCCAAAAGGGTTTGGTGCGCCTCAGGCGGGTGCTGCTGTAGTGCTGTAGTACCCTGTTCGCACTGAATGGGAAAGTCCTGTGCGCATATATCCCCAAACGGCTACTTTTGTCAACTTGGGCAAGTATCGCCCAATTAGACCCGGACATTCCCAACCCTTTCCCCATGAAGAAGTTCTTTACGCTACCCACGACACTCCTCAATGGCCTTGGCCTCATCGCATTGGTCGTTCTGGCCCTTGCACCCAACCAAGCGAAGGGCCAGTTGAGCGTGTCGGCGACCAGTACGGCCTACACCATCACATTTGACGCGACCGTGGCAGGTGTAGAGAATGGAGTTTTCACGGGTAGCGGCTTTCAATCCTCGCCCGCAAGCGGGCAACTGAACTCCAATGCCTGGGCCTCCACGGGCATGTCCGATGGAGCATTGACCTTCGGCGGAACACGGACTACCGGAGACTATAACCGGGGAACATCGACCGGCGGTGTAAGCGGCGGTGGATTCTACGCCTTCGATGTGGGCACATCCGACTATGCGCTGGGAGTGCAGGCAACAACTGCTGATTGGACTCCGGGAACGCTGACACTCCGGGTCCAGAACACCACGGGATCCACCCTCACAAGCATGGACGTGGCCTATGAACTTTGGGTGAACAATAATGAAGAGCGGAGCAGCAGCTTCAACTTTTCCTACAGCACCGACGATGCCTCCTACACGGCGGTCGGCGCCTTGGATCACACGAGTACTACAACTTCCGATGGCAGCGGTTTTGTGGTGAACAACAAGAGCACCACCATCAGCAGCTTGACCTTGGCGAACAATGCCTACATCTACCTCCGCTGGGAAAGCGATGACGTAGGTGGCAGCGGTAGTCGCGATGAGTTCGCGCTGGATGATATCAGCGTTACGGGATACGGTGGCGTGGGACCCAATCTTTCGGCCACGGCGCTCACCGCCTTCGGTGCCCAGTGCATCAATGCCGGCCCGTACGGCCCCAACTCCTTCACCATCACCGGAACCAGCCTCACCACGGCCGATGTGACCGTGGGCGCGTCGAGTGGTTTCACCTACAGTACCACCTCCGGCGGTACGTACACCACGAGTCTCTCGCTCACCCAACCGGGCGGTGCTTATTCCCAGGACATCTTTGTGAAGTTCGACCCCACGGCAGTCCAGAGCTATAGCGGCAACATCGCGGTTGGCGGCGGGGGGGCCACCGGCATCAACGTGGCGGCCAGCGGAAGCGGTGTGGACTCGGCACCCACCGTGACCACAGGGGCGGCCTCCTCGATCACGACCTCCACCGCCACGGTGGCCGGGCAGATCAATGACGCGGGGTGCAGCGCGGTGACGGCATACGGCATCGAATACAGCACCAGCACGGGCTTCACCCCGGGCACCGGCACCCAGGAACCCAGCACCAACCTCAGCGGCGTCAACTACAGCAGCGCACTCACCGGGCTCTCGTCCTGCACGAACTACTATTACAGGGCATACGCCACGAACAGCGCAGGCACTACCTATGGCACGGAAGGCACCTTCACCACCGCAGCCATTGCCGCCCCCGTGGCCACGGCGGGCACCAGTGTTACCGATGTGGATTTCACTGCGAACTGGGGCGTAGTTTCCGGTGCTACGGGCTACCGCTTGGATGTATACACCCTTTCCCCCTTGGTCACCGAGGACTTCACCGATGGTGAATTCACAAGCAACCCAACATGGTCCGGCAGCACCAGTAATTACAGCGTGCTAACTGCCGCGACCTTGCCGAGCGGAAGTGCTTCCACCGATGCTTCCTATTTGGGATCCAACGCATCCGTGGGATCAAGTGCCTTGCTCATGCCTTCCACCGAGGCGAGTGAATGGAAATTCAGCTGGGGATCGACCAATTTCAGCGGTTCTTCTTCAAACTATTTCGGCGTAATCTTGATGTCGGACGCCGTGGTTTCGGATATCGCAAGTTCCTTCAACGGGTATTTCCTACGCGTCGGTGTGAGTTCAAGCCCAGACCCGATTGAACTTTGGAAAAGCACCGGGACGACCAAGACCCAGATCGGTACCTTCCCATCGAGTCCCGATTATAATTCCAACGCGCTTGGGGCCGGTCTCGATGTGCGCGTCACTCGTACGGGGGGCGGCCAGTTCGAACTGTTCTATGCCACAGGTTTCACCTATGCCAGCACACCCACCACCAGCGCAGGCACATTGACGGACAATACCCACACCACCTCCAGCTACTTCGGCGTTTACACAAGCTTTGCCAGTCCCGCTACCACACGTCGCGTTTACATCGATAACATCGTTCTGGGCGGCACCGAAGTGTATGTTTCCGGCTACGACAACCTCTCCGTAGCGGGCACCTCGCAGTCCGTCACCGGGCTTTCCCCGCTCACTACCTACTACTACCGCGTGCGCACCGTGGGGCCGAGCTGCACCTCGGTGAACAGCAACGTGATCACGGTGACCACCACGGCAGGCGCATCCCCGCTGCTGATCCCCGGCAGCTTGACGGACTTCGGCAACGTCTGCATCAATACGGACGGCGGCCCGGAGAGCTTCACGCTCACCGGCACCAACCTCACCACCGCGGACGTTACTGTGGCGGCATTGACAGGCTTCACCTACAGCACCACGGCTGGCGGCACGTACACGAGCACTCTTTCGCTCACCCAGCCCGGCGGTTCCTATTCGCAGGATATCTACGTGAAGTTCACCCCCACTGCGGTTGCGAGCTATGATGGCGACATCACCGTGGGCGGCGGCGGTGCTGCGAGCAGCGATGTGGCCGCCACCGGCAGCGGCATCGATACGGCACCGGTGGTGACCACCGGCACGGCGTCCGCCATCACCAACACCACCGCCACCGTGGACGGCACCTTGGACGTGACCGGGATCTGCGGCACGGTGACCGCATACGGCATCGAGTACGGCACCACTTCGGGCTTTACTCCGGGAACGGGCACGCAAGTGGCCAGCACCAACCTCAGCGGCACGGCCTTCAGCAGTGACCTTACCGGGCTCAGCTCCTGCACCACCTACTACACTTATGCCTATGCCACACGTGCTTCCAGCACCACGTACGGGGCACTGGACAGCCTCACCACGGCCGGTGCGGGCGCACCCGCGGCCAGTGCCGGCACCAGCATCGGCTACACGGGCTTCACGGCCAACTGGGGCGCTTCGGCCGGGGCCACCAGTTACTCCATCGATGTGAGCACCAGCCCCACCTTCGGCACCACCGTGGCCGCCACGGACCTTATCATCTCCGAGTACGTGGAGGACGGTAACGACAAATACATCGAGTTGTACAACGGCACGGGAGCAGCCGTGGACCTTTCCGATTACACGCTCAACCTGTACAGCAACGGCAGTTCCTCGGCCAGCATTTCCAATGTGCTCTCCGGCACCCTGCCGAACAACAGCACCATCGTGTACGCCGGCAGCAGCGCCAGTGCCTACGGAGGAGCCACCACCACCGAATCCGCCGTTAATTTCAACGGGGACGACGCGGTGTCCTTGACCCTGACCGCCGGAGGCGCCTTCGTGGACATCTTCGGCACCATCGGGGAGGACCCGGGTACCGAATGGACCTCCGGATCCTTGGCGACATCGGACCAGACCTTGGTGCGCAAGGCCACCGTTACCGGCGGCATCAGCTCCAACCCCGGCACCGGCTTCCCCGCATTGGCCACCGAATGGGACGGATACGCACAAGGTGACGTGAGCCATCTGGGCGCCCACAGCTTCAATGGCTACATTCCCTCCTTTGTTCCAGGCTATGAGAACCTGAACGTGGGCAATGTCACCTCCTATGCCGTGACCGGCCTTGATCCGGCGACCACCTACTACTACCGCATCCGTGCCAACAGCTGCGGGGCCAGCGACAACAGCGATACCATCGCGTTGAGCACCTTGGCCATCCCGGTTTACTACAGCAGGGGCACGGGCTTCGTGAGCGACGACATCTGGAGCGACACGCCCGGAGGCACCGCGGGCCCGGCCGTGTTCACCGCAGCCTCCAGCATGGTGGTGCAGAGCGGTGACGTGGTGACCAATGCGGGAAATGTCGCCGTGAACGACCTCACCGTGGATGCCGGCGGCACCTTGGTGCTGAACGCTGGTTTTACGCTCTCCGCGAACGGCGATGCCGACTTCAGCGGCACCCTCACCGCCAACGACAACAGCACCTTGGCACTGCTCGGGACCGGCGGCGTGGTGCTCACCAGTACGAGTGCGCTTTCACTCTGGAACCTCACCGCCGACGTGCCTAGCGACCTGACCACGGATGCCACCATCAACATGCGCGGCACCTTGCTGCTGGAGGATGGCGACTTTGACGCAAGCACCGGGGCGGTGACCCTGATGAGCACGGCCACCGGCACCGGTCGCCTCGGCCCCGTGGCCAGCGGAGCCAGCTTCACCGGGAATATGACCGTGCAGCGCTACATCCCCGCAGGTGCCACCAACTGGCGCATGCTCGGCAGCCCCGTGGCAGGCCGGACCGTGAGCAATTGGCAGGACGACTTCATCACCGCCGGCTATCCAGGCAGCGCCTATCCCAATTTCGACGACCCTGTGGGCAGCGGCATCCTGTGGCCCAGCGTGCGCTATTATGATGAGACGAACACCTACGCCGCAGCCGATTCCGGGATCGTGGGCGTGAGCGGTAGCACCCAGGCCCTCACGGCCGGCCAGGGCTTCTTCGCTTGGAGCGGTGATAACCTCACCACCACCACGGCCTTCACCGTGGATGTGACAGGTGCGCCCAACGTGGCCAACACGCCGATCACCCTGCCCATGACCCATACCAGCAGCGGTACCCCCGCAGCGGACGGCTGGAACCTGGTGAGCAACCCGGTACCAAGCCCCATCGCCTTCGACTCCATCAGTCTCGGCAGTGATGTGGCGGCACAGTACTGGATCTTCAACCCTGCCAACGGTACCTCGCAGACCTACTCCGGGGGCATCGGCCAAGGAAACGTGAACGGCAAGATCCAGAGCAGTCAAGGGTTCTGGCTGCAAGCTTCCGGCAGCAACGTGACCACCACGGTAAGCGAGGCCGATAAGATGAACGAGCCCACCGGCGGCGTCTTCGGCGGAAGCCAGCAAGCGGTGCGGCCGATCGTGCGCCTCTTCGTGGCCAGCGCCATCAACGCCTACAGCGATGAGGCCACCCTCGTGTTCGACCAAGGCACGCCGGACCATGATGCGATGGATGCCCGGAAGATGCCTTTCCGCACGGTCGGCGCACCGCTGATCTCCGCCCAAAGCACGGACGGTGAGAACCTCGCCATCGACTTCTTCGGTGCCTACACCACGGACATCAGCATCCCCGTTACCGTGGAAGTGGACGTTACCGGCACCTACACCATCACCGCAGGCATCACCGGCATGCAGAACCTGAGCTGCCTGAGCCTGGAGGACCTCACCACCGGCACCATCACCCCGCTCACGGACGGTGCTTCGTACAGCTTCGCGATCAACACCAACGATGATGCCGGCACCCCGCGCTTCATCCTGCACGGCACGGCGCCCCTGCCCTTCACCGCGGAGAACGCCACCTGCGCCAACTCGCCCAACGGCACGGCCGCGGTGGCGATCGATAATGGACCGGTGGATGTTACCTGGACGGATGCCTTCGGCACGATCCTGCTCACCCAGACCGGTGTCAGTAATGGTGTGGCCATCAACGATGCCTTGGCGGCGGGCAACTACACCGTACGCGTGTCACCGATCGGTGCTTGCGGCGAAGTGACCACCGACTTCAGCATCGAAGCACCGGCATTGATCCAAGCCACCGAGAACGCCAGCCAGGCCACGAGCTGCCCGAACAGTGCCGATGGCAGCGTGAGCATTGAGGCCGATGGCGGCACGGGCGAGCTGAGCTACCTCTGGGACGATGGCACCACAGGCCCGCAATTCACCGGAGTGGCAGGCGAGCAGATGGTCACCATCACGGATGAGAACGGGTGCGTCCTCGGCACATCGTTCATCGTTCCCGCAGGGGAGGGCGCGATCGCGGGCTTCACCGCAGGGACCGCTGTCGCCACGGAGCCTGTGAGCTTTACCAACACCAGCACGATGAGTTCGTCCTGGACCTGGGATTTCGGTGACGGCAGCACCAGCACGGACATGGACCCCGTGCATACCTACACCACGCCCGGCACCTACACGGTAACCCTAACCGCCACCGATGGCACCTGCACGGACGTGACCACACAGGAGATCACCGTTGGAATGGCCACGGCGATCGGCACCACCCGGGCAGCAACCACGCTGAACGTGTACGCCACCCCGCATCAGCTCGTGATCGACCACGCCTTCGGAAACGCCCCGGTGGACGTATCTGTTTTTGACGCCACGGGCCGCATGGCTATGAGCCGTACCGCTATCACCAGGCCGGGCCGCATCACCCTCGCCGACCGCGAACTGAACACGGGCGTTTGGTTCGTGCGCGTGAAGAGTGGCGATGTGGAGCGGACCTTCCGTGTGCCGCTGATCCGTTGATCTGACCTCTTTTCCACGGAAAGGGCTGCCTGCGAAAGGCGGCCCTTTTTGTTCTACGCGACCTGCGATCACTGCACCGAAGGAATTTCAATCTCGGATGGACACGGATAATTATCCGTGTGGATCCGTGTATATCCGCGGTTCAAAGCATCAAGGGCGCTCGCCCGCAGGGCGATCCAACCCTTCCGATGGGAGCTATGCGACCTTGGATGCCGCGCCCAACGGGCGCATAAGACTCGACGCTGCACTTGTCCCGGTGATCTGTCCCCATCTTAGTGGGGACAGATAGCCCTGACCCTCATCCCGCATGTGAAAAAACCTCCCTATTGTTGCCGGATCGGCTCCATCCACCTCATTCATCCACATGAACCTTCGCTCCACTTCGTTGCTCTCCACCCTGGTGCTCAGTGCATCCCTGCTGCTCACCCCGGCCATGGCCCAGGACTGGCATCCCGTAGGTACCGGCACCAATGTGAACGGTGCCAATGGCGTGCCCTGCCCCTTCGGCGACATCTACGCCGGACAGCGCGCCCAGTACATCTATCTGGCCTCGGAGCTCTCCGCGGCCGGCCTCTCCGCCGGCGATGCCGTGGTGAGGCTGCGCTGGGTGGTCACCGCCCTCAACGGCTCGGGGATCCACGAGAACTTCACCATGCGGCTCGGCAATACCACGGCCACCTCTCTCAGCGGTTTCCTGAATGCGCCCAACGAGGCCGCCACCACACCCATGGACCACCAACCGGTAGTGGGGAACAATGACTTCACCCTGAACACGCCCTACGAGTGGGACGGCACCAGCAACCTCCTGCTGGAGGTCACCCACTTCAGCCCCACGTACGCCACGGCAAGCGCCAACGCCTCGGTGGCCTTCACCAGCACCGCACCGGTTAAGCGCAGTTACTCCCTGCTGGACGACCTGCTGTACAGCACATCGCAATCGGAGCCGCTGGATGGAGAGGTGCTGAACTCCACCGCACTGCCGAACATCGTATTGGGCGTGGCCACGGACTGCGCACCGCTCACCGCCACCGGATACACCGTGTGCGTGGGCGATGGGGTGCCAAGCGGCGATGGCGTATCCGTGGAAGGCTGCACCGAAAGCCTCGGCGGCCGGTTCACCGCCACGCATGCATTCCCGGGCACCAACCTGGAGTGTACGGGTACCGATTATGTGCTGCGCTCCTCGCTCACCCTGCCCCCGTTGCCCACCGGCGCGGTGCTCCAGGCAGGCCGCCTCATCCTCACCAACGTGCAGGCCCCCGACCCGGTGTGGATGAGCGATCTGTACATCAACCTCACTGGCACCATTGAAGGAGAGATCCAGCTGATGCCGAACCACGAGAACTACTCCGGGACCGTGTCCGAGCTGATCGTGGCCATGACCGGCCCCTACGAAGCCGGAGTGGCCGAACTCCATACCGCCAGCACCTATGGAACAGGCTTTATTGGCAGTGCCCGCGTGGAGTTCGACTACCTCCTCCCCACGCCCTTCTGGTACGATGCGCCCACGGGTGGCGATCTCGTTGCCTACGGCAGCTCCGTGATCGACCCCGTGGCTGAAGGCCTGGCCCATACGGATGTACCCGGGGTGACCCTGCTTTATGCGGATTGCGGGGTCTCCTCCACCGCATGCACCAGCACTGGACGCACCGCTGTGAACTTCACCGTGCTGGATGCGCCCGTTCCAAGCTTCATCATGGATACCACCGATGTGATCGCGGGGATCGCCGCAACCCTTACCTACACAGGCACTGCCGTGAACCAGTACCTCTGGGACTTCGGCGATGGCAATAGCAGCACCGCTGCCGAGCCGACACATGTGTGGGACACGCCCGGCACATACACGGTACAGCTTACCGTGAACAACGGCGCCTGCGAAGCCACGTTCAGTATGGATGTGATGGTGGACGTGAACACCGGGATCCACGGCCGGGACGACTTGGCCGAAATGCATGTGTTCGCCACGGCGGATGCGATCATCATCACGCAGGGTTTCGGCACGGGTACCATGCAGGTGGAGGTGCTCGATGCGCTGGGCCGCACGGTGATCAACCGCGAGCACATCGCAATGTCGGGTCGCATCAGCCTACCAACTGCTGAGCTGGGGACGGGCGTGTGGTATGTGCGCGTAACGGGCGCGGAAGCACAGCGGACGTTCCGTGTGCCGCTTGTGCGATAACGGTACCTCCATGGAACAGGATATCTCTGGTTTTAGGAACCGCAGATGGCGCAGATGGCACAGATAATGCCGAGCTCCGCCAAATGAACGCAGATGTGCCTGCGGCACGGGGAATGAAGGAGATAGCGCCGAGGAAATATCACAGGCCTCGTTGGTTTTTACCGCAACGGGCGCAACGAACGCGACGGAACCGCTTGTCGTCGGAGGTTGTGAACGCTCTACGCCGGACAACTGGCAACTGACAGCCGACAACTCATTCTAACGCACCTCCGCACCTGGTGGCACCTCCCTGCCCGGCTCCACGAACACGAGCTTCCCCTCGGAGTCCTCCGCCATCAGCACCATGCCTTGGCTTTCCACGCCGCGCATTTTGCGGGGTTCGAGGTTGCAGAGCACGAGCACTTGCTTGCCGGGTAATTCCTCCGGATCGAAGTGCTCCGCGATGCCACTGACGATGGTGCGCGGTTCAGCCTCGCCGATATCGATGGCGAGCTTGAGAAGCTTGTCGGCCTTGGGCACTTTCTCCGCAGCGGTGATGATGCCGATGCGCAGGTCCAGCTTGGTGAAATCGTCGAAGCTGATGGCGGCCTTGGCTGCTTTCGGCTCTCCTTCGCCTTGCTTCGGCGAGCTCAGCTGGGCTTTGGCCTTGGGGTCTGCAGGCTTTTGGTCCATGGGTTCGTTGGCTTTCAGGCGTTCCACCTCGGCGGCGATCTCCGCATCGGTGATGGGCTTGAAGAGGTGCTCCGGTTTTCCCAGTTGCGCACCGGGAACGATCAGTCCATCACGCAATGCATCCGCCCATTTCAGCTCACCGAGGCCGAGCATGGTGCGCAGCTTGTGCACGGTGAAGGGCAGGAAGGGTTCCAGCACCACGCTCAAGGCTGCCGTGATCCGCAGGCCGTTGAAGAGCACCGTGCGCACGCGGTCCGGATCGGTCTTCTCCAGCTTCCACGGCTCGGTATCGGTGAGGTATTTGTTGCCGAGGCGGCCGGCGTTCATGGCCGTTGCGAGCGCATCGCGAAAGCGGAACTTGTCGATGTCCGCCGCGACCTTTCCGGGGATGCCGGCGAGCTCCGCCCAGAGCACGGTGTCCTGCTCCCCTTGTGCGGCGTTGCTGGCTGCGGGCTCCGGCACCCTGCCATCGTAGTACTTGTGGCAGAGCACGAACACGCGCTGCACGAAGTTGCCGATGATGGCCACCAGCTCGTTGTTGTTCTTGTCCTGGAAATCCTTCCACGTGAACTCGCTGTCCTTGAACTCCGGAAAAATGGTGGTGAGCGCATAGCGCAGCTCGTCCTGCCTGCCCGGCCAGCGGTCGATGTATTCGTGCAGCCACACCGCCCAGTTGCGGCTGGTGCTGAGCTTGCGCCCTTCCAGGTTGAGGAATTCGTTGGCGGGCACGTTCTGCGGAAGGATGAAGCCGCCGTGCTCCTTCAACAGGATCGGAAAGATGATGCAGTGGAAAACAATGTTGTCCTTGCCGATGAAATGCAGCAGGCGCGTGTCGTCGGCCTTCCACCATTTCTCCCACTCCGTGTTGTGGTCCTTGGCCCATTGCTTGGTGGCGCTGATGTAGCCGATGGGCGCATCGAGCCAGACATAGAGCGCCTTTCCTTCCGCGCCGGGCAGCGGTACGGGCACGCCCCAATCGAGGTCGCGCGTCATGGCGCGGGGGCGCAGGCCTTCCTTCAGCCAGCTGTTGCACTGCCCCAGCACCTGTGGCTTCCACTCGGCGGGATCGTGCTGCTGTTCGCCGTCCAGCATGCCGGTGTTGATCCACTTCGTCATCCATTCCTGGCTGCGTTCCATGGGCAGGTACCAGTGCTTGGTAGGCCGCAGCTCCGGTTTGCTGCCGCTAAGGGTGCTGCGCGGATCGATGAGGTCCTTCGGGCTGAGCGCACTGCCGCATTTCTCGCACTGGTCGCCATAGGCATCGGCATTGCCGCAGTTGGGGCAGGTGCCTGTGATGTAGCGGTCCGCGAGGAATTGCTTGGCCTCGGCATCGTAGTACTGTTCTTCGGTGTTCTCCGTTAACGAGCCATTGGCATTGAGCTGCAGGAAGAAGTCCTGGGAAGTCTTCTTGTGGAGCTCACTGCTGGTGCGGTGGTAAATGTCGAACGCGATGCCGAAGTCGGTAAAGGCACTGCCCATCAGCGCGTGGTACTTGTCCACGATGGCCTGCGGGGTGGTGCCCTCCTTCAGGGCGCGCAGAGTGATGGCCGCGCCGTGCTCATCACTTCCGCAGACAAAGAGCACCTCCTTGTCGCGTGCCCGCAGGTTCCGGACGTAGATGTCCGCGGGCAGGTAGGCCCCGGCGATGTGGCCGATGTGGAGCGGGCCGTTGGCATAGGGCAGTGCGGCGGTGACGGTGGTGCGGGCAGGGGCTTTCATGCGGAAGCCGCGAAAGTACGGGGCGCGCCGGAGGTGGGGGAATGCTATTGAACCACAAATGTGGACCGACCAGCGCTTACCGCATTCTTCCCTGTACTTCGCGCCTTCCGTGGGGTAGGCCCATCACCGTTACCTTCGCGGACCTTTTCGGCCCGGCATTCCATGAAGAACATCCGCAATTTCTGCATCATCGCGCACATCGACCACGGCAAGAGCACCTTGGCCGACCGGTTGCTGCAGATGACAGGCACCATCGCCGACCGTGACATGCAGGCGCAGAACCTGGATGACATGGACCTGGAGCGTGAGCGGGGGATCACCATCAAGAGCAAGGCGATCCAGATGGACTACGAGCTCAATGGCGAGAAGTACATCCTGAACCTGATCGATACCCCGGGCCACGTGGACTTCAGCTACGAGGTGAGCCGAAGCATCGCCGCTTGTGAGGGCGCGCTGTTGATCGTGGACGCCACGCAAGGGATCCAGGCGCAGACCATCAGCAACCTCTACCTCGCCCTGGAGCACGACCTGGAGATCATCCCCGTGCTGAACAAGATGGACCTCCCCAGCGCCAATCCCGAGGAGGTGAAGGACCAGATCACGGACCTCATCGGCTGCAAGTTGGAGGACATCCTCAGCGCCAGCGGAAAAACGGGCTTGGGCGTGGACAAGCTGCTGGAGGCGATCGTGGAGCGCGTTCCCGCACCCAAGGGCGATCCCACCGCACCGCTGCAGGCGCTCATCTTCGATAGCGTGTTCAACTCCTTCCGGGGCATCATCGCCTATTTCCGCGTAATGAACGGCACCATCCGCAAGGGCGACAAGGTGAAGTTCTTCAATACCGGCGTGGTGTACGACGCGGACGAGATCGGCGTGCTGAAGATGGACCTGCTGCCCAAGCCCCAGCTGAGCGCGGGCGACGTGGGCTATATCATCAGCGGCATCAAGACAGCCAGCGAGGTGAAGGTGGGCGACACCATCACGCATCAGGCGCGGCCGTGTGCTGAGGGCATCCACGGCTTCGAGGACGTGAAACCCATGGTGTGGGCCGGCATCTTCCCCGTGGAGACCGACGAGTACGAGGAACTCCGCGATGCCATGGAGAAGCTGAAGCTCAACGATGCCAGCCTCACCTGGACGCCCGAGAGCAGTGCCGCGCTGGGCTTCGGGTTCCGCTGCGGCTTCCTCGGGCTGCTCCACATGGAGATCATTCAGGAGCGGATCGAGCGGGAGTTCAACATCACCGTGATCACCACCGTGCCCAACGTGGGCTATATCGTCACCAAGACCAACGGTGAAGTGATCGATGTACACAACCCCAGCGAGCTGCCTCCGGTGATGCACATCGAGAAGATCGAGGAGCCTTACATCAAGGCGCAGATCATCACCAAGAGCGAGTACACCGGGGTGATCATGAACCTGTGCATCGACAAGCGCGGCATGCTCACCAACCAGAACTACCTCACCACGGACCGCGTGGAACTTTCCTTCGAGCTGCCCCTCGGCGAGGTGGTGTTCGACTTCTTCGACAAGCTGAAGAGCATCAGCCGCGGCTACGCCAGTTTCGACTACCACCCCATCGGCTTCAAGGAGAGCGACCTCATCAAGCTGGACATTCTGCTGAACGGTGAAAAGGTGGATGCCCTCAGCGCGTTGATCCACCGCGACCATGCGCACGAGCTGGGCAAGAAGATGTGCAGCAAGCTGAAGGAACTCCTCCCCCGCCAGCAGTTCGACATCCCCATCCAAGCGGCCATCGGCGCGAAGATCGTGGCCCGCGAAACCGTAAAGGCCCTGCGCAAGGACGTGACCGCGAAGTGCTACGGCGGTGATATTTCCCGCAAGCGCAAGCTGCTGGAGAAGCAGAAGGAAGGCAAGAAGCGCATGAAGCAGGTGGGCAGTGTCGAGATTCCGCAGGAAGCCTTCCTCGCGGTCTTGCAGATGGACAAGTAGTCGCTGCCCGTCATGGCCGCTGGGTGTGGGTCAGGGGCGTGACAAAGCGCTGGGGAATTCCGGAGCCAAACATGAATTTCGATTTCGCATTGCTGCTGGTCGTGCTGACGGGAACCGCCGGTGTCATCTGGCTGTTCGATCTGCTGCTGCTCGCGCCGCGTCGGCGCCGTCGCGCGCAGACGATCGCGGCAATGACCGCACTGAGCGATGAAGAGCGCGATGCCCGTAAGCGCGATGCCTTGCGCGAATCGGTGGTGGTCGAATATGCACACTCGTTCTTTCCGGTGCTGTTCCTGATCCTGTTGTTCCGCTCGTTCATCGCCGAACCGTTCAAGATTCCCTCGGGCTCGATGATGCCGACCCTGCTGGTCGGTGACTTCATTCTCGTCAACAAGTTTTCCTACGGCGTGCGCCTGCCGGTGCTCAACAAGCGCATCCTCGCCACCGGCGAGCCCAAGCGTGGCGATGTGTTCGTGTTCCGCTATCCGAAGAATCCGAAAGAGGACTACATCAAGCGCGTGATCGGCCTGCCCGGCGACACGATCGAATACCGCAACAAGACCTTGTTCGTGAACGGCCAGCAGATCGCCGAGACCGATCTGGGAGCCTACTCGGGGCCGAGCGAGCCCGGCCGCCCGGCCGATGGCGCCGAGCTCAAGCTCGAGAACCTCGGCGGCGTCGAGCACCAGATCCTCGAGGTGCCGCGCGCCTGGGTCGGCCATGAGGGCACCTGGACGGTGCCGCCAGGCCACTACTTCGCGATGGGTGACAACCGCGACAACAGCGCCGACAGCCGTTTCTGGGGTTTCGTGCCCGAGGAAAACCTGGTCGGCCGGGCGTATCTCGTCTGGATGAATTTCGGTAATTTGAATCGTATCGGCACCGTGATCAAATAAGATGCGCGGCAGCAGTCCGCATCCGGCCATCGAGGGAGTACGCACATGCACCACAAGAGCAAAGGCATCACGCTGATCGGTTTCGTCATTGTCCTCGTCGTCGCCGGCTTTTTCGCCTATGTGGCGATGAAGCTGATCCCCGCGTACACGGAATATTTCGGCGTGGTGAAATCGATGGATCAGCTGAGCAAGGAGCCGGGCGTCGCGAGCAAATCACTCGACCAGTTGAGGCGTGACCTCGGTTTCAAGTTCAGCACGCAGTATGTCGATGAACAGAACGTGCCCTTGAGCTCGGTCACTGCGGTGCGCGATGCCGGCAAGGTGATTCTGCGCACGGCCTACGAACGGCGTATCCCGTTCATGTACAACGTCGACCTTCTGGTCAGTTTTGATCATTCCATCAATCTGACCAGCAACACGGGTGAGTGAGTCGGGCACCCTCGGGCATCACTTTGCCGACGCTGCCTTGCGTGAGCGTGCGCTCACCCATCGCAGCGCGGCGCATGCGAACAATGAGCGGCTGGAGTTCCTCGGCGATGCGCTGCTCAACCTGCTCGTCGCCGAGCTCATTTTCGAACGGCATCCGCGTGCGAGCGAGGGCGAGATGACACGCTTGCGCGCGGCGCTGGTCAACGGCAACGCGCTGGCCGGCATGGCGCGTGCGCAGCAGTTGGGCGATCTCCTGCACCTGGGGCCCGGTGAACTCAAGAGTGGTGGTCATCGTCGCGATTCGATCCTCGCCGATGCCTTCGAGGCGTTGGTGGCTGCGGTCTATCTCGATGGCGGCTGGGAAGCCTGCAGACAGCGAGTGCGTGACCTGTTCGCGCCGCTGGTGGAAGCGGGCGAGCGCACGCCCAAGGATGCCAAGACCCGGCTGCAGGAGCTGTTGCAGGCGTGCGGGATGCAGCTGCCAGTCTATGAACTGCTCGCCACCGCTGGCGAGGAACATGCACGCGTGTTCACCGTCAGTTGCCGCGTCGATTCGATCGAAAGAAGTTTTGAAGGCAGCGCATCGAGCCGCCGCGCCGCCGAGCAGATTGCGGCTGAGCAGGTTCTGGCCGTGATGGAAAACCAGGGATCCGATGAGCACTGAGTCGACACCGCATCGCTTTGGCACCGTGGCCCTCGTCGGCCAGCCCAACGTCGGCAAGTCGACCTTGCTCAATGCAATGCTCGGCCTGCGGCTATCGATCGTCACCCCCAAGCCGCAGACCACGCGCCACCGCATCCTCGGCATCGTCACCCGCCCCGACGCCCAGATCGCACTGCTCGACACACCCGGCCTGCATCGACAGACGCGTCGCGCGCTCAATCACCAGCTCAACCGCATTGCCCGCCAGGCGCCCGAAGAGGCCGACGTGCTCGTGCACGTGATCGACGGCCCGAAATGGAACGACGAGGACGAAGCGATCTGGAAATTGCTCGCGCCACTGGGCAAGCCGGTGCTGCTGGCGGTGAACAAGGTCGACAAACTCGCCGACAAGACGCGTCTACTGACCTTTGCCGCGCAGGTCACGCGCGAGCATGACTATGCCGGAGTGCATTTCCTGTGTGCGCGGCGCGGCGACGGCGTGGCGGTGTTGCTCGACGACATTGCCCAACTGCTGCCGGAAGGAGAGGCGGCCTACGCCGAAGACGAATTCACCGATCGCAGTGAGCGCTTTCTCGCCGCCGAACTGGTGCGCGAGCAGCTCATGCTCCTGTTGGGCGATGAATTGCCGTATGCGACTGCGGTCGAGATCGAGCAATTCGAAGACACTGCAAAGATCACGCGCATCGGCGCGGTGATCTGGGTCGAGCGCGAAGGACAGAAGGGCATCGTGATCGGGGCTGCGGGTGCCCAGCTCAAGAAAATCGGCAGCGCCGCCCGCCGCGGGATGGAGCGTCTGTTCGAACGGCGCGTGCATCTGGAACTGTGGGTGCGCGTGCGTGAATCATGGAGCGACGACGCCGCCGCGCTCAAGCAATTTGGTTATACCGACTGAGGCGCTGCGGACACGTCGATGCGCGTCGAGGGACAGCCCGCTTTCGTCCTGCACGCGCGAGCCTGGCGCGAAACTTCGCTGCTGCTGGAGATCTTCAGCCGCGACCACGGCCGGGTCGGACTGGTGGCGCGTGGCGTGCGCCGGGAACGCAGCCGCTGGCCACGCGGCCTGTTGCAGCCGTTGCAGCCGCTGTTGCTCGATTGGGTCGCCCGCGGCGAACTGGGCACCTTGGTTGCCGCCGAAGCCGCAAGTGCGTCCTTGCAGCCGCAGGGTCAGACCCTGCTTGCAGCGATGTACGTCAATGAATTCGTGTTGCGCCTGAGTGGTCGTGGCGATCCGCATCCACAAGCGTTCTCTTTGTATGCGCAGTGCCTGGCGCGGCTGGCCGATGAGGACGCGGTGGCATGGACGCTGCGCCGCTTCGAGCGCGATTTCCTCGCCGAAATCGGCTACGGCCTCGTACTGGAACGCGCCGCGGATGGCTCAGTCTTGCAGCCTGAACTCGACTACGGCTACGACCCCGAAGAAGGCGCGCGGCTCTGGTCCGGACAAGGTTCCGGCCTGCGCATTTCCGGCGCCGCGTTGCTTGCACTGGCAGCCGATGTGCGCCCGCCTGCCGAAGGGCTGCGCGAGTTGCGCGGCCTCGTACGCGCCGTGGTGCGCCATCTGATCGGCGGTGAGCTGAAATCCTGGCGACTCGCGCGCAGCGCAGCGGCTCCGTCGCGCTGAAGCTCAGGTGGGTGCGCTGCCCTTGATCGCGTCATGCACGTGGCCACACTCGATGAGCAAGGACTCGATCGCGTTGTCCGGCCAGGCATCGTGCTCAAGGCGTTCGCGCAGGCTTGCGATCGCAGCGATCAAGCCGGGCGCACCGCAGAAGCCTGCGGATGCCGACAGTCGGTGCAGGCGGGCGCGCAGCGCGTCGCGATCCTTCTGCGCCGCAAACTGCGCAAGCTCGGCGGGCAAGCCAGCCAACTCGGCAGCAAACAATCCGCGCAGCGCGATGACGATCGCGGCGTCCCCGCCCGTCGTGCGCAGCGCCTGTGCATCATCGAGTCGGCATGTCGGTTCGGACTCGGATGCGAATCCGACTTGCGGCAGCCTGCGCGCAAGGGCGTCGCGCAAGGCCTGTATCGTGATCGGTTTGGCCAACACCTGGTCAAAACCTCGCACCTTGAGCGCGGCCGTTTTCGTGACGTCGAGCTCCGCACTGGTCGCCCAGATCGGTGCGGCGCGCGAGGGGCCGCTGCCAGCACGGATCATTGCAAGAACGGCGCAGCCGTCATGGACAGGCATGTTGAGGTCGAGCACGAGCAGGTCGAAGGCATGCTCCTGCGCGAGTGCCAACGCCCGTCCGCCATCCGTCGCGGACACAACATCGACGCCCAGTTTCGTGAAGGCCTCGGCAAGAAACTGCAGGCTCATGGGATTGTCATCGGCAACGAGCAGGCGTGGACGCGACATGATCGATCCGTCCGTGGCGGCGTTGCGGCAGAATGGGGCGTGATGCGCCTTTCGTCAAACCCAGTCCTGATCCTGTGCTGCCTGGCCATGTTTGCAGCGACGCAAGCGGCCGCGCGCAGCCTGCGCCTGCAGGCGGCGCATGTGGAAGCGCCGAGCCTGAGCCTTGAGGGCGTGCGCCTTGATGCGCAGCTCGACACTGATGGCGGCAAGCTGCAGGTGGTTGCGCAGCGGCTGCGGATTGCTGAGCTTGGCGTGGATCAGGTCCTCGATTGGCAATGCGTGCTCAAACGCGAGGGCGATGCGCAGGTCTGCGATGGGCCCTTGCGGTTGTCTGACGGGCGCAGCGCGCAACTGCGCGTGCGCCTCGCGCGTGAGCAGCTCGCTCTGCGGCTTGAGCAGGATGCCTTCGAAGGCGTCTTGCAATGGCCTCTCGGTGCCGGAACGACTGCGCTCAAGCTGCGCAGCTTGCCTGCGGCGTGGGTCGCTCCGGTCTTGGCCAGACACTGGGGCGGCGGCAGTCTGCGTGCGGGACTGGTCGAAGCCGAGCTGACGATCGATGCTGCGCAGCGGGCGCATGCAAGTGGTTCGATCACGGGGCTCACGCTCGGCACGCATGATGGCACGCTCGCACTCGATGGCGTTGACATCGAAGGCGAGGGCAATTGGTCCGTGACGAACGGTATCGCCCGGATCGGTGCGCAGTTGCGCCTCGCGCGCGGACGTCTGGACGTTGGCGTGCTGCACGCGCAATTGCCGCAGGCGCCGGTCGATCTGGCGCTCGATGTGCGGCGCGGCGTCGATGCGGTCTGGGACATCGCGCAGCTGAATTGGCGCGATCCTGACGTGCTCGAATTCGACGCCGCTGCCCGCTTCGACCCGCGCGAGCTTGCGCCCTTGCGGCGTCTCCAATTGCATCAGGCGCGCGCGGTGTTCCCGCTCGCCCTGCAACGCTATGGTCGCGGTGTGCTCGCTGCACAGGAATTGAATGATCTTGCACTCGTCGGCGAACTGCGCGGCAGTGCGGAACTGGACGGTGAGGGCTTGATCCGCGCCGCGGCCGCGACCGATCGATTGGATCTGCGCGAGCCGCAGCGTGCGATCTCGATCGAAGGATTGCGCGGTGGTCTGGATTGGCGACGTGATGGCCACGGCGAAATCAGGCCGCTTTCCTTTGCGCATGCGCGCTTGGGCGACATCGCCGTCGACGCACTGCGTTCGCGCTGGCAGATTCGCGATCGGGCGGCGCATCTGATCGGGCCGCTGAGTGCGCGGCTCTTGGGCGGCAAACTCGTGGCGCAAGACTTGACGCTGCGCGAGCCTGCTGCGGATGTGACCTGGTTGCAGGGGCGCGTGGGCGTGCGGGGCATGGGCCATGACGCCACCGATGGCAGTTTCGGGATTGCCAATCTCGCCGCTGATCTGGATCTCAGACTCGCCGGTGCGCTCGATGCGCTGCATATCGCGGCTGACGCGAGTCTGCACGGCGGACAGGCGCTGGCTGGCAGCATCTATGTGGAGTTGCCGCAGACGCCGATCCACGCACGGATCGGAGCCGCTCTTTCGTCATCGGTGTGGAAGGTCGATCGCTTCGACTGGCGTGACCCGGGCGTGCTCGATGCGAGCCTGCATGGACAGTGGAACCCGCTCACGCACCAGTGGCAGGCACTGCAGGCGCAGCTGCGCGAGCTCGATCTTGCGCTTGCAACCGACCGCTACGCGCGCAGTTGGCTCGCCACGCGTGGCTATGGCGAGTTGCAGGCACGCGGTCGCGCGCAGGGCGCGGTCGCGCTCGAAGCGGGACGCGTGCGCGGCTTTTCATTCGAGGCGAAGAAAGTCGATCTCGTCGATGGTGCAGGGCGCTTCGCGCTCGAAGGACTCGATGGCGCGCTTGACTGGAGCGCCGACACGCCGCGCGCTCCAACTGCTCTTGGCTGGCGGCACGCGGAGTTCTACAGGGTCCCGTTCGGTGCAGCGCGTTCGCAGTGGACGGCCGACCGCGAAAGCCTGCGTCTGGCCGCGCCGTTGGCCGTGGATGTGCTGGGCGGGCAGTTGCGACTGGAGAAGTTCATTGCCCAGCCCGCATCGCCGCGTGGCGATCGCTATGAAGCCTCGTTCGCGGTGGTCGGCGTGCAGTTGCCGCAGATGTCGGCGGCCTTCGGCTGGCCGATCTTTCCCGGCAATCTGTCGGGCGGCATTCCCGAAATCGAATTCGTCGGCGATCGCATCGATTTCCATGGTGGCTTGGACCTGTATCTGTTCGACGGCCATCTGGGCGTCAACACCATGAGCCTGGAGCGACCCTTCGGCAGCGAGCCCGCGCTCGGCGCCAATATCCATTTCGAGAATTTCGACCTCGAACAACTCACCAGCGCTTTTTCCTTCGGCAGCATGAGCGGGCGCCTGTTCGGCACCATCGATGATCTGCGCCTGCTTGATTGGGGCACGGTCGCCTTCGATGCCTGGTTGCGCACCAAGGGCGGCGGCAAGATGAGCTACACCGCGGTCGATGACATCACCGGCATCAGCAGCGGCGCGCCGGCGCTGCAGAATCTCGCGCTCAAGCTCGTCAATACCTTCCGCTTCGGACAACTCGGTGTGCGTTGCCGATTGCGCGATGAGATCTGCACGATGGGCGGCGTCGATCCCGTGCCTGAACGGCTCGATGCCGATCACTCGCTCGATGCGCGTGGCTACGCTATCGTCAAGGGTGCGGGCCTGCCGCGCATCGACATCGTCGGTCATCGCCGCCATGTCGATTGGCCCACCTTGGTACGCCGTCTGCGTGATGCGACCCGGGGGCAGGCGCCCGTCATCGAGTGAATCGGAGGTTTCATGCGTCGTCCGCTTGCCGTCCTTGCCCTGTTCATCGCCTGCGTCGCGCCGGTCGCTTGCGTGACGATCAATGTCTACTTTCCCGAGGCTGCCGCGCAGAAAGCGGCGGGCCAGTTCGTCGACAAGGTGCTCGGTGGCGAGGCGCCTGCGCCCAGCGATCCGCCCCCCGCGCCAGAGCGCAAGAATCCAGCCGCGGCCTTGCTCGACCTCTTGGTGCCCAGCGCGCATGCGCAGGGCGCCGACATCACCGTGCAGACACCGCAGATCCAGGCGATTCAGGTACGCATGCAGGAACGCTTCTCGACGCAGTTGCGTGCGCACTTCGACAGCGGTGCCCTCGGTTTCACGCGCGACGCCCTGGTCGCCGTGCGCGATGCAGCCTTGATTCCACTCGCCCAGCGTGCTGCGATCAATGCGGCAGTCGCCGCCGAGAATCGTGACCGCGAGGCCGCCTATCGCGAGATCGCGCTCGCCAACGGCCATGCCGACTGGGCGCCGCAGATTCGTGCGACGTTTGCGCAGCAATGGATCGAGCGGGCCCGGCCCGGCTGGTACTATCAGGATTCCCACAGTGTCTGGCAGCGCAAGTAGCGTCGCACGGCGCGCCGCCCCTGTCCGCAACCGATGAATCAGATCACCGAAGTTTCGATCACCGACCTTTCCCATGATGGTCGTGGTGTCGCCCACGTCAATGGCAAGACCCTGTTCGTGGCCGGCGCTCTGCCGGGCGAGACGGCGCGCGTGCGCATCGTCAAGCGCAGCCGCCATTTCGACGAGGCCAAGGTCGAGGAGTTGCTGCAACGCTCGCCCGAGCGCATCGCCCCGCGCTGTCCGCATTTCGGCGGTTGCAGCGGTTGCACGCTGCAGCACCTGCCGCCGGCTGCGCAGATCGCCGCCAAGCAGCGCGTGCTCGCCGAGAATTTCGAGCGCATCGGCAAGGTCGCGCCGCTGCGCTGGCTCGAACCGCTGACTGCCGAGCCTTGGGGCTATCGACGCAAGGGCCGGCTGTCGGTGAAATGGGTGGCCAAGAAAGACAAGGCACTGGTCGGCTTCCGCGAGGACAATCCGCGCTTCGTTGCCGATCTGAGCGAGTGCCACACCTTGCTGCCTGCGATCGGCCTGCGTCTGGCCGAGTTGTCGCGCCTGGTCGGCTCGCTGACCGCGCGTGAGCAGATCGCGCAGATCGAGATTGCCGCCGGCGATCAGTGCGTTGCGCTGACCTTTCGCCATCTGCAGCCGCTCGTGGACAGCGATCGCGCCGCGCTCGTCGACTTCGCCAAGGCCCATGAGATCGCGATCCTGCTGCAAAGTGGCGGGCCCGACAGCGTCGTGCCGTTGTGGCCCGAACAGGTGTCGCTGTCGTTTCGCATTCCCGACTTCGACATCGACATCGCGTTTCGCCCGCTCGACTTCATCCAGGTCAATGGCGGCATGAACCTGCGCATGATCGCGCGCGCGCTCGAACTGCTCGAATTGAATGCCTCCGACCACGTGCTCGACCTGTTCTGCGGCCTCGGCAATTTCACCTTGCCGATTGCGCGGCGCGCAGGCGAGGTGGTCGGCGTCGAAGGTGAGGCGGCGTTGGTGGCGCGCTCGCGCGAGAACGCGCAAGCCAATGGCATCGGCAATGTCGAGTTCTTCGCCGCCGATCTGGCCGCCGATCAGGCTGATGCGCCGTGGGCGCGACGCAGCTACCACAAGCTGCTGCTCGATCCGCCACGCTCGGGCGCGGCCGCCGTGCTCGAATACCTGCCGCGCAAGGGCTGCGATCGCATCGTTTATGTGTCCTGCCATCCGGGTTCTCTTGCTCGCGATGCCGGAACCCTGGTCAATCGGCACGGTTTCACGCTTGAGGCGGCCGGCGTGATGGACATGTTTCCGCATACCGCGCACGTGGAATCGATCGCGCTGTTCGTGCGCTGAATGACGGCTGCCGCGCGGCCTGTGTCTGAAGCCCCGTTCGGCCCATCGACGCTGCGCCAGCGCCGCTTGCCGGTACAATCGGCGGTTTGACAGGGCCCTGCGGCCGCCGATGGGCGGCGCGCGGGGAGTCCCGGGAAAGGCCGCAGATGCTCATCATTGGATTGGCTGGCAAGCGACTCGACGAGGCCGACCGCGCACGATTGGCGGTGCCGCAGGTCAGCGGCGTGATCCTGTTCGCGCGCAATTTCGACAGTCGCGAGCAGGTCGCCGCGCTGATCGACTCGATCCGCGCGGAGCGCGGTGGGCCCTTTCTCGTCTGTGTCGATCAGGAAGGCGGCCCGGTGCAGCGTTTTCGTGAAGGCTTCACGCGCCTGCCGCCGCTCGCGAGTCTGGGCGCACTGCATGATCGTGATCCGCAAGCCGCCGTCGCGCGCGCCGAAGAACATGCCTGGTTGATGGCGGCCGAGATGCGCGCGATCGGCATCGACCTCAGCTTTGCCCCGGTGGTCGATCTCGCACGCGGCAACCGCGCGATCGGCGTGCGCGCCCTGCATGCCGATCCGCAGGTGGTTTCGCGGCTCGCGCTGGCTTGCCTGCGCGGCATGCGCCTGGCCGGGATGGCGGCGACGATCAAGCATTTTCCCGGCCACGGCAGCGTGTCCGAAGACACCCATTTCGACGCCGCAATCGATTCGCGCAGCCTGGCCGACTTGCGAGTCAGCGACCTCGTGCCATTTGCCGACGCGATCGAGGCCGGCGCCGAGGCGGTGATGATGGCGCATGTCACCTACCCCGCAGTCGATGCGCTGCCGGCCGGTTATTCGCGCGTCTGGATCGATCAGGTGTTGCGCGGCGAACTCGGATTTCGCGGCCTGGTGATCGGTGATGACATCGGCATGGCCGCAGCCGAATCGATGGGGCCGATAGCCGCTCGCATCGAGGCGCATGTGCGCGCCGGCTGCGATCTGTTGCTGGCCTGTTCGCCAGCGATCGTCGACGAATCGATCGCTGCGGCGCGCGCGCATGTACCCTGTGCGCAGGCACGACTGGCCACGCTGCAGGGCGCGCTGGCGCCGACCTGGCGGGCGTTGGCGGACAATCCCCAGCGTGAACTCTTCATTGCGCGCCTCGCTGCGCTGGATACGGAAACGACGACATGAACAAGCAAGTTCCCCCTCTTGCTGCGGCGCTGGCAAGCGCCGAGCGCATCCACGATGGCGACGTGCTGGCCGCGGCGATCACGCGCATGGCCGGCGAGATCGACACCGAGCTGGCAGGTCGCCCGGCGGTGTTTCTCACCGTGATGCAAGGTGCCTTGCCGTTCGCGGGCCAGCTTGCCACCCTGCTGTCCTCACCACTGACATTCGATTACGTGCATGCCACGCGCTATCGCGGTGAAACCAGCGGCGGCGCGCTGCACTGGGTCAAGCGTCCGAACGTATCGCTGGCCGGCGCCACCGTGCTGCTGGTCGATGACATCCTCGATGAAGGTCACACCCTGGCCGAGATCCGCGACTATTGCAGCGCGCAAGGTGCAGCGCGTGTCCTGATCGCGGTACTGTGCGAGAAACGGCATGGCCGTGGCGTCGGACTCCGCGCCGAATTCGTCGGCGTCGAAGTCCCCGATCGCTATGTGTTCGGCTATGGCATGGACTATCACGAGCAGGGACGGAACCTGCCGGCCATCTACGCGGTGGATGCATGACACGCACGATCGACCTCGCCCTGATTGGCGGCACCGGCCTGTATCGGTTCCCGGACCTGCAGGGCGTCGAGCGGCATGCGCTCGATACGCCATACGGCCATCCATCCGACAGCATCGTGATCGGCACGGTCGGCAGACATCGCATCGCGTTTCTCGCGCGGCATGGCGAGTCGCACACGATTCCGCCGCATCGCGTGAACTATCGCGCCAACCTGTGGGCCTTGCATCATCTGGGTGCGCGCCGCGTGATCGGCATCAACGCGGTGGGCGGCATTCGTGCCGACATGGTGCCGCGCATCCTTGCGGTGCCCGATCAGATCATCGACTACACCAGTGAACGCATCACCAGCTTCTGCGATGTTGCCGGAGCGCAGGTGCGCCACATCGATTTCAGCGAGCCGTATACGGCGAGTCTGCGCCAAGGCTTGATCGAAGCGGCCGACAGCATCGGCATTGCGATCGTCGATGGGGGCTGCTACGGCGCAACCCAGGGCCCGCGACTGGAAACCCGCGCCGAGGTTTCACGCATGCGCCGGGATGGCTGCGACCTGGTTGGCATGACCGGAATGCCCGAAGCGGCGCTCGCGCGCGAGCTGGATCTTGAATATGCCTGCATCGCGCTGATCGCCAACTGGGCGGCGGGTTGTGGCGAGACGAAGGAAATCAGTCTGGCCGAGATCTACGCCAATCTGGCCGCGGCAACCGCGCAGGTTCCGACCTTGGTCGTGGCCTTGCTCGAAGGCCTTTGACCTTCAGCAATCGCGGTACGGCTGACTAGAAACCGCCCGAAACCCGCAGCTGATTTGCGTTTGCAGGCGATGAGCCTTTCAGGCGTGATCCTTGACCGTCGATCGGACGCGGCTTGATCGCCTACGCACGACGGTGCTTGAATTTCCCGGTGCACCAGCGTGTGCGCCCGCGCTGGCGGGCGGGGAGCTGCGCCGCACGCAGGGGATCATCCAGAGGGGTTCAAGGCAATGCGTACCGGTACCGTCAAGTGGTTCAACGATGCCAAGGGGTTTGGCTTCATCGCGCCCGAAGAGGGCGGCGAAGACATCTTCGTGCATTTTTCGGCAATCAATGCGCAGGGATTTCGCTCCCTGCAGCAGGGCCAGCGCGTGAATTTCGAAATCGTGCAGGGGCCCAAGGGCTCGCAGGCCTCGGGCGTGCAACCGATCAAGTGATCGATTCGTCGGAGACGAGTCCGGGCATGTACCGGACTCGGCGAGCTGAAGAAGTCCAGGATGGACTTTTTCAGCACCCTGCTGAGTGAAAAGCCCCGTCATCGACGGGGCTTTTTTTGCTTGAAGCCGAGGCGCCGGCTCAGGCTTGCTTGCTGCGCGCGAGCGCGAGCCAGGTGTCGACTACGGTATCGGGATTGAGCGAGACCGATTCGATGCCCTGTTCCATCAGCCATTGGGCGAGGTCGGGGTGATCGCTCGGGCCCTGGCCGCAGATGCCGATGTATTTGCCGTGCCGCCTGCAGGCGGCAATCGCCTCGGCCAGCAACTTCTTCACCGCCGGATTGCGCTCGTCGAAGCTGGCTGCCACCAGTCCGGAATCGCGGTCGATGCCGAGCGTGAGCTGGGTCAGGTCGTTGCTGCCGATGGAGAAGCCATCGACATATTGCAGGAAATCGTCGGCCAGCAGCACGTTGGACGGGATCTCGCACATCATGATCAGGCGCAGGCCGTTGTCGCCGCGCTTCAGGCCATTGGCCGCCAGCAGTTCGACCACGGCCGCACATTCATTTACGGTGCGCACAAAGGGGATCATCACCTCGACGTTGCTCAGTCCCATGTCGTCGCGCACTTTTTTCAGGGCGCGACATTCCAGTTCAAAAGCCGGCCGGAACTGTTCCGATACGTAGCGTGCCGCGCCGCGCAGCCCGAGCATGGGATTTTCCTCCTTCGGCTCGTAGCGGTCGCCACCCACCAGGTTGGCGTATTCGTTGGACTTGAAATCGGACAGCCGCACGATCACCGGTTGCGGCCAGAACGCGGCTGCCAGCGTGGCAATGCCCTCGGCCAGCTTGTCGACATAGAAAGACACCGGGTCGGCATAGCCCGCGGCGCGCAAGTCGATCTCGTCGCGCAAGACTTGCGGCAAAGCACCCTCTCCCCCAGCCCCTCCCCCGCTTGCGGGGGAGGGGTGTGCCGCATCCAGTACCGCCAGCGGATGCACCCCGATCATGCGCGCGATGATGAATTCCAGCCGCGCCAGGCCAATCCCGTGATTGGGGATCTGCGCGAACTCGAACGCACGCTCGGGATTGCCCACGTTCATCATCAGCTTCACCGGCGGCTCGGGCAGGGTTTCGCTCGCCAGCGCTTCCACCGAGAATTTCAGCTGGCCCGCATACACCATGCCGGTATCGCCCTCGGCGCAGGACACCGTCACCATCTCGCCGTCCCGCAGCACCGTGGTCGCCTCGCCCGTGCCCACCACCGCCGGGATACCCAGTTCGCGTGCGACAATCGCCGCGTGGCAGGTGCGCCCGCCGCGATTGGTGACGATCGCTGCCGCGCGCTTCATCACCGGTTCCCAGTCGGGGTCGGTCATGTCGGTCACCAGCACGTCGCCCGGCTGTACCCGGTTCATTTCCGCCGGACTGGCAATCAGCCGCACCACGCCCGCACCGATTTTCTGGCCGATGGCGCGGCCGCTGATGCGCACCTCACCGGTCGCTTCCAGCACGTAGCGTTCGCTCACGCCACTGGCGCGCGCCTTCACCGTTTCCGGTCGTGCCTGGACGATGAACAGTTCGTTGGTCTCACCGTCTTTCGCCCATTCGATGTCCATCGGGCGGCCATAGTGTTTTTCAATCGCCACCGCCTGGCGCGCCAACTCCAGCACTTCGGCATCCGTCAGGGCATAGCGTCGCCGCAATTCGGCCGGTGTGTCTTCGATCACCGTTGCGCCGTCGCGCCACACCATGCGGATGGCCTTTTCGCCGAGTTCGCGCCGCACCACGGCGGGAAAGCCTTTTTCCAGCGTGGGCTTGTGCACATAGAACTCATCCGGGTTCACCGAGCCCTGCACCACGGTCTCGCCCAGTCCGTAAGCGGCGGTGATGAACACGACGTCGCGGAAACCCGACTCGGTGTCGAGCGTGAACAGCACGCCGGAACAGGCCATGTCCGATCGCACCATTCGCTGCACGCCCGCCGACAGCGCCACCTCGGCATGAGCAAAACCGTGATGCACGCGATAGGCGATGGCGCGGTCGTTATAGAGCGACGCGAACACTTTCCGCACATACGAAAGCAATGCCTCCTCACCCTGCACGTGCAGATAGGTTTCCTGCTGTCCGGCAAACGAGGCGTCGGGCAGATCCTCGGCCGTGGCCGACGAGCGCACAGCAACCGACACCCGGTTGCCGAGGGCGAGATAGGCCTCGCGCAGCCCTGCTTCCAGTGCGGCCGGCAGCGTGGCGGCCTCCACCCAGGCGCGAATCTCCGCACCCGCCTGCGCCAGCGCCGTCACATCCGCCACATCCAGCGCCGCCAGCCGGGCATTGATGCGCTGCCGCAAATCGTTGTGATCGAGAAACTCCCAGAACGCCTGCGCCGTGGTGGCAAAACCGCCCGGCACTTTCACCCCCGCGCCCGCCAGATTGGCGATCATTTCGCCCAGCGAGGCATTCTTGCCGCCGACGCGCGGCACGTCCGCCATCGACAGCTTATCCAGGGGAACGATATAGTCAGCCAGGGCCGTCATACTTACTCTCCATGAAAAACCGCATTGCATACTGCGTTTCCGATCACACTGGCGTCACCGTCGAAGCGGTGGCGAAGAGCGTGCTGTCGCAGTTTCCTGCCTTCGAGTTTAGCCTGATTACCTTGCCGTTCATCGACAATCACGAGAAGGTGCAGTCCGCCATCGAACGGATCGCCCGCACGCCCGACGCGCTGGTGTTTTCCACGCTGACCGACCCCGCCCTGCGTGACCGGCTGCGTGACAGCACGCCCAGCCTGTTCGATGTGTTTGACCTGCTTTCCCCGGCTGTGGAAACCGCGCTGGGGCATGCCGCCACGCCCAGCGGCGGCCGCACCCACGGCATGGCGCACAACTACGAATCGCGCATGGACGCGGTCAATTTCAGCCTGGCACTGGATGATGGCCTGCAGCCGCAGCGGCTCGATCAGGCCGACCTCATCCTGATCGGCGTGTCGCGCGTCGGCAAAACCCCCACCGCACTCTACCTCGCCCTGCAATACGGCCTGCGTGTCGCCAACTATCCGCTCACACCGGAAGACCTTGCCCAAAGCAGCCTGCCGCAGCCGCTACTGGCACAGCTTCCCCGTCTGCGCGGCCTGACCCTGTCGGCCGAACGCCTGGCCGCCATCCGCCAGGCACGCTACCCCGACAGCCGCTACGCCAGCCTCGCGCAATGTCGCGAAGAGCTCGCAGCCGCCGAACGCTTCTACGCCCTCCACGCCATTCCGGTCATCGACACCACCCGCATGTCGGTCGAGGAAATCGCCGCCCGCTTGCGCTCAGCCTGAATAACGACCTGTCATCCCGGGAAAGGGGCTGACGGCAGTACTCGCCAGCACCGGCAGGAACCCCGAAGGCAAGTCTGCGCTTTCATGAAAAAATGGCCTCGCGGCACCACGCCCCGCTTCAGTTTTGTCGAAACATGCCGAATAAGTACTGTGCGTTCCGCAAAAAGGTACATGGTCAATGTCTGAAGAAAACAGGGGATTGAGTGGCATGACAACAAGCGATACCGCGTTCAACCCGGCAGTCTGGATCGAGAGTCTTGCGGCGGCATTGGCCGGTTTCCTTGCAGACCCGCGTTTACGCTATACCTACGGCGTGCAGCCCAACGTGGTCGAAGGGGAGCTTAGCCTGATTGTGGCCCCCTGGCTGGAAACCGAGGACCGTGCCACCTACGACCACGTGATGAGCTTTGCCAAAGAACACCAGTTGCGAATTGTGGAAGACCGGCGCACCGGCGAGCGGGCCTTGCCACACCCGAACTGAGACACAGCAATAAAATACGCGATTCAACCTAACCGCTGCCGCACGGCTTCAAACATGGCAATGGCCAGTGCCGCCGAGGCGTTCAATGATTCCATCCTGCCCGGCATCGGAATCTGAACCGTAGCGGTCGCCGCGGCACGTACCTTATCCGACAAGCCCGCGCCTTCGTTGCCGACAATAATTGCCAGCGGACCTGTCAGGTCGCGCGCAAACACGCTCCTGTCCTCACCTAACGCAAGGGCAAGACTCTGCCCTTCGAACGACGCACACCAGGCCGGAATATCCGCACCGCATTCGAGCGGCAACACAAACTGGGCACCCTGCCCGCCACGCAGCGCCTTGGGCGACCACGCGTCGTGGCAACCCTTGCTCAGCACCGCCAGCGTGGCACCTGCCGCCGCCCCGGTACGCAACATGGCACCCAGATTGCCGGGGTCCTGAATGTCTTCCAGCACCAACACCAGCGGCGGCGTGTTGAGGGTGGGCGGCGTCAGCCAGGCGGCTTCGCTCAGCACCCCCGTGGGCGTGGCTACAGGCGCCAGCTCGGCAAACAGTGCATCGGGCAGCACGATGGTTTTGGCATGCGGACATCGCCCCGCCAAGGCTCTGAAACGGCCCACGTCGAACGACGATGCGCATGCCAGCGTGTGCGGCTGGCCTCCCGCATCGAGATAGGCCGCCAGCAGATGTTCGCCGTCCAGCAAAGTCATGTGCGCCTCACGCCGGGCGCGCGCCGATTCGGCCAGCTTTTTCAGGCGCCTGAAAATGGGGTTGTCGCGCGAGGTGATGGTCGTTTCGCTCATGCCCGGATTATCCGCGATCCGCATGGCGGGCGTACACTTCCGCCATGCGGATCGCCCTCATCACCCCTTACGGCCGTGAACATCGCAACGGAAACTGGCACACGGCCGCACGCTGGACGCGCTTTCTGCGCGAAGCCGGGCACACGGTGCGGGTACAGGTGGAATGGGACGGCCGTCCAGCCGACCTGATGCTGGCGCTGCATGCACGGCGCAGCTTTGCCTCGATCCAGTCCTTTGCAACAGCCTTTCCGACCCGCCCGTTATTGCTCGCGCTCACCGGCACCGACCTTTACCGCGACATCCACGAAGACCGTCATGCCCAGCAGGCGCTGGAACTCGCGCACCGCCTGATCGTGCTGCAGGATCACGGCCCCGACGAACTGGCTGTGCATCTGGCCGCCAAAACGCGGGTAGTGTATCAGTCGGCGCCCGACATTGCCCGCACGCCTGAACGGCCGAACCTGTTCGACGTGCTGGCGATCGGTCACCTGCGCGAGGAAAAAGATCCGTTCCGCGCAGCCCTCGCCACGGCCTATCTGCCCGAAAACTCGGAAATCCAGATCACCCATCTCGGCGGCGCCCTGAGCGACGACATGGCCGATACCGCAGAGATGGCCCAGACCAAGCTGCCGCGCTGGACCTGGGCGGGCGACGTGCCGCACAAGACCGTGCTGAAGCGCCTGTCACGCGCGCATCTGCTGGTGATCAGTTCGGTGATGGAAGGCGGCGCCAACGTGATCTGCGAAGCGCTGGCGGCGGATGTGCCGGTGCTGGCCTCGCACATGCCCGGCAACATCGGCATGCTGGGCGAGGATTACCCCGGCTATTTCCCGGTGGGCGACGAACGGCATCTGGCCAGGCTGTTATCGATGGCCGAGGACGATCCGGGTTTCTATGCCGACCTGCTCAAACATGGCCGGCTGCGGCGCGGCCTGATGCGGCCGGAGCACGAAGCCAGCCGGCTGCGGCAAATCGTGGCGGAGTTCGAACAAACCACCGTCTGAGGACTCAGCCCCCGGCAAACAGGATGCCGAACATGCGTGCCCGTTCGGCCTCGCTCAAGCCCCGCAGCACCCGTACCGCCTCGCGCGCCACCCGCTCATCGCGCGTGATCGAATAATCGATCGCCAGTCTGCGCCAGACCTCGGCCAGCGCCGGGTCGGTGGCCTGCAGTTTTTGCAGCACCTGCGTCACCCCCGCCTCGCCTTTTGTCAGATAAAACGTCAGCCCCAGGTTATGCCAGCCCTGAACGTAGTCGGGGTCGATTTCCACTGCCGCGCGATACGCGTGCATCGCCTCGCGGATGCGCCCGCTGTCGCGGTAGGCATTGCCCAGGTTGTTGCGGGCCATGACATCGCCCGGCGCAACGCGCACGTTCTGCTGATACGCGGCAATCGCTTCGGCCCGCCGCCCCATTTCATTCAGGG
>JAIOIH010000020.1 GCA_019912395.1 Flavobacteriales bacterium | reverse complement strand
AACGCGGCTACGAAGCCTTGCTCGATCACTACCGGAAAGTCGCTCCACATCTCAACGAACCGCTGTATACGAGGCCCGTACGTACAGTGGTGTGAGAGGCGCACCCCGTCGCTATTTAGCGGCGGGGCCGCCTACTCGATTATAGGCTGTGTTTCTATGCTGTTGCTCTGTCCGCAAGTTCTTTAAGTTGTTTTCGTTCGTCTTCAGTTAGTAGCTGTTGTCTGTCATTTTCCTTTTTCTTGCTTACTCCAACTGCTTTATATGGATTTAAAAATTGTATGTTGTCCAAGGTTAGTAAATTTTGTTGAATATAACGGTTTAGTTGTCTTTCAAGTTCATTCACTTTTGCTTTGTCCGTATTTTGAGTTTCAATGTTATATTGTCCAAATGTTGCGTAAAAAACCTTGTAGTTAAACAAAGTCGTTTCTGATATTTTATTCCGCAATTGAGAATGAATTTTGTTATGAGAAAAATGATTCCCAATTCTAGAAATTATTGGATTACATCCGTCCCTGTTGTCGCCAACCTTTCCAACATAAAATATTTTGTTGTCAGTGGTGTTTTGTTGTGCCACTATTACATAAACAGCCCATTCTCGTCTTGTTGTGTGGGCAGGAATTTCAAATTCAAATATTTCCATAATTTTTAATCGTTGTCAAGCTGTGTTTCTTCTCTCTACCAACATAAGTTCTTTACAGTATGGCAACTCGTAACATTAAATTTTACTTTCAAGTCAAATGTAAATCCGTCAAGGTCTGGGAATACCGTTTCGTGTCTAATACCTAATAGGTAAAGTTGTTTTTGAATTTGTTGAGCTGTCTCGCAGCTAAATTCAATTTTCTTTATCCAGTTTCCTTCGTTCTCGTTAATCTCTTCATTTAGTTCTTTAGTAGGGTCGGCTTGAATTGAAAAAAGTCCAAACTGTCCAGTTATTCTTCTTGTAATGTGTGGCGGGTAAAAAAGTCCGAACTCAGTGAAGTCTGTCGGTGGAACCAAACAACTTGTGTCCAAATAACTACAAGTATGAAATGCATAAATTGCTCCGCCATTGTTATTGCACTTTTTTAAGCTACCGTCATTTTGAATATCAGGTTTGGTCGCAAAATACAAAGCTATTAACGGGCTTGAAGTCCAGTCAAGAAGTCTTGTCGGCAAGCCGTGGTGTTGTGCTAATGCAAGCCATTCCCAATCGTCTTTTGGTTGCGGGGTAATCTCCGAGTTTGCTCTCAACTTAAACCTATTTAGGGTTTCTCGTTCGTATTCAGCGATTGATAGTCCGCATAAAATTGATTCGTCTATTCGTCCAACAGAAGGAATTAGTTTATGATTTTTAGTGTCAGTCACGCCACGAAAAACAACGTGTCCGCAACCAAATTCTCCGGTTGTCACCAACTCAATTAACTTTTCTAGACTGTCTATTTTAATTGTTTCCATATGTTGGTAGTCTGTCGTTTAACATAGCCTATAACGGGCCTGCGCTTGCCGCAGGCCGCCTTTCGCGTCCCGCAACGGTAGGTCCGGCCTTCACCGGCTTTCAGCAGCAGTGGGGCGGTAGGGTCGGGGCTGGCTTCCATGTGTGCGGGCTTCGGTTGTGCATGGGCGGTAGGGTTATGCCGGTGCTGCTGAAGTGCTTAAAGCCGATGTTGTACGCCAGTGTTACTTAATCTTTAATGACAACGAAGCAATCCGTCTGACCATATTGTCGCTTCCTACCACTTTGATATTGTCAAAAGCAATAAACTCTCCAGGCTCCAATCTTTCAATCATTTGCTTCATTTCAACTGTTAAGGTACAATTTGTACTTTTCATTTCTTTTTCCGCTACAAATAAATTGAACGATACTACTCTAAATTCTTTGTCGGCGAGAATTAAATTGTCAATATTCAATAATTCCTTTTTGTCAATTAGTCCGTGGCTGATACCGTTTATTTTCAGTTCTATTCCGGGTCGGCTTCTTAGTCTTTCAAGTTCCTTGTTATAATCAATGTCAGGCAATTTATTAGAAAGCTTCAGTCTCCAACCTGCTTCCATAAACTCCTTTACTGTCCATTCTACGGCTACGTCTACTCCTTTACTTGTAAATTTTGCCGTATCATTTTTATGTCTGTCTAATACTTGTAAGAGCTTATCCTTACTTATCTCTTTTCGGAGCAAGCCTGCAAATACATATGAGCGTACAAAAGGGTTGCTATCATTTGTATATTTCAATAAGTCTTCAACTGAACAACTGCTAATCAACAAATAATAAGAAATCTTCGTTTCATTGTCCAACCCAACTGCACCTGCATTCTCACTTTGCTCAATTTCGATGTCTTTTCTAAAATTGTTGAGCAAAGAGTCTGAATTTGTAGGTTGGCTGTAAGTAGTTTGAGCCTTTAACAGTAATAATATTGTAAAAAGTCGGATGGTGTTCATGAGAATATTGCGTACAACGTTTTGGCGCTTGGCGAAGGTGGCGATTTTCACCACAAATATTGATGCGGAGAACCAAACTTTGATTAACCACAAATGTGTCTGCGGAGCACTGAACCGCCACTTTTGCCAAACGCCTGTGTGTGCCCAGCATGGGTCAAGAAGTCTACCGCAAGGTAACATCGTTCTTTGAATATCCAGAGGGTGCAAGTCCCTTACCGGCGAGTTGTCGAAGCCGGTCAGCAAGGCGCAAGGTGGTAGGGGGCGACCCCTGCACTGAAGGAAGCGCGACTGCAAAGGTCCGTACCGACGAACAGGAACCGCATACGGAGGCCGCCCCGGGTGGGTAAGCTGGCACAACGCAGCAAAGCCCGCAGGCAACAAACCCAGGGCGGTAGATGCGGCGGCGATGGACCGAAGGATATGGCCCTTACCCGGGGAGATCTCCATGGCCACGTGTGGCTTAGTGGAGAGGTCAGCAGAGGTCGTAGTAGTGGGTGGAAACGAGCCGTCACCGCGAGGATAAAGGCGGAGGTCTCACAAGCCCATGAAGGACCGAACGTTGAGGTGTTCCAAATGCCGTTGGGATCGCCTGCCGCAAGGTGGGGAAGCCCACGATAGGCGGAACAGGGAAGGAAAGAAGGAGTGAACAGAATGGTCGAACGGATCGTAACAAAACGCAATATGCTGGCGGCCTGTCAGCAGGTGGTGTCCAACAAGGGCGCCGCTGGAGTGGACGGGCTTGGCGTACGTTCCCTTGCCGATCACCTCAGGGTGCATGGCGAAGGACTGGCCACGGCGGTATGCGCGGGGAGTTACCTACCGCAAGCTATTCTGGGGGTAGCGATACCCAAGAGCAAAGGGGGTACCCGCCTGCTGGGTATCCCCACGGTTACCGATCGCTTGCTGCAACAGGCGGTACACCAAGTGGTCATGCCCCTGTTCGAGGTGGAGTTCAAGGCCCACAGCTATGGCTTCCGCCCCGGACGGAGCGCCCACCAGGCGGTGCAGCGCGCGCAGCGAAACATCAATGAAGGGTATCAGCACATCGTTGATATCGATCTGAAAAGCTTCTTCGATGAAGTGGATCATGGTGTACTGCTGCAACTACTGTATCGCAAGGTGAAATGCCCCCTGACGATGCTCCTGATACGCCGCTGGCTCCGTGCGCCTATCCAAGTGGATGGGAAGCTGGTGAAGCGACGCAAAGGCGTGCCGCAGGGCAGCCCGCTCAGCCCACTGCTGTCCAACATCATGCTCCACGAATTGGACCGTGAACTGGAACGGCAAGGGCTGCGCTACGTGCGCTACGCGGACGACTTCAGTATTTATCTGAAGTACAAGAGCCAAGCGCGGAAGATCGGCAATAGCATCTACCTGTTCCTTCGGGACCGGTTGAAGCTGCCCATCAACCGTGCGAAGAGCGGCATCCGGAAACCCGTGCAGTTCGAGCTGCTGGGCTACGGGTTCGTCCCTACGTATGAGAAGGGTGTGAAAGGGCAATACCAACTGGTGGTGGGTGCCCAAGGGTGGCAAACGTTGAAGCGTAAGGTGAAGGCCATTACGCGCAAGACCGCTCCGCTACCGCTTGCCGAGCGCATCAGACGCCTGAAGCGCGTGCAACGAGGCTGGCTCAACTACTTCCGTATGGCAAGTATGTGGGGCAAACTGCGCGATGTGGACGGTTGGGTGCGCAACCGCTTGCGGTACTGCATCTGGAAGGACTGGAAGAAGCCCGAACGGAAACGGAAGAACCTGATCCGCTTGGGAGTTGACCAGCAGCATGCCTATGCTTGGAGCCGAACGCGCAAAGGTGGCTGGGCCATCGCCCAAAGTCCCATCCTGAACTCCACGATCACCCTGTCCCGCTTGGCCAAACGCGGCTACGAAGCCATGCTCTCTCACTACCGGAAAGTCGCTCCACATCTCAACGAACCGCTGTATACGAGGCCCGTACGTACAGTGGTGTGAGAGGCGCACCCCGTCGCTATTTAGCGGCGGGGCCGCCTACTCGATTGGCAGCTGGCATTCTCACGGTGTCAAGGTTTGTATAAAGTTTCTCATTAAGTCCACTGAGTCCTTTAGCTGTTGAAATGTATATCTTGTATTGTGTGTGTTTTCAGGGTGATGAATTTGATGTCTTATGTAGTCAGTCAGCACAACATTTTCATTAATTATTGTTACACCGTCTTTCTTTAGTTTGTTGTATGGCATTGTCGGTTTTCCATTTCTGTAGTTTGTCATTTCACCTTCTAACTCAATAAAACCATATAACTCGTTATGATATTCTTCTGTAATCTCTGAAAACGCAAGAAAATTTACTTCATTCAAAGATGGGTATGGAAGTCGGTTGGGTAATACCTTTTCAATGGTTTTGGTTGAGTTGTCTGATTTTACAAGTCGTAAATGCTGAAACTCTAACTCTTTTACCAATGCAGCACTATGAGTAGTAATTATTACTTGTGTGTTTGGTGTGTTCGATAAGTCTAAAAATGCTTTTATAAGTTTCTTTTGGTGTTCGGTGTGTTGTGATGTTTCAGGTTCTTCAACAGCGTAAATGATGCTTGGAATGTTTTCAGCTAATTTTCTTCTTTCAGCTTCTGCTCTGAAAAAGTTTAAAAGGATAAGTCTTTTTACTCCGCTACCCCTTTTGTTTATTGGTATGTTTTCGTCACCGGCAATTGAAACACTTTTGAAAACGTCTGTCCACTTCAAACTGTCTGTTGCTGGAATTACAGGATTTAAGCTACTCGCAATTTCAGGGTTCATCTCCTGAATTTTTGCTAATGTCCTTGAAGCAACGTCCTGCAATTTGGTTTTTACTTCTGTTGCTATTTCGTCAAACTTTGCTTTAAGTGCAGCATCATTTAGAATTTGTTTAACTGCTTCTTTTAGTGGGTCTTGAACTTCATCGTCTCCGTCACTATTTTTTCTGTCAGATTGGAATAAAGAGTAGAGAGGTAGATATGCTTGAAGTTTATCCCAAATTGATTTAGTATCACCTTTTGTAACATCAATTTCAATTTCTTGCAATTGAAGGTCTGAACTAAAATGTTGCCAAATAGCAGTTCTCATCACTGCGTTTATTGTCTGATTGCTACACGTAACAGTGTGGTCTTTTATGATTTTTTGAAGTTCAGTATTTTTCTTTTGTAAAAGGTCTTTGCAATTGTTACTTGTCGGATGGTTTGCTTTTACAAAGACTTTTTCTTTACCACCGTTTGAATACTTTTTAATGATTTCAAGTTGATTGTTTGAGTTTAAAAGGTATTCGTCTTGAAGTGTAGTTTGATTTGTGCTGTCAATTACAATACTGGTCGGCAACTCTTCAAAACAAACGGATATAACCGTTTCTGTGTCTCCTTCTGCGAGTGCTTGTTTATTTACATCGTCTTTGTCAAGTTTGATAACTCCTTTGCTGTCGTTGAAGAAAATGTCTAACGCTTCTAATACTGTTGATTTACCAATATCATTTTTTCCAACAAATGCCGTTAAGTCACCAAATTCGATTTCTACTTCGTCTTTGTAACTCCTGAAATTTTTAATTTTTATCGTCTTAATTTTCATAGTTCAATGTCTTGTTGTGGTGTCCGTTATGCTTGCTGCCAACTAGTCGGTTGTACCCATAATAGTGTTTATTTCTGGACTTGGTTTGTGCTTGGAGTTGGTTCTATTGCACCATTTGGGCATGTAAAGCCCAATAGGCCGTCACAGGTCCAAGTCCTCCAAAGGGCTGCGGATCTTGCCCAAGGCCTTCGTGCTGACATGTGTGTAGATCTCAGTGGTTTTGCTGGAAGCGTGCCCCAGTAATGCTTGGATGTAGCGAAGGTCGGTGCCTTGTTCCAACAGATGGGTGGCGAATGAATGACGCAAGGTATGCATCGTGGCCGGTTTGGTGATGCCCGACTTGGAGAGCGCTGCTTTTATACTCCCGCAGGGTCTCCGCCTCGGGACCCTGCGGCCTGTGCTCCCTCGTGGCTCATGTACGCAACTCCATTTGGTAATGCACAACCGGTGCCGTAGTGGGGTCACCCCGCTCATAAAAGCCCGCACTGGAATGCGGATAGTCCAGATAGTTCTCCGCAAGCATCCACTTCCCCTTTGCCGGGTTGGTGTGGATGTAGTCCAGCTTCTGTAGGAGCATGACTTCATCAAAGCATTCGCGGATATCGGACGAGGGCATGAATACCCGGTATTCTTGGCCGCGAGCCGCATCGCAAGGGCGCACAGCGGCCTTCAGCATTTCGAGCAGAGCGAGTTCACCTTGCCGGATCAGCCTGTCGCGGATCTCATAAGCAAGGAATCTCTTCGCGTTGGCCAGAAGCCTGTTGATGGACATCCCTTCGGGTGCATGTATGACCAGATGGACGTGGTTGGGCATGATGACATATCCGAAAATGCGGAAGCCTTTGGCATGGGCCCAATGCATCCAGTTGTACATATGGTCGTGTGTGGCCGTTCGCTCAATGAGGGGTAGCCACTGCCAACAGGTAAAGGTGCAGTAGAAGGTGGCACCGTCAGTGCGTTGGCGAGTGCGTACGGCCATTTCGAGCTGGTTAATACGGTAAAGAAAGGGGAGGCGCAGGGTTCCGAGGCGGAATCTGCGCGAGTATTGAAGGGGCGCATGGTCCCGAGGCGGAATCTGCGCGAGTATTGAAGGAAGGCGCAGGGTCCCGAGGCGGAGACCCTGCGCGAGTAAACGCTTCCAGGTTCACGGTTTTCCGATCGACGGACTTTTCGTCGGGCATGGTGCGATCAAGATACACAGTCGCAGCTTGATCGGAGCAATGGGGAAGGAGTTGGGTGGTTGCATGAACCAGCCCTCTCCAGTTCTCTCCTTTTCCGAAGGGAGGAAATGTATCCAGCGGAATGCCTACAGCACCGCCACCACCTCTTCCAGCTTCACGCCACGTGAGCCCTTCACCAGGACCAACAGGCCAGTAGGCTTTGCGGCCTTCAGTGCCTCCACGGCTGCTGCCACGTCCACAAAACGCCTTAAGGTCACCTCCGGTGCAGCCTTCAGGAACTCCGACCCCACGAGGATCGCATCCAGCCCGAGCTTTTTAATGAGGTGTACGATGGCCTCGTGCTCCGCCAAGCTGGTGGCTCCGAGCTCCCGCATGTCGCCGAGGATGGCCAGCTTTTTCCGGTTGCTGCGCAGGTTCTTGAAGTTCTCCAAGGCCGCTGCCATGCTGGTGGGGTTGGCGTTGTACGCATCCAGCACCAGCTCATTGCGGCCGGTGTCCTTCAGTTGCGAGCGGCTGTTGGCCGGGACGTACTCACCGATGGCGTTGATGATGGCCTTGTCGTCCACATCGAAGTGGCGACCGATGGCCACGGCAGCCATGGCGTTGGGCAGGTTGTATTCGCCCACGAGCTGTGTTTCACCGTGCCAGCGGCCTTCGCGTTGCACATCCTCGAACATGAAGTTCATGTAGTGGCTTTCGCCTTCTTCCGCCGCTCCGCGCACATCGCAATGCGGCCCGATGCCGTAGGTCACGCGGTCAAGGTCCTCGCTTTCGGCCATCAGGAGCGGGTCGTCGCCGTGTACGAAGGCGATGCCGCCGTGGGTGCGCAGCCAGTTGTACAGCTCGGTCTTGGTGCGCACCACGCCTTCCAGGGATCCGAAGCCTTCCAGATGTGCCTTTCCGATGTTGGTGATCAGTCCGTGCGTGGGCTCGGCGATCGCGCAGAGCTCGGCGATGTCACCGCGCTTGCTCGCGCCCATTTCGATGATGGCGATGCGGTGCTCCGGTTTCAGCTTCAGCAAGGTGAGGGGCACACCGATGTGGTTGTTGAGGTTCCCTTCCGTGGCCAGTGTCTTCCGGTTGGCGCTGAGCACCGCGTGCACCAACTCCTTGGTCGTGGTCTTCCCGTTGGTGCCGGTGATGGCGATCACGGGGATGTCCAGTGTGCGGCGGTGTTCCAGGGCCAGCTCCTGCAGTGCTTTCAAAGTGTCAGGTACCAGCACGTAGCGCTCGTCCCCTACGACAGCGGCATCGTCCACCACGGCATGGGTGCATCCCTGTTCCAGGGCCTTGGCGGCAAAGGCATTGGCATTGAAGTTCGGACCGCTCAGCGCGAAGAAGATCCCTCCGGGCAAGGGCTTGCGGGTATCGGTGCAGATGCCGACGGAGGAGATGAAGAGGGAGTGGAGCATGGGTTGAGGTCGGGAGTCCGGGAGTCGGAAGTCCATGATCCAGGGATGCCCCGTCCTGACAACCAACAACAGGGCACAAAGAAAAGGCCCCGACAGTGTTCATGCTGCGGGGCCCTTCGGGATCGAATGGAGGATCACTTCTTCACGCTCTTCCTTCGCTTATCGTCGCCGAGGCCCATTGGGCTGCCCACGCGCGTCATGGCGCAGCGGAAGCCGATGGTGGCTGTGCTTTGGCGTTCGTCCAAGTAGCGGCGTGTGCCGGGGTTGGCCCAGTAGATGCGATCGGCCCAGCTGGCGCCCTTGTACACGCGGGCATGATCGTTGATCAGCGTGGACTTGCCCCAGTCGTACATCGGATTGCCTTCCTTGTCGGCCTGCTCGTAGTAGATGCTGCTTTCCAGGTCGCCGTCCACAAAGTCGATGTTGTCACTTTGGCGATAATTGCGGCGGTCGATGTTCTCCTCCACCGTCACGTTGCGCTCCTTCACATCACCGGGTTGGCTCTGCTGATACTCGCTGAGGCCGGCGAGCAGCTTGGGGCAGATCTCCAGGTCCTGGGCCTTGATCATGTCCACCATGTCCTGTACGAGCTGGTTGGCCGGATCGGACTTGCGGGAGTTGTTGAGTTCCACCGCCTGTTCGATCTTCACCATCAGGTCATCGATCAGCTTGGCCTCATCCTCCGAGGCGCGGCCCTGCATTTTTTCCTGGAACTGGGTGAGCCAGTACTTGATGCCCTCGATGTCGTAGATCACCTTGTCGTACTTGTCGGCGATGGCACCGTCGCTGTTGAGCACCTTGGTCTTGAAGACGTTTCCTCGGAAGGGCTGCAGGCCGTCGGCATCCTCGAAGGTGAGGGGGCGGTAGACGTCCATGGTCCATTCGCTCACGTTTCCCGCCATGTTGTACAGGCCATAATCGTTGGGCCAGTAGCTGAACACCGGTGCGGTAATGTCGGCATTGTCGTTCAGGCTGCCCGCAACGCCCATGTAGTCGCCACGACCGCGCATGAAGTTGCCGCGGAAGTCCCCGAAGAAGGTGCCGCCCTTCTTGCGGTTGTCGTACCGGACGAAGTGGCCGTTCCATGGATAGACGCGGCGTTCCACGATGCGCTCATCCACCGTATTGCCCACCAGCCCGTAGGCGGCATATTCCCATTCGGCCTCCGTGGGGAGCCGGTAGCGGGGCAGGACGATACCGTCCTCCATGCGCACGTTGCGGGTATCGCGGTTGGGGTTGAAGTCCTGCACGCCGTCCACTTTCTTGCCGCTCTCATACTGCCCCGCCAAGTAGCTGTCGGTGGTGAAGTGGTCCTCGTTGATCTGGTTGGGGTAGTGCTCGAACAGGCCCTCTCGAATGAGGATGGCCTCGTTCACGCGATCGCCGCGCCAGGCGCAATAATCGTTCGCTTGCAGCCAGTTCACGCCCACCACGGGGTAGTCGCGATAGGCGGGATGGCGGAGGTAGTATTCCACCTTGGGTTCCATGAAGGCGAGCTTACTGCGCCACACGAGGGTGTCCGGCAGGGCCTTCTTGTAGATCTCGGGATAGTCGGCCCCGTACACGCGGTCCAACCAGTAGAGGTATTCGCACCAGTGGAGGTTGGTCACTTCGGTCTCGTCGATATAGAAGGAGGAGACGGTGACGGTGCGGGGGATGTTGTTCCACTCATGGGTGAGGTCGTCCACCACGCGGCCCATGGTGAACTGTCCACCTTCCACCAGTACGAGTCCGGGGCCGGTCTCCTGATCCTCGAACGGCGCTTTTTCAAAGCCGCCGTTCTTGGAGTCGTTGTAGTTCCAGCCCGTGGAATTGCTCTGTTCGAACCGGCAGCTGCTGAGCAGGATGGCGGAGCAGGCGAGGAGGCCCAGGTTCCGTTTCAGGTTCATGGTGTTCATGTGTTCGTGCGGATTCCTTCTTTCTTAGAACGTAGGGCAAGGTACGGTGCGTACCCGGCGACGTTTCTTCTTGCAGTCGAATTGCAGGGTGAGACTGATCTCGTGCGAGCCTGCGGTGGCGGTGGTGAGCTTGCTGGTGGTGACGTCGTAGCTGTAGCCGAACTTGAGATGGTCCGTATGGAAGCCGATCAGTGCGATGAACGCATCCTTGGACCGGTACCAGACCCCGGCCATGATGGGGCCATGGTCCACGTACAGGCCGAGGTTCAATTGTCGGAACGCTGCTTGCTGCTGGTATAGTATGTTCGGTGAGAGCTTGGTCTTGGGTTCGCCGTACTTGCCGCGCATGCCCAAGGGGATGGCCGCTCCTCCGTGGGCGGTGATCTTCATGGGCATCTTGCTCGTTCCTACGATCAGGGACTCGTTGGGTTCGGTGAGGTGATTGGCCGCGATCCCCACGAAGAAGATATCGGTGTAGCCCAGGAACCCGGCCGAGAAGTCGGCATTGCCCACGCTTCCTCCGCGGGGCACGTCGTTGGTGGCATAGATGAAGCCGCGACGCGGATCGATCTGGTCCCCGAAGGTGAGCTTGTTCCAATCCAGGGATTTCTGGAAATAGGTGGCCTGGAAACCGGCCTTGATGGAGAATTTCCGGCTGACCGCCTGCGTATAGGAATAAATGCCGCTGACGGTGGTGGTGTTCAGGGTACCCTTACCCGCTTGGTCGCTGGTGATCAACAGTCCGAGCCCGCCCATGATGCCGCGAACGTCCTGGTCGTAGCTGGCGCTGGTGGTAACGAAGGTACCGCTGAGGGCGGGCCATTGGTTGCGGTAGTTCAAGGATACACGCGGGCAGCGCGCCGTCCCCGCGAACGCGGGGTTCAGGTACAGGGGGTTCGCGTAGAACTGCGTGAACTGGGGGTCCTGCGCAAGCGCGGAAAGAGTCCCTAAAAGACTCAGTGCAAGCCCGAGGGCGACACTTCTGCCGGTCCATATTCTCATGCTACACGATCGTTCATTGCCTTTTCAGACCGCCAAGTATACGTAGCGTAACGCAGTTCGTTGTTATTGTCTCCGCAATAAGGGGGCGTGAAGGTCGTTGACGGATTGTCCTGAGTTGAACGGGCCGAAGGTATACTTTCGCTCCGATCATTGTGAAAACAGTCATCAGCCCCCCCATGCGAGCCTGCCTTGGCCTTCTCCTCCTTTGTTCCCTTCCCGTGGTGGCACAGCGCCCCAATACGCCCCTCAAGGCCCCGGCAGCCACGTCCACATCGGTCCTGTCCCGCCCTCCGATGGCCGTGGAAGCTCCGGAGAGCACGCTTCCCGGCTGGTGGAATAAGGTGATCTATGACCGGGATCGCCAGAATTTGCCCCTGATCCACGAGCGACGGGAACTTTCCATGGGGACTACCGGGTTCACCGCTCATCTGAGCGATGAGCTGTGGGAGGTGCTGAGCGCGGATGAGCTGGCCAAGCTGCCCGGACTGGGGCAGCCCGCCGCTGCGCCGGTGATCCACACCGCGCTCGGCACCGCCCGCAAACGGCCCAACGCGCTGGTGGACATTGAACCCTATCGTCGGGATCCCGCCACCGGGCAAGTGGAGAGGCTGGTGAGCTACCGCCTCGGCATCGTGGAGGACCATGCGCCGCGCGGGGCACGGCGGTCAGCGACCTATCCGGACCATTCCAAACTGGCCCAGGGCGAATGGTACCGCTTTACCGTGCCGAAGGACGGGGTGTACGAACTGAGCTATCAATTCCTGCAGCAGTTGGGCGTGGACATGGACAATCTGGGTTCGGACGCCATCAACATCTATGGCAACCATGCGGGCATGCTGCCCTTCACCAACAGTCCTCACCTTCCCACGGACCTGCTCCAGAACGCGATTCTGGTGGAAGATGGTGGCGATGGCATCCTCGGCCCCGGCGATCGCATCCTGTTTTATGCCAGCGGTGCCATGCGCTGGCAACCGAGCAGTGACGGCAACCGCTTCACCCATGTAAAGAACGTCTATTCCGATTCGGCAAGTTATTTCGTCGGCATCGGCACGGACTCGCCCAAGCGCATCGCAGCCGCGCAGTTGAGCAATGGCCCTGCCACGGACCAGGTCACGGTGTTCAACGACCGCCAAGTGATCGACAACGATGGCGTGAACCTCATCAAATCGGGCCGGGTCATGTTCAGTGAGATCTTCGACCAAGTGACCAGCTACAACTATAATTTCAGCTTGCCCAACCTGCATGCGGGTGATACCACATGGTTGCAGGTGAACGCACTGGGCCGGTCGATCGGAGGAGCCAGTTCCTTCACCGTCCAGGCAGGCGGTACCACCACCACCATGCCGGTGATCTCGGTAAGCACCAGCGAGACCTCTCCCTACGGAACCTATGTGAGCAGCTTGATCGGGATCCCTTCCTCGGGGTCCAGCCTCCCCATATCGGTGACCTACAACAAGTATGACCCCGTCACCTCCTTGGGCTACATGGACTACCTGGAGGTGAATGCCCGGCGTGAGCTGCGGATGGCGGGCGACCAATTGGTCTTCCGGGACCTGAGGACCGTGGGCCCGGGCCGCGTGGGCAACTTCATCGTGGACCAGGCCGGTGCCGTGCAGCACATCTGGGAGGTCACGTCCCCCACGGACGTCCGCGAGGTGCAGGCCACGCTGAACGGCGGCCAGATGAGCTTCATGGCGGCAACGGACAGCCTGCGCACGTTCGTTGCGTTCAAGGGCAGCGGACTGTTGCAGCCGGTTGCCATCGGTCCCGTGCCCGCGCAGGACCTGCATGCCACCCCCATGCCGACCGACCTGGTGATCGTATGTCCGGCGCAATTTCTTGGCGAGGCGGGGCGCTTGGCCCAGCGGCGCACGGAGGAAGGCCTGTCCGTGGTGGTGGTCACCACGCAGCAGGTGTTCAACGAGTTCTCCTCGGGCCAGCGCGATGGCACGGCCATCAAGCGGTACATGAAGATGTTGTATGACAGGGCAGGTACCGACCCGATGCTGCTTCCGCGCTATCTGTTGTTGTTCGGTGATGGTTCCTTCAACAACCTCTCCCTGAGCGCCAGTAACCAGAACCTGGTTCCCACCTATCAGAGCTACGATTCGTGGTCGTTGAACAAATCCTACACCTCGGACGACTACTTCGTGATCCTGGACGACGATGAGGGGGATGAACAGAATGACCTGATCGACATGGGTGTGGGCCGCTTGCCCGTGAGCAGCCTTCCGCAAGCACAAGGCGTGGTGAACAAATTGCTGAACTATGACAAGCTGACGCTCTCGGCCGCTGGTGGAAACTCGTGCGAGGCAGGCGGTGACGGCGGGGCCACGGATTGGCGCAACTCGGTGCTCTTCTGTTCCGACGACCAGAGCGGATCCGGCTTCGAGGGCCATGTACACATGTCCAACAGCGACCAATTGGCCAGGCGTGTGGAGGCGGAATCGCCTTGCCTGAACGTGAACAAGATCTATTTGGACGCCTATGTGCAGTTCAGCACCCCCGGAGGTCAGCGCTATCCCGATGCCGAGAAGGAGTTGCGGGACCGGGTGCAGAAAGGAACCTTGCTCGTGAACTATGTGGGCCACGGTGGAGAGGTGGGTTGGGCCCATGAGCGCTTCCTGGACAACGCCACCATCCTGGGCTGGACCAATTTGGACCGCCTTCCCCTCTTCATGACGGCCACCTGCGAGTTCAGTCGATGGGACGACCCCATTCGCACCTCTGCGGGAGAGAACGTCCTGTTGAACCCCAATGGTGGGGGCATGGGCCTGATGACCACCACGCGCCTGGCGTACAGCAGCCAGAACCAGATGATCTCGAACGACTTCTATGACGTGGTGTTCAAGCCCACGGACGAGGAGGGACGGGACCAGCGATTGGGCGATATCTACCGGCGGGCCAAGGTGGCCGCCACCCCCGCAGGCAATTCCGGAACGCCCAACCACCGGAACTTCTCGTTGCTGGGGGATCCCTCCGTCCGGTTGGCCATGGCGCGCAACGAGGCGGTCATCACGGCCATAACCGACACGTTGGGCAATCCGATGGACACGATCAAGGCCCTTTCCACCGTGCGGATCTCCGGCACGGTGAACAGCCCCTCGGGCCAAGTGCTCACGGACTTCAACGGAACGGTGGTGCCCACGGTCTATGACAAGCAGACCTCCGTGGCCACCTTGGTGAACGATCCCTCGTCCTCGGCCACACCCTTCAACTTCAAGGTGCGCAAGAACGTGATCTACCGCGGCAGGGCCACGGTGACCAACGGCCAGTTCCAGTTCTCCTTCGTGGTGCCCAAGGACATCGACTACCGGGTGGATTCGGGCCGGGTGTCCATCTATGCGGAGAGCTTGACCGTGAACGCCTGCGGCTATACCAACGACCCCTTGGTGGGCGGTACGGACAACACGGCGTTGGCGGACAACGAGGGCCCGCTCATCGAACTGTACATGAACGACGAGAGCTTCGTGAACGGGGGCACCACCAATGAGACCCCCTTGCTCTATGCCAAATTGTACGATCAGAGCGGGATCAATACGCTGGGCAGCAGCATCGGCCACGACCTGAGCGCGGTGGTGGACGCCAACACGCAGAACGCCATCGTGCTGAACGACTGGTACGAGGCGGACAAGGACACCTATAAGAGCGGCGAGGTGCGCTACCGGTTCACCGACCTGCCGGAGGGGCGCCACACCTTGGACCTCAAGGCGTGGGACGTGTACAACAACAGCAGCCTGAAGAGCACGGAATTCGTGGTGGCACCATCGGCGGAGCTCGCTCTGGCGCACGTGCTCAATTATCCCAATCCCTTCACCACGCACACGGAATTCTATTTCGAGCACAATCGTCCGTGTACCGTCCTGGATTGCCAAGTGCAGGTGTTCACCATCTCCGGTCGCTTGGTGAAGACCCTGAACCGGAGCCTGGACTGCAATGGGTTCCGCAGTGAGCCCTTGCCGTGGAACGGTTTGGATGATCACGGCGACAAGATCGGTCGGGGCGTATATGTCTACCGCCTCAGCATCACCACGCCAACCGGCGAAAAGGCCGATAAGATCGAGAAGCTCGTGATCCTGCGGTAGCCACCGGATGGAAGCGGAGAGATCCCTACAGCACGGAGAACGCATCATGCACCCGAACGAACCCGACCAGCGGAGCCAAATGGGAATGAGCAGGGGACGGTCCGGTGGTGCATTCCGGACAATAAGCCCCCCTCAAGCCACGTATATTTGCCGCCCCTCAGCCGAACGCCCCTCCCTATGAGTCCATCCTCCCGTCACGCTGCATCCTTGTTCGCCATCGCGGCAGCCACCGTTCTCAGTGCCCAAGTGAACACGGGCTGCATCAGCGAGATCAGTGGGCAGGAGTGTGGTCCGCGCCTCAATACCATTACCACGGCCGTGCCCTTCCTGATGATCGGCCCCGACTCCCGTTCCGGTGGTATGGGCGATGGCGGCGTTGCGCTTCCCCCCGATGCCAATGCGTTGCACTGGAACCCCAGCAAGCTGGCCTTCGCCGAGAATGAGGGCGAATTCCGCGTATCGGTCTCCCCTTGGCTGAGGAACCTGGTGCCGGACATGAGCTTGGCCTACCTGGCCGGCTACAAGAAGTTGAACAAGCGCAGTGCCTTGGGCGGCTCCCTGCGCTATTTCAACCTCGGCAGCATCACCTTCACGGACATCAACGGCGGGATCATCCGTGATTTCAAGCCGGCGGAGTTCGCGGTGGACGTCTCCTTTGCGCAGCAGTTCAGCGATCGCTTTGCCGGCGGGATCTCCCTGCGCTACATCAACAGCAACCTTACGGGCGGACTCAATGTGAGCGGGGCCAACACCAAGGCGGGCCAAGCCGTTGCGGCGGACATTTCCTTCTTCTTCCAGAACAATGAGATGAGGATCGCCGACCGCGATGCCACCTTCGCCTTCGGCCTGGACATTTCCAACATCGGCAACAAGATGTCCTACAGCGAGACCTCGCGCACGGACTTCCTGCCGATCAACCTCCGCTTCGGTCCGGCACTCACGCTGGACATCGACGAGTACAACTCACTCACCTTCAACGCCGACATCAACAAGCTCCTGGTGCCCACGCCCCCGGTGTACAAGACCGAACCGGATGCCAACGGCGCCCCGGTGAACGTGGTGGACGATGACGGGAACTATGTGATCTTCAGCGGTGAGGACCCCAACAGGGGTGTTGCGGCGGGCATCTTCGGCTCCTTCAGCGACGCACCGGGCAACGTGTACGTGGACGGCGATGGCGTGCAGCATGTGGAGTCCGGCAGCCAGCTGAAGGAGGAACTCCGCGAGTTCTACTACGGCGGTGGCCTGGAATACTGGTATGCCAAGCAGTTCGCCTTCCGTACGGGTTATTTCTGGGAGGCCGCCACCAAGGGCGATCGCAAGTACTTCACCATGGGCCTCGGCGTGAAGTACAGCATCTTCTCCCTGGACTTCAGCTACCTGATCGCCAATACCACGCGCAGCCCCTTGGCCAATACACTGCGCTTTACGCTCGGCTTCAATTTCGACGGCAAGGGCAAGAAGAAGGCGGACGCGGCCGAATGAGGATCCGCACCGGCTTCGGCTATGACTCACATCGCTTGGTGACGGGCCGTCCGTTCCTGCTTGGAGGTATTGAGGTACCGCACGATAAGGGCGGCATGGGCCACAGCGATGCCGATGTGCTGCTCCATGCCATCACCGACGCGCTCCTGGGCGCCGTTGCCTTGGGTGACATCGGCCTCCACTTTCCCGATACCGACCCCGCGTGGAAGGATGCCGATAGCCGGAAGCTCCTGCGCCATGTGGTGGAACTGCTCCGTGAAAAGGGCTGGACCGTGGGCAACATGGATTGCACGGTGGTGCTGGAACAGCCCAAGCTGCGCCCCCATGTGGATGCCATGCGCAGTTCCATCGCTGCATTGCTCGATGTGGAGGTCGACGCTGTTTCAGTGAAGGCCAGCACCAACGAGAAGATGGGTTTCGTTGGCCGCGAAGAAGGCGTGGTGGCCTATGCCGTAGTGCTCGTGAAAGAGGAAAGCGCAGGCCCCTGATCAATCGTTATCGTCCGGTACGCTCTCGCGGAATCCCAGGTGCCCCTGTTCGTCCTCGAAATAGAACACGCGCAGTTGTGCCGTATCCCGTAGCAGGTCGATGCGGCCCACTTCCACGCGGCTCACACGGATGCCCAAGCGCTCCTGCAGGTCCGCATACAGCTGTTGCTTGTTCTCCGGCTTGATCAGGTCGATCTTCTCGTAGATCAATTGGCGCATGGCCTCGTGGCGGGTAAGCCACACCTGCTCCAGGAGATACACCAGCACCAGGATCATCACATTGGTGAAGACCAGTTCCGCCAAGCTGATCTTCTTGCCTGCAAGTGAATTGATCACCGCCAGGGTGATCACGGCAAAGAGGTAGGTCATGTCCTTGATCTCCAACTGCTCGGTGCGGTAGCGGATGATGCTGAAGATGGCGAACAACCCGAAGCCGAAGCCCATGCTCAGCTTCACGTTGTTCATCAGGATGCACAGGAAGAAAATGAGGAAATTGAAGACGAAGTAGGTGAAGAGGTTCTCCTTCTTGCGATGGATCGGGTAGTAGATCAACCGGATGAGAATGAAGACCACGATGGCATCCAGGCCGAACTTGAAGATCAGCTCCCAGAGGTCATCGTTGAACAGGTGCATACCGAAAAGCTTCATTGCCTCATTGGTTTTTTCAGACTGCAGTGGACGCTCGTTCAGCGCGCAGCAGGATCGGTTTGAACTGGTTGTACTTGATGCCGGGCCTCAGGAGAACGGTGCCTACGCAGTATTTGCTGAAGCTGGTGGGAGGCACCGGAAGCTTTCGCATCAGCTCCAGGAACGGGGATCCATGGCCCGTGCGCCCCTCCTTGAGCTCGGCCACGCAGATATGCGGTAGTCCGGCTTCACCATTGGCATCGCGGAAGCTGAGCCGGGTATCCAGCGTGAGCCGTTCCGCACGTTCGTGGTGTACCAGGGTGAAGCGGAAGAATTCGTTCCAAAGCGTCGGCTGAAGCGGCGTGTCGCATTGGCTCACGTTTGCGGCGAACGCTGCCTGCCCTGGGGTGAGCTGCTCCACGATGGCGGGGATCGGGATCCGCCTCTTCTCGGTTCCGCCCCGGCCCGTCCTGCGCTTCACCTCCAGAAAGCAGAGACCCGAGTTCATGTATTCGCGCATGCGCACCTTGCTCCGGTAGGTGTAGCCGTTGTGGTGCTCGAAGTAGAACCGGCGATCAGGCGTATCGAAATAGAGGGTCCGGTAGCCGGTGCCGCGTTCACCGGTTACTTCCAGCATCCGGTATTCCGTGCCGAGCACTTCCAGCAGCGCGGGCAGCTCCGACGCCGCGAAAACAAATTTGGTGTCCATGCGCGCCTGCAAGGCCACACCATCCATCTCGTTGAGGGCGATGGGGTCGAATCGGGCGATGATGGGGGCCAATGGGTCCATGGCTAAACCGGGGCCAATCTATGGAATGGAGGCGGCGTATGTAACGGAATGCAGGGCGGGTGTACTTTCGGCACCCTTTACACCATGGCACAAACCCGAAAGATCGCGTTGCACTACATGCAACATGCCTCGTGGACAGCCCTCCCGGAGGACGACCGCGAATTGCTGGAACTGGCGGCCAAGGCGGCCCGCAACGCATACGCACCCTATTCCAAGTTCAAGGTGGGAGCCGCCTTGCGGATGGAGAGCGGAGAACTGGTGCCTGGCAGCAATCAGGAGAATGCCAGCTTTCCGGCGGGCATTTGCGCGGAACGCACCGCCTTGCACGCGGCCATGGCCGTGTTGCCGAAAGGGGTGGTGGAAAGCATCGCCATCGTGGTGCCGCAGGTGAAGGGGACCCGTCCGGTAACTCCCTGCGGGATCTGCAGGCAGGCACTGGTGGAGCAGGAACGCCGACAGGAGGGGCCGATCAGGCTTCTCATGGGCATCGTGAAAGGCCCGGTGATCGAGACCTTCAGCGCCGAGACATTGCTGCCGCTCTCCTTCGACAGCAGCCAGCTGTCCAAGAAGAAAGCCCGTTGAGCAGGGCTATCTTTGAGCGGTATTATTCATGAATGGAATGAGCGATCAGATCACAAGCAGCACCCGCAAGGGGAGGAAGGTGAAGGAGCGGGAACCCCAGGTCTTCGGCAAGGAAATATACCTGCGCTGGTACAAGGACATATTGCTGATGCGCCGCTTCGAGGAAAAGGCCGGCCAGCTGTACACCCAACAGAAATTCGGTGGCTTTTGCCACCTCTACATCGGCCAGGAAGCCATTTTGGCGGGCATGGTCACCGCCATGCAGAAGGACGACCGGGTGATCACGGCCTATCGCGACCATGCCCATCCGTTGGTGCTGGGCACCCCGAGCAAGGAGGTGATGGCCGAACTCTATGGCCGCATCACGGGCAGCAGCAAGGGCAAGGGAGGTAGCATGCACTTTTTCGACAAGGAACGCAACCTCTTCGGCGGGCACGGCATCGTAGGTGCTCAGATCGCCATCGGGGCGGGCATCGCCTTCGCCGACAAGTACCGGGGTGGGGACCAGGTCACCTATTGCTTCATGGGCGATGGGGCCGTGCGGCAAGGCATCCTGCACGAGACCTTCAACATGGCCATGAACTGGAAGCTCCCCGTGGTGTTCGTGATCGAGAACAACGACTACGCCATGGGCACCAGCGTGGAACGCACCAGCAACGTACACGAGCTCTACAAGCTGGGCCTGTCCTACAATATGCCTGCGGCCCCGGTGAACGGCATGAACTGCGAGGAGGTCCATAACGCCTTCACCGATGCGGCGGCCCACGTCCGGTCCGGGGAGGGTCCGTTCCTGCTGGAGATCAAGACCTACCGGTACCGCGGCCACAGCATGAGCGACCCGGGGACCTACCGCACCAAGGAGGAGGTGGAGGACTACAAGCAGCGCGACCCGTTGGAAACGACCCGTAGGAAATTGCTGCGGGAGAAGTGGGCCACGGAAGCCCAGCTGGAGAAGATGGACAAGGAGGTGAAAGCGGAAGTGGCCGACGCGGTGAAGTTCGCCGAGGAGAGTCCCTATCCGCCTTTGGATGAGCTTTACATCGACGTATACAAGCAGAAGGATTATCCCTTCATCAAGGATTGAACATGGCAGAAGTGATCAACATGCCGCACCTGAGCGACACCATGACCGAGGGTGTGGTCGCGGCTTGGCACAAGAAGGTGGGCGATACCGTGAAGAGCGGCGAGATCCTGGCGGACATTGAGACCGACAAGGCCACCATGGAGTTTGAGAGCTACTACGACGGTGTGTTGCTGCACATCGGCGTGCCGGCCGGAAAAGCGGCGCCCGTGGACTCCTTGCTGGCGATCATCGGTGAGAAGGGCGAGGACATCAGCGCGCTGTTGAAGGAGGCCGAAGGAAGTTCCGACGGGAAAGGAGAGAAGGAAGAGAAAAGTGCGAAGAAGGAGGTGAAGGAGGAGCCGAAGAAGGAGGAAGTGGGGGCTCGTTCCAGTGAAAAGGCATCCGCCAAGGAAGCATCCGGAACAGGAACTTCAGCCTCTGCACCGCCCGAGCCTGCACCCGCATTCGCTCCAGCACGGACCGCTACTGCGCAAGCCGCTTCCGGGAACGGACGCGTTAAGGCCAGTCCCTTGGCCCGTCGCATGGCGGAGGAGCGGGGCATCGATATCAAGCATGTGCGCGGCACCGGCGACGATGGGCGGATCGTGAAGGACGATATTGAGGGATACCGCTCCAGCGGCATGGCCCCCATGGCGGTGCAGGAAGAGCGCTATACCGAAGTGCCGCTGAGCCAGATGCGCAAGACCATCGCCAAGCGATTGGCGGAAAGCAAGTACAGTGCGCCCCACTTCTACCTTACCGTAGCGGTGGATATGAGCAATGCCATCGATGCGCGCGAGGCGATCAACAAGGCCGTGGAGCCGGACAAGATCAGCTACAACGACCTCGTGCTCAAGGCAGCCGCCATGGCCTTGCGCCAGCATCCGCAAGTGAACAGCAGTTGGCTGGGCGATCGGATCCGCTACAACGAACACATTCACATTGGTGTGGCCGTCGCCGTGGACGAGGGGCTGTTGGTCCCCGTGGTGCGCTACGCCGATACCAAGCCGCTGCGCACCATCGGTGCGGAGGTGCGCGAATTCGCCAAGCGGGCCAGGGCCAGAAAATTGCAGCCGGAGGACTGGGAAGGGAACACCTTCACCATCAGCAATCTCGGCATGTTCGGCATCGAGGAGTTCACCGCCATCATCAACCCGCCGGATGCATGCATCCTTGCCGTGGGCGCCATTGCGGACACGCCCGTGGTGAAGAACGGGGCGGTAGTGCCCGGCCATGTGATGAAGCTGACGTTGAGCTGTGACCACCGGGTGGTGGATGGTGCCACGGGTTCGGCTTTCCTGCAGACCTTGAAGGCTTTGATCGAGACACCCGTGCTGATGCTTGGGGCGGCATCGATCTGATGCTCACGTGCGGGCAATTCCTGATCACCTTCACATGTCCCTGCTGACCAAGTTGCTACCCGCCTCCGTTCGGAGGACGTTGCGGCACCGTGCAATGCACGGGGCAACGGTTTTTTGCCCCGTTTGCGACAAAGGAGCCATTGCCTTTTTGCCTTCGGGAACTCCCCCCCGCCCCCATGTACTTTGTCCGTTCTGCGGATCGATGGAACGCTCGCGCATGATCTGGCTCTTCATGAAAGAACGCGGCCTCCCTCATCCGGGAGCGAAGGTGCTCCATGTCGCCCCCGAAAAGTGCATCCGTGAAAAGATCACGGCCATGCCACGGGTGGACTATGTGATCGGCGACAAACATGAACCCGGATACACATATCCGTCCGGTACCATGGAGCTGGACATCACGAACATGGAGTTCCCCGACAAGCATTTCGACCTGATCATTTGTTCCCACGTGCTGGAACATGTGGATGACGACAGACGTGCGATGCGCGAACTAGTTCGCGTGCTTGCACCGGGCGGATCAGCGATATTGATCGTGCCGATGGGAACCAAGGCTGAAACCTACGAGGACCCGTCGATCACGGATCCCGGTGAGCGTTTACGCCACTTTGGCCAATTTGACCATGTGCGGATCTACGGCCTTGATTTTCCCCAACGCTTGGAGGAGGCCGGGTTTCAAGTTGAGGAGCTTGCATTTGCCGACCGGTTCAGTTCGGAGGAAACTTTCCGATACGGTTTGAGGCGTGGGGAGCTGATGCATATTGGCACTCATCCAACAGTGTGATCAACGGTGTTGTTCTTGGTCGATGGGCAGCATCGGTCGAGCGATCTCCATTCATCACGGGCCATGGTAAACCGGACATGCGTGCGTACCGGTCGCGATCAGGCCCGCAAATTCGTTTCCGGCCGATGTATTGGAAGGGCCTGAACCGAGGAACTGCGGTAAGTGCCGCGACCTTACCTTTCGTTCCATGTCTGAAGAACGCAACGCTGGCTTTGGCACACTGTTGGTCATTGGGCAGTTCACGGCCATTGCTGGCCTGCTGCTGGGTGGAAGTTGGCTGCTTCCATGGTGGGCTTGGGTGACCTTCGCGCTCGGCCTTCTGGTCTTTCTGCTGGCCGCCACATCCTTGGGCGTCAACAACTTCACTGCGATGCCTGTGCCACGCGAAGGGAACACCCTGAGCAAAAAGGGCATCTATCGCTTCGTGCGGCATCCCATGTACCTCTCGGTGCTGCTCTGTGGCGCTGGGGTGGCGCTCGGGGCACCCACAATCTGGCGATGGATGGCCTTGGGCCTGGCGCTGATCGTGCTGCTGGTGAAGATCGGCTACGAGGAACGGCGCCTGACGGCGAAGCATCCGGAGTATCCGGAGCTGATGCGTGGGGTAGCACGTCTGGTGCCGGGTGTGTGGTGAAGGAGGCTTTCCTGCCTGCTGCCACTGTGGAATGGGGCTGTCGCGAACAACCGGTACCGAGTACAGGGTACCACGACCGCGGACTGCACCTTGCCACGGCCACGCCTGTCCACTATGCACTGCCTTCCGGCATTTCCTTTTTGGCACGCACCAATCCGTAGGACATCAGCACGCTGGAAACAATGATCACCATGAACAGCACGCCATTGCCCACGAGCGGGTGCGCATGTGCGGCGGGGATGCTGAAGAAGAGCAGGATGCTGATGAGGCCACGTGGCGCGATCAGTTGCACATCCGGCCGTTCCTTCGGCGCCACGATCTCCATGATGCCGATGCGCGCGAAATAGATCGCCGCGATCATGAACGCACCCAAGGCCCATACGGGGAACTGCCCCAGCTCACGCAGGTTGATGCTGAAACCGAAGAGCAGGAAGAAGAACGTGCGGATCAGGAAGGCGCTCTCGGCGGTGAGGGTCTTCATCTGGTCCAGGTCCACCGCCATTTTGGGGTAGTGGAAAACCCGTGCGAAAACGGGGTGGTGCAACCGGTCCGCATTGTTCAGCAACAATCCGAAGGCCAGCACGATGATGAGCGAGCTGAGGTGGAACTGTTTGGCCAACGCATAGACCATCACCAGCACGGACATGATGAGGAAGAACTTGATATGATGCTTCAGCTTGCCCATCAGCCAGAGCAGACCCAGGCAGAACACCACGGAGATCAACGCTATGGCACCCATGTCCACGCCAAGGCCCAGGATGGATTTCGAGGTCACCGTGTCATTGAAGAGCACAAAATCGAACACGACGATCCCGAGGATGTCGGACAAGGAACTTTCGTAGATCACGAACTCACGGTCCGCCTTGCGCATGTTGGCCACGCTGGGTATGGCGATGGACGAGCTGATCACCGCAAAGGGCAGGGCATTGAGGATGCACACGTACCAGCTGGAGTCACTCAGGACCTTCAGGGTCAAGGCGATCAGTGCGGCCGTGCCCATCAGCACGAGCAATGCGGAAAGGAAAGCACGCCGCAGCAAGCCCAATTTGCCCTTGTCGAAGTGGATCTCCAACGCACCTTCCAGCACGATCAGGATCAAGCCCACGTTCCCCAGTACCGCCAGTAACCGGCTGGTCTCCTGCAATTCAAAGCCCAGGTAGCGGGTCAGCAGTGATAGTCCGATCCCCAAGCCCAGCAGCAGTACCACGGAGGGGAAGCGCGTCCTCTTCGCGAACAGATCGAAGAGATAGGAGAAGATGACCAGTCCGCAGAGGATCACCAGCGTGGTGTACGTGCTCATTCGGCGGTAAAGTAAGTCGGTCCCCGAGAACGAACGTAGCGGCCCAAGGGCCTATTTTCGGGCCATGCAGCAGGTGTTGGAAACGCCGATCGAGTACCTCAAGGGTGTTGGCCCCCAGCGGGGCGAGCTGTTGCGCAAGGAGCTGGGGATCGGCACCTACGGTGACCTGCTGCTGCACTATCCGTTCCGGTACGTGGACCGCACGCGCTTCAATGCCATCGGCGACCCGATGGAGGAAGGAACGCCGGTGCAACTGCGCGGGGTGCTGAAGGAGGTGCGCATGATCGGTGAGAAGCAGGCCCGGCGGCTCACGGCGAAATTGGTGGATGCCACGGGCACCATTGAACTCGTCTGGTTCAGGGGCCTGCGCTGGTTGCAGCCGTTGCTGAAGGACGGCGCGGAGTACATCGTCTACGGCAAACCGACCTTGTTCCGCGAGCGCTTCAACCTGGCCCATCCTGAGATCGAGGCTGCGGCCACCTGGGACCAGGGTTCGGCCACGCCGCTGCAGCCCGTGTACAGCACCACGGAAAAGGCCTCCGCACGCAGCTTGAACAGCCGCGGGATCGGCAAGCTCGTACAGGCCATGCTGCCCCAGTTGAAGGGTGGCCTGCCCGAAACGCTCAGCGGGACCCTGGTGGAGCAGCTGGGCGGTATCAGCAGGGAGGAAGCCATCATGGAAGCGCACTTCCCGCAGGACAAGCAGCGATCGGACCTTGCCATTCGCCGCTTGAAATTCGAGGAACTGTTCTACATCCAACTGCAATTGCTGAAGCAGAAGCAACTGATGCAGCACAATGTGAAGGGCAACGTCTTCGCACATGTCGGCGCGCATTTCAATTCGTTCTACACGGACCATTTGCCCTTCGAGCTCACCGGTGCGCAAAAGCGCGTGGTCAAGGAGATCCGCAAGGACATGGGCACGGGCCATCAGATGAACCGGCTGCTGCAGGGCGACGTGGGGAGCGGGAAGACCTTGGTGGCGCTGCTCAGCATGTTGATCGCGATGGACAATGGTTTCCAGGCGGCCCTGCTGGCACCCACGGAGATCCTCGCGCAGCAGCATTTCAAAAGCCTGTCGCGGTTCCTGGAAGGCTTGCCCGTGGAGGTGCGTCTGCTAACGGGCAGCACCAAGGCGGCCGAACGGAAGAGCCTGCTCACCGCGCTGAAGCTGGGCGAGGTCCACATCCTCGTGGGCACGCATGCCTTGCTTGAGGATCGCGTGGTGTTCCGGAACCTCGGGCTGGTGGTGATCGATGAACAGCACCGCTTCGGCGTGGCCCAACGGGCGCGGATGCAGGCCAAGGCAAGGACGCCTCCGCACGTCCTGGTAATGACGGCCACGCCCATTCCGCGCACGTTGGCGATGACGCTTTACGGCGACCTTGACGTGAGCGTGATCGACGAGCTGCCGCCGGGTCGGAAGCCCATCAAGACCGTACACCGCGATGATGGATCGCGCAACGCCGTGTTCGGTTTTCTGGAATCGGAGATCGACAAGGGGAGGCAGGTGTACGTGGTGTATCCGCTGATCGAGGAAAGCGAGAAGAGCGACCTCAAGGACGTAATGGACGGCTACGAAAGTCTGTCTCGCCGGTTCCCGTTGCCCAAGTATGCCGTGGGCATCGTGCATGGTCGCATGACGCCGGAGGTGAAGGAGTATGAAATGACACGCTTCGCGAAGGGCGAAACGAACGTGCTGGTGGCCACCACCGTGATCGAGGTGGGCGTGGACGTGCCGAACGCCAGCGTGATGGTGGTGGAGAACGCGGAACGGTTCGGGCTCTCACAATTGCACCAGCTGCGCGGCAGGGTAGGGCGGGGTGCCGAGCACAGCTACTGCATCCTGATGACGGGGGACAAGCTGGGCCATGACGGCCGCACACGCATCAACACCATGGTGCGCACCCAGGACGGCTTTGAGATCAGTGAAGTGGACCTGCGCTTGCGGGGTCCCGGTGACATCATGGGCACACAGCAGAGCGGCATCCCGCAGTTGCATCTGGCCGATCTGGTTCAGGACGCTGAACTGCTGCAAAAGGCAAGGCGCGTAGCACAGCGGCTGTTGGACGAGGACCCGGACCTGAAGGACCCTGGGAATGCGCCGATCGCGGGGACCTTGCGCGAGCAGATGCGGGAAAAGGCGGTTTGGGGGAGGATCGGGTGAGGAGATCTACCGCCAAGAATTTCTTATACCACGAAGGACGCAAAGGGCGCGAAGGAATCCATGTCCACTCGAATCCCAAGTAGCATGTTGCGTTCCTTGCTGCCATAGGCACGCCGCGGCTCCACGACCCAAAGGTCTCTTTTCGCCCTTTGTGTCCTTTGCGGTTAAAACCTTACGTGGTCAGCGCCTGCTTACGCCGCAACTGGTCCGGGTCCAGCACATGCGTCAGAGCACCCCCCGCGATCAGGAACTGGGCAACCGCGTAAGTGATCATGATCCAAACGGAAGCCTCCTCCATGGGGAAACGGAACCGGTCCCAGGCGAGCATGCTGTCCGATGCGATGAAGAGCAGCGATCCGATGAGCACCAGCCAAAAGCTGCGGGGATAGGTGCGCCGGAAGCGGAAGGCCGCAACCATGCCCATGAACGCAATGGCCGCCACATAGGCGATCACCGGCATCCCCAGCCCATCCTCCAGGTGCGGCATCAGGTCCCATGCGTAGAAGAACGCATAAGTGCCGATGCCGAACGAGATGAGCAGCGAGACCAGTAGGCCATCCATGCCGTCCACGTCCGCGATGTTCTGGATGAATGCGAAGGCATAGCAGAGCTGTGCTATGAAGAAGGCGCCAAGGCCAACGATGAAATTAAAATCGTCCACATAGGTGAACATCAAGGCCACGTCACCGATCAAGGAGAAGAACAACCCCGCCTGGATCAGCAGGGTGAAGCGATCGCCCACGCGGCGGCTATTGAAGAAGAACCACGAGGAGAGGGTGATCATCAGCAGCGGCTTGCACACCCATTCCAGGATATGGAGACCCTTCTGCTGTGCAATGCAGGTACCGATCAGCGCGAGCACATAGATGCCTCCGTTGAGGTACAGGTTCTTCTTGGGGTCCATTGAAGCGCCGAAGGTAAGCGGGCAGGGCATCCAATAGATCCCTGTTCGCGGTCCCTTTGGCTACTTTCGCGGCTTATCCGATAGCTGCATGCGCATTTCCTGGAATTGGCTTCGCACACTCATCGACACCGATGCTCTTTCTCCTCGTGAAGCGGCCGATCTTCTCACCAGTACCGGCTTGGAGGTGGAGAGCGTGGAATTGGCCGAGACCGTTCCGGGCATGCTGGCCGGTGTGGTGGTGGGTGAAGTATTGACGTGCAGCAAGCATCCCGATGCGGATCGCCTGCAGGTCTGTTCGGTGGATATCGGGGGCGAGGAACCTTCGCAGATCGTCTGCGGTGCACCGAACGTGGCTGCAGGGCAGAAGGTGCTTGTCGCGACCGTTGGCACCACATTGCATCCTGCGGGTGGTGAGCCGTTCACCATCAAGAAGGCGAAGATCCGAGGCGTGGAGAGCCACGGCATGATCTGCGCTGCGGACGAGCTCGGCCTGGGCACGGACCATGCGGGCATCATGGTACTGGATGCTTCCGCGAAAGTGGGAACACCCGCTGCTGATCAACTGCAATTGAAGAGCGATCACGCGATCGAGATCGGACTCACGCCCAACCGCTCGGACGCCCTCGGACATTGGGGCGTGGCGCGGGACCTCATCGCTGCGCTGAACCATCGCACCGGTGCCAAGGCCAAGCTGCTGCTGCCTTCCGTGGAAGCATTCAAACAGGATGACGATGCCCGCACAACTCCCGTGGAGGTGCTGGCCCCCGACGCCGCTCCACGCTATGCCGGACTGACCATCACGAACCTCACTGTCGGCCCATCTCCTGCTTGGTTGCAGGAGCGCCTGAAAAGCATCGGCCTCAAGCCGATCAACAATGTGGTGGACATCACCAACTTCGTGCAGCACGAGCTAGGCCAGCCCTTGCACGCCTTCGATGCCGATAAGCTCAAGGATGGGAAGATCGTTGTGCGGAAGGCGAAGGCAGGTGAGCGCATTATCACCCTGGATGAGAAGGACCGCACGCTCAGCACCGAGGACCTGCTGATCGCCGACGCGGAAGGCGGGGCCTGCCTGGCCGGTGTTTATGGCGGTATCGATAGTGGCGTTTCCGAAGGAACCACGGCCATTTTTCTGGAAAGCGCCTGCTTCGATGCCGTCACCATCCGCCGTACCGCGCGCCGGCATGGATTGAACACCGATGCCTCGTTCCGTTTCGAGCGCGGCGTGGACCCGGAGATCACCGTGTACGCGCTGAAACGCGCGGCCCTGCTGCTGAAGGAAGTGGCCGGAGCGAAGGTCAGCTCGGCCATCATCGACATTGCGCAGCCGCGCAAATGGGCCGAAGTGCAACTCCATTTCGCCACGGTGGATCGTCTGTGCGGAGTGGCCATCGCTCCGGATGATGTGGTGCGGATCCTCGAAATGCTGGATTGCCGCATCAGTGATCGCACTGCGGAGAAAATGCACGTGGCAATTCCACCTTATCGTGTGGACGTGCTGCGCGAAGCCGATCTCGTGGAGGAAGTGCTGCGCATCCACGGCTTCGATCGCGTGCCGATCCCGGAGCGCCTGATGATGCCCGCCGTGCAACAACCGGAAACAACGGAGGAAGGTTTCCGAAGGAACCTCGCGCAACACCTGGCCTCACGTGGTTTCCGGGAAGTGATGACGCCCTCGCTCGTGAACGGCGCGCACACCGTGAAGTTGAAGGCGGCGGAAGAAGAGGCCCTCGTTCGCCTGAAGAATCCGTTGAGCGCCGAACTGGACGTGATGCGCCCCACCATGCTCTTCGGCCTGCTGCAAGGCGCCGCGCACAACCTCGCCCGCCAGCAACACGACCTGCGCTTCTTCGAGAAGGGGCGCGTCTACACTACGGCCAACGGCAAGGTCATCGAGGAGGAACGCATCGCGCTCTTGATCACCGGAAAGCGCTGGAGGGAAAGCTGGCGCAGCGTGGACCGCAAGACCGAACTCGCCGACGTGAAGGAAGAACTGGAATTGCTCCTCACGCGCATGGGCCTCGGCAAGGGGACGGCGTACGCGGTTTCCGAGTACCCGCTGCTGGCTTCCGCCGTGGAGGTGAAGCACGGCAAGAAAGTGATCGCACGGATCGGTGAAGTGGCCCCGAACGTGTTGAAGGCCTTCGACGTGGGCCAGCCCGCATGGTATGCGGAGATCCATGATGAAACGCTGGTGGCACTGCTGCGCGGAAGCCGCAGCACCTATCGCGAAGTCTCCAAATTCCCATCCGTGCGCCGCGACCTCAGCCTCTTGCTGGACCGCTCCGTGGCCTACGCGCAATTGGAACAGATCGCCTACCAGGCCGAGCGGAAACTGCTCCGCGCCGTGGACCTCTTCGATGTGTACGAAGGCGACAAGCTGCCCGCAGGCAAGAAGAGCTACGCGCTCAGCTTCATCCTGCAGGACAACGAGAGGACCCTCACCGACGAGATGGTGGACAAGGCCATGGGCCGCATCCGCAGTGCGATGGAGAAGGAAGTGGGGGCGGAGTTGCGAGGCTAGCGGATCAACCCCGTTTCAACGCTGGCACCCGATACGTAGTCGCAAACCGCACAAGCGCTCGCAACGCTGGATCCTTCAACTGCTCGGCATTCCGGATCTTCACATGGCGAAATAGTTTGCCGGTGCCTTCCAACAACTTGTCGGGGTCGGGCAATTCCGCGCCGTAGTTGAAGCCGAGGTTCACGTGGTTCTTGGTGAACAACAACCACGAAAAGTGCTCCGTGTTCTTCTTGGGTCCGGTGCCATAGCCAACGGTTTTCTGATGCACCCACACCACCTCCACCACTCCCGGAAGGATGTCGTGGATGAACGCACGGACCTGCCGGGCCAAGGCCTTGATCGGTTCCGAATAGGTGGCTATGGCCTGCTCGAAGGGTTCTTGGTCGGTGCTCATGGTTTGTATTCCTATGGATCCGTCGTGCTCGTGCTTGGCAACTACGTGCTCGCTTTTCCCGCGATCCGATCGATCCGGCGCAACACCAACCACAACGGGATCGCGCCGATCACGCCGAAGGAAGCATCGATGCAGCGCCAGAAGAACGGGATGCCGCGAACGGGTGCCCACAGGAAGGCGAGGAGGATCACGCCGAGGCAACTCCAAAGTCCCCATTCCACCACCCAGCGGTTTTTCACCGGATCGCGATAGGGACCAATGAAGGCCAATGCGATCACGATGTGCGCGAAGGCCAGCCAGTCCGTGCCGTAGAAGATCATGGGGTAGTGCTGGCCCACATCCGCAATGGCGGCAGCCACGGTGGAGGTCCAGCCGGCCCAAGGTTCGCCCCACGATGCGGTGATATCCGCCATCAGCCGAGTACCCCATTCCAATGGCACGGCGGTGATGCCGCTGAAGATCAATGCTGCCATGAAGAACACCAGCCAGCGGCGGATGAAACGGAGGTCGGATGTGGTGGAGGTGACCATCGAGTGACGTTCCGAATGTAGTTTGCACATCACAACGGGAACGGGCTCGGCGTATTTCACGCCTTCATCCGGTCGCGTAATGCAACATCATTCCGGGTCTGCTCCCGGATCACGAACAGGCACATTTCATCTCTACCGCAACCGATAGCTCAAGCTCATCATCACCCCAAGCGCGGAAGGCCGTCGTTCCAGGTCGCCGTTCCCCAAGCTGTTGAGCAACTGCCCGCGCATCGCAGGCTCCACCCCCACGGACCACGCTGCATTGAAGCGGTAGCGCACGTATGCCCTGGCGGTGTAACCGAGCGTCAGTTCACGGAAGGGTAGGTCGGTGAAGCTCAGGTAGCCTTCATTGTCCGGTGCTGGCACGGCACCGCGCCTGCCGGTGAGCAGGCCGATGGTGGGACCGCCGCGCAGGCCGAACATCCAACGGCCTTGCGTGAGATGTGCGTCCAGCAGGATCGGTACCTCCAGATAGCTCACGCGGTTCACTTGGTCGCGGGCATCGCGCAGGTGCTGTGAAGTGGTGGTGGTGTCCGTGCCTTGTGTCAACACGTGTACCGTAGTGTTCCCGGAAGTGCCTGTGAAGGTCGGTGGCGTACCGGGGACGGTGTCCGTGATCACCAGGACCGTGGTGTCCACCGCCATCAGGTACCAGTAGTTGTGCAATGTGAATGTGGTCACATCAATGGCATCCGTTCGGATCCGCTCGGCGTAGTTGCCGTAGTACAGTCCGGTTCCGATGCCGAAGTTGCGACCGATATGCATCAGTTCCGCGCCGACACCAAAGGTTCTTTCGCTACTGATATTCCCGCTCCAATCCGCGCTATTCCCACCGGAGTACTGGCTGGTGGAAGTGAACAAGCCACCCAGCATACTGATCTCCCACGGAGCGTGCTCCGGTACCAAGGGTGGGGGAGCGGGCGCAGCGGCGGCCGTGTTCGCGGAGTCGCCGGGTAGCTGGATCGAAGCGATGTTGGTCGTGGTGTCGGTGGGAGATGGTGGCTGATTGGTCGTTGTTCGAGAGGGCACTTCCGACGGTACCATGAAACGGGGATCGCCCGTATTCGCACCGCCATCGGTCTTGGTCTGAAGATCATCGGACCTTGTTTCACTACCGGCACCTTGCTTGTCTCCTTCGGTCTCGCTCAAGGCAAGCGTTGGCTGGTCCTGCTCTTTCGCTTGATCCGCCGAGGATGATGATGTCGCATTTGAAGCATTCGGATCCAGGTGCGCGGTCGTCGCCGTTTCCCCCTCAAGTGATCCATGGTGGTCCCTGTTCCCGCGAGGTTCAACAGTGGATGTTGTTGCCGAAAGCGCGGCGGATCTGCTGGCAGTGAACTCTGAGGTGCTTGCGGCCTCCTTGCTTTCTTCATTGGGAATGGCAATGTGCGCCTTGTTTGCCACGTCCTCTTTGTAGGAAATTGCGGTCGGCGGAATAGCTCCGCTTGTGTGCAGCTCCTCTTTTTTTGGAGGGGTATTTATCATGGTTGTTGTGCTTGCATCCGTTGGTCTCTCGGGTGCTTGGTCCACTGAATGGACCGGGATGGACTTGATGGACGGTGCCATCACGTCATCGGCTGATGTAGGCGCGCTTCCTTGCGATGGTGCGCCTTTCGGGGTAGCCGTTTCATTTTGTGCCGGCTGATCAGGGGCGGATTGCTCTACGGAAGAGGGTTCAGCTTGTTCAATTGCAGCCACGGCATTTTCGGTCCCTGCTGGGCGTGTTCCATACCACACCAGTCCACTGATCAGCAGCAACGCGGCAGCCCCGGTGATCCATTTGGCCCCGATGCGGCCGCCCCGCTCCGCATCGATCCGCTTGCGGGCATCCTGCCAGTCCGCTTCCGCGAAGGGGAATGCACGTTCCTCCAGCTTGCGCCGTGCCAGCTCGTCGAACTCTTCGTTGAGGTTCATTCCTGTGCGGTTTTAATGGCGGCAGTGGACCCGACCATTTGTGCGATGGCGCTTTGCAGCGTTTGTCTGGCGTGCGAAACGTGCCACTTTGAGGTGCCCGCGCTGATGCCGAGCATCCCGGCGATCTCCGCATGGCTGAAGCCGTCGATGGCGAACAGGTTGAACACCTTGCGGGACATCTCCGGCACGCGCTGGAGCAGCTCCGCGAAGGCTTCGGCCTCCATCTGCCGCAGGTAATTGTTCACCTCCGAACCTACATGCTCATTCGCCGGGACGTCCATTGTTTCGTGTGCTTTGCGTTCGCGCTCCTTGCGGAAATCGTCGATCACCGTATTGATCATGATCCTGCGGACCCACGCTTCAAAGGGTACTTCCGTTTTCCTGTTCTTCAAGTTCCGCAGCACCTTCAGAAAGCCCTCGTTCATCCGCGCTGCAGCATCCTGGCGGTTGCGCTCGTAGCGGGAACAGATGGACATCATCATCGGGTACAGCTTTTTATACAGTTCTTCTTCGGCCCGCCGGTCCCTGCGGAGGCATTCGGTTATGAGGTTTTCAGGGACCATGGGCGTTAGCCGGAAGGGTGCCCGCCATTCGCGGACACCCTCCCAAAGCTATCGTCAAGTGCTCATCGCACCTTCAGGAAGCGCTTCGTCACGCTCTTCGCGCCATTGCCGATGCGCACCATGTACAGGCCCTGTTCCAGCTTGTCCGTCGGGATCCGCAGGATGTTCCCGCCAGTGGTGAAGGTGGGGCTTTCGCTGAGCACCGTGCGGCCACTGGGATCGATCACGGTCACGGGCACCGCTCCGGTCACGCTGTTGGTGAAGGAGATGTTCAATGCATCGTTCACGGGGTTCGGCCATACCTTGAGGTCGGTGAACGCGGGGATCTCCGTGATGCCGGTGGGGATCTGTTGGATCACGTTGAGCGTGAATCCGCCCGCACGTTCACCTGATGAAGCATGGACTCCGACGTGGTCATTGCCTCCGCCGATCACCAATTCGTTGAGGATCCCATCCGCATCCACGCTCACACTGTCGCAGTAGGTGTCCGTGCAGTTTCCCGATGTCATCGTGAGGCAGAGGTTCCAAGGGCCGTCGCTGCCGTACACATGCGTGGGGAAGGCTTCGGTGGAAGAGGTGCCGTCACCGAAATCCCAGATGAACTGGTAGTTGCCGTTGCCGCCGGTGCTGAGGTTCCACACCCAGACCTCGTTGGGGATGGGCTGATAGCCGGTGCTGTCCTGCGGATTCAGGCTATCGACGGTGTAGGCCTGGATCACCCAGAAGTTGGCCTGGCAACCGGTGGTGGTAGAGTCGGGTACACAGATGCAGGCGGCGCTCCAGGTGCCATTATCGATGGCCGGGGTACTGCAAGGCGTACCGGGCTGGTTGGGACCGTTGGGAATGCCGAGGCAGTCGAGATTGTTGGTCTGGCAGATGCAGTTGGTGTCCCAAATACCCGTGAAGATCCCTCCGAACGCCGTATCCACGCAGGCCGTTCCGGGCAGGTTCGGGCCGCCGATGATGCCGAGGCAATCCTCCTGCCCCCCCCCTTGGCCCACACATTGGCAGGCTGCGGACCACGTGTCATTGGAGGTTGCGGGGTTTCCGTCATCGCAAGGCGTACCGGGTGTTGCGGGACCCCAGAGCGTGCCTTGGCAATCGTACCAGACCGCATTGTTGTTGATGAACCCCATGCTGTCCACCACCAGTGAGTCGCAATGCATGCTCGTACAGGTACCGGCCGATATGGTCAGGCAAATGTCGTACAAGCCGGGTTGGCTGAAGGTGAAGGTGGGCTCCGGGTCCGTACTGGAGCTTCCGTCCGGCAACCACCATTGGTAGATGATCGGGGCCGGGCCCGTGCTTTGGTTCGTGGTAGTGATCTGCCACGGGATCGGAGTACTGTCGTTCATGGCTTGCTGCACGGAAAAATCCGCTTGACAATTTCCGCCCCCGCCGCCGCAACTGATGTCGATCACCACGCTGGCGGTGGAGTCCAGTGCATTATTGATGGCGTACGAGCCGGTGTTGTACTGCATGGCACCGGCGCAGGGCGTGCCTACTTGGAACCAGCCCTGCCAGGAGTCCATGATCATGGTCACGGAATAGCTGCAGCTCGAATCCAGCGGCACATCAATATCGAAGGAAGGCTGGGTGCCCTGCACCGTGATGATGTTCACATAACCGTTGGCCGGGCTGCACGGAGTGACCTGGCCGGAGATCGTGACCGCGAAGGGCGGTGTGGGCTGTGCAAAGGCGAAGCTTCCGAGAAGCAGCGCGGACCCGAGAAGGAGAGAGCGAATTCGTTGGTTCATGAGATCAGGGTTTTGTTCGTTGGATGCGTGTACTCCCATACACGCAGGAAAGGAGGTCGGGGTTGGGTGGGGTTGAAAAATAGTTTCGGGTCCATGATCGATCTCAATGCGGAAAGGGTGCCTGCGAACACGCAAACACCCTTTCGCAAGCAATAAGGCCAAATGGGCTATTGCGCCTTCACGAACCGATGGGCCACGCCAAGTGCGCCACTGCCGACCCTTACCAGATACAGCCCCGGTGAAAGTCTTCCGGTGTTCAGCCGCAGCGTATTGATGCCCAGGGCCAAGCTGTGCTGTTGAACCAGCACCGTACGGCCCGTCGCGTCTATCACCGACACGGGCACGGTTCCGGAGCCCCTGTT
>JAIOIH010000019.1 GCA_019912395.1 Flavobacteriales bacterium | reverse complement strand
CGCTACGGTCACCGTCACCATCAACACGCCGCCGGACGCTGGGACGGATGGGGCGATCACCCTTTGCTCCACCGATGCGGCGGCGAGTCTCTTCGCGCAGCTCGGTGGAACGCCCGATGTCGGTGGCACATGGAGCGGACCGAGCGCGGTGGTCGGTGGAATAATCGATCCCGCCACGATGAGCGCCGGAGCTTATGTCTACACCGTGAGCGGCACGGCACCCTGCCCGGTAGAGACCTCGACGGTAAACGTCACGATCAATGCGCAACCGAATGCCGGGACGGATGGATCGATCGCGTTGTGCATTTCAAGTCCGGCGATCGCCTTGTTCCCGGAACTGAACGGCTCGCCTGATGCGGGAGGAACGTGGAGCGGCCCGAGCCCCGTTGTCGCTGGCCAGTTCGATCCCGCGACCATGGCGATCGGCGACTACACCTACACGGTGACCGGAACCGCCCCTTGCCCGTCCTCCAGTGCCGTGGTGACCGTAAACGTGGTTACAGATCCGGACCCGGGAACACCCACCACCTTGACCCGTTGTGCTTCCGATACCAGCTTCGATCTCTTCGACGAGCTGGGTGGCACACCGGATCCAGGTGGGTCCTGGACCGGACCCAGTGCCGTGGTCGGTGGGCAGTTCGATCCCGCGAACATGCTCGCCGGTATGTACACGTATACGATCGCCGTTCCGCCGCCTTGTTCAAGTGTCAGCTCAACGGTCACCATCAACTTGGTGCAGCCTGCTGATGCCGGGGATAATTCGGCGCTCACGCTTTGCATCAGCAGCCCGGCCAGTGATCTCTTCGCTGCCTTGGGCGGAAGCCCTCATGCGGGAGGAACCTGGAGCGGACCAAGCGCCATTAGCGGAGGTTCCTTCAACCCCGCCACCATGAACGCGGGTGACTACACCTACACCGTGGCAGGAACTTCACCCTGCCCCGCCGACGCGGCGACAGTGAGCGTGAACGTGGTGGCCGCCCCGGATGCAGGAACTCCGGGAAGCATCACGCTGTGTGCATCCGATGCACCGATCGATCTCTTCGATCAGCTCGGCGGAACACCGGATGCCGGTGGCGCATGGGCAGGGCCCAGCGCCGTGACAGGTGGTTCCTTCGATCCCGCGACCATGAGCGCGGGCGTGTACACCTACACCATCAGCGTACCGCCACCCTGCGTGGATGCCACGAGCACCGTCACTGTCGCCGTGCAAGCGCCGCCGGATGCGGGCAGTGATGGATCGCTCACGCTCTGCATCAGCAGCCCGGCCAGTGATCTCTTCGCTGCCTTGGGCGGAAGCCCGGATGCGGGAGGAACCTGGAGTGGACCAAGCGCCATTAGCGGAGGTTCCTTCAACCCCGCCACCATGAACCCTGGTGACTACACGTACACCGTGGCAGGAACTTCGCCGTGTCCCGCTGATGCGGCGATGGTGAGCGTAAGCGTATTGGCTGCACCCGATGCAGGAACTCCGGGAAGCATCACGCTCTGTGCTTCCGATGTCGCGATCGATCTCTTCGATCAGCTCGGCGGAACACCGGATGCCGGTGGCGCATGGGCAGGACCCAGCACCGTTGTCGGCGGGCAGTTCGATCCCGGAACGATGGCGGCCGGGGAATACACCTACACCATCACCGTGCCGCCGCCGTGCGTGAACGTGTCCAGCACCGTCACCGTGATCGTGCAAGCACCGCCAAACGCAGGTAATGATGCCGCGCTCACGCTCTGCATCAGCAGCCCCACAAGTGACCTCTTCGCAGTATTGGGTGGAAGCCCGGATGCAGGTGGAACGTGGAGCGGACCAAGCGCCATTAGCGGAGGTTCCTTCGATCCAGCCACGATGAACGCAGGCGAGTACACCTACACTGTCGCCGGAACTTCTCCTTGCCCGGCCGATCAAGCAGTAATAACGGTGGCCGTTTCAACTGAACCGAACCCCGGCGAGGACAACATCCTCAACCTCTGTGCATCCGGTGATCCATTGGAGCTTTTCCCGGCGCTCGGCGGAGCCGACGTTGGCGGAAGTTGGACAGGCCCTTCCGGTAGCTCCTTCAATGGGAACTTCATTCCCGGCACATCCGCTGCCGGCAACTACACCTACACCATTCAGGGTGTCGCCCCTTGCCCATCCGTCAGCGCGGTTATCACGGTGAACGTTGTGAGCAACGCGGATGCGGGCGAGGACGGCTCCATCGCACTCTGTTCATCAGCGGATGAAATCTCCTTGTTCTCACGGTTGCTGGGCACTCCGGATACGGGTGGAGATTGGCTCGCGCCGGACGGCAGCCCGTTCGGCGGTACATTCAACGCCTTGTTGGATGCTGCTGGAACGTACACCTATGTAGTGGCTGTGCCACTACCCTGCGTGAACGACACGGCCCAAGTGCAGGTGGATGTGACACTTGCCGTGGACGCGGGTATCGACACCAGCATCACCCTGTGTACGAGCAACCCCCCGATCGACCTGCTGGGCCAATTGGGCGGCTCACCGGACGAGGGCGGTACCTGGAGCGGTCCGGGAGGAACAAGTAGTCAGGCCTTCCATCCATCATCCGGAACACCCGGAAATTACACGTATACCGTTCAAGGCACAGCACCATGTCCCAATGCTACCGCCACCGTCACCATTGCATTGAACCGCATGCCGGATGCGGGAACGGACGGGACGATCAGCATTTGTCCGGAAGCCGCTGCCGTGGACCTCTTCGCATTGCTCGGCGGAACGCCGGACCAAGGAGGAACGTGGACGGCTCCGGGCGGTGCGGCCCATGGCAACCAGTTCGACCCGGCCACGGATCCGCAAGGCGCATACACCTATACCGTGTTCGGCACAGCCCCCTGCCCCAACGACAATTCCACTTCCACGGTCCACATCTTCCTGGTACCCGCCCCCAATGCCGGCAACGATGCGGTGAGCTGCACCTTGGGCGACGCATTGAACGCCACGGGCATCTGGAGCACCGGGCATTGGACCGGGCCTACCGGAACAACGATCACTGATCCGGACTCGGCTTCTTCCGCAGTATCAGCCAACGCTGGCGGAGCTTACGCTTTCATCTGGAACACGGTGAGTGCCGAGGGATGCGCCAACGCGGACACGGTGACGATCACCTTCACTGACGCGATCACGCCTTCCGTGACCGTCACCGGAACGCTGTGCCACGGCTCGTGCGATGGGACCTCGAGCGCCACGGCCGTCGGAGGTAACGTGGACAGCACCGGATACAGCTTCCAATGGTCTGCAGGCACCGGCGGAAACTCCTCCACGGCCACGGGTTTCTGCGCGGGCTCATACTCGGTTACAGTACTGGACACCAACGGCTGCGCAGCCTCCACCAACTTCATCATTGTTGAACCCGAACCACTGGTGATCGACCTGATCACCTCCACGGATGCCTTGTGCCCCAACAGCTGCGACGGGACCATCCTGATCACCGATCCTGAGGGAACGGATTTCAGCATTGACAATGGAACCACCTTCCAGAACGCAGACCTCTTTACCGGCATCTGTCCGGGATCCTACACCGTGATCATGTTGGACTCCAATGGCTGCAGCGCCACCGGCACGGCCATCGTCGGCAGCCCGGAACCTGTGAGAGCCGGCTTCTCCGTGCATCCGGACACGCTCTTCATCAATGACCCGACCGCCGCGTTCACCAATACATCCAGCGCGAACGCTACCCAGTTCCTCTGGAATTTCGGGGACGGTGGGACCAGCACTGCGATCAACCCGGAGCACGACTTCCCGATGGGTATTGCTGAAGTATACGAGGTCTGCCTAACGGCGATGACCGACAACGGCTGCCCGGACACCTATTGCGTACCGCTTCCGATCCTCGAACTGCCATCGATATTCATTCCCAATGCGTTCACTCCCGATGGGGATGGCCGGAACGATGTGTTCAGCGTCCAAGGCAACGGTATCATTGCCCACGGTTTCAGCTTCATGATCTTCAACCGTTGGGGCGAGAAGATCTTCGATACCACCGACCCCACGGCCAGTTGGGACGGCAAACAGAACGGCTCGGTGGTGAAGGAGGACGTGTACGTCTGGAAGGTGACCGCCTTCTTCTTCAACACCATCGAACCCTTCGAGGCAACGGGGCACGTGACCCTTCTGAAGTGATCTTCACTTCGCCAATTCGCTCAACAGCGACGCGCCTTCCTGTTTCGGCGACCTAAATTGCGGGTCAGAAAGAACGCAAGGACCATAGATGACCGAGTTCATCCTGAACGACCGCACGATCCGCAGCGACGCCGAACCCGGCACCACGTTGTTGGACGTGATCCGATACCACGAACATTTACCCGGCACCAAGATCGGCTGCCGCGAAGGGGATTGCGGAGCTTGTACCGTGCTTGTCGGCGAGCTGAAGAACGACCGCATGGACTACCGCTCCATGACCTCGTGCCTGTTGGCCTTGGCAAACGTCCATGGAAAGCACATCGTAACAGTTGAGGGGCTCACCGACCCCTTGCAACATGGCGCTGGCGTAGAGGATCTCAGCATGGTGCAACAAGCCCTGGTGAACCAAGGCGCCACGCAATGCGGCATCTGTACGCCGGGCTTCGTGGTGTCGTTGAGCGGTTGTTGCCTCTCGCATGAAGCAGTGACAGAAAACCTTGCGATCCGCACGATCGATGGAAACATCTGCCGGTGTACGGGCTACAAAAGCATTGAGCGCGCTGCCGCGGATGTTGCGCGGGCGCTGGAGAAAAAGGACATACAGTACCCTGTGGCATGGAGCGTGAAGAACGGGTTCGTTCCGGCGTACTTCTCGGATATTGAAGAACGGTTGCGCAGCATCCAGCCCCTGGGTAAGGTAGCCGCCAGCGGGGCGATGCATGCATCGCCCATGCCGCCATTGGCGGGCGGCACAGACCTCTACGTGCAAAAACACGACACCATGCACCATGCACCGATACGCACCGTGTTCAACGACACTACGTTGAAAGGCATCCGCATCGAAGGCGATACATGTATTATCGGTGGGGCCACCGTTGCGAACGACCTGCTGGCATCAAAGGAATTGCATTCGCATTTCCCGAACCTGGAAAAGCACCTGCTGCTCGTGAGCTCCACGCCGATCCGCAACATGGGCACGCTGGCCGGCAACTTCGTGAACGCCTCTCCCATCGGCGACCTCACAGCCTTCTTCATCGCGCTGGACAGTACGATCACGCTTCGCGCATCATCCGGCGAAGAGCGCCAGGTGAAGTTGAAGGACCTTTACAAAGGCTACAAGGATCTCGATAGATCGCCGGAGGAGATACTCACCAACGTGCGCTTCAAACTACCGACGAAGAACACGCGCTTCAACTTCGAGAAAGTGAGCAAGCGCACCTATCTGGACATCGCCAGCGTGAACACTGCGATCCGTTTGGAGATGTCCCGCAATTCTGCGGGAGGCAGCACCATTCGCGAAGCGTTCATAAGTGCTGGTGGCGTGGCGCCCGTGCCGAAGTTCCTCGCGAACACCGCGGTCTTCCTCGTGGGAAAAGAAGCCACACCGGAAACCGTACGGAACGCCGTGGCCGTGATGAACGAGGAGATCGCGCCGATCAGCGATGCGCGCGGCTCGGCTGATTATAAGCGCTTGCTGCTGCGGCAACTGCTCTTCGCCCATTTCATGGAGCTGTTCCCGGAGCGTTTCAAATTGAAGGAACTGGTATGAAAGCGAGCAACAGAAAAGGTACGTCCAGCGCGATCCCCAACATGGAGGCCGCAGCGGTGAAAGGCAGTGTCAACGGCAGTTCCACGGCCGGCATGAAGAACGTGGACAGCGCGTTCCACGTCACTGGGCGATCGATCTATTTGGATGATATTCCCGTGGAACAAGGCACGCTGTACGCATTGCCTTTTGATGCGCCTTCGGCCCACGCGCACGTCAAAAAGCTCGATATTTCAAAGGCGTCGGCAGTTCCAGGCGTGGTGCGGATCCTTACGTACAAGGACATTCCCGGCGAGAACCAGATCGGCAGTGTCATTGAGGATGAACCGCTCTTGGTGGAGAACGAGATCCACTTCTGGGGCATGCCGATGGCGCTGATCGTCGCGATCTCGGAAGATGCGGCACGACAGGCACGGAAGCTGATCAACGTAAAGTTGGAAGAGCTTCCCGTGATCACCGATCCCCGCGAAGCACGCGAGAAAGGCGAACTCATCATCCCGCCGCGCCGCTTCCGAATGGGCGACACCAACAAGGCTTGGGACGCATGCGCGCACGTCTTCGAAGGTCGCGCCGACACCAACGGGCAGGAGCATCTTTACATCGAGACACAGGGCGCGTATGCCCGCATCACCGAGCACGGCTGCCTTCGCGTAAGCAGCAGCACGCAAGGACCCAATGCTGTGCAAATTGCAGTGGCGCGCGTGCTGGGCATTCCCATGCACAAGGTGGAAGTGGACGTCACGCGCTTGGGCGGCGGCTTTGGCGGAAAGGAGGACCAGGCTTCCGCATGGGCGGCCTTGGTGGGCTTGGCCGCGTTCGTGTTGAAGAGGCCCGTGAAATTCAGCATGCATCGAATGGACGACATGCGCATGACCGGCAAGCGGCATCCGTACAGCAGCGACTTCAAGATCGGTTTCGACAAGGACCTGAAGATCGTGGCCTACGAAGCCACTTTCCACCAGAACGCCGGCGCCTCTGCGGACCTCTCCCCCGCCGTGATGGAGCGCACGCTCTTCCACGCCACCAATAGCTACTTCATCCCGACCGTGGACGTGACGGCCTATTGCTGCCGCACGCACCTCCCGCCCAACACGGCCTTCCGCGGTTTCGGCGGGCCACAGGGCATGTTCGTGATCGAGGCCGCCATCGCGAAAGCCGCGCAGGCACTCGGCGTGAGCGCACGGGAGATCCAAAAGCGCAACCTGCTGAAGGAAGGAAGCGAGTTCCCCTACGGCCAGATCGCCGACCGCGTGCTGGCGGATGAAACCTGGGAGCTGGCCGACAAGACCTTCGACTTCGATAAGCAGCAGGCGGAGATCGATGCGTTCAACACAAAGAGCACGACGCACAAAAAAGGCATGGCGATCATGCCGATCACCTTCGGGATCTCCTTCACCAACACGCCGATGAACAATGCGCGCGCCTTGGTGCATGTGTACCAGGACGGCAGCGTGGGCGTGAGCACCGGCGGCGTGGAAATGGGCCAAGGACTCAACACCAAGATGGTGCAGGTGGCCGCGGCCACGTTCGGGATCGGCGTGGAGCGCATCAAGATCGAAAGCACCAACACCACGCGTGTGGCGAACACCAGCCCCAGCGCCGCCAGCGCCACCGCCGACCTCAACGGCAAGGCACTGGAGATCGCCTGCAACGCCATTCTGGAGCGCATCAAGGAGAAGGCATCACGCATGCTGAATCCCGGGTCAAGCCCGGGACACACCGATGCGATCACCATTGAGAACGAGCAAGTGCTCAACGACGGCCAAGCCACCGAATTGGACTGGGACAAGCTGGTCTTCGCCTGCCGCTGGGACCGCGTGAACCTGAGCGAAAGCGGCCACTACGCCACGCCGGAGATCCACTTCGATAAGGCGAAAGAGAAAGGCCATCCGTTCTCATATCACGTCTATGGCACAGCGGCCGTGCTGGTCACGGTGGACTGCATCCGTGGCACCTATGTGGTGGACGCGGTGAAGCTCGTCCACGACTTCGGCAAGCGCATCAACGACGCGGTGGACATCGGCCAGATCGAAGGCGGGGTGGTGCAGGGCCTGGGCTGGATGACGATGGAGGAGATCGTCTACAACGACAAGGGCCGCTTGCTGAGCAACGCGCTGAGCACGTACAAGGTCCCGGACATCCACAGTGTTCCGAAGGAGCTCCGCATCGAGTCGTTACCGACGGACGGTCACCCGATGGCGATCCGTCGTGGCAAAGCAACCGGAGAGCCACCGTTAATGTACGGCATCGGGGTGTACTTCGCGATCGAGAACGCGGTGCTGGCGTTCAACCCAAAGTACGTGCCGAAGTATGATGCGCCGTTCACACCGGAGAAGGTCTTGATGGGGTTGTATAGGGAATAGAACGCTGATGACGCAGATCGAGCGGATCCACGCGGATAAAGGCCGTCAAACGAAACTCAGATCCGCGCTGATCATAACCATCCCCGTCGTCAACGTTCCATCATATCTTTGAAGAACCATGTCGTTCACGAACAAACCATCAGTATCGCTCACCTTGGACCAGGTATTGGAGATCGTTGACCAACTCTCCACCGCTGACAAACTGAAGGTGGCCAAGCGCATGCAGGAGAAAGAGCGCAACGAAGCGATCGACGACTTGGTCACGATTTTCAGCAAGGTGAAGTTGAGTGCAAAAGCGGTTTCTGCGATCGTGGAGGAAGAACGAACCCAGGTCCATGCCCGCCAGAAAGCGCACGCGGGTCGTCGTTGACGTGAATGTGCTCGTGAGTGAGCTCATCAGCGCGGATACGGGTTTTGTGCGCGGCCTTTTCAATAAACAGAAATACACGGTACTTGTATCGAATACCCTCCTGGACGAATTCCAACGCGTGACCGAACGGTTGAGGATGCGCAAGTATTTCACCAAGGAAGAAGCGGCTCGTGCGCAACGACGGTTGATCGGGCTTTCAGAACATGTGGATGCCGATCCACCGTTCCCACCCATCTGCCGGGATACGAAGGATGACTACTTGCTTGCGCTTGCAAAAACCGGCAAGGCGGACATTCTGATCACAGGCGACATGGACCTACTGATCTTGAAGAAGCACGGCAAGGCCGCGATCATCAAACCCTTGGCTTTCCGTAAAGGGTACCTGAATAAGTGATGATCGTGTGTACATACTTACAATTTCAGCTGTAGGCTGATGTGCCGTTCACACCGGAGAAGGTGTTGATGGGGTTGTACGGGGAGGGTTAGTTCGGTGTGTTTTTGTAGGCCGGCTTTGAGTAGGCAAGCGCACAAGTGCAAAGACGCACGGACGCCCTGCGGACGACGCGTATGGGCGATGCATCGCCCCACGCGGCGGACTACGGAGGCAGAGAGAGCTGGACTTCGCCCCCTCTGGGCGACACACGTACGCTGAGCGACGCGCGCCTAGGAGGGTGACACGCACGCGGGGGACGACACGCGCTGAGCGGCTACACGCATGGCCTACTTACACTCGCCGACACGCGCTGGGCTGCTCCGTGCTGGCCGGTAGTGGGGCGATGCATGCATCGCCCTTACCGGCCATCGCGGCTCCGCAGTGCTCTGGGTCTGGCTACGTGCCACGCTGCTGGCGCAGCCACTCAGCGGGGTTGCGCTCGATGTAGTCCGATATACGGTGGTGCTGTGCCGGATGCCTGATGATGACCTCGTAGTAGCCTCGGTGCCAGCGACTGGAGCCCGGGGTACCATCTGCGATGTTGGCCAGGCGGGTGACTGCGCTCTTGTACGAGGAAACTACCGCACCGACAGAGCCAGGGACGCGACCTGTGGGCATCAATCGGCCATCCGGATGCGTGCCGTAGCGGCGCTCCTCATCAGGATCCGGAGGTGGAGGTGGCGATGCGATGATGATGATGCCGTGCAGATGATCCGGCATGATCTGGAACGTGTCGATCTCCACATGCGGGAAGTGTGCTGGTATTTCATCCCAGCAACGCTGTGCGATCATGCCTATGTCTGTCAGCGAGACGTACGCTTCGCCCTGAGGACCTGCGGAGATGCTGCACAGCCTGTGCTCTCGCTGATGTGTAAGTATCGTGATAAAGTAGGCCCCTACTCGCGTGTAGTCGTACCCGCGCAGGCGGATGGATCGTCGGTGGCCGTAGGATGAGGACATGTGTGCTCTACGTCGGGTAAGGACGATGCGTGCATCGTCCTTACCGTCCCCTCCGTCCCTCCAAGATCTTCAAGAACGACCGCGTCCGGATCTCCGCCAGCGACAGCCCCGTGGCCAGTGCCTCCTCCTCGCTGATCGCACCGCAGTTCAGCCCGCGCAGGAAATAGTTCAGCAGGCCCTGACCGGTGGCGGCATCGTCGAAGACATCGCTGGTGAGCGTGGCGCGGGCGGCGCGTTCCACGAAGGCCTTGAGGCGCGCGGCGGCATCGTCGTAGCTCTCCAGGAAGAAGCTGTAGACGGCGGCGTAGCGCATGGGGAATTGCGCGGGGTTGAGGTCCCAGCCTTGGTAGAGGCCTTTCCAAAGCGAGTAGCGCGTGTGGTCGTACGCCTTCTTCCAGTTGCGGTGTACCACGGCCTTGTTCTCGGCGCGTTGTTTTGGCGTGAGCTTCTTGCCGCGATGTGGGCCGATCGGCATCACGTTGGTGGCACCATCGCTTAGCCAGATGCCGGTGGCGCCGAGCGCGACCTTCATCATCATGTGCGCGAAATCGCAGACAGCGTGGCCCATGTCCTGGTACTTCGCGGTGATGTTGTTGGCGGCCGTGTAATCGTAGGTGCCGAAGGCCGTGGCGATCATGCGGCCTTTGCTGGCGAGCACGTATTTGCGCAAAGGATTGGTACCGTCGGCGGCGATCACGGATTGCGTGGTCTCCACCATCATCTCCATTTTCAGCGCGCCCTTGGCGATCTTGGTGCTGGACTCGATCGCCTCGAAAAGCTGCACCAGCGCGGTGACCTGTTCCGGGATGGAAACCTTGGGCAGCATCACCACGAAATTGTCGGGCAGCTTGCCGTTGGTCTTGCTCGAGAGCGTGGTGAGGAAGATGTCTAGCGTGCGCGCGCCGCGTTCCTTCAGGTCCTCGGTGAAGGGCTTGATGCGGATGCCGATGAAGGGCGGCAGCGACTTCGCCTTCATGCCCTTGGCCACTTCCAGCGCGGCCTTCTCGGCGGTGGCGTCCTCCTCTTCCCAGCTCCGGTTCCCGAAGCCGTCCTCGAAATCGATGCGAAAATCCTCCAGCGCTTCGGTGCGCAGCTTGTGGATCACCTTGTTGTAGGTGGCGTAGGCGAGCCAGCCAGTCTCCTCCTTGCGCTTGGCAGGAGTGAGCTTGTCGAAACGCTTCACCAGCTTGGCAATATCGGCTGCTTTCTTCGGCAGTTTATCGTAACCGGGCAGTTCCAAGGCACGAGCGAATTCGGTGAAATCGGCGGCGTTCTCGGTCAACGTTTTCAGCGCGGCGTTGGCCATCTTCTGCGCGGTCTCCGCAGTGAAGAGGTCGGCGCCGCCATACACGGTATGCACGGGCTGGCGGTCGGGCCGGTCGCCGGGATAGATGACTTGGAACGCATTGTTCGCCTTGCCGAGGGTGGCGAGGATGCGGGATCTGTCCTTGGTCTTGATGCTGGTGTTCATGCGCTGGAAAATGAAATAGGGCGTGAAGATCGGGGTGGTTGGTTGAAATGCGGTTGTGGTGGTTTGGGCGTGCCGGTGTTAAATGCACACCGTCGCGCTTTCCGCTGCAAGTCCTCGCTCGTTCCTCGCTGTGGGCTTTCCGCTTCAATCGCTCACGCGGAATGCAGATCAATCCTGAAGTTCATGTACTTCTTGGACATTCCAAAACAAGGGACATCTTTGTGACCAGCTATTTGAACCCATGGAACAACCAAACGCCAAAAAGTGGTACGATAATAATGCGCTTGTCGCAGTACTCTGCTTCGTCTTCTTCCCAGTTGGGCTCTATGCACTCTGGAAGTCGTCGTTGCGCAGTTCAGGATGGAAGATCGGGGGCACAATCGCAGTCGCCGTTCTCGTAATCGTTGCGGCCAACAGGGATGTCAAGAAACCTGAGTTCAAGGAATCGAAGTCTGCTGAAATTCATTCAGACACCCTACAACCTGATGCAACTGTTCCACAGGTAGACACCTCTGTTGTCGCGGTTGCCGAACCCGTCGAGACTGACCAAGAAGACTTTATGGACACGAAGATCCGCCTATTTGCAGACTACATACACAGCGAACCGGTCATTGAAAAGCGGAGTGGGACAATCGCATCTTTCAAAACGGAATCTATCAAGGCGACGAAGAGTTTTCTGAAAGAGAGGAACAACCAGCTTGTCAAATGGTCGGCACGAGTTATCGATGTAGACATGGACCAAGCGAAGGAGTGCGATATCAGCTTATCCCTGCACCCTGAAACAAGGGTTGGTTCTAAGACCGTCGGAGGCAAAACAATGGATTGCCGAATCACTGTCGAAGCGATACAGGCCACCCTCAAATCAATCGGAACAAAGGGCCTCATTCGCAAGGGAAGTTTGTACGACACTGTCAAAGCGCTAAAGCCGAACGACGATGTGATCTTGACTGCTAAGGTCGTCCATGTTGAAGAGAATTCTGAAGCGACTGGTTTGAACTATTCCATCGTGCTCTACGTCGAACTCGAAGACATCCGTAAGCGATGACCGAGAAAAACGGCGTTAGAGTCATCGAACTAGAATGGGATGGCCCAAGCAGCGTGGAACAAATTTCAACACTCTTCGATGCATCAGACTATGGCCTCTATCAAATTTACGGGACTCATAGTGTTTTCGGGCCGGATACTCTGCTGTACATCGGAAAAGCTGCGCAGCAATTCTTCGGGACAAGATTTTCTCAGCATATAGGTTGGTTTCAGAACGAGCCGTCGGATTTGCGGATTTACGTTGGGCGCCTCGGAGGTACTCAGCAACCAACCGATGATGCCTCTTGGTCTGAGGAGATTGATTGCGCCGAGAAGCTATTGATATACTCCTGCTCCCCTCCTTACAATTCACAAAACATCAACTCGATTGGAGAAGGCAAGAATACCATCGTCTTGAACTTCGGTCGTCGTAATCGATTACCCGCTGTAGTATCCACACTCTACACTGAAAGTGATTTCTGGAAGAAGCTTGAGAAAGGGTGGAAGCTCTACGTCGAAGCCACAAGCTCAACGTCCCCTCCTGGCATAATGTAGCACTGTCATGGAACAGATCGTCCTTCAACTCAAGAACTCGCGGAAGCGCCGCCTGCTCATGGACCTGCTGGCTGAGTTGGACTTCGTTAAAGTGACCAGCGTAATCCGTGACGGACGAAAAGTGGCCTTCGCCAACGAACTGGTTGAAGCGCTGCTGGAAGCCAAGGCCGACGAGCGCGGCGAGAAGAAACTACAAAGTGCTCGCTGCTTTCTGAAGCAAGGTTGAGGTCGTCGTTACGGCCTTCTTCAAGCGCCGATACAAGCAAGTTTTACCCAGGAGGAACTACTGGAACTGCTCAGTGGTATCGGTCAGTAGACCTACAGAACCTCCCGACACCACTGCCTTTAAACCGAAGGGTGGGGGAAATACTCCCACCCCCTTTGATTCGCAAAGGGTGGGTGCAAATTGCCACCCCCTTTTTTCAAGCGCAAAGGGGGTGTACAAATTGTACCCCTCCTTTTGCTTTTTCAACTCCCCCGATAAGTCGAATACCCCCACGGGCTCAACAACAACGGCACATGGTAATGTCCATCGGCACCGAGTTCGAACACCACCTCGATATACGGATAGAAGCTCTTCGTCTTGTGCTCGCTGAAGTAGGCTGAGACATCGAAGCGGATGCGATAAATGCCTTCGGCGAGCTTGGTGTCCTTGGGAAGAAGATCCGGTACGCGACCATCTGCATTGGTGCTGCCCATGGCGATATCCTCCCATTCATGCGCAGCCGTGGAGCGTTGCAGGGTGATCCGGATGCCACGAGCAGGTTTGCCGCGGGCGGTGTCGAGGATGTGGGTTGAGATGGTGGACATGAGTTCCTTTTTTACCACAGAGGCACGGAGGACACAGAGGGGCACACGGGAGTTATCCGTTTTGTACAGAGTACCCTTCCTTTAAATTCTGCATTTCTCTGTGCTCTCTGTGCCTCTGTGGTGAAACTACGCCAGCAACTTCTTCAACCGCAGCTTCGTGATCTTGTTCTGCTCCCCTGCCGCGATGTGGATCTCGTCCTTCGGGTCGTTCTTCATGCGGGCTTCCAGTAGTGCGAGCATTTCGGCCGCGCTCTTTCCCGTGGCGTTCACAATGAAGATGTAACCGTACTTCTCCTCGTACGCGGCATTGCCCTCGGCGAGCTTTTCGATCACGGCACGGTCGGCACTTTCCATGCCCTTTTGCTCACCGACCGCCCAGGTCTTTGTGTTTGCGTACTTCTTCGAGAGGCTCTCAACATCGCCGATCTTCGGGTGATGGCTGAAGGCTTCTTCGTAGTCGTCCACATCGCATTCCTCCCAGATGGTGTCGCTGGTCTCCAGCACTTCGCCGAGGCTTTCGAAAGGTCGGGAATACACCATGCGCTCCACCCATTCGGCGCTGCCACAGCATTGCTCGAAAGCCGTGGTGGCATCGGCTTCGGAGAGACGGTTCAGTTGGTCGATGTTCATAGAAGAAAGGTTCACCACAGAGGCAAAGATGTAATTTGTCGTGGAGTACAGGGTATTGAGTACCGAGTACCTGGTACCCGACGCGGCGCGCGGCATTGTACCCTGTACTCCGTACTCTGTACCCAATACCATCCCATCGAGATCTGCATTTCTCCGTGTCTCTGTGTCTCCGTGGTTCAATCAAACGATGGTTCCCCACAGCCGGATCCGGCTCACGCCACCGTCGGGAAAGATATTCAAACGTACGTGCGACACGGCTTCCTTGCAAACCAGCTCCTTTTCATACAGGTGCTCGTGGTGGGCCTGCAGCTTGGTGCGCTTGATCAGGGTGCGCCACTTGGCGTTGGCTAGTGCCGCAGCCTCAGCTTGCGGGTCGACCCGGTGGGTCGACGCTGCAGTAGTTTCGATGGAACAACCTTCCAGGGTGAAACTGTCCGGGTAGTTGCCCTTGAAGTGGGCAGTGTCGATCAGTGCTTTCTTCAGGATGCCCTTGTGCGCGAGGCGTACGATCACCCAGTCGCAGTTGTTGGGCGTGCGGTTGCGCTTGGTCTCCCAGCCATCGCCCATGTTCACGCCGCGACCGGGCATCAGCAGGTTGTTCATGTGGCTGAAGAACATGTCGTTGCACTGGATGGCGAGGGCACCGTTCTGGGCGGATGCGAGGTCCACCAGCTCATCCGGCTTCACCGTTTTCCAATCCCGTTGTACTTCGCCGTAGACTCGGAGCCTTGCTACTCCTCCGTCGGGATGGATGTGGAGCCTAACATGGGTTGCGAGTTGACGGGTTGCGGGTTGCGGGTTGGCATCCACAAAATGCTGACTGCCCGGCTTCAGCATGGTCTTGCCAAGCACCTCGACCCATGAGGCATTCTCCCAATCGCCATTAGGTGCGTAGCACGCTTCGATGGTGCAGTACTCCGGTTGGTTGCCCAGGAAGTGCGAGGTGTCCACATCGAATCCCTTGATGATGCCCGCCGCGCCAAGCTGGATGACGACGATGTCGTGCCCCTCGGTGCGCTTGCGGCGGCTTTCCCAGCCGTCCATCCACTTGCCGTGCTCGGTGAATTTTTCCGCGATGAAGATGGGCTTCTCTGGTTTGATCAGGTTCTCCTTCTCGGCGAAGAAATCATCGGTACACCAGAGCACCTTGGCTCCGAAGCGCTCGGCGGCGAGGTTGATGAGGTGGGTGAAAGCGGGAGCGCTGTTTTCTTTCTGCATCTCAACTATTCTTGATCACCATGCCCTTAAGCTCGGCGCTGATTCTACCCTTATCGAAGACTGTTCGCCCCGCCAATTCCGTCCGCTCCACCACCCCAAACAACCTCCGCCCCGCATACGGCGTGAGCTTGTGCCGGTGCTGGATGTCCTCCTCCTTCACCACAAAGCTCGCCTCCGGATCCCAGATCACCAGGTCGGCATCACAGCCGGGAGCAATGCGGCCTTTTTGATTCAAACCAAGGAACTGCGCAGGATGCTCACACAACAGCCGCGCGACATCTTCATACGAGAACCCGCGCTCCTTCGCACCGGTCCAGAACGCAGGCAACAGGAACTGCAGCCCCGCGATCCCGCCCCACGCTTTCATGAAGTCACCGCTCTGTTGCTCCTTGATATCCGGCGGCGCAGGTGAGTGGTCGGTAGCCACGAAGTCGAGCGTGCCGTCCTTCAGCGCTTCCCAGAGCAGCTCGTTGTTGGCGCGTTCGCGGATCGGTGGTGCGCATTTGTATTCCGTGGCACCGTCGGGGATGTCCTCCGCGCAGAAGACGAGGTAATGCGGGCAGGTCTCGGCGGTGATGCGTAGTCCGCGCTTTTGGGCATCACGGATCAACGGCAATGCTTCCGCTGCGGATACGTGTACGATGTGGGCGTGGACATCGAACGCTTCGCTGAGGCGGATCATGAGGGCGATGGCGTCGGTTTCCCAGCCACTCGGACGGCTTGCTAGATAGTTGGCATAGCTGCGCTCGTCGGGGCTGGTGTTGGTATGGGACGATGCATGCATCGTCCTTACCACACCCGCCGCTGCCTCCAGCTCGCAGTGGACCAACAGCCTTGCATCGTGCCGTTTTAGGATCGGCAACGCCTTCCGCAGATCCGCTTCGGTGACGTTCGGGAACTCGTCGATGCCGGAGTGCGTGAGGAAGGCCTTGATGCCGAAGACGCCAGCGCCCAGCAGTTCATCGAGGTCGTCGATGTTGCCGGGGATCACACCGCCGTAGAACCCGACGTTCACGTGCAGCTTTCCCATCGCGGCTTCCAGCTTCACCCACAGCGCAGCAGCAGTGGTGGTCACCGGGCTCGCGTTCAGCGGCATTTCGATCAGCGTGGTGATGCCTCCGGCGGCAGCGGCTTTCGTGGCGGTCTCGAAGCCTTCCCACTCCGTGCGCCCCGGCTCGTTGATGTGGACGTGCGCGTCGATCACACCGGGCATGATCACTTTGTCGCCGACGCTTTCGAAGGGGATGCCTTCACGCTGGACTTTGCCGGAGATGACTTCCTTGATCTTGCCATCGGCTAATATGAGCGTGGCTTCTACTACACCTGTCGGGGTGATGATGCGGGTGCTATGGATCGCCTTCGGCATTGCTAATTTGCTAATTGATGAATCAGAAATCAGCTAATCGATCTTGGCTCCTTGCAGTATCCATCGCTTCAAGATTGCCCGCTCCCCCTCCGTCATCCCTGTCTTGTTGCCTTGGGGCATGGTGTGCGTTCGTACCGCGCGGGTCATGATCTTATCGGCCATGCCCTGGATCTGCTCGGGGGTATCGTACATCACGCCGTTGGGTGCGGAAGGCCATTGTTCGTCAGTGGGGTTGGCGCTGTGGCATTGCACGCAACGGGCTTGGATCACAGCGTTGGCCTCTTCGAAGCTGACTGGTATCGCCTCGTCCAGGCTTTCCTCGAAGGCAGGGGAGATCGCCATGCTCAACACCACCAGCGCAAGGATGCTGACCACCAGGACCCAGGTGCGTTTGATGCCACGTTCCAATAAATTCCAGTAGTGCTTGATGCCCGCGCTGGCCACCATGATCACCATGAGGATGAGCCAATTGCCACTGTGGCCGAAGGTGCTCGGGAAGTGATTGCTGAGCATGATGAAGACCACCGGCAGCGTGATGTAGTTGTTGTGCAGGCTGCGCTGTCCGGCCTTCTTGCCGAGCGTTGCATCCAGCGGCTGGCCCGTTTTCGCGGCGCGCACCAAGGCTTTTTGGCTGGGGATGATGGTGAAGAACACATTGCCCGCCATGATCGTCCCGAGCAAAGCACCCACATGGATGTACGCCGCACGGCCGCTGAGCAGGTGCGTGAGCGCGTAGGTGATCACCCCCAGCACCAGCACGCCCACCAGGGCGAAAAGATCCTGTCGCAGCACGAGCCGCGATTTGCTCATCACGTCGTAGATCAGCCAGCCCAGGACCATGGAACCGATGCCGATCCCCAAGGCCTCCGATGTGGAAAGCGCCGCCACCGTGGGATCGATCATGAAGGACCGCGCATCGGCGTAGTACACGATGAACAGCAGCGAGAAACCACTGAGCCAGGTGAAGTAGGCCTCGTACTTGAACCAGTGCAGGTGTTTGGGGATCACTTTCGGCGCCACTTGGTATTTCTCCACGTAGTAAAAGCCGCCGCCGTGGATCGCCCAGAGGTTGCCGGCAAGCTCATCGCGCAGACCCTCGGTGCGGTTGAGGTTGTTCTCCAAAAAGATGAAGTAGAACGAAGCGCCGATCCACATGATGCCGGCGATCACATGGACCCAGCGCACGGCCAGATTGACCCATTCCATTGCGTAACCCTGCATCGGTGTGCCCTGAGCGGCGATGTACGCGAGGTAGCCGCCGAACAGCAACAGTCCGAAGAATTTCGAGGCTTGGCGCGATGCGATGGCGGTGGAGCGCGCCTGCTCCAAGTCGAAGCGGACACATTCGGAAATGCCGGGCTCGGCGAGCTGTTCGTTGACCTGCTTCGCCAAGCGGCGGAACCAGATGAAAAGGAAGAACAGCAGCAGCACAATGGCCGCGACGATCAACGTGTACGGAGCCGCCACGAGTTTCTCCAAGTAGGTTGGGACGTGTGCAGATGCCTCCGGAGCAAGAGCGGTCACGGTCGCAACGGAATCCACAACGGTGCTGTCCATCGTTGTGGCCTGCGGAAAAGCATGGGCCGCAACGTGCAGTCCGGTGAGGATGAGGACGTATTTGAACAAGCGGGTCACGGTGGCGAAGTTGGTACATTCCAGCACTTTTCAGCACACTACGGGAACGCTGTACTTTGAACGCCCAATCGTGAACAAGGAGCTTGAACTTTGGCAACACGCGCTTGCGGCCATTGGTCGCGGGGAGCGTTGCGTGCTGCTGCTGGTGGTGGAAAGCATCGGCAGCAGTCCGGGGCGTGCGGGCTTCAAGGCACTGGTGACCTCCGGCGGGGAGCTGCATGGATCCATCGGCGGGGGAAGCATGGAGCACAAACTAGTTGAATTGGCGCGGAGACGATTGGCCTCAGGGTCCCGAGGCGGAGACCCTGAGGGAGCTATTGGTGGAGACCCTGAGGGAGCTGTGGGGTCTCCGCCTCGGGACCCTGCGGCTACGATACTTCCGATGCTCAAACGCCAGATCCACCGGGCCGAGGAACCCACCGACCGTTCCGGCATGATCTGTTCCGGCGAACAGACCGTGGCGTTCTTCCAGCTAGGAAAGAAAGAGGTGAAGCTCGTTCGCGAGGTTTCGGACGGGCTGCAACATGGTCGAACCATCGGACTTTTACTCGGCAACGAAGGCATCCGCACCGGTGATCTTCCGCGAGCAGCCGACGATAAGGTCCTGCACAAGCAAGATCCGGAACATTGGCACTACCGCGAGCGGCTCGGGAGCATGCCGCGCATCATCATCCTCGGCGCGGGCCACGTGGGCTTGGCGTTGAGCCGCACCATGAACCAGCTCGGCTTCCACGTCCACCTGATGGATGACCGCGCCGACCTGAACACCATGGCCGCAAACCAATGGGCGCATACCCGCAGCGTAGTGGACTATGAACACATTGGTGATGTGATCACGGCGGACCCGGAACTCTACGTAGTGCTCGTCTCCTTCGGCTATCGCACGGATGACGTCCTCGTTCGGCAACTGGTCCGGAAGCGCTTCAAATACCTCGGCATGATGGGCAGCGTGGAGAAGATCAGGAAGCTCTTGGCGGATATGCGGAAGGATGGCTTCTCCGAAGAGGAATTGGCGCGGATCCGGACACCGATCGGGCTGCCCATCAACAGCAAGACCCCGGAGGAGATCGCGGTGAGCATTGCGGCGGAGATCGTTTTGGTGAAGAACGGTTGAGCACAGGCAGTTGTCGGTTGAAAGTCGTAAGGCCGCGTGCACCATCGCTTCAGCGACGGCGCGCTGGGCACGGGCTTTCGCGCGTTGTGGCTTATCCGCAAGTCCCTGATGCTACAGCATGGAGGCGGGCCGGGAGGCCCTAAGTAGAACGCACTCGGCAAAAAGCCGAGCGCGTGCGCATGTAGCGCATCCGCTGGCCAAAAGCGCCCCTGACAACTGACAGCTAACAACTGACAACTAAACCCAACATGCAAAAAGCCCCGGGATCTCCGAGGCTTTCGCATAGGACATAAGACAGTCCTGCACAAGACAGCTCTTACACGTCCAACTTGGCGTAGACCGCGTTCTTCTCGATGAATTCGCGGCGCGGGGGCACTTCATCGCCCATCAGCATGCTGAAAATGCGGTCGGCCTCGCCGCCGTTCTCGATCGTTACTTGTCGCAAGGTGCGTGTTTCGGGATTCATGGTTGTCTCCCAGAGCTGTTCGGCGTTCATCTCACCCAGACCCTTGTAGCGCTGCACGTGAACACTTCCATCCTTGTTGGGTCCCTTCATGCGCTCGATGTTGCGGTCGCGCTCCTCATCGCTCCAGCAGTACACGGCTTCCTTGCCCTTCTTCACCTGATAGAGCGGTGGCGTGGCGATGTAGACGTAGCCATTCTCGATCAGCTCCTTCATGTAGCGGTAGTAGAAGGTGAGGATGAGCGTTTGGATGTGGCTGCCGTCCACGTCAGCGTCGCACATGATGATCACCTTGTGGTAGCGGAGCTTGTCCATGTTCAGCGCCTTGCTGTCCTCCTCGGTACCGATGTGGACGCCCAGCGCGGTGTAGATGTTCCGGATCTCCTCGTTCTCGTAGATCTTGTGGACCATGGCCTTCTCCACGTTCAGGATCTTGCCTCGCAGCGGCAGGATGGCCTGGAACTCGCGGTTGCGACCTTGCTTGGCCGTTCCACCAGCGGAATCGCCCTCAACGAGGAAGATCTCGCTCAAGGCGGGGTCCTTGCTCTGGCAATCGGCGAGCTTTCCGGGGAGGCCCATGCCGCTCATCGCCCCTTTGCGCTGCACCATTTCGCGGGCCTTGCGGGCGGCGTGGCGGGCAGTGGCGGCAAGGATCACCTTGTCCACGATCTGCTTGGCATCCTTGGGGTGCTCTTCGAGGTAATTCTCGAGCATCTCGCTCACCGCATTATCCACGGCACCCACCACCTCGCTATTGCCGAGCTTGGTCTTGGTCTGGCCCTCGAACTGGGGCTCCTGCACCTTCACGCTGATCACGCAGGTGAGGCCCTCGCGGAAGTCATCACCGGCGATCTCGAACTTCAGGTTCTTGGTGGCCCCGCTGTTGTCGGCGTACTTCTTCAGGGTACGGGTAAGGCCGCGCCGGAAGCCGGCAAGGTGCGTTCCTCCCTCGTGGGTGTTGATGTTGTTGACGTAGGAGTGCAGGTTCTCCGTGTAGGAGTCGTTGTACATCATGGCGATCTCCACCGGGATGTTCTGTTTCTCCCCTTCCATGTAGATCACGTCCTGGATCAACGGCGTGCGCGTGCCGTCCAGGTAGCGTACGAATTCCACAAGGCCCTTCTCGCTGAAGAAGTGTTCGCTACGGAAACTGCCATCCTCCAGCGGCACACGCTCATCGCGCAAGTTGAGCGCGATCCCCTTGTTGAGGAAAGCCAGTTCACGCAGGCGGCTGGCGATGGTATCGAAGCTGAATTCAGAGGCTTGGAAAATGCTCGGGTCCGGATGGAAGGTTACCGTGGTACCGCGGTCGGTGGCCTCACCTTCCTGCTTCACGGAGTACAGCGGTTGGCCCTTGCTGTATTCTTGGACGTACCTCTTGTCCTGACGGTGTACTTCCACCTTCATCCGGTCACTGAGGGCATTCACGCAGCTGACACCCACGCCGTGCAGACCGCCGGAGACCTTGTAGGATCCCTTGTCGAACTTGCCGCCGGCATGCAGCACGGTCATTACCACCTCCAAGGCGCTGCGTCCCTCCTTGGCCATAATATCCACGGGGATGCCACGGCCATTGTCCTTCACCCGGATGCTGTTGCCCGGCAGGATGGTCACGTCGATGGTATCGCAATGACCGGCCAATGCCTCGTCAATGGAGTTGTCCACCACCTCATACACCAGGTGGTGAAGGCCCTTGACCCCAATATCACCGATGTACATGGCCGGGCGCTTCCGGACCGCTTCGAGCCCTTCCAATACCTGGATGCTCTCCGCTCCGTAACTCGCTGCCGACTTCTTCTTCGCTTCGCTCATTTCCGCTGTCTCCGTCATTTTTCCCATGGATGTGCCACCCGTTTTCGGAAGGCACGCGAAGATACCGCTTTTCGGGGTGGGATCCACGCCAAAAGCTCAATGCGGGCGGGGCAATTGGCTCTTTTTACCAACAGGATGGCCCGGCTTGTTGAAAACCTTGGGCACACATTCTCAGCAGCTTGGCAGCACAATTCCACAATCGCCTGATGGTCAGGCACTAAGATCGCCAGAATGAATAGGTCGCGCCGCCGAGGAGGAGCGTGCGCTGCACCGAATAATTGGACCAGCGCTCGTCTTTGCTGACGCTGAGGTTGCTGACAACCTAGAATACGCTGAGCCGCTTGGTGCAGGGGTACGCTGGTCCCCGGTGGATATCCTCCTGGACGTTCGTATCCACTGAAGCGGCCACGGGTGCCAGACCATTCCAGCAGGGCGGGGTCACCGAACGAACCCTAATCCCGGATCACTCGTGCGCGTCCAAGCTCCTTCCCCATCCCATCGCGTACCACCAGGATGTACACCCCACGTGTGAGACCTTGCAAAGCGATACTGCGCGAATAGTCAACGCGAAGTGCCGAGCGACCCGTGATATCGAAAACATCAATAGTGCGGGCTTCGAGCAGGAGCGGTAAGCGCACATCATCCTCAGTAGGGTTAGGATAGACTTGGAGCGATCCACCTCCCGGGTTTTCACTGATCGACGCGGGAGAAAGATCAAAGGCGACGAGGCCAAGGCGATCCTGGCCATTCACTTCGGCGAAGAATCCGCTAAGGATGCGGTGGTCACCGACCTCGATGGCCCGTACCCCATAACCTCCGGAGTTGAAGCTCACCGACCATGGATCGACAGCGCCGGAGATGGGGTCAACAACGGCGAAGCCCTGCCGTTCGGCACCACCGATAGCATCCGCACCATCGAAGGTGCCGCATACCATCAACTCCCCGTCACGGCTCCAACCGAGGCTGGTGACCCGGTCATTCGCTCCGGGATCCCACGGTAGCACTTCTCCGGTTGCAATGGATAGTGCCGCGATGTTATCCCGCGCCGCTCCCGATATCGTATGTCCAGCGGATCCATTGAACAGACCACCGATGTACAGAGCTCCACTTGAGGGTTCGATCAATAGCGTATGCACGGTCGTTGCCAAGGATCCGATCGAGTTGGGGCCGTTCACTGCCCCGGACCACGCGGTGGCGTTGTTGGTATTCTCGGTTGTGGTCAATGCTACCAAGCGATCGCGCGGCTGCCCGCCAATGGTTCCCCCACTCGCACTGAACGAGCCACCCGCATAGAGGGTCGAACCATCCGAGGATAGGGCCAAGGACTGCACCACACCCGCAGAACAATGGGGGTCCCATGGCAGCAATTCGGTCTGTTGAGGGTCCGCATTGAAGGCGGCCAACCGGCGGCGCTGCACCCCGTCCACATTCACGAAGAAGCCTGCTGCATAAAGGGTTCCACCGTTAGGTGATAAAACGATACTGCTTACCTGCGCATCCGGCTCCGGAGCCCAAGGGCGTGCCAGACCGGTATTCACATCCAAGGCCACCATATGCTTCCGGGCTTGCCCCCCGATCGTCTCTACGAAAGATCCTGCTGCATAGAGGACCTGCCCGTCGGGGCTCAAGCACAAGCTGGAAATGCTTCCATAGTCGCGCTCCGCGTGTGCATCCCAGTCCGTTGGGCGCCCTGTTGCAAGATCCATGGCCATCAGGTGGTTCCGGACCTTGCCTCCAATGCTGGTGAACCAACCACCAGCGAAGACCTTGTCACCACCGACGGACAAGGTGTACACGTTGCTCCCAGCCACCGGGTCCCAATCCGTGATCGCCGCTGTGGCCAGATCCACGGCTGCGACATACCTGCGCACTTCGCCACCGACCTCCCTGAACCGGCCACCGACATGAACGATTCCATTGTACAGTGCCATCGTGAACACATCATCATCCGTATCAGCCACCCAGTCGAGCACGGCCGCCGTGGAAACGTCAACTGCACCAAGGTGTTCACGTGCTTGTCCCCCCAAGGTTTCAAACTCACCCCCCAGGACCATCACGCTACCCTCAATGCCCATGGCCAACACGGCATCCGTGGCGGAAACGGTCCAAGGCAAGAGCGCAAGTGTCGCTGTGTTGAATGCAGCGGTCCGGGTGCGCGATTGTCCGGCGATCGAGGTGAAGCTACCACCGACATATACCGTTGATCCATCCTCGGAAAGGACCACCGAAAAAACCCGACTACTGGGATCCGGATTCCATGACTGGAGTTCACCGGTCAACTTGTCCACAGCCCCAAGGAACCTGCGCCCGGTGCCATTGATCGATTCGAAATCGCCACCAATGATCAACTTGGTCCCTACTGCTACCATGGCCTCGGCACGAGGAAACAACGCATTACCGAGCACCGGAGCGAAGGGTAACAACGAACCCGTGTTCGCATCCACGGCAGCCACGCCTGCACGTGATTCTCCCCCCACCGTGAGGAAGGTGCCGCCTATGTACAAGGTCGATCCGTCCAGCAAAAGCGAGTACACCCTTCCTCCTTGAACGTCCACCTGCCAAGCGTTCAGTGAACCATCCGCATTGATATGTGCGACCTGACCGCGGGCTTCACCGCCCACTTGAGAGAACTCGCCACCGATGTACCATCCACCAGCACCATCCGCAACCGAACAACGAACGGTGTTGTCAGGCATCGGCAAGCCCTCAGCTGGTTGCCCCAAGTTCAGATCCAACAAGGCACCATACGTGATAACAGGGCCGACGTAGTTGAAACTCCCGCCCATGTACACCACCTCACCATCGGCACTCGGCACCATGGCGTTGACTTGTCCGCTCGATATGTGCCACCAATCGGTGTTCACTGTTTGTGCTGTGGAGACCAGACCGAAGAGTGCAGCCATCGGCGCCGACAATAGCAGGGATCGCCATGAAAGGTCACGAAGGAGTTGAAAATGTCGCATGGGAAAATAGTTGATCTTACATCGGCCAGGACAACAAAATGTGACCAAGCTGTACGGTAGTTCCTTGACCACCACAAATGATCACCAGCCCAGGTAGTGCGGATCCGCGCACACGGAAGAAAAGAGTTGGATCGACCATGTTGCAAATCAAACCCACAACGCTGGATCGTTCAATCCCCAATTAAGGGGATTGGCGTCCCACTCTGGGGCATGGTCGTCAGAAGGCGAACGTTGCGCCGCCAAGCACCAGCGTGCGCTGCACCGGATAATTGTACCAGCGCTCGTATTTGCTGGCGCTCAGGTTGCTCACGTCCAGGAACACGCTGAGCCGCTTGGTGTAGCGGTACTCCAAGCCAAGGTAGAAGTCCACGTAACCGCTCGCATTGGTGGCCGTGGGCGCTGGTGACAGGTCGTTCCAGCCCGCCGGGACCGTAAGCGGCATCTCCCGCCTGCCCAGGAACTGTGCTTCCACCTTCAGCAGCAGCTTGTCCTGAAAATCATAAACAGCGCCAAGATTGATGGTGTAGGTGGGCAGGTTCCACGCTTCCGCCTGTTCCTTGGTGTCGTAGCTGAAGAGGTGCAGGCCGCCGTGGACGTTGATGTGCTCATCGTGGCTGTAGCGCAGTTCCCCGCCGATGTCCAGCTGGTCCACGCGGTCGTACACCGGTATGAACCGATCCCCGTAACGCACGCCCTTGTGGTCGTTCTCCACGCCCAAGAACAGTGGCCTGTCCTTGATGCGGCTCCTGCTGATGCGCACATCGAAGCCCACATCGCGACTGAGGCTACCCCGAAGCCCGCCGTACACATCGTACAGCAGGCTGGAATTCTCCAACGATGGAGCGCCTTGCAGGAAGGGGTTCTCCCGCGTGAGGCTCCGGAAGCTGTTCCGCATTCGGTGGCCATCCACCCCGGCGTAGGGCACCAGGATGTCATCGAAGAGGCGGTACTGGGCGTATGCCTGTGGGTAGAAGTGGAAGGTGGTCTTGCCCATGGCGTCCACGTAGATCCCGGCACCCACGCGTACCAGGTACTTGTCGTTGGTGGTGCTCACGAAGGGTGAAATGCCCACCATCGTTCCGCTCTGGCGCAGTTCCGGAAGACTGTCCCGTTCCCCGCGATAGGAGTTGTTGTCGATCAATAACTCGCCCCCGTACGTCTCCGCACCCTGCTCCATGGAGAAGCGGCCGTCCAGCTTCACGTTCAGCTCCCTGCTCTTGCTCAGGTTGGTGTAGTTGTGTACCTCCAGCCCCACATCATGCGCCAGCTTGGCGCTGTCCTTGAACAGGCTCTTCACGCGCATGGCGAAACCGATATCGTTGTACACCTGTTTCGTCGCGTCCTCCGGCGGGGCGGGTGACAGGATGTGCAGGTTCTCCAAGCTGTCCGTGCTGTTGTACCCGTAGTAGCTCACCCGCCTGCGGTCGTAGATCAACCGGCCTTCCACCGCATGGTGGCGCAGGTACGCATTGTAGTACGCATCGAGGTTGTTGAAACTGTAGTCGCTCGGCCCGCGGTCGCCGACCCCTCCATTGCTGCTCATGTGCTTGTAGTGCAGGCCGTACCCGTTCTTCTTGGAGCGGGTCTGGTCGTAAAAGACCTCGACCAGTGGGGTGGTGTACAGCCCGAAGCCCGCCTTCACGAAGCCCTTGTACAGCTTCTCCTGGGCCAATTGAATGTTGAGCCGTGCCGCTTCGATGCTTTCCACGTGTGCCGGCACGTCACCCTTCACGCTGAGCATCTCATAAGTGATGTTCTTTTCAGGCAGGATCGTGTCGTAGGCCACGGGACGCAGGTCGATCTTATGGACGTCCGCCAAGGTGGGATTGTAGATCCCGTTGAAGTAGTACTCCTCGCCGGATTGGGCCAGGAGCAGAACGGCTGCGAGCATGGCGAAGGCCATCACGCCGCTTCGGAGGAAGGTGTGCATGGTCATCGTTCTCATTGGTTGCCCGGCATGGGTACGGTGTTCTCCTCGTCCGGGACGGTCCCGGTCCCCGTGGGTTCAGCGGCCTCGGTGATGTTCGCCAGCCGCTCGGAAGCCTCCGTAACCAGCTCCGGTTCGGCGCAATGGTCGATCACGCTCTGCAGGGTGGCCTTGGCTTGGAAGAGGTCGTCCATGCCCACGTAGATGTCCCCGAGCAGGATGAACGCCTTGGCCTTCCAGTGGTCGTAGCTGGGGAACTTCTTCACCATGCTGAACACTTCCTTCTCCGCGTCCTTGTAGCGCTTTTGGAGGTAGCGCACGTAGGCCATCCGGTAGGCGGCCTCGGCCCCGAACGCATTGTTGGAGGAGGACGCAATGCCCTTGTAGCGGGTATAGGCTGCATCAAGGTCGTTGTCGTTGATCGCCCCCTGACCGATGGCCAGCCCCGCTTCTGCTTTCAGGTCCGCAGTGGCATCCTCATTGGCGATCACCTTCTTCGCCGCTTCGGCAGCTTCCTGTGCACGCCCCAACTCGTTGAGGCAGCGCATGCGGCCCACTTGGCCCGCCAGCACGTTCACGGGCAGCGCCGCGGTCCGTGCCAATTGGGTGAAGTAGTCCAATGCGGCCGCCCAGCGCTCGTTCCGGAAGAGGATCTGGCTGGCTGCGGCCAGGGAGGGTTCCAGGAATTGCCCTTCCCCCGCAGTGATCACTTTCTCGAAACCGGGCAAGGACTCTTCCTGCTTCCCGGAGCGATGGAGGCAATCCGAGGCGTAGAACTCCGCATTCACCGCATAGGCCCCGCTGGGATACTTGGCGAGGTAATCCCGGAAGGCCCCCACCGCCTGGTCGCATTTCTCGGCGAAGTAGAGCTGCTCCGCACTGCGGAAGTATTTCTCATCCAGGTCCAGCGAGGCGGGATCCACGAAGGAAAGCGACTTCACATATTCCTCGTACGCGGCCACGTTGCCCTGCTGCGAGTAGATGCTCTCGATCCCTGCCAAGGCATCGCGGGAACCGTCCATGGTGGGATATTTCGCCACCACGGCCTTGAAGCCGTCCAGCGCCTTGGCCGTGCGCCCTTGACGCTTGTCGATGAGCGCGCTCTGCAGCATGCTCTGCCTCACGTGGGGCGAGTTGGCGTGCTGCGTTACCACCTGCTGGTAGAACTCCAGTGCCTCGGGATCCCGCTCCAGTCCGAGGTAGGTTTCCCCCAGCTGGAATTTGGCATCGGCGGCATATTGGCTGTTGGGCTTTTCGCGCAGCAATTGCTTCAAGGTGGCGATCTTCTGGTCGTACTTCTTCTCCAGCCCTTGGCACACGCCTTTCTGGTACTGGGCATAGTCGCGGGCGGTCGCCCCGTTGTTGATGGCCTTGTCGTACCACGTGATCGCCGTGGCGTTGTCCTTGGTCACATAGTAGCAATCGCCCGTGCGGATCATGGCGTCGTTGCGCTGGGCCTTGGGCAGTTCGGCATTGTCGATGGCGCGGCGGAAGGAGGTGGCCGCCTCGCCGTACTGCTTCTGTTTGAAGAAGGCGTAGCCCATGCTGTAGCCCGCTTGCTCGAAGAGCGCAGTGGCGTACGCTCCACCGGTGTTGCGCACATCGTCGTACTTCGCCAGTGCTCCGTCATAGTCGCCCATGGCATAGCTGGATTCCCCGGCCCAGTAGTGCGCCTGCACGGTGACCTGCGGGTCCACGGGGTAGGTGAGCGCCTTGTTGAAGAAGACGCGGGCATCGGAGAACTTGCGGCCTTCGTAGAGCTCCACGCCCCGGTCGAAGGCCAGCTTCTGGTAGGCTTCCTTCAGCCGCAGGTCCTTGTTCTTGATCGCATCCAATGCCCCGAGAGCGGCCTCGTAGTTCTTGGTCTTCAGGTACACGTCCAGCAGGAACTCCTGCGCCTCATCGTGCCGGATCGAGCCCGGATACTTGGCCATGTAATCGCGCAAGGCGATGATGGCCTCATTGTACGGGTCGAAGGAAAGCTCATAGGCCAGTTTGGCATAGTTGAACAGGGCATCCTCGGTCACCTTGGGGTCGTTGCCCAGGTCGTAGGCCTTCTTGAACGCATTGCGGGCGTAGTTCTTCTGGTCCAGCTTCAGGTAGCAGTCGGCCATGTGGTAGGCGGAAAGCTGGGCCAGGCTGTCGGCGCTGTTGTTGATCACCTGCGTGAACTGCGTGATCGCCTTCTGGTATTGCTCGTTCTTGTAGAAGGTGTAGCCCGCGATGTAGCGATCGCCGCGCTCCACGCCGGTGCGCTGCAGGCTTTTCTCGATGTACGGCAGTGCCTCCTTGTATTGCCCGGTGCGGTAGTACGCCTCCCCCGCCAACCTGTTGATGTCGCCGGTGCGTTTCGCCCCTTCCGGGTCCGCGAGCAAGGGCTGGGCATATTCCAGCAGCGCCTCGTAGTGGCCTTGCAGGAATTTGATCTGCGCAATGTAGTAGGGCACCACGCGACCGAAGTTGGGGTCTTCCTTCAGCTTGTCGAAATCCTCCAGCGCTGCGGCGTAGTTGCGCTTGGTGTAGTTGATGTGCGCATTGTAGTAGGTGGCCGGTGCGGCATAGAGGCTCGATGCGTCCTTCACTTTGGCGAACTCCACCTGGGCCTTGTCCATCTGGCCGTCCATGAACAGGGCGTACCCCTTCTTGAAGGTGAACTCGGTGCGATCACTTTCGCCGAGCGCGGTCTCATCCACTTTCGTTGCCCACGCCAACGCATCCTGCCAGCGCCTGCCGTTGAAGTAGTGGCGGAACAGTTCCACTTGGATGGCAGCCACATGGAAACTCTCCGGATGTGCAGTGATGAACGCCAGGAGCCTGTTGCTGGCATCGCCGTGGAACAGGCGGACGGAACTGAGCGCTCCCCAGAACTCCGCCTCGATCCGCAGGTCGGCCTGCTCATCGCGGGTCTGCGCCGCTATGCGATCGAACTCATACAGCGCCGCGCCGTACTTGGCCTTGTCGAAGAGCTCCATGCCGTGCGCGAGCCCGGCACCGGGATGCTCGTAGTGTGCAGGTCGCTGGGCCTGGGCGGCGAAGCATAGGCCGAGGAGGGCGATCGGCAACCAAAGCCGCAGCAGATGGGGACGGAGAAGGTTCTTCATCAGCGGTGCAAAGGTCCGGGGGATGCGCCCGCAGGCCGGGTCGGCAGGCTTGAATTATCCACGCCTGCGTGTTCACCTCCACCGGGCCGTTGTGGGATCATCGGAAAGGGTAACGTGGGAACGTGGTCCGGAATTTTCTTCCTTTGGGCGTTCCTTCGTCAACCGTCCCCCTTCCGAGGTGGACAGAACCGTTACCCGATGTCCACTACTTCCCCCATCATTGAACTGCACGACGCGCGCATTTTCCAGCGCGAGAACCTGGTGCTGAACCACGTGGACCTTACGGTACATGCCGGCGAGTTCATCTACCTGGTGGGCCGCACCGGCAGTGGCAAGAGCAGCCTGATGCGCACCCTCTACGGCGACCTGCCCTTCCAAGAGGGAGAAGGCCATGTGGCCGGCTTCGACCTGCGGAAGCTGAAGCGCAGGCAAGTGCCCTTCCTCCGCCGGAAGATCGGCATCGTCTTCCAGGATTTCCAGTTGCTGGGCGACCGCACGGTGAACGAGAACCTCACCTTCGTGATGCGCAGCACGGGCTGGAAGGACAAGAAAGCGATGGAGGGAAAAGTGCAGGAGGTGCTGGAGAAAGTGGGCCTGGGCAACAAGGGCTACAAGATGCCGCACGAGCTGAGCGGCGGTGAGCAACAGAGGGTGAGCATTGCGCGGGCCTTGGTGAACGACCCCGAACTGGTGCTGGCCGACGAGCCCACCGGCAACCTGGACCCCGATACCACGGCGGAGATCGTGGAACTGCTGTACACCATCAGCCACGGAGGCCGCTGCGTGATCATGGCCACCCACGACTATACGCACATCAAGAAGGTGAACGCACGGGTGGTGCGGTGCGAGGACGGGAAGCTGCTGGAGGTGAGCGCCGCAGCAGCGGTGTAGTACGGATCAGACGATCAGAAAATCAGATGATCAGATGATGCCACTACCTTTCGCCGATGGGATCTCGCATTGACCGGCTGGCGCTCGGCCCCAGCCGAGCGCTTCCTATTCCGTCGGCCCTGCCGACGACCACTCCTTAGATCCTGAACAGGTTCTTAAGCAAGGAACCGCACGATCGCCTCCGCGTTCCGCTTGTTGCAGAAGCGCTGCTCCAGCACGCGCACGCGGTTCTCCAACGCCGCCCCGCCAGCGGGCTGGGCCATGCAGGCCTGAATGCTGAGGCGCATGGTCCCGGGATCATCGTGTACCCTGCACAGCTCTTCCAGCCCGGTGTCCTGCACCATCGGGGTGTTGCACACCACGTGCCTTCCGATAAAGAGGCAGAGCAGCAGTTTCAATTTGATACCGGTGGCTTGGAAGGTCGGGAGCACGTTCACCTGGGCCGCCCTCACCAGCGCGGTGATCTCGTCCGTGGGGATGTTCTGCCGCAGCTTCACATTGTTGGCCCGGCCCGCGGCCGCGCGCAGTTCGGGGCTGGCGCCGCGCCCGGCGATCACCAGCGGGACGGGTAGCCCGCGGAATACTTCGTTCACCAAGTAGAGCGCCGCCTTGTCGTTCTCCGGGACACTGAGCGCGCCGTGGTAGAGGCAGAAATCGCCCAATCCCTCCGGTACGTCCACTTGGGCGCTGGGGTGGAACGCCGGCACATGCCGCACGTTGTTGAAATGGCTGGAGAAGTGGCGCTGGTCGTTCGGTGAAATGGCCAGGATCATGTCAGCTTCGCTCAGCACCGTCTCGAACTTCCGCAGCTTCCGGGCCTCCTGGACGAAATAGGTCCGCTTGAAGGTTCCGCGTTCCGCCAGGGCAAGCGCCGCGTAATAATCGTGCTCCACGTTGTGTGTGCGCACCAGGCGCCTGCGGCCATGCAGCCGGTGATCACCGAGATGATAGCAGGAGTGCAGCCCCTCGAAAAGAATGGGGTGATCGTCCTTGCACAGGTGGTCCACCAGTTGCTCACTGCGCCGACTGAGCACCACATAGGGCAGGCTGTTCAACAATTGGTGCTTGCCGGTGTCGCGCTTGTAGTAGTGGACGCTTTCGCAGATCGCGGCCAGCTCCGGGGCTTCTCCCCGGCCATACTCAAAGCAGTGCAGGTGTACGCGGACACCGAGTTCAGCCAAGGCCTTCACCTTGTAGTACACATCGATCACTCCACCGTAGTCCGCCGGCCACGGGACATCAAAACTGACGATATGCAGATGGGTTTCAGCCAAGGGCCTGCAGTATGGATCGAAGCTTCGCGGCTTCAGCGCCACCGTCCAGCTTTCGGGCCGCGAATGTAGCGTTCTCGCGCAAGGCGCGGTAGCGGTCCCGATCCATGAAGAGTTCCTGTACGGCCCGGGCGATCGTTCCCGGCTCGGCACGGGCCAGTACCACGCCGCAATCGAACTCCCGCACAATGCCCGCCACCTCCGGCAGGTCCGTGGCCAGCACCGGGATGCCGGCGTGCAGGTAATCGAAGAGCTTGTTGGGCAGGCTGAAGCGGTAGTTGAGATTGGTGTCCTTGTCCAATGTCAGGCCCAGATCGGCGTTGCGCGTGTAGGCCATCATGCGCTCGTAGGGCATCTTCCCCAGCAGCCGCACGCGGTCCTGCAAGCCGTGTTCTTGTACCAGCTTCTCCAGTACCGGCCAGGCATCTCCCCCACCGATGATCAGCAGCAAGCATTCCGGCAGCTCGCGCATGGCCAGCACCGCTTCTTCCGCCCCGCGTTGCACATTGATCCCCGCCCCTTGCATCAGGAGGATGCGCTTCCCAAGCGGAAGGCCAAGCGCTTCGCGGGAAGGCAACGGTCCGAGGTCGCGTGCCGGAGGAATGTTGCGCACCACATGGACGTTGTTGCCATAGCGCTCCGCATAGGCCGCAGCGATGCTCCCGTTCACGGTGATCACGGTATGCAGCTTGGGGAAGATCCGTCGCTCGACCGCGAGCCACACGGCGCGCACCTTGGGTCGGTCCACCAGTTCCGGTACCTCGGTGTAGAACTCGTGCGTGTCGTACACAAGCTTCTTCCCGCGGATCCGCGCCGCGAGGTAGTTCGGCAGCATGGTGTCCAGGTCGTTACTGAAGAAGAGCGTGGCCCGGCTGAAGAGGAGCAGGATGAACAATCGCAGGTTGTACTCCGCGTAGAAAAGCGGCCCCTTGTTGAAGAGCAGGCGCATGCGCTTGGTGCGATAGGGTCGGTCCAGCGGCAGGCTTCCGGGGAGCTTTCGCCCTACCAACAGCACCTCATACCCCAAGCCGGAAAGCACATCGCACGTGCGCCGCACGCGGTTGTCCGTGGCCAGATCGTTGGTCACGCTCACAAGGGCCGCCTTCATGCGCACAAAGGAACGGCCCGGAACCGTTTGCAGGCTCCGGGCCGTTCAGCGTTTGTGGTATACGATCTCACCGTGCCACCCTTACCGCGCGCTTCACCACCAAATTGCCATCCAGCATGAAGGTGCAGAAGTAGGTACCCGAGGCCAACTTGCTTGTGTTCCACTCGTAAGTGAACGCACCGGCCTCTGCCTGTTCCTCGCGCAAGTTACCAAGTGGTTTGCCATCGCTGGTGCTCACCTGCAGGCTCACCTTGCCCGCCTGGGGCACGTAGTAGCTCAAGGTGGTGTGGTCCGTGAATGGATTGGGATGGATCACCAAGCGCTGCTCCTGCACGTCCTCCTTGGCGGGGGCGCTC
>JAIOIH010000018.1 GCA_019912395.1 Flavobacteriales bacterium | reverse complement strand
AACCCCAGCCCAAGACCCCAAACCCCACGTGCCATGAGAACTTTCAACTCCGCTCCAACCACCTCCACGCTCCGCAATTGGTGGTACAAGTCCTTGATGTTGATCCTGCTGGTGGCAGGAGGGTTCGCCACAGGGGCGAACGCGCAGACCGTGACCATCGGTTCCGGCACGGGTATCAGCAACTACCTGCCGCTCTACAACTTTTACGGCTACAACTATACCCAGCAGATCTATACTGCGGCCCAGGCCACCCAAGGCGGGAAGATCGACAAGATCCGCTTCATGCTCAACGCAGGGAGCCTGACCAATAGTACCGATTGGGTGGTGTACATGGGCAATACCGCGAAGACCAGTTTCACCAGCACCACGGATTGGATCCCGGTGGCCAGTATGACGGAGGTCTACAACGGGACCGTCCCTGCCGCTCCGCCCACCGGCACTTGGATGGAGATCACCCTAACCACTCCGTTCGTGTACAACGGCACGGACAACCTGGTGATCGCAGTGGATGAAAACACTGCAGGCTATGGAAGCAGTTCAACCAACTGGCGGGCTTTCACCAGTGGGGCGAATACGGGCCTCTATTACTATAATGACAACACTAACCCTGACCCGGCCAATCCGACTATTACGGGTACCCGTGTGGGCACGATCTCCCAGGTGCAACTGAACTTCCTCCCTCCCTGCACTGGCACCCCGGTGGCCGGTACCGTTCCCGCTTCCACCCCGGCATGCGTGGGCAGCACGGTAAACCTAACAGCCACGGGTGGCACCGTAGCTGACGGACTCACCTACCAATGGCTCGAGTCTCCCAACGGCTTGGCTCCATGGACTGCGGTCGGTGGCGGCAGCGGTGCCACCACCACCAGCTATACCACCCCCGCGTTCAGCACCACGGCCTACTACCGCATGGCCATCACCTGCACCCCCAGCGGCCTTACCGATACCACCAATGTGGCCACGGTGATCGACGGCACCATACCGCCCTATGCCGTTTTCGACGGAATTTCCCTGGTCCAGGACTTTGAGGCCTGGACAAACGGTTGCAGCACCTTGGACAAGCCCTCGGCGAACTGGAACAACACACCCCCCACCGGCCTTAACAGCTGGCGCCGGGACGACCAGGGCAGCAGCGCCGGTTGGACCAGTTCCTCGGGCATTTATTCCCCTGTATCCTCCTCGGGCGCCCGTTCGGCCCGCTTCCATTCGGTGGAGGCCCCGAACCTTTCCACCGGCACCATGGACCTGTACGTGGACATGAGCGCCGCCACCGGCAACACCAAACTGAAATTCTCGCATATCAATGTGGATGGCTCTGACGTGCTCAGCGTTTCGGTCTCCACCAACGGAGGCAGTACGTTCACCTCGCTGGGTGCCGATCTGGCGCAGGCCGCCTCTTGGACCGAGCATGAATACACCATTGCCAGTACCTCCGCCACCACGGTGATCCGCTTCCGGGCCACTTCCGACCTGGGCAGCACCGATATCGGGCTGGACAATGTGCGCTTGGTAACGCCCTGCTCGGGTACGCCCGCTGCAGCCACGGCCTCGGCCGTGCCACCCACCGTGTGCGCAGGCAACAGCACGGTGATCAGCGCCACCGGCATCAGTACGTTGGCCGGCATCTCCCTCCAGTGGGAGGATTCCCCCGATGGCATCACCGGCTGGGCGGTGGCAACGGGCGGCAGCGGTGCCACCACGGCCACCTACACCACCCCGCAGCTCTTTGCGCCCCGCTACTATCGCCTCAAGCAGTCCTGCTCGTACAGCACCCTGAGCAGCTACTCCAACACGGTGGCCGTGCTGATGAACAACGCCCCTTACGCCACCTATAATAACGTGTCCTATACCGAGGGCTTCGAGGGGCCTTGGCTCAGTGAGTGCAGCACCACGGACATTCCCAGCGCGAGCTGGCGCGTGATGCCCACCACGGGCAACAACAGCTGGCGTCGCCATGACCAAGGTGTCACCGGGGCCGGATGGAGCAACCTGAGCGGAGCTTATTCGCCCTTGTTCACTACCGGGGCCTATTCCGCCCGCTTCCACAGCTACAACACCAGCTTGGAAGGCTCCTTGGACCTTCATATCGACATGAGCGCGGCCACCGGCCCCACACGGCTCAGCTTCGACCACATCAATACGAGCGGCACCGACATCCTCGGTGTATGGGTCTCCACCGACGGAGGACAGAACTTCAACCAAGTGGGCAATAACCTGGGCGTTTCCGCCACGTGGACCAACCGCTATTTCGATTTCAACATCAACTCGGCCACCACGGTGATCCGTTTGCTGGCCAAGGGGGACAACGGTAGCACCGACATTGGTGTGGACAACCTGTTGCTGGCGCCATCGCCCAGTTGCGTGACCCCCTTGAACCTGACGGTCGGGATCGCCTCGCCCACCAGCGTCAACCTCTCCTGGAATGCCAGCGTGTCCAACCCCTCCAACGGCTATGTGTGGGAAGTGCGCACCAGTGGACTTCCCGGGAACCCGGGCAGTGCCTCAGCCAACGGCACCACGGCTGCCGGGGTGGTCACGGACCTGGCCAGCGGGCTCACCACCGGAGTTACGTACAACGCCTATGTGCGCAGTGATTGTGGAGGCGTGGACACCAGTGCATGGATCGGCCCCGTTTCCTTCACGGCCGGCCTGATGCAGATCGGTAGCGGGACCACCACCAACACGAACTTCCCGATCTCCTCGTGCTCCGCTTACAACTATACCCAACAGATCTACTTGGGCACTGAATATGCCAGCGGCACCTACATCACCAAGCTCAAGTTCAAGTACATCAGCAGCGGCACCACCATTGCCAATTGGAACAACTGGACCGTGTACATGGGCAACACCGCCAAAACGGAGTTCGCCTCCACCACGGATTGGGTGCCGCGCGCCCAGATGAGCCAAGTGTTCAGCGGCACGGTGACCCCCGTGGCGGGCCAATGGATGGAGATCGCCCTGAGTCCCGGCTTCGTTTGGGACGGCAGCAGCAACATCGTGGTGGCCGTTGATGAGAACACCGCAGGCACCAGCTGCACGGCCACTTGGTCCTCGTTCACGCCCACGGGTACCAACCGTGGCATGTACGTTCGCGGCACCACCGACCAGGACCCGAACAGCCCCGCCACAGGCACCCGTAACAGCACACTGGCCCAGATCCAGTTCGAGATCGGCACTCCACCGAGCTGCTTGCCTCCCACGCAACTGTCGGCCAACAACGTAACGGCCACCGATGCCGACCTCAATTGGACGGCCAGCACGAGCAACCCGGCCGAAGGATATCAGTGGGAAGTGCGCTCCGACGGCGGTGCCGGCGGAAGCGGTGCCACTGGCCGAGTGGACAATGGGCTGACCGCCGCAGGCATTGTGACGGCCCACACGGCACTCTTGGCCGCGAGCACCCCGTACACCTTCTTCGTGCGGGCGGTCTGCAGCCCCGGTGATTCCAGTGTATGGGCCGGGCCCTTTGCCTTCACCACGCCCTGTGCCACCATAACGGCCTTCCCCCACATGGAGCCATTCACCACAGCAACTGGAACCACGCCGCCAGGGTGCTGGTCCAATGCGCAGCCCACCGGTGGGGAGCAATGGCGTTTCGCGACGACCCCCTTGACCGGCAACTACCCCAGCCCTGTGGCGGACCATACCACCGGTACCGGGACCTTGGCTTGGATCGATGCGTCGAGCGACGTGCTTCCAAATGCGCTGATCTCACCCTTCTTCGATATCTCCACCTTGACCTCCGCATCCGCCGGATTCTGGTTCCTTTCCAACAACACGACCAACGCCATTCAACACTCCATCACCATGGATGTGTGGGACGGTGCGGCATGGGTGAACATGATCACCTACGCGGGGAATTCCCCGAGCTGGGTGGAACTTTCCGGCATTGTGCCCCCCAGTATCCCCTCGGTAACGCAGTTCCGGATCGTGGGCGTTCGCGACCCGGCAGGGACCAGTGGTGATTACTATTACAACGACCTGTTCGTGGACGACTTCTTTGTGATGGAGACCCCGACGTGTTTGGTACCCACTGCACTGGCCACCACCTCGGTGACCAGCACTTCGGCCAGCTTCTCGTGGACCGCCAGCACCTCCAACCCGGCCAACGGCTACCAGTGGGAGGTACGCACCAGCGGTGCAGGTGGTGATGGACCTGTGGGGCTTGTTGACAATGGGAACACCGCCGCAGGCGTTGTGACCGCCAACACGGCGCTCTTGGCCGCGAACACCACGTACACCCTCTATGTGCGCAGCGATTGCAATGGTGTCTTCAGCCTGTGGGCAAGCTCGGCCAGCTTCACCACACCTTGTACCTCCACGGCAGTACCCTACACGGAGAACTTCAATTCGGTGACCACGCCCTCCATCCCCAGTTGCATGAGCATCGAGACCATCAGCGGCAACCCGTGGACCACTGCGACCGCCGTTGGAACAATGACCGGCAACGTGGCCAGAGTGAGCTGGACCAGCAGTGGCGACCCGGACATGGACTCCTGGCTCTACACCCAGGGCTTGAATTTGACCGGAGGCACCTCCTACCGCCTCACCTACAAGTACTTCAACAACAGCACCACCTACACCGAGCGTATGTCGGTAGCTTACGGCAACGCGGCCAGTGCGGCAAGCATGACCTTACCCTTGGCGGACCATTCAGCGATCAACGGCACCACCGTACTGACCAATACGGTGGAATTCACGCCCGGAAGTACAGGGGTGTACAACATCGGCTTCAAATGCTACTCGATCGCGAACCAGTTCTACCTTTATCTGGACGACATCTCGGTGATCGAGACGCCCACCTGCGAGGCCCCTACGGCCCTCGCGACGAGCAACATCGCCGCCGCCAGCGCCGACCTCTCCTGGACGGCGAGCACCTCCCTGCCGGCCAATGGCTACCAGTGGGAAGTGCGCACCAGCGGTGCGGGCGGAAGCGGTGCCACCGGACTTACCGACAGCGGCAACACGGCCGCAGGGGTCACTGCGGCCTCCACCAGTGCCTTGGCGGCCCAAACCACCTATACCCTTTACGTGCGGAGCGATTGCAACGGCGACTTCAGCCCATGGGCGGCCTCGTCCAGCTTCACCACCCTCTGCAGCAGCACGCCGCTCCCCTGGACGGAGAACTTCGATGCGCTCACCGTACCGAACCTGCCCAATTGCTGGACCAACGAGGTGGGCTTGTGGGTTTTGGCAAATGCCGCGTCCGACACGTACACGGACCCGCGTAGCACTCCCAATTACCTCAGGACCCGCTATGGTGCGGACGACTACATCTGGTCCCCGGCCTTCGACCTCACGGCCACCACCTCGTACGACTATGCGTTCTGGTACGCCACGGACGGCCTGAGCGGATGGACCACGCTGGAGCTTTACGTGAACACCACCCCGAGCAGCACGGGTGCCACCTTGTTGGGATCACCCGTGTCCGGACCCACCAACACGGCCTACCAGCAATTCCAGCGCTCCTTCGTACCCTCCTCCACGGAAACCTACTATTTCGGCATCCATGTGGTGTCCAATTTCACCCCTTGGTACATCGCGTTCGATGACTTCAGCATGAACGTGTCGCCGAGCTGCTTGCCACCCTCGGCCCTCACGGCGACGAACATCTTGGCCACCAGCGCCGACCTCTCCTGGACGGCAAGCACCTCCAACCCGGCCAACGGCTACCAGTGGGAAGTGCGCACCAGCGGTGCGGGCGGAAGCGGTGCCACCGGGCTTACCGACAACGGCACCACGGCTGCGGGAGTCACTACGGCCTCCACCAGTGCCTTGGCGGCCCAAACCACCTATACCCTTTACGTGCGGGGCGATTGCAACGGTGATATGAGCCCATGGGCAGCCTCCAGCAGCTTCAGCACACCTTGTAACGCTTCCGTAGCGCCGTACACGGAGAACTTCGATGCGGCCATTGCGCTGCCCAACTGCTGGGCCAACATCGGCACGGAGCCATGGGAGTTCCAGGTCAGCGGCGGTGGCGGACCCGATTATGGTGTCGCTGGTGCAGCGGACCACACTTCGGGCACGGGCAACTTCGCATGGATCGACGGTTCCGGTGGTTTCGTCACCAACAGCCTGGAGACGCCCTTTATCGACATGAGCGCGCTCACCACGCCTTACGTCACTTTCTGGATGCTGTCCAACAACACCGACGACGCGGCCCAGAACCAGATCCAATTGGATGCATGGGACGGTGCGGCATGGGTGACCCTGCTGACCTATGGCGGTAACTCCGCCAGTTGGTTGGAGCACAACGCAGCACTTCCCGGCGGCATACCCTCCACCACGAAGTTCCGCTTGGTGGCCCTGCCTTCGGCCACGGGCAACCAGTTCTACAACGACCTGCTGATCGATGACTTCAGCGTAACGGAGGCCCCCGCCTGCGTGGCACCCACGAACTTGGCAGTGGACGCGTACACGGCCACGAGCGCCGACTTCTCCTGGACGGCCAGCGTGTCCAACCCGGCCAACGGATACCTCTGGGAAGTGCGCACAAGCGGCGCAGGAGGCAGCGGTGCCACCGGCCTGGTTGACAATGGGGCCACCGCCGCAGGTGTGACCACGGCATCCTCGATCCTGCTCTCCGCGAACACCACCTACTACGCCTATGTAAGCGCTGATTGCGGCGCCACCCAAAGTGGTTGGATCGGGTCCGGGAGCTTCTACACCGGCTATTGCATCCCGGCACCCAGTTCGGTGGACGGCAACGGCATCACCAATGTGGCGTTCAGCGGGGTGAACAACCCCAGCGGGGCCGAGGCAGGGAACTACGGTGACTACACCGGCCTACCCGGCGGCGATGTGCAGCAGACCACGATAGCGACGGTGAGCATCACCTACGAGACGGGATACACCTATGGCACCAAGATCTGGGTGGACTGGAACAATGACCTGGACTTCGTGGATGCGGGCGAACTGGTATACACCGGGCTGTCGACCAACGCCGATCCGACCACGCTGGTGGCCAACTTCCCCGTGGGCAGCAATCCGCTGGGCACCTACCGCATGCGCATCGGCGGCACGGACAATGATGCCGGCCCCTCGGATCCCTGCTATAGCGGCTCATGGGGAACGTTCGAGGATTACACCCTGAACATCACCGCCCCGCCTGCCTGCCCCACGCCGAGCAACCCGGCGGTAACGGCGATCACGGGCACCAGTGCGAACTTCTCGTGGACGGACAATGGTTCCTTGAGCTATAAGTACGAAGTGCGCACCAGCGGTGCCGCCGGTAGCGGTGCCATCGGCTTGGCATTGAGCGGGATCATTGCGGGAAGTCCCGCGGCCCTCGCCCTGACCCCGAACACCACCTACGCGGCATATGTGAAAAGCATGTGCGCCGGACCGGATAGCAGTGCCTGGAGCGTCGCCGTGAACTTCACCACACCATGCCTCGCCGAAGTGGCCCCCTACTTGGAGACTTTCGATGCAACCTTGGCCACACCGGCATGCTGGACGAACACTGCCACCGGAACTACCCTGTGGCTGTTCGCGGCCAGTGGAAGTACCAGTCCTGGCTATGGTGTGACCGGCTCGGTGGACCATACCAGTGGATCGGGCAACTTCGCTTGGTTCGACGGTTCCTACAGCACTTCCATCCCCACCCTCACCACGGTACCGGTGGACATCAGCGCGCTCACCACGCCGATGGTACGGTTGTGGGTGAAATCCAACAATACCAATGATGCTGCACAGAATACGTTGAAAGTGCAGGCCTACGACGGCGCTGCATGGGTGGAACTGGCCAGCTATGCCCAGAACAACGCGAGCTGGGTGAAGTTGGACATCCCTGTTCCGGGATCGATCCCCAGCCCGGCACAGTTCCGCTTGACCATTGTGGCTAGCACTGTGGGCAGCGCCTACTACAACGACATCCTGGTGGACGACTTCCAAGTGATGGAAACGCCGACGTGCCAAGAGCCAACGGCCCTTAGCGTCTCCTCGGTGACCACTACCAGTGCCAACCTTTCATGGACCGCCAGCGTCTCCAACCCGGCCAACGGCTACCAGTGGGAAGTGCGCACCAGCGGTGCAGGCGGAAGCGGTGCCACCGGGCTTACGGACAATGGGACCACCGCCGTAGGCGTTGTTACCGCCAGCACGGCGCTCTTGACCGCGAACACCACGTATTCCTTGTACGTGCGCAGCGATTGCAGCGGCGACTTCAGCCCATGGACGGGTCCGTTGAACTTCGCCACCCCATGCAACTCCACCACGGTACCCTACACGGAGAATTTCGACGGGGTGACCACTCCTGCCGTGCCGGCTTGCATGAGCATCCAGACCATCAGCGGCAACGCGTGGAGAACCGTGAGCGCCCCCACGGGCATGACCGGCAACACGGCCAACGTGACCTACACGTCTTCCGGAAGCCCGGACATGAACTCCTGGCTCTACACCCAAGGCTTGAACCTGACCGGAGGCACCTCCTACCGCGTCACGTACAAGTACTTCAACAACGGCACCTACTATACGGAGCGCATGTCAGTAGCCTACGGCAACGCGGCCAGTGAGGCAAGTATGACCTCTCCCTTGGCGGATCACACCTCGATCCAAACCACCACGGTGCAGAACAACACGGTGGACTTCACCCCTGCGACCACGGGCACCTATTACATTGGTTTCAAGTGCTACTCGATCGCCAATCAAAACCAGTTGTACTTGGATGACATCTCGGTGATCGAGACGCCAAGCTGCGAGGCCCCGACAGCCTTGGGCATGACCACGGTGACCACCACTTCGGCCAGCTTCTCATGGACCGCGAGCACCTCCCTGCCGACCAACGGTTACCAGTGGGAGGTTCGCACCACCGGCGCGGGCGGAAGCGGTGCAAGTGGCTTGACCGACAGCGGCAACACTGCTGCCGGCACCACGACCGCCTCAACGTCCGTGGCCCTGACCCCCAACACCAGCTATCAGCTGTATGTGCGTAGCGATTGCGGTGGCGGCTTTAGCTCTTGGGCGGGTCCGTTGGCCTTCTATACCGGCTATTGCGTGCCCGTTGGAACGAGCTCGTCGTACTACGTGAACAACTTCAGCACGACCGGTGGCTATGCCAACATCAGCAACCTGAACTCCGGCTTCTCGGCCGGCGGCTATGGCAACTTCACCGGCCAGTCCGTCAGTGCCTCCGCAGGCAATTCGGTGAACTTCACGGCGAACTTCCTCCTCTCCAGCACCTACTATTTCAACATCTGGGTGGATTGGAACAATGACCTGGACTTTGGCGATGCCGGTGAGCAGGTCTATGCTTCCGGAACATATGTGTCCAGCGGTGCCGGCACGATCACCGTGCCTCTAGGCACCCCGAGCGGCAACTATCGGATGCGCATCCGCAACAGCTATATCGGCGACGTGGGTTCTTGCGGCTCCAGCAGCTATGGCGAGGCCGAGGACTACACCTTCACGGTGAGCCCGCCACCCACCTGCCTGGCCCCCACAGCTCTTCTGGCAAGCCCGGGTGTGAACTCGGCCACGCTGAACTGGACCGCCAGCACCTCCAATCCGGCCAACGGCTATGAGTGGGAAGTGCGCACCAGTGGTGCAGGAGGCAGCGGTGCCACGGGCCTGGTGGCCAATGGCAACACGGCAGCCGGCGTGACCACCGCCAATGCGGGCGGCCTCAGCAGCAACTCTCCTTACAGCTTCTATGTGCGTGCCAACTGTGGCGCAGGGGATTGGAGCGTATGGAGCCAGGGGTCCTTCACCACGGGCGCGGCCTGCGGGGATGACTTCACCGATACCGGTGGTCCAACAGGAAACTACGAAAACAACGCCAACTGGGTGAAAACCTATTGCCGCACCACCCCGGGCGATCAGGTCCGCGTGCTCTTCAGCAGCTTCAACACCGAGGCGAGCTACGACAAGCTCTTCATCTTCAACGGTGCCAATACCGCCGCACCGAAGTTCGCCAGTACCAACGGCAATGGGTTTAGCAACACTACCTACGGTGCCGGCGGCTGGTGGGGTGATCTCACCAATGCCCTGCCCGGACCCTTCACCTCCAGCAACGCCAGCGGTTGCCTCACCTTCGCATTCGTAAGCGATGGAGGCGGAACCCGGGCCGGCTGGACAGCCACCACCACCTGCGTAACGCCGAACAACTCCTGCGCGGCAGCAACGCCGGTGCTCTGCGGCAACGTATACAGCGGCGTGACCAACGGCGTGGCGAACAACCTGCCCGCCAATGCCTGCCCCTTCAACGGAGCAGCCAGCACCGGTGGACAGAACTGGTTCCTCTATACGGGCGGTGCCACCGATGAGGCGGTAACCCTGAGCACCTGCGGAGATGCCGATTTCGACACCCGCATCTCGGTGTTCACCGGACCGGACTGCAACACCCTGAGCTGTGTGAGCTTCGCGGATGACAATCCCGGATGCGCCACGGGCAGCAGTGAGGTGACCTTCACCGCTTTGGCGAGCACCAACTATTGGATCGCCGTGCATGGAGCCGGGGCCGCGGAAGGCAGCTACAACCTGACCATTTCCTGCGCAGCACCGTGCGCCGCACCGGCCAATGATGGCTGCGGCAGCGCTCAGGGCCTTACCAACACGGTGGCCGACGGCAGCGGAACGCCCGCCACGTACACGAACATCTGTGCCAGTGTGGACGCACCCACCACCTGCTCCGGCGCACTGCCCGTGCAAGGTGTGTGGTTCAGCTTCAACTCCGGAGCATACGACCATGCGCTGATCACCCTGCTGGACAATGGCGAGGACAACCAGTACTCCGCCACCACGCTGGACTACGCCCTCTACACGGGTGGCTGTGCCGGCCTGGGAGCCACCGGTAGCGTGGCCTGCGCAACGGATGCCGCCGGGACCAACGTCGTCAGCGTCACCCAAAACACGCCCTACCTGCTGCTGGTGTACAACACCGGTGGATCCGGCGTGGCGGGCACCTTCGGGCTGATGGTGGAACACCCTGCGCACAACGATGCGGCCATTACCGCCATCATCGATCCCGCGCCGGGCATCCTCTGCAGCTCCGTAATGGCCCCGCAGGTAACACTGCTCAACAACGGCGACATCAACCTCACCAGCGTGCAGATCACCTACGGCCTCTCCGGCGGTGCCTCGCACATCTACAATTGGACGGGCAACCTCGCCTACGGTGCATCCACCAACATCACCCTGCCCACCGTCCCGGCCGAGGCAGGTCAGGCGCAAACGCTCACCGTGGCCACCAGCCTGCCCAATGGGGTTGCTGATGACATCCCGGCGAACGACAGCCAGGGCGTGCTGCTCGATGTGGGCGGAGAACCCGTGGTGGTGAAGATCAAGACCGACAACGATGCCAGTCAGCTCACGTGGGTGATCTACGATGAATTCTTCATCCCCGTGGCACAGGGCGGTCCCTACGCCCAGGCCAACACGGTGATCAGTGAGTACCACTGCCTCTCCACCAGCAGCGGCAACTGCTTCATGTTCCAGCTCACCGACGGCTTCGGCGACGGCCTCTGCTGCGGCAACGGCAACGGCTACTGGGCGCTGCGGACCCCTGAGGGCGGAGTGCTGCTGCGCGACCTCTTCGATGCCACCGTGGACGGGAACGCCTCGCCCACCTCCACACCGGCCTGGTCCGGCTATCCCTTCGGGCACAGCATCTGCCTGCCCCCAGGGCCCGCCAATATCGCGCCCACCGAGTGCGGCATCATGAACAACAACCTGCTGAACAAGGTGTACTGCAACAAGGTGACCGGTGCAACGAAGTACCAGTTCGAGTTCTCCGATCCCGACGCGGGCTACATGCGCCGCATTGCGCGCAATCGCAACTACATCATCTTCCAGGAGATGCAGGCCGTCCCGCTGACCCCCGGCGTGACGTACTTCGCCCGGGTCCGCACGGACCGCGACGGGCCCATCGCCTCGGCACACTTCGGCACGGGTTGCGAGATGGGCTTGGGAGTTCCGCAAGTGGTGCCCTGCACCGAGCTGATCCAAGCGCCGGCATACGGGCACTCCTGCAACGAGACCCGGGCCTTCAACACCAACAACAGCTTCATCTACGCCCAGCCTGTGGTGGGTGGCACGGAGTACCAGTTCCGCCTGATCAACACCCAGGAGGGATATGACGAAACCTTCATCCGCAACACCTACATCCTGCAGTTGAAGTGGAACAACAACGTGGCACCCATGCTGCAGGACGGGTACACCTACAACGTGCAGATCAACGTGAAGGTGAACGGGCTGTACAGTGGCTTCTGCCCCAGCAGTTGCAACATCACCATCGACAACAGCGGCAACCGCCCCGAGGCCAGCATGACGCAGGCCAACTTCGGAGAAGCGACGCTGTGGCCGAACCCGGTACGCGACGGTCAGGTGAACCTCAACATTGAGGGCATCCAGGACGCGGACCAGCAGATCACCGTGGACATCCAGGACATTTACGGCAAGCAGGTCTTCGCCAAGGAGTTCGGGAACAGCGGCGAGCGCTTCAACACCATCCTCAACCTCTCCAGCGATATCGCCAGCGGGGTGTACATGGTCAACATCACCGTGAACGGCAAGAACACCGTGCAGCGGTTGAGCATTATCCGGTAAGTCCGGACCCTCGGGTCTCCGCCATCCGGCGGAAGACCGCTGAGGGAGCTAATTGGCAAAAGCCCCTGCGGAAACGCGGGGGCTTTTTGCATTGTGGCGGGACTGCTCTTACGGGAAGCTGAACCGGCGTGGCAATACGGCCAGACTGCTCTTGCGAAAGGTGGCCGTCCTCCACGCCCCGTTGCGGAGGCTGGCGGATCGAGCCGAACTGATCTTCGGGTCCTGCCCGTTAACCGGATACGGGCGGAGACAACCATTGCCCCCGGCACAACGGTGGATGTGATACCATTTCGCACTGGAAATCCATCCGATCCACTTGCTCTTTCTCCGCATTACTTCCCCAAGGATATCACCCCGTAGCAGCGGCAACGCGGCCACCTCCCTGTATCGTCCTGTGAAGAAATAGCGGCGCATCGTTGAACGGCATTGGAGTGCGAAGTGGTATGACTTCTTGGAGCGAAGTGCTTGACCACTGGTTCCATGATACCGCGATCATGACCGGGTACGACACCAACAGGAACAACGATCCGGACACGGCTCCAAGTGGTGGGGCAGCGTCCGCCCATCGAACTACGTCCTAAGAGCAGTTACCATCCATTCACCCATGATCCCAATTGCGATGAGAACAACCCTGATCCCTTGTCTGCTGCTCTTGCTCAGTGTGCCTGTGCGGGCGCAGCTCACCGCAGGTGAAGTGCCAGTGGGCAGCATCGCCTACGAGGTGAACATCATCCTCTCCCTGGACCTGCAGTTCACCACCGATTCCGCCGACCTTGAATTGGATTGCGACGATTTCGCGGACATTCGGGCCGTGCTGCACCATGGCGCACCCCCGGTCGATGCGCCCCATGTCGCCTCGCTTCATTTCGTGGATGACGACATCGAGATGTGCATGGACATGGGCCCCAGTTTCCAACAGCGACCGAAGTACCACGCCTTCGGAGAAACCTTGGACTGCAGCGGCGATTTCGACTGGCAGCTCGCCGACCCGCTCGTGCTCGGCGATCTCGGTGGTTTCCAAGGCACCGGACCGTGGACGATCGACAGCATGTACATCGCATACCGCCGTGGAGATGAAATGGGCTGGATCCTGCTGTCGTTCGACCTGACCGGGAATGATGAAGTGCGCTTGGAAATACACCGGATATTGCCCATTTGTCAAGGCCCCACAGCCGTGGCGGAGAACGAGCAACCGGCCCGGGTGACCCTTTATCCCAACCCCGGCAACGGCGGAACGCTACACGTGGAGAGCGCAAGGGGCCTTCGGCACCTTGAACTGCTTGACCCCACCGGAAGGGTGATCGCACAGTACAGCGGCAGCGCACGGACGATCCCGGCACCGGAGATCGCGGGCAGCTATCTCGTGCGGGCCACGTTCACCGATGGTCGGCGATCCGTTTCGCGCTTCATGCGGCAGTGAAGTTGTGCTGATGCCTGTGTTCAGCACGATCGGACTGTACAACCAGCTCGCGATAAGTACATGGCCTCGAAGAACGCAAATGGGGTGGATCGGACACCGTCAAGACCATTGGCGATCCGTTCTGCACGGAACCTTCGTGACGAGCACCCATGGAGGGATCGTGCGGACCTTGCACGATCCCTATCACGGGAACATAGCGTGCTTCGGGAGAATAAAGCGCGGAAAGGAGGCCGGGGGGCGCGCCTGTGAAGAGATCCCGAACAGGCTCAACGACAACCGAACCTACAGGTCCGGTAATTGTCCAATTGGAGCTTTCCTGATCTCTTAACGTATTGTGCCTGTTTTCTGTACCCCACCGGTCCGTACGCTTATTCCACTACAATGCGCTTCACCACGTTCAGGGTGCCGCTTCCAACCTTCACCATGTAAACACCCGGGCTCGTATGCGACATGTCCAACGTGCGCGAATACACGCCGCCGTTGTTCGCCAACGTGTAGTAGGCAAGCAGTTGGCCTTTCGCGTCATAAATGGAGACCGGGAGCTTCTCGCTCGATGCGCTCGTAGTGTAGGTCAACAGGAACTGATCTCCGGGCAATGGGCGGATGCTCAGGTTCTCCTCGTTGGCAAGGTCGGTGCCAATACCTACCGTCCCTGTAATGTTCGCCGTGTAATCGTTGGTGCGTCCCCAGGTCATGTTAGCACAGGGGGACAGCACGCTATTTCCATCGCTACCGCGAACACGCATGAGATGCATTCCCTGGGTTACACCGGTCATGGATGCAAGATCGACCGTGAACGGAAAGTTGGTATCCGCATCGGGCACAGTACCCGTGGCGATCCGTTCACTTGTTTCGAAGATGTAATTGTCGTTGAAGTCGATCCAGATCGCGAAGTCCGAATCGTCATATCCCATTTCCAAGGAAGACACGAACGGGTTGTCGCCCATCACAAAGTTGAACACGATGCTGGGCTCGTAGCTGTATCCCTCGGGCATGGTACCGCAGGCAGGCTGGATGTTCTGGTCCGCCAACTGGAGTTGCGTTACGCCATCATTGTATCCCGCACAGTTCGAAACAGGTTGGCAGATGTTGTTCACCACCACCTTCGTGAGGTCATCGTTGCTCATGTCCCCATCGGAAACGACCTCCGTTCCGGCTACAAGGGTATGGGGACCGAGCGCCGAGAGATCCACTGTTGCCGAGAACGAGTATGTGGCGGATGCACCGGATGCAATGGATCCGGTATAGGTCTCCTGCACCGGCGTTCCTCCATCCACCGTATAAAAGACCGGAACCGAGGTCTGCGTTGCGCTACCGAAATTAGTGATCTCAACCACTACGGTCTCCGCAGCCGTTAACCCGGTTCCCGTGGATGGGCTTGTGATCGCCGTGATGCCAAGATCAACTCCCAGAAGGTGTGTCACGTTCCGGCTCGTTGTATCATTCCCGTTGAATTGATCCGTAGCATAACTGGTGAACGACCGCAGCGCATAGGTCTGCCCCACGGTGGAGAGGTCGCTCGTTGCTGCAAAGGTGTGCTGTGCCGATACGGAGGAGGCCAAGGTGCCAACGTACGGCTCGGTGATCACCGTGCCCCCATCAACCTGATAGGAAACATCGAAACCCGATGCCGGGTCCTGACCGTAATTGAATACGGTCACGGTCACCGGCTCCGCATTGGTCAACGCACCATCGGTTGGTGTATCGATGGTGACCACCCCAACATCATCGGCGAAGTTCGAGGCGATCTGGAATGCGCCGACGACATTGGCTCCACTACCATTGTGGACATATTCGGTGATGAACCAGAATTCCTTGTTGTTCACCGGATCGATGTCGATCTTGCTATAATCACCAAACCGGAAACCGTTGATGTTGCCGGTTCCGGCGGAGATCAGCTCCTCCCCCACGGTCATGGTCCCTGCCGGATCATTTGCAAAACGCCCTGTATAGTAGGAACTCACCCGGAAGTTGGTCGGGGATGGCGTGGTGGGCCCGGCCATGCCCGTATAGCCCATGCCGATGTTGCCGTATTGGTCCATCATGCAGCTCGCATTCCAGGCGTGCTTTCCATTTTCAGCGGTGTAGGTCCCTTCCTGCTCAATGGCCCACGGTGTATTATCGGCTGGTTGGCGCAGCTCGTACCAGCGCACGGCGGCCAATTCCCCTGCTGTTGCATCGGCATCAACAACAAAATTGAAGACCGCAGAATTATGTCCCGGGAATTTGCGGAACTGTGCCTGGTTCATGATCGTGGCCTGTAGTGCATCTATGCTACTACCACCACCGGGTTGCGCCAAGTTCGAGAAGCTCCCGCCATCGAATACCGAAATGAAGGGCGTGGCCGCCAACTGGGTCGCTGCTGAAACCGTTGAGTTGCCCGGCGTATTCCAATCCACATCGATCGTCCAGACCTTAATGTGGTCAAAGCTTACGCCACCCCACGCATCATCCTGCAGATAAACAGCCGTTGCTCCTCCTGCGGCCGGCATGTTGGCATCCGTAACGTTCAGCACCTGCGGACTGTGGAACCCGCTGGTGGTGATACCCGGAAGGTTGAAGCTCTGGATGCCGGCCGTGGTTGCTCCGGCGAGCATGGCCGTGCGTTCCATCGCCCATACTTTATTGTTCGAGCCGGTGTTGTCGGTCATGTAATAGCCATCGCTCCATACGGACAGCTTCTGATAGTCGCTGATCTGGCTCAATGAATAGAGGTTCCACCCGGTGGTGAGCGGGTCCGGTCCTTGGGATACCGCAACCTCAGCCCCCCCAAAGTTGAGCAGGAGTGATAATACCCAACGGTCCGCAGCGGCATCATAGGATGCGGTGAGGTCGCAGCAACCAGTGGTGGAGAAAATATTGTTCGTGTTCAGCGGTCCCGTAAGATCGTTCCCCGCTTTATCATAGATGATGAAGCCGGTATTGTACGTGATGAACACGTGGTCCGGACCAACGGCGAGCACCGGGTCCGATGGGGACGAAACGTTGTTGTTCACATCGAAGACCAGCGAAGGTGTTCTGCCCTGAATTCGTCCTTTGAGGCGACCGGGATCGCTGGCAAGGGCATCGTTCGTTGTTTGCCTGTCCTTGCCCGGAACTACAAGATTCTTGGATGCCCTTCCGTCCTTCGGGGCCTCGGTCAATGGCACGGCAGGGTTCAAAGTAGACCTCGAAGAGAGCGGTGCTACCTCCCGAACCTTGGTGAGCACCCCGGTGTAGGAGGCAGAACCAGCAACGTTCGGTGAAGGACCATTTGGAGACTCCTGAGCAAGAGCGGCAGTACCAAGCAGAGTGCAAAGGGCAACCGAGAAAATGGATGTGATGGATCGCATTGAATGTTATTTGGGGTGAAACTATACCACCCAACTGAACGGCAGGTACTTTATCCCATCACTCTGTGGATCCCGAATCGCCGACCACTTGGGAAACGGACGCCCGGGCCAAGTGGAATTCGCCTATATTTCACGGTCCACTGCCGTGGTGCGTGAAGTATCCATGGGCGTGGTACGCGGGTTGCATCTCGCCAACCAAACAAAAAAGACCGCCGAAATGAAACCGTTCCTCGTACTCTTCGCCACCCTCGCCTTCGCAGGCTGCACCCCGCAAAAGGACCTTCCTGCCGAGGCCGGGAAAGAAGCGCAAACCCAGCCAGCCGAAATGACGGAGAAGAACCGCACGATCGGCGTGGTTCAGCAGGCCACCACCAAGGAAGGCTGCCCTTGGACCATTCGCATCAAGGAGGTGGAATACCTCCTGGACCCGGTCAACCTCGCAGATGAGTTCATGGTGGACGGCCTCCGTGTACGCTTCGACTACCTGCCCCTGCGCAGGACCAACCGCTGCAAGGAAGCGAATCCCATCGAGGTGCGATCGATGGTCAGGATGAAGTAGGAATTTGCGGGAACGCATGGTCAGCGGGCTCTATCAGGCGTCGGCCGAGTTCCAAGCGGAATACGTATCGCCTCCATCAACCAACAGATCCCGCCTGCAGCCTGCAGACGGGATCCGAGTTCGGTAGTTGTAGGCCCTCGGCCACCGCTTACGCGCGGGCCTTGCGCCAGATGGAGCCGTTGCGCGTATCGAGGCGCTCCAGCTTGCCTTCCTTCACTTGGCCGTTGAGCTGGGCCGTTACCGCTTCCGGCGTGGTGGCCAACATCAGGGCGGCCTCCTGTGCACACCAGCTGGGGTGCAGGGCGAAGAGCGCATCCACCGTGGTGGGGAGTGCAGCGCCCGTCAAATTCGGCGCGAGCTGCTTCAGCGCTTCCACCATCTGCTCGTAGGAGCGTGCACCGTAGACGACCTGTCGCTGGCCTTCCGCGTTGCTGAAGAGCATGGTCGGGAAGCCGCGCACGCCGGAGGCCCGTGCCAAGGCGAGGTCGGCCTTGAAGAGGGCATCGCCCGCGCCCTTCATATCGCTTTCCAAGCGCACGGGGTCCAGCCCCACTTGGGCCGCTGCCTCATTGATCACATCCTGCCGCGCGATGTTGCGCTTCTCCATGAAGACCATTTCGCGCATGCGGCGCATGAAGGCATGGGCCAGGTCCTTGTCCTGCAGTTCCGCGGCCTTGAAGGCGATGCTGGGCGGGTAGCTGCTGGACAGGGGATCCTCCAGCCACACGTCGCCGATGATGGGCATCTTGTAGTGCTGGCTCATTTCATCCCAATGGGTGGCCACGTCGCCGGGCTTGCTGATGCCGCCGCCGTTGAAGCCATCCCAGCCGGGCAGCAGGCCGCCCATGTGGTATTGTACGTCCACGGCCGCACCGTACTCCACCGCCAGGCGGCGCAGTTGCGGCTCGATGCCCCAGCAGCTGGAGCAGATGGGATCGGTGAAGTATTGGATGGTGACGGTGCTGCCGGCGGTGGGCTGCACGGGGGCCTCGTTCACCGCCTCTTGCGTGGCGGCACCGGCGACATCACAGGTTCCGGTCTCGATATCACAGATCAGGGGATTCTCGCTTTTCATGGTCTTATCAGGTGTTTGGGCGCATGCGCCGAACGTGGTGAGCAGAAGAAGAAAGGGGATATGGCGTGCCATTTCGTTAACTTGCCCACAAAGGTCGCCCTCCATGTCCGGCATATCAATAAGTCAGAAAAAGCTGACCACTCCCCTACGCACCGCGGACTGCCCGGCGGAAGCCCTGCTGCAAAGCGTTTCGGGCAAGTGGAAACCGGGCATCATCCTGCTCGCCTCGCAGGGCCCCGTGCGTTTCAGCCAACTGTTGCGCAAGCTGGAAGGCAGCAACAAGCAGTCCATCACCACGGCCCTGCGCGAGCTGGAGGAAGATGGCCTGCTGGACCGCGTGGTGATCCGCCTGAAGCCGTTGCACGTGGAGTACACCCTCACGCCGCTCGCGCTGCAGTTGGTGCCCTTGCTGAAGGGGATGGAGGGGCTGGGGTGAGGGCGTACGTGCAGCCGTCCTTGCCATGGTCGATCAACACTTCAACTTTGCTCCTGCTCCCCGCGACCGACGCACTTTTCGTCAACCACGTTCGGAAAAGATAGTGGCGGGGTGGTGTCTATACATTGTCAGTTAGGTTGCCCGAACTAGGCTTTTGATTGTTGTGGGGTTGAAATGCCGATAGCTAGTCGCGCATGTCGCAAATGACTTTCCTTGCCAGTTTCAAATAATTCCCTTTCTTGGCACTTGCCGATCGCCAGATATGTTGGCAACTCGGTTGATAGAAGCCCAAGACCGCAAAACCCGCTCATTTGCCCATCGCCTGCTGAAATCGTAGCTTTGCCACAGCTTATCTGCCACATGGGGAAACCCAGGTAGAAGGAGTTACGGGGCCGTCCGCAAGGGCGGCTCCAGCTTTTTCAGGGCTTCTTGTTCTCCTCAAAACGGCGGTTGTACTTGCGGCGCTGGTGTTCCTGTTCCACTAAGAAAGCAGTCCACAAAACGGCATATCCGTTGCGGATGGCCAGCACGATCAAGTAGCCCTCCTCCTCCACCCAGAGGTGAACGCGCTCCTCACTCCCACGCAATTCACTCCAAACTTTCAACGCGCCTTTGTGCTCGATGCACGGACGCGGCCAACGGATGCGCTCCATCCGGCGGATGTCCGGTGTCCGCTCATCCTCAACCGCACCGGTGGTGACGCAATGCCAGAAGGTTGCTTCCTTGCCCAGCAACATCGGGTGACGTTTCAGGCGTACCGGTTTCCCACGGAAGTAGGGTGCGTCAGTGATGAAGTCCTTCCGAAAGTAGGCATAGACCGCTTCCAAATAGGCCGTCCAATCGCCGCCAAAGTCGTTGAACTCCACGAGCGGTGGCAGCCATGGCAATGTATTCATGCCTGTTGGGTGCGCGGTTGCCAAAAGAACAGGTTCACCTTTTCCGCCATCGGCAACGTGGTGTGCACCAGATTAAGCTTGGATCGTTCCCGCATGCGCTCGATGAGGCTGAGCTTCGTTGGATTCGACTTCAGGTCGCGGCTCACATAGCTCATCAGGCCGGTGAGCAGGTCCGTCAACTGCATCAGTTCCACTTCATGACTGCGCACCAATTGCACACGCTCCACAATACTTCGGTCGAAGTCGTAGAGCTTGTTGCTCAACACCTCGTGCAACTTGGCGATGCGCCTCGGCCCTTGGTTGTCCTTGTAGTCCAAATAAATGCGGTATCGCCGCTCCGGGTCCAGCAGCACCTTCAGCATGTCGAAGAGCATTTTGTAGTACCAATCCTCATGTGTCTGATGATGATCGCCATGGCGCAGGATGCTCTTGTCGGCGATCAATGCGCGGAAGTGCAGGTCGTCATCATCGAAGAAGTAGTCCAGCACGTCATGGAAATACTGGGCGCGCGTTGCAGACACCTTCGTCCACTTCAACTCATACCGGGAAGGCATGCGGTGGCGCGCCTTGAACTCCCGCAACCGCTTCGCCGCATCCGCGACCTTATGACTTGGGCACCACACCGCACCTTGTACCATGAAGCGCTTCTGATCATGCTCCAAATGGCAGCTCTCGTCGGCGTAGATGTTGATCGTCTGGCTCATGGATAAATGGGCATGGTCATTTCGCTTTTCCCGTTGGGCAATGCCAATATTTTCGCCGATCGGCGTGGTGACAAAGTAAGGGCGGCAGTTGGGATGCGACCAACTACAATGTGGTTGTGGTGCAGGAATGGTACCGGATAGAGGATGAGCATTTGTTCCGGTTCAGAGATGACTACACCCAAGCGGCAGAGCAAGGTTTCCCTTTTTCGGGATGATTGCTATCGCCAAATGAAATAGGCGAGCAGTGCGATATTCAGAACCGCGAACCCGATGCCAATGAAGAACCTTATCCGGCCTTGCTTCGCCTGCTCAGCACACGCAACAAACATCCTTTCGTTGGCTTGGCCTAGGTCGGAGTGGACCTTTGCAATAGTGACGTCCAGAGCCTTCAAGTCCTCACGAACCTGAGTGAACTTGCCGGGCAGATCCATCAACCTGATCTCTCCTGTCATTTGCTGCACCCGTTCGGCGGTTGCATCGAGCTGCTTGCCAAGTACATCCAGCAGTTTCATGGACCGGTCGATGTCCGCATCAAAGCGCTTCGAGGCTTGGTGCAATTGGTCTGAAGAAGTTGTGCAGGTCAGTTGAAACGCGCTGCTACTTGCCTCCATGGCCGTTACCAAGTCCTTGGTGTTCTTCTGAAAGGCTTTCACGAAGCGGTCCGATGCGTCGATCACCTTCTCGGATGCATCGCGCGCTTTACCAATGTCCTCGGTGTAGCTCTTCAACTGGCCGAGCTCCTTTTGCAAGACCTGAAGACTTTGATTGATCAGGTCGTTGGACTGGATTCCGCCCGAATCATGCTTTTTTGCCATAGCGGTTATTGAATTCGTTCAACCATTGGGTATGCTTGCCAAGGATCAACAGGTCCTTGAGTTGTTCCAGCAAAGGTTTGAGCATTGCGTTCTGTGCTGCAGCGCTCTCTTGGAATAGGCGCATGACTTGGGTACCGTCCACCCCTTCTCGCTCAAAGGCCGCAATACCGTCTTGAAGATCTTTCAAGGCTCGTTGAAACAAGGCTTGTCGTCGAACCTGTAGACGACCGTCAGTAACCTTTGTCTCGAGGAGCAATTGGGCATAGGCGTTCAACACCAACAATCCACCGTTCTCCGGATTGTCAATCAAAATGCGGCCCGCGGAGCCGCGCAAATGCTCTAGGTTATCGTGAAGTCCTCCGACTTCTTCAATGAAGTGATGCACCAGATCAAGGTTGAACTGTGGGCCGCCCTGTGTGAGTTTCAGCATTTCCTCCCTGTACTTCGAATTGAAGTACAAATCGATGCTGTTGGCGATTTCCTCGGGATTGGCCGCCGCCACGCCCATATCGCACAGGCTCTTCATCTCCATCATGGCACGCTCCCGCTTCTTGCCAATGTACGTGTACACGAATTTGATAAGCACAGCAGACAAGTCCTTCAGATGGCTTCCCTGCCGCGCCAAACTCAACTTGCCCATCCATTCGGCTACACCCTTGGGTGCCAAATACCGCGCGAAATAGCCCTCCAGGCGCGCGGTGTATTCATCCTTCGGTTTAGCCTTGAAACGAAGGCGCATCGTTCGCGAAGCGTAATCCACCTCATAGTCGTCCACCACGCCTAACAGGGACAATCGGTACACTGCCTTGAACGTATCCTGTTCCTGTCTGCGAGAGTTATAAAGCATCTTTAGCCGCTCTTCCTCATTGGCGTACAGCTCCCTTAGTCGCGGATTCTGGCGACCCTCCTGCACATCTCGCAAGCTCCGCTCCAAGCGGTAGGCCAGATCCGTAAACTTCCGGCACTTATCCAAGGCTCGCTTCACCACGGTTACTGTGTAACCCGCGTCCACACGTTGCCTCAACAGTTCGCTTAGCCGCTCGTCACGATCATTCCCGAAGCCTATGACCAGTTCGTGCACTTCATCTGCATTCGGCCGTTCCCGTATAAGCCTCTCAATTCCCGGCGCGGTCGTAGGGCCGCTCTCGGCACGTAACCAGGTCAAGGCGTCAATACCCGGCGGCATCTGACCCCTCACATGCTGCGCAACGTAATCCACAACTTCCTGTGCCAAAACAGCCGGGATTGAGGCATGGTGATCCCTCCAATTGCTCTCCAGATTGTCAAGATTCACGTATCCATAAGCCACCTGATACTCTCGGTTCACATAGAGCCTGCGCCTATGCTCATTGACCCAAATGCCACATTTCACGCTTTCACCGGTCCGTTCCATGACCAAATCCTCCAACTCACCCAACCGATTATGCCCAGGCAGTCCGACTTGATCCAACAGCTCATGCATCATGAGCATATCGTGCATGGCACTGCGGAAATTCTGCTCATGGAAGAAGCGCATCGTCCGCTCATCATGTTCCCCGTTCTCACAGTACAGCACATAGCACAGCGCAAGTTGCTTGTCCCGCCCAGCGCGGCCAGCCTCCTGAACAAACGACTCGATGGAAGCCGGAAAATTCAGGTGGATCGTGGCCCTGATGTTGGGCTTGTCGATACCCATGCCGAAAGCCTTGGTGGCCACCAGCACATTCGTTTGATTTCGGAGGAACCTCTGCTGTGCTAAATCCGATTGGTTCTCTTCGTCGCCTAAGCCGTCGGAACCATAGAACATGCCCACCTTGTATCCCGCCTCGGTAATCTTCGGCGCGTGAAACTTCACCCCAAGCCCGCTGTTCGCACTCTTGTGCGGGCAAAACACCAAGACCCCATGGTGAAATTCACCCCTTGGATTAAGCTGGTAGAAAACATCATCCTGAAGGTTATCAGGAACGGGAGCCCTGTTATCCAATGCTCTAAGAGCACCGGGAAGCCCTTTGAGCAGATTGAGCGTGGCCCCTGCCTTTGCTGTCCCGATCAGCTGGCCCACTTCCCGGTTATTGCGTGCATTCGCCAAGTCCGGTATTACTGAGATCACTTGGTAGTTCAATTCACCTCGTTTGGTCCCCAGACCGTAAACTACATCCTCAGCTGATATCTCCAATTCTCGACGGACGTCGGAGAGTACGTCAAAAGACGCCGTGGCGGTAAGGCCGAAAAGAGGCAAGGGCTGTCCATCCCATGTTTGGCAGTGCTTGCTCGCGTTTTCGCCCAGCTTCAGGTACGCGGTGCGGAAATCATGTCCCCATTCAGACACGCAGTGCGCCTCATCGATCACAACGTAACTAAATGCAGCACCTTTCTCTTCACGCATGAGCTGCAACATCTCCCGAAATCGCTGAATAAGTAGGCGTTCAGGCGAAATGAATGCAAACAGAACGGCCCCTTTGCGGATCTGCGTTGCGGCCCATTCCCGCTCCAGCACGGTGCGAAGGCTGGAGTTGATAAATACAGCGGCGTTGATGCCATTCCCTTTAAGGCCATCGTGTTGATCTTGCATCAACGATTTTATGGGATCAACCACCATGGTGATACCGGGCTGCAACAAGGCACAGAGCTGGTATGTGAGCGATTTCCCGCCACCAGTGGGCAGTAGGCCGATGACGGACCGCCTTTGCAGGGCGCGGTCCATGATGGAAGCCTGTCCTTCACGCAGGCTAGCCTTCCGGAACAGGTCGCGCACCAGACCATTCAATACGTCCAGGCGCTCATTTACGGGTTTCATTGCGTCCTCTGCGCCGGTGTATAACGGCGCATAGACAATGGCTTTCGCTGAATGGAACCTTCGCAAGGCCTTACGCGAATGTGCCGAACGCACAACCACGGTTCTGGCACCAATGGCGTTAATGGACTCGCTCAGGCCTCGCCTTTGCAATACGGATACGTCGACCAATAGGTCGCCATTGAACGCTGATGCCTCTGAAATGGTCAACCTTTGGACGGCGTTTAGAGCCCCGTGGGTGTACACCGCGTCCGCGAACACCTGTAGATCGATCGGCGGCAGAAAGTTGCGAATACCCGCCAAGACACAAAGGTTTTGGATGCGCTGCTGCAGATCGGCGATCGCCCATGCCCCACACTCCACATCGCGCTCTAGCACACCAATGCGCAACCGGGGCGCATTCAGGTCCAACATACCGTTCAACAAGCACTCCAACACAACGCGCTGCACCCGGGCAATGGCGGTCGGACACAGCGCCAGTGCCAATGCTTTTGGTCCGTTACGCCGCAGATGGATGGGATTCAGGTAGTTCTCAGTTACTGTTTGGAAGTACCGATCATTGAAGAACGCGTCATTCAATGGGGCAAACACTCCACCCATTTGCTCGAAGTCCTGCACCGTTACCCTCTTCACTGACCACTGCACGGATTCCATTGCCATCAAGGCCTGGTTCCTCTCGCGGTCCAGCATCCGTTGGGCATCGTCCCGACGATGGCCCTGGTCATCTACCTCAATGACCAAGCCCCGCGCCCTACTATTGAATGCAGCTGGCAATTCCATTGCAAAATCAACCCGTTGCTCCGTGAAACGATGTGGATCCACATTCGCCAGTTCCTTGATATATCGACCCGATTGATGCGCATGACCCAATAGGCTTTCCAATGATGCCTGTGGCTCAAGAAGCTGGAGCCAAAACGGCTCCTTACCCGTTCGCAGGAACCTACGGAGGAACTCCATCTCTCCCGGCGTTACTGCATTCTGCCAGTACGGCAATCCAAGCACTTCTGTACCCACACTTGGAGCCACAATGAATAGCGAAGCCCAGAGCAACTTTGCGAACTTCGTCTCGACTTTATCAATCTGGTAGCTGATTGATCCCGTACGATCCTTGCTCACAGAAATGCCCCCCCAACGTTCATTAAGGCGCTCCTCCACAAAAGTACTGGTACGCGTCGGGGTCCCTCTCTGAAGCAAATTCAAGAGCACCCTGATGATCGATCTTGCTGGGGTGTCCTGGTATACGATTGGCTCTTCTTCCCGAAGGTCAGTTTCGAAATAGCTTAGACCATCTAGAAGCTCCATGGCCCGTACCACGGCAGATTCTTTATATCCCGTGCGGATGGCATTCGGCAATGTATCCGAATACGCACCAGCGATAAGTTGGCGATACGGCATTGTACAACCCTATGATTCGTATCTGAAGACCACCACGTCTTTCCCCTGTTCTGGAAGATTATCGTTGACTTCCCGCCGGTCAATGTAGACCGCAAGTCAATTCGACATCCTTCTACGTTGCAAATTTTTCTCCCTAACCCCACTTGCCTTTATATCCGCGTCCGCCCGCGCATCCCCAGCACCAGGCCTCCGGCTGAAGCTTCTTGATGCGCTTACCGATCAAAAAGCTCACCAAGATATTCGGGTCAACGACGACGCGCAGAGCTGGCATTCTGCTTCTTCTCCCAGCGTTCGCGTCGCACTTCCTTGCAGGTCCGCACGATCTCGCGGACACTCATCGTACTAGGCTTGAGGGATCTCGTCCCACCTGGCTTTGAGCACGGCGCGCTGCAGGTCTTCGGCAAGCTTGATCTGGTCCTTGGTGGAGAGGCTCAAGGCAAGCTCCGCAACTTGCAAATAGGTGATTTCCGGTTTGTCTGATTTGAATGCCATGGCCAATACTTGTGGTACTTCAAGATAGGTTGTGGAGCGGGTTCCGCGTGAGCGATTGCAGCGGAAAGCCCACAGCCGGTAATCCGGCGAGGACTTGCAGCGGAAAGCGCGACCCGGCTGCTCCCGAGCGAAGGCTCTGCGTAGCGAAGGGATGAGCCGGAGCACGCCCAAACTCATCACATATTCCTCCGATACTGTCCCCCCACCTCAAACATCGCATCCGTCAACTGCCCCAGCGAGCAATACTTCGTCGCCTCCATCAGCACCGCGAACATGTTCTCGTTCTCGTTCAACCATTCCTGTTCATGTGCCCAACTTGACATTCACGCGCCGCTTTCCTTCGGTGAAAGGCATCACTACCAAGCCAACGCCCACGCCAATGAGACAGGGTGTGGCTACTTGGATGTACTTGTCGCCATCAAAAGTGCCATCCTTGAACTTCATCGCTTTCAACGGTGCATATACCAATAGGCCCAAAGCTGATAGGACAGCGATGATTGGCCCTGCTCCCTTGATGTTCGAATCATAAGTCACGTGGTCGATACGGCTGAGCGCATAGGAGCGGCGGATATCCAGCGTATCCTTAGTGTAGAGCCAGTGACCTTGACCGCGCACTGACCAGTCCATGTGCGGGTCTAACACCCGTTCAGACCAGCGTTCTTCACGCAAGCTAATTACGAGGGAGTCGTTGGTGGTGTACAGCAGATCCCCATCCACTTGATGGATTCTCTCCACTCTTGCGATCGGCGGCAAGCTGTCCTTCAAGTGCAACTCAAGGCTCCGATAGCACTTCAGGAACTTCGGTTTCCCATTCTCTTTGACGAACTCATATCGCGCGCTATCGCATTCTTGTCCATAAGCACTATAAATGGTAAGGACAAACCCGAAGAAGGCTAAAGCTCGACTCACTTTCATGCTCCTCACATATTCCTGCGGTACTGTCCACCAACCTCAAACATCGCCTCCGTCAGCTGTCCAAGCGAGCAATACTTCGTCGCCTCCATCAGCACCGCGAACATGTTCTCATTCTTGATCGCTGCCTGTTGCAGATCGTGGATCGCTTTTTTGCTTTCCTCGGCATAGGCCGTTCTCAAATTCTCCACGGTGTGGATCTGCGCCTCCTTCTCCTCCTCAGTGGCGCGGATCACTTCCTTCGGCAGGATCGTGGGTGAGCCCTTCGAGCTGAGGAAGGTGTTCACGCCGATGACGGGATAGTCCCCGTTGTGTTTCAGCGTTTCGTAGTAGAGGCTTTCCTCTTGGATCTTGCCGCGCTGGTACATGGTCTCCATGGCGCCGAGCACGCCGCCGCGTTCGGTGATGCGGTCGAACTCGCTGAGCACGGCCTCTTCCACCAGGTCGGTGAGCTCCTCGATGATGAAGCTGCCCTGCAGCGGGTTCTCGTTCTTGGCAAGGCCG
>JAIOIH010000017.1 GCA_019912395.1 Flavobacteriales bacterium | reverse complement strand
CGGCAGGCTCTTCACGAACGGCTCCGGAGTGATGATGAAGGCGTAGTCGGCGCGAAGGGTATCCAAGTAGTTGTCGTACGTTCCGCCGAACTGGTCGGTGAGGTCCAGCGCTATGATGCCTGTCGCATTTGATGTCACTTGCATGCCCGCCGGAAGCACCGTGCTGTTCATGCGCGTGGGGAACCAAGTGACGAAATAGTCCGCTTCCGGCTCGAAACCCGAAAGCGCGAGGGACTGCCCGCTTGGCGGGTCACAGCCGAGGAAATTCTGAACGCTCCACCTCCCGCAGGGCCTCCCACCTCGGGACCCCTGCGCCCATCCTGGAACGTATCCAAGGCCGCTCATTGCACCACCACCCGCTCATTGCAAACGCCCTCCCGGCTGGTGATGCGCACCAGATAAGTGCCTTTCCCGAAGCGGGAAAGGTCGATTTCCTCGCGCTCCTGCCCCTTGGCCAAGGGACGTTGGAAGAGCAACCGGCCCACGGCGTCGTAGACCGAATAGAAGCTGTCCACTGTGAGCGGGTCCGTGAACTCCACGGTGAAGCTCCCCGTGGTGGGGTTGGGCCGGATATTCACCTTCCTTGCCGTGCTATGCATGGGAGCGGGGACACGGGTCACGATACAGGCATCGTACACGGCGATGGGGTCGAAGATGGTGTCGTTCAGAAAGGCGGGATACGCCACGGCTCCATCCACCGAAGTGAGGGTGAAACTGCTGTCGGTGGGAAAGAGGTCCAGCACCTGTACCGGGTGCGGTTGATCTTGGCAGGAGAAGTGCCCCAAGGAATCGGTCTTGAAGATATAGGGCAGGCCAGTTTGCATCGCAGGGAGATCTCCCAAGATACTGCCACTTAGCATGTAGCCTCCGTCCGAATGAGCCAGCAGGTCCATGGTGGAATAGGCATAATCGTTCGCGCCTACCGAGCGGGTCCAAAGCGTGTCGCCGTTCAGATCGGTCTTCATCAGGAAGGGCCGGAGTGGGAAGTTGTGCTGCGGTTGGCCTAAAGTTGCCAACACGGCATAGTTGCCATCAAGGGATCTGACGATACGTGATGGATTGCGTGAATACCATAGATTCGGTTCGCTGTCATATCCTTTGCACCACTGCACCTCCCCCTCCCCATTCAGCTTCATCATGAACAGATGCGGGTGGTACGAAGGAGGGTACGGCTGGAGCGAGTTGGTGGAAGCCGTGCTGTCCGTAAAACCGGTGATGATGAACGAATCATCGGATTCGATCACCGCATCGTGGACCATCCCTCTGGGACGTATGTAGCTCTTGCACCAAAGGAAATTGCCTTCGGCGTCCATGCGCGCCACCACCGCCCCGGCCGTGTCCATGTTGATGCCTGCCAGCAGATCGCCGCCGGGCAGCTCTTTGATGAACTGGAAAGCGGCTCTATGACTGAAGCGTTTGGCCCATGCCGGCTCCCCAGCGGCATCAACCTTCAGTGCGAAGAATCTATAGTCACGAGTACCCCAAGCGATAACGCCACCCCCACTTAATACATGGAGATCACCCGCCATATTGGAGCACTCCGGTGCATTTAGCGCATAATGCTGAACAGACAGGATGTTGCCTAAAGAATCCATCCGGCCAATCACGGGGTATGTTCTCCTGGTCCCCGTGGACATACAACTATCCTTCCAGTAGCCACCTGCAAAATAGAATTCGTTAGCCGCATATCGCTTCACAGATTGCATCACCAAAAATGTATCAATAGTATAGGCATGGCTATGTATGATCAAACCTTCGCTATCAGCGATTGATGTTCCAGTGATATTGACACTCGATGAATTCACTAATATGGTCATGATATTCCCGCTACCCAGTTCGATTAAGTTGAATTTTCCGGCTGCACCCCCCGAATATATTTTTTCATAGCTAGGTTGCGCTAGGACACAGCCCAACTGAATGCAAAACAAGAGAATGAGTGTCAATCTCATCATGGCTCAGTGGATGATCAGTTTTTTCACCTTCGAGTTGACGCCATCAGAGACCCGGATGAAATACACGCCGCTGGCCAACTGACTGATGGGAAGACGCAGTAATGGGCCGCTAACACGGCTTCGCGCGTATATCTGCCTTCCGGCAAGGTCGTGAAGGATCATGTCCGTAGGTGCATCATCCGGCAGCCGAAGGAACAGTTCATCTCGTGCCGGATTGGGGTAGATGGTGAAGTCCCAACCAGGCTCTATGAGCGGTTTCTCGCTCATGTGAGGTACCGGCAGGCTCTTCACGAACGGCTCCGGAGTGATGATGAAGGCGTAGTCGGCGCGAAGGGTATCCAAGTAGTTGTCGTACGTTCCGCCGAACTGGTCGGTGAGGTCCAGCGCTATGATGCCTGTCGCATTTGATGTCACTTG
>JAIOIH010000016.1 GCA_019912395.1 Flavobacteriales bacterium | reverse complement strand
GAGCTACAACTGGGAGCTGCGCGACTCGGGCCTCCCCGGAGATCCCTTGCCGATCGCCTCCGGTTACCATGTGGCAGCTGGACCAGCGATCATCCCCGGCCTAACGCCCGGTGCCAACTACACCTTCTACATCCAAGGCTGGTGCTCCCCCACCGATTCCAGTGATTGGGCACCAACGAGCGTATTCATGGACTACTGCTTGGCTGGTGCCACCGCCAACAGCACCAACCTGAAGATCGACAGTGTCGGATTCGCAGATGTGGCCAACACCACCTTCAACGATGGCGGATATGACGACCAGACCGCCGTGGTAGGCAACCTCCAAGCGGGTGCCAATTATCCCATCGCTATTAAGGTGAGCGAAGGCTACGACTCGGACCGCATCCGGGTCTGGATCGACTTGAACCAGGACCTCATCTTCACCAGCAATGAGAAGGTGGCGGTACTGGCGAACCCTCCCGGCAATAGCGGCCCCAACGACTACACGGTGAGCACGAGCTTCCACGTGGCATCCAACGCCCTTGCCGGTCCCACCCGCATGCGGATCCGCTTGGACAACACGATCAACGGACCGCAGGAGTCACCTTGTGGAAACTCCACCTTCGGCGAAGTGGAGGACTATACGGTGAACATTACCGCCGCACCCTGCGCGCCCCCCGTGGCCAGCACCACGACGATCCCGGATTGCGGCAACTTCCAGTTCAGTGTGGACGTGAACGTGACCTCCATGGGCGACGGCACCAGCGTTACGGTGAGCGACGACCAAGGCAGCACGCCCCAGAACGGTGTTGTGGGCACGTACAGCTTCGGCCCCTACGTGAACGGCACCGAGGTGACCTACTTGGTGACCTTCGGCCCGGAGCCCCTGTGCGACACCTACGTGACCGCCACGTATGCCTGCACGCCCTCCAACCAGGACTGTGCCTCGGCCATGGGCCTGACAGTATACCCGGAGAACGGATGCGTGATGACCGATGGCAGCACGATCAATGCCAGCACGGAGTCGATGGCCGGCTCCGGTTGCATCAACAACGTGCTGACGCTTCCCACGGTGTACTATTCCTTCGTGGCCACGGGCTTTGCCCAGAACATCACGCTCAACTATGCTTCGGGCAACTTCAACGCCTCGGTGTTCGACGGCTGTAGCGGTGCTGAACTGAGCTGCAGCGGATTCAGCAGTGGAACCTCCCTGGTGTCCGGTCTTACCCTCGGTAACACCTACATCCTGCGGATCGCCTCCACGGATGTCGGGAACTTCACCGTCTGCGTGAGCGAAAGCAGTGTGCAACCCGTACCGAACGATGACTGTGCACAAGCGGAGCCGGTGGCCATCTCGGCCTACGGTGCCTGCACCCCGACCATCGGCCAACTGCTCGGCGCCACGAACTCCGGACAAGCCAACCCCGGTTGCCTGAACCCGACCCTCGGCATTGCCGATGTATTCTACAGCTTCGTAGCCAACGGGGAGCGGCAGATCGTGACCATGAGCCAGGATTCCACCAACCAGGTGTACTTCCTCTCCGCGTACGACGCTTGCGGGGGTACCGAGCTCCTTTGCAAGCTGATCGGACCGACCTTCGATGCCCTCGGCATGGAGTACGCGCTGACCGGCCTGACCCAAGGCAACACCTACATTGTTCGTGTGATGTGCCGGCCCGCCGAGGCTGGACCCTTCGCGCTGTGCGTGATGGACCCGCCGCCTGCAACGCAGATCGCCTGCGGTGGTCCGGTGGTGAACCATTCCATGCCCGCGCTCAACAATGCCAACGAACAGTGGGGCTACCACTCCAACGGTACGGGGACCTTCTCGCTCACCTTTAATAGCGGGGACATCGAAAGCTCCACCTGGGACGTGCTGACGATCCATGACGGCATTGATGCCAACGCTCCGGTGTTGTACGTGAACCCCGCCAGCCAGACCGACCTCACGGGAGTTTCCGTGACGGCCACCGGCTCCGACCTGTTCATGACCTTGACATCCGACGGGTCATTCGCGCCAACCGGTTTGAACTGGACGGTGCAGTGCGCCTACCACCCGGACCTGGCCTGCAACGCCAACCCCGTGGTGTGCGGTGTGACCTACCCCGGCCTCAGCACCGGCCTGGGCAACAACCTGCCGGCCAGTGCCTGCCCCTTCAACGGGCCTGCCAGCACGGGAGGGACCGAGTGGTTCGTCTACACGGCAGCGACCGACCAGCAGATCACTTTGAGCACCTGCGGGAATGCGGACTTCGACACCCGCATCTCGGTGTTCGCCGGACCGGACTGCAACACCCTGAGCTGCCTGGCCATGGGCGATGACAGCCCGGGATGCTCCGGAGGCTCCACCACGGTGAACTTCAATGCCACCACCGGCAACTCCTACTGGATCGCCGTTAGCGGTTCCGGTGCCGAGGAGGGCAGCTATGACCTGAGCGTGAGCTGCGCCCCCGTATGCACGCCGCCCGCCAACGATGGCTGCGCCAGTGCGGAGGCCCTCACCAACACCTTGGCCGATGGCACGGGAACACCCGCCACGTACACCAATGAGTGCGCCACCGTGGACGCCCCCACCTCCTGCTCCGGCACGCTGCCCGTGCAAGGCGTGTGGTTCAGCTTCAACTCCGGACCATACGACCATGCGCTGATCACCCTGCTGGACAACGGTGAGAACGCGCTGTATACCGCCTCCTCACTGGACTACGTCCTCTACACGGGTACCTGTGCCGGCCTGGGCGCCAGCGGTAGCGTGGCCTGCGCCACGGACGCCGCCGGGGCGAACATCGTGAACGTCACCCCCAACACACCCTACCTGCTGCTGGTGTACAACACGGGCGGTTCCGGTGTGGAAGGGACCTTCGGGCTGATGGTGGAACACCCTGCGTACAACGATGCGGCCATCACCGCCATCCTCGATCCCGCGCCGGGCCTCTACTGCAGCTCACTGATGGCCCCGCAGGTGACCCTGCTCAACAACGGCGACATCGACCTCACCAGCGTGCAGATCACCTACGGGCTTTCCGGCGGTGCCTCGCACATTTACAACTGGACGGGCAACCTC
>JAIOIH010000015.1 GCA_019912395.1 Flavobacteriales bacterium | reverse complement strand
GAAGGAAGTGGAGAAGTACACGCTGGAGACCATCCCGCGCGACCTGCTCTTCGAAGCCAAACAGAAGGGCTACGCCGATCGCCAAGTGGCGCACCTGCTGAATTGTTTGGAAAGCCAGGTGTACAAGAAGCGGAACGCCCTCGGCATCAAGCGCGTGTACAAATTGGTGGACACCTGCGCCGGAGAATTCCCCGCGAAGACACCGTACTATTACAGCACCTTCAAAGAGGAGAACGAAAGCGTGCGCAGTGACCGGAAGAAGATCGTGGTGCTCGGCAGCGGCCCGAACCGCATCGGCCAGGGCATCGAGTTCGACTACTGCTGCGTGCATGGCGTGCTGGCGGCGAAGGAGATGGGCTACGAGACCATCATGATCAACTGCAACCCGGAGACCGTGAGCACGGACTTCGACACCGCCGACAAGCTCTATTTCGAGCCCGTGTTCTGGGAGCACATCTATGACATCATCCTCCATGAAAAGCCCGAGGGCGTCATCGTGCAGCTCGGCGGGCAGACCGCGCTGAAGCTCGCCGAGAAGCTGCACAGCTACGGCATCCCCGTCATCGGCACCAGCTTCGAGGCGCTGGACATGGCCGAGGACCGCGAGCGCTTCAGCAGTTTGCTGCGCGACCTCGGCATCCCGTACCCCGCGTTCGGCGCGGTCAACAACGCGGAGGAGGCCATCGCCCTCAGCCGCCAGTTGGGTTTCCCGCTGCTGGTGCGGCCCAGCTACGTGCTCGGCGGGCAGAAGATGAAGATCGTCATCAACGAGGACGAGCTGGAGGCGCAGGTGCTGGACATCCTCCGCCTGATGCCCGACAACAAGATCCTCATCGACCACTTCCTCGATGGCGCCATCGAAGCGGAGAGCGATTCCATCTGCGACGGCGGCATGGTGCGCATCATCGGCATCATGGAGCACATCGAACCGGCGGGCATCCACAGCGGCGACAGCAATGCGGTGTTACCTCCTTTTGACCTCAGCGAGAAGGTCATCCAGCAGATCCGCGAGCACACCCACAAGATCGCCCTCGCCCTCAAGACCGTGGGCCTCGTCAACATCCAGTTCGCCATCAAGGACGAGGTGGTGTACGTGATCGAGGCCAACCCCCGCGCCAGCCGCACGGTGCCCTTCATCGCCAAGGCCTACGGCGAGCCGTACGTCAACTGGGCCACCAAGGTCATGCTGGGCCACAAGCTCAAGGACTTCGCCTTCAAGCCCCATCTGGACGGGTACGCCATCAAGGTGCCGGTGTTCAGCTTCGACAAGTTCCCCAACGTGGACAAGAGCCTCGGGCCTGAAATGAAATCGACGGGGGAAGCCATCTACTTCATTAAGGACCTGAAGGATCCGTTCTTCAGACAGGTCTACGGCGAACGCTCAATGTACCTGAGTAGGTAGGTTGTTTGGGCGTGCCCCCTCGCAAAAGCCTCGGGGTCGCGTGTTCCGCTGTAGTTGCCTCGGTTCAGCGGGCATGGCTACGGCTCCGGTCGCTTCCGTTGGTCGCGTCCTCGCTCGTGCCATGCCTGCGCTTCACCTTCGGCAAGCTGCCGCTTCACCCGCTCACGCGGTATTCGCGTTCACAACCATACCCTGTGTGGTCGTGTAACCGCGCTACCTATCCATAGCCCCCCGCAGCTTATCGAATATCCGGCCCAGCACGGACCGATCTCTGGTCACCACTTCCACCTGTCCCTTCATTTCGGGCCTGAACGGAAGCGTACGATGGAATGAAGTCGTGAGCCCGTCCGGTAGATCGACCTGCACACGATACCCCTCCGTACCCGGCAGCAACGCCACCGATCGTACCTCCCCCACCAACCGTCCGAACTCGTCCGAAGGATAGCCTTCCAATCGGACATAAGCCGTTTGACCTTCCTGCACTTTTGCAAAACCAAGGGAGGGAAGCACGGCCTCCACCATGTAGGTATCGTTCTCCGGCACCACCCTGAACAACAGATCTCCACTCTTGATCGGCTGGTCCACGTTCAATCTTCCGGTGAAGTGGACACGCCCTGCGAGCGGAGCGGTCATTTCATTCGTCAAGCGCCAGCCATCGGCATAGGCTTGCAGACCGTTCAGCTCGGCGAGCAAGCGTTGCTCCAACTCGCGTTGCTTGGTCTCATCGGCAAAGAACTGGTCGTTCAGTTGCGTTTCCAGTTCCACCATCATGATCCGGTTCTGTTGCAGGCCGCTCTCCAAGGCGCTCAGGCTCATCTGCTGCTCGATGAAGGTGTTCTGCCGGGTTCGGAATTCCGAAGAAGCCATCACGCCCTTCTTCAATAGCGAAGTATCCACACCCGCTTCGGCAAGGGCATTATCCTGCCTGCGGTGTGCCCAAGCAAGTTGTGCCTCCGTCGTTCGAATCAAACGTTTGTACAGGTCGATCTTCTGTCTCAACGCCGCGTTCCGCTTCTCACGATAAGGATCCGTGCGCCAGCGATGCAGTTCGCTGGCCAGATTGCGGGCATCGGCCCATGTGCGCTGCATCTCGCCCAATGGAAGGTCATGGAGTACAGGCACACCATCCATCCGTCCGGAGAGGAAGGCATGCAGCACGGGGAGCATGGCACGCAGGCTGTCCATGGCCGTTGGTGAAGCTGCGCTCTCGATCACCGCGAGTACGCTGCCCTGCTCCACCAAAGCCCCATCGGATGCCTTCAACACCACCAAGCGGCCATCGGCGCGGGCCGGTACATCGCGTGGGGGATCGGAACTGGTGAGGGTTCCCGATGCGTGGATCACATCCGGGTAGCGGATCAACCACGCCAGCAGCAATAGCAGCAGGATCAGGCCGAAGATCACGGTGATGCCATAGCGGATGGTCCACGTTGGTATCCGCCCCAGCAGCTCCTGTACACTGGTGCTGCGCAGTTCGATGTTCCTTGGATCAGGCATCCGTTGCATTGATGTCCTCCAATTGCAATTGGTCCTTCACCAGCCGGTAGTAGATGCCCTGCATCGCGATCAGTTCGGCATGCGTGCCGCGCTCGGCCACCCGGCCCGCATCCAGCACCACGATCTGGTCGGCATGCTTCACCGTGCTCAGGCGGTGCGCGATCACCACGGCCGTGCGGTCGCGGAAGAAGCGTTCGAGATTGTCCATGATCGTGCGCTCGTTGCTGGCGTCCAACGCGCTCGTGGCCTCATCGAAAAGCAGCAACCGGGGCTGTTTGTAAACAGCACGAGCGATCAGCAGCCGCTGCTTCTGGCCGGTGCTTATGCCCATGCCTTCCATGCCTACCTTCGTGTTGAAGCCCAAGGGGAGCGATTCGATGAACTCCTTGATGTTCGCCACCTCCGCAGCCTGTACCAGCCGCTCCTTGTCGATCGCTTCCTGACCCACCGCGATGTTGCCCGCCACCGTATCGTTGAAGATGTAGCCCTCCTGCATCACGGTACCGCAATGCGCCCGCCATACGCCGTGCGCCACCTGTTCCAGCGGATGCGCCCCGTACAGGATGGCGCCGCTCGCGGGCGGATGGAACTTCAGCAGCAGTTTCATCAAGGTCGTCTTTCCGCTACCGCTGCTGCCCACGATCGCCGTGGTCTTCCCGGCCGGGATCAGCAGGTCAAGGTCCTTCAATACCGGTTCGATGCTGCCGGGGTAGCGGAAGCTGACGTTGCGCAATACGATGTCACGATCGGCCTCGATCTCGTGTACCGCGCCCTCGTCCATCCCCTCATCGGCGCGGCCATGGATCTCGCCCAGCCGCTCCAAGGCGATATTGGCGTCCTGTGCGGTGTACACGAAGCCGATCAGTTGTTGGATGGGGCTGTTCAACTGGCCGATGATGTAGGCGATGGCCATCATCATCCCGAGCGTGATGGACCCGTCGATCACCAGTTTGGCGCTGAGGATGGTGATGAAGAGGTTCTTCAGTTCATTCACCAGCCCGCCGCCGATCTGCTGGGTCTGCTGCAAGGCAAGCCCCTTCATGCCCACCTTGAACAACTTCACCTGCAACTCCTCCCAGCCCCAGCGCTTCTGCCGCTCGGCATTGTGCAATTTGATCTCCTGCATGCCCTGCACCAGTTCGATCACCTTGCTCTGCTCCGCGCTCATCTGCGCGAAGCGTTTGAAATCAAGGTCGCGGCGACGGGCCATGAACAGCCACACCCACGTTACATAGAGTGCGCTGCCGAAGAGGAACACCCCGAAGATCAACAAGCTGTACCACGCCAGCACTGCGCCGAAGAGCACGAGGTTGAACAGCGAGAACAGCACGTTCAACGTGGAGGTGGTGAGCAACTGCTCGATACGCTGGTGGTCGTTGATGCGCTGGAGGATGTCGCCGGTCTGCTTGCTGTCGAAGAAGCCGATGGGCAGCCGCATCAGCTTGATGAAGAAATCAGAGATCAGCGCGATGTTGATGCGCGTGCTCAGGTGCAGCAGGATCCACCCGCGTATCAGTTCGATGGCGGTGTTGCCCAAGTACAGGAAGAGCTGGGCGATCAGCACCAAGTAGATGAAGTTCAGGTCGCGGCGCTGGATGCCCACGTCCACCACGCTTTGTGTGAGGAAGGGGAACAGCAGCTGGATCAAACTGGCGGCCAGCAGCCCAATGACCAGTTGGCCGATGAAACGCCGGTGCGGCAGGAGGTAGCGGTATAGGAAGGCGAAACCGGTGGACGGCTCTTCCGCATCCTCACCACTTTCCAGCAGCCGGGGCGTGGGTTCCAACAGCAGTGCGATCCCTTCCTTGGTCTCGCGATGGGCGTCCTTGCCGATCCAATGTTCAAGGAACTCCTGCTCGGTGTAGGTGAGCAGGCCGTGGGCGGGATCGGCCACATGCAGCACGGTGCGGCCACGACGCTGCTTCGCGTTGTGGAGCACCACGAAGTGGCTGCTGTTCCAATGCACGATGCACGGCCACGGTTGCTCGGCCAGCAGCTTCTCCAAGCTCACCTTCACGCCCAAGGTGCGGAAGCCCAGATGCTCGGCGGCATCGGCGATGCTCTGCATATTGCTGCCGCTGCGCGTGGTCTCGCTCAGCCTGCGCAGTTCATCCAGCGCCACGCTGCGGCCATGGTAGCGGGCCACCATGCGCAAACAGGTGGGGCCGCAGTCCATGTGGTCGGGCTGCTGAAAGAAAGGGAAGCTCATTCACCCCAAAGTTCGGCGTTGATGGCGGCAATGCGCTCGTGGTCGATGCTGAAACCGTCCACATTGCTTACCACACCGCATTCGGCCAAGGAGCGGTAACCCTCCTCGCCTTTCCATTTGCAGATGTAGGGGTTGTAGGTGCATTCTACAGTATGGAACCACTCGCCATCGAATCGTCTTACTGGCCTCCTAGCATCCATGCAGACCATGCGAAGTTCGCAATCCTTGCACACATCGATTTGTTCCTTCGTTACCCCCCACAGTGGAAATAATCGCAATACATCGTTCTTATTATTTATGGTACTCATTAGTCTATGCAGCTCCTTGAGTTGGATAAGGTCGGTGGGGTCATCCTCCGAGTATCTCACGCCCCCATCTGCGGTAACATGAATACGAGCGTTGTAGAATGTATTGTACGAAGATGCCTCACGATGGACATCCAATGAAAATACTATACGATTAAAATGCTTCACCGACATCTCGGAACGGGTTTGGGCTGTGCTTCCCCCACTCTGGCCATCCGTACCGCTCCTTGGTTCCTCATTTCCATCTATTATTTTCTCAGACACGCGTGTGGATAATGGATGTCCTTCAATCAAAGCATCGAGTTCGATCGCACTTTCCTGATCCGGGACCACGAAGCTGAGGTAGCTCAGTGACATGTCGACGAGACTATCCAAGTGACCGCGAAGCAGAGCCAGACGGTCGTTGCAAACTATCTTCAAGCATCTCAACCGAATCGCTTCCAAACAGGACAAGTGCTCGCCGACCTCCTCTGACAATACCAAGGAGGCAGTATGGATGGTCCAAGGACTTTTGAATACTGTGGTGATGGGCGGGAAACGCTTGGCGAGTCCTCGCGAAGCCATGAACACAAGCTCATTGTCCAATAGCTCCTTCAAAATCTCATCAGCATCCAATCCCGATCTCCTACAGCGCTGTTTGAACGACTTAATCGAACTTCCATGGGAGTTGAGTAAGCACTGCACGAGTTCATTCGGAACGAACCGATGACTGGATCGGGAAGGGTCGAATAACAAAGCCCTCTCAAATCCAACCGTGTAATGTACTTGGTGGTGGAGATATAGAAATTCACTCATGGAATATCCATAAGTTTAAATGGTCTTAACAGAAGGGGAATCTCTCCATGATGTGTTCTACTGTAGAACGTTGATAAGATTTTGGGCTCTTTCGGTGGAAAAAACGAGAACCTCAAGTAAAGAGGGAGAGCCGGGCAATTATGCAGTGCCTGATCGAGTTCCATCACCTCAGCAGTCGGGTTAACACATGGCTCTGGCAACCTCATCTTCCAAGTTGTAATTGCACGGATAGCTTACTTGCCAGAATTGCCCCACCGGGTTCACCTCAAGAAACACATGATTGTCATTCTCGTCCACCATTATGTCGATTGAGCCGGAAGTCAGCCTCAGCAGGTTCATGAGCCGACGCAGCTTGCTCTCGACGCCTCGGGGTAGAATGTACGGCGGAGTCCGATTCGGACGATTGACATCATAATTACGGAAATCGACTTTCGTTTTAGTGCTTGATTGGCTGAAGATGGCTGAAGACCACAGTCTATCGTTGAGATAAAAGATACGGACCTCAAAAACCTTCCGAACCATCGCTTGGAACAGCATTGGGAAGAAGTAGTCCGGAAGCATGGCCATCTCCCTATCTGTAACCTCCTTAGTAAAGCCTTGTAGCATTGTCCCGTTGTGTTCAATAAAGACTCCTGCCGACATGTTTTTAGTAACAATACGGCCATGCCGGGAACGAAAATCAATAAGGTCAGTCTTGCAAGAGGTTACGATTGTTGCGGGCACTGAGAGTCCGAGGGAGGCGGCTGTTTGAAGAACGGATAGTTTGTTCAGGTTGTTGTCGGCGGGTGTATTGATTGCGTTGGAGAACAATAATTTCGAAACAAATCCGCTCAGTGTTCTCAAGTCACCGGTCAACTGTGCTGTCACGCTTGCCTTCAACAGTTCAGGAAGGTTGCTCAAGTCGTACGAATGACTAACTTGAAACCAGCCCCTCCGATACCATACAGCACTCACCTCACGCAGGGGAACGGTTCGTTCATCAATTTTAATAGAAACATCAGTTCTGCCATTATCCATGAGGACAAGCACATCTCTTATTGGGGTATCCTCGTTAATGCGAATAAAGTCTACACCATAGTAATGCAGCCAATCGATTACTTGGTTCGTAGTGGCTTCGCTCCGATTTGAAATAATCAAAATCATCATTCGAGGTGATACTTCCTCCGACGTTCACGCAAGCCATCCATGTCTTTAATGGCCACATCACCCGCGACTGTTCCGAAAAGTTGGTACCCGAGGTATCGGGCAAGAAAGTAGTCGTATGTAAGCACGAAGGCGTTGTTAATCTTACCTTGGCTGTATGCTTCATCCAAATAAGGCCATACTTTGGACCATTTTTCTTCATAATTGATGGAATCCGAACAATTATGCCAAAGTATCAAGTAGGCCGTTGCAGTGGCATTGTAATGGAGGTCAAAATTATTGGGAAATATGCCTGTTTTATTACATATTTGGATGAGTTTCTCAAAATTAATCTCATTAAGATGATCAATCAATGTGCCAGAGCATTTATTGAAGCACGAATCTGTTTTAAGTAAAGCTTGATTGACTTGTCCGCGAAGTTGGTCTCGAATTCGCATTTCATCAAGTTCACGGATAGTTTGCAAAACACGATGTTTTTTCTGCATGAAATATGGAAGTGATTCGTTTTGAATATTCATGAACCGTTCTGAATATTTACCAGAGTTCAGTGCTTCGTAGTATGCTAAACCGGAATGCTGATTTGTAAGGGTGAATCCGTATTCCCTGCACAGGTATGATATGCAATCAAAAAATCTAATAGTATCACCCCGAAGATATGCATATTGATTAGCAACAATCCAGTCCCCCGGGTCGATTTGCTCTCTGGGAATACTTTCAATTAGGTTCCAACCAGCTTCAAACTTGCCGTTGCCCATCATTCTGATTGCGGAGTCGCCAATCTGGAATGGTGTGAGTTGTGCTTTGCCCTTGAGAGAGCAGAGTAGCATAATCCCGAGGAAAGGAAGGATGCGGTTCATGAGCTCCTGTCTGATAGCCATAAGCACAGGGCGACCAATTTTGATTTGGTCGCCCTGTACTCCAGTGGTCATTTTGTCTATCCGTCGTGCCCCACTTGTGTGGGATCCGAATCGTAGGGGAAGGACGAGCCTCGGATAAAGTCGCCACAGTCCGTTCCTCCCAAAGTGGAGTCTGTGTCTCCTGTTACCTGTGTCTCAGGCCCCTGTCCTCCATTGATCCGACGAACATCCACAATGTCCTTGGGTAGGTTCGTCTCAAAGAGTGACTTCTTTCGCTTCGTAGTCTTCATGCTACCGTTGCGTTAGTGCCGCCTACTCTATCTGAGCTTTTCGGCTTCCGCTCATCCACACGTGTAAATGGACGAGGCTAAGGTAAGTGTTTCACCGACCTATGCAAATCCACTTGATACAAGGATTATCGGCCAGCAGGATGTCGCGTGAGCGGGCGAAGCGGCAGCTTGCCGAAGCACCGGCCCAGCAGCGCACGTGGTGAGGAGGCTGCGAGGAACGAGAAGACCCCGCAGCCCGATGCGATGCGGGCTGGGGCGAGGCAACTATAGCGAAGCACGCGACCCCGAGGCTTTTGCGAGGGGGCACGCCCAACAAATGACCACCGTCGTCATCCTCGAACTCGACAGCCTCAGCAACCCCAGCTGGCACCGCCTCTTCCACATCTACGACGCCATCAAGGCCGGCATCCCCTTCAAGACCATCCACGACCGCACGCGCATCGACATCTGGTTCCTGAAGCAGATCGAGGACATGATCCTCACCGAGAAGGAAGTGGAGAAGCACACGCTGGACACCATCCCGCGCGACCTGCTCTTCGAGGCCAAGCAGAAGGGCTATGCCGACCGGCAGGTGGCGCACCTGCTCGGCTGCCTCGAAAGCGAGGTGTACCGCAGGCGCACGGAGCTCGGCATCAAGCGCGTGTACAAGCTGGTGGACACTTGCGCCGGGGAGTTCCCCGCGAAGACGCCCTACTACTACAGCACCTTCGAGGAGGAGAACGAGAGCGTGCGCAGCGACCGGAAGAAGATCGTGGTGCTGGGCAGCGGCCCCAACCGCATCGGGCAGGGCATCGAATTCGATTACTGCTGCGTGCGCGCGTGTACGGCCCTCGCCGATTTGGGCTACGAAACCATCATGGTGAACTGCAACCCCGAGACGGTTTCCACCGATTTCGACACGGCCGATGTGCTGTATTTCGAGCCGCTGACGCTGGAAGATGTGCTGGAAGTGTGCGAGCGCGAACAGCCCTTGGGGGTGATCGTGCAGCTTGGCGGGCAAACGCCGTTGAAACTCGCGGCGGCCTTGGAAAATGCAGGCGTGCGCGTGCTGGGCACCTCGGTCGCCGACATCCAACGCGCCGAGGATCGCCGGGCATTCCAGGACACGCTGAAAGATTTGGGGGTTGTGATGCCGCGCGCCGCCAGTGCCGAAACGCTGGACGAAGCTTGCGCGGCGGCCTCGGAAATCGGCTTTCCGGTGCTGGTGCGGCCCAGTTTCGTGTTGGGCGGGCGCGGCATGGTGGTAGCGTATGACGAAGAATTTCTCCGCCCATTCTTGCAGCGCGAAATTTTGTTCGGCCCCGGCAATCCGCTGGAGATCGTCGAATATTTGGAAGATGCGTTCGAATACGATGTCGATGCCGTGTGCGATGGCAAGCGCACGGTGGTGGCCGGCGTGATGCAGCACATCGAGGAAGCGGGCGTGCATAGCGGCGATTCGAGCTGCACGTTGCCGCCGTTCCACGCGCCGCCCGCGTTGATGCTGCACAGTCACGACATCACCGAACGCCTTGCCGCCGAATTCGCCGCGCGCGGATTCACTTCCAGCACGTACACC
>JAIOIH010000014.1 GCA_019912395.1 Flavobacteriales bacterium | reverse complement strand
CACCGGTGGCGTAGGTGTTCCGGAAGGTGTTGCCCGAATAGAGGCTGTGGGTGCCCGCGCTGAGGATACCATGGTACAACCACTGGAAATCGCACCCGGTGACGGTCACGTCGGATGCTCCATTGTTCAGCACCCCGGCCTTGCGCTGATGGCGGAAGGCGATGTTCTCCACGCGGAAGTGCTCGTTCTGCCAGGAGCAGATCACACCATTGAGGTACACGGCGGCCTCCACCGTTTGGTTGTTCGGGTCCCCGTTGTTCGGCGGCCAGAAATAGAGCTGCTGCGCTGCCCTGTCGTAGTACCATTCACCGGGGCTGTCCAACTCGGCGAGCTTGCCGGTCATGTAGAAGCCCCAGGGGTCACTGCCCAGATTGTAGGTGGGGCTTGAGAAGTTCACCGTGCCATTGGCGTAACTGGTCACCAGCAGGGTGTCAAAGGACCAGCTGGAGCTTCTCAATACCATGACCGCCCCGTTCCAATAGCCATTGGGCTGGGTCAGGTCGCCACTTTGCACCTGCGTGCCGCCACCTTGGCTGGTGCGCAGCCAGCCGGTGTTGGGGTAGCGTGCAGGGGTCATGCGCTGGCCGCCCAGGTACAACTGGTCGACCTTTCCCGAGGTGACGGAAGCACGCCAGATGTTGCCCTGATGAAGGGACCAGTTGGTGACCACCTCGCTGCCCTTGATCACGGGCATTGCTCCCGTGCCGTAGGCCCCCACGGTGACCGGCTGGGACTGGGAACCGGAGGTGGCCAAGTTCAACTCGCCTCGGAAGACCCCTCCGCGCTCGAACAGGATCTTGTCACCGGGGAGAAAGGTGTATGCTTGGTTCACCCGTGCGATGGTCTTCCAGGCCGTGGCCTGGGAGGTGCCGTTATTGCCATCGTTGCCAGATGGTGAAACGTAATAGTTTGTCGCGTGGGCAAGCAAGGAGCAGATCAGTGCGGATGTCAAGCTGATCCGTCTCATCATCAATGATGAGAGCAGTGATATTGAGCGCATGGTCGGTCGGTTGGATATCGTTCAACGGGGGGGCGCTCGTCAGGGTTTCCCCTTCGGTCGGGAATTCCAACCGGCCACCGGGCATTATTGGAAGGCAGAGGCACGGAACTTGATCCACCAACGGCCATCCGACCGGAAGTTGCTCGCGGGAAGGAGGTGGGGTGTTGAATGGGGCACTATCCGGGCATGGGCCGTGCAACCTGCACACGGGAAGGAGTACCTTTGGGCAACTGTCCAAAGCTGAACAAAACAACCTGTTTCACGTACCAGCCTCCACCCTGCACGGGTATTCCGCCGATCCAAAAGAATGGGAATGACCGAAAACAAGCGTATGCGAGTGTCCGAGCGCACCCTCAAGGTGCTTACAAAAGCGAGAGGAGCCTACAATAGGATCTTTCCCCGCAGCACTCCGTTCGCCTACGATTATGGATGGGCGCAAGTATCAGGGCAGGCGGCATCGGATCGGATCGCGCAGGAGCTTCTCGCGGACAAACCGAGCATGATCTGCCGTTTCGGCATGACCGAACTGTACAGCATGCTGGCTTATCTCGGCGATAGGAGCGACTACAACCCCTCCCTGCTCAATCACTGGAGATACATCACCGGTGCCAATCCCAGCTATGGCTACGATAAGCAGGTCATTTGGAGCATGCATAATCTTTCGGGGTTCTTTCCCAAGGACCGCGACCTGTTGGTGAAGTTCGCCGAGCGCATGATCGAGGACATGAAACTGATCGATATCCTGGGCACGTGGAGGAGGGAGGAGAAGTACTTTGCCGATCGGCTGGAACATGTGCTGCGTGTGCCGCTGATCGATCTGGAACCATACGAGCACGAGGATCCCTGGAGCAAGGTGCTGGAAGGCAAGCGGGTATTGGTCGTTCATCCCTTCGAACAGAGCATCGGCAATCAATATCAGAAGCGAAAGCTGCTGTTCAAGGACCCACGCGTCTTGCCGGACTTCAAACTGATCACCATCAAGGCGGTTCAGACGGTGGCCGAGAGCGATACCTCGTACGCCACTTGGTTCGATGCATTGAAATACATGGAAGATCGGATCAGCAACACGGACTTCGATGTGGCGCTGATCGGTTGCGGGGCTTATGGTATGCCGCTGGCCGCCCATGTGAAGCGGATCGGAAAGAAATCCGTCCATATCGGTGGGGCCACGCAATTGCTCTTCGGCATCAGCGGAAAACGCTGGGAGGGCCATCCCCTGATCAATGAGCACTGGGTACGCCCCGACGAAAGTGAGCGCCCCTCCAAGGCCGAACGGGTGGAAGGTGCCTGCTATTGGTAAGTTGGCCGGATGAGAGATACCGCGATGCGGAACGGCCTTCTTCGCATTCTTGTGGTCGGGCAGACACCGCCGCCGTATGGAGGCCAGTCCATCATGGTGCAAGCCTTGCTGGACGGCAGCTACCGGCAGATGGAATTGTTCCATGTCCGGTTGAAGTATTCGGAGGATATGGACAGCGTGGGCAAGTTCGCCCTGCGGAAGGTCTGGCTGCTCTTCACCACCATCCTCCGCGTATGGTGGGTCCGGTTGCGCCATCGTACACCCATGCTCTATTATCCCCCCAGCGGACCGAACATGGTCCCCGTGCTCCGCGATATCATCTTTCTCTGCAGTACGCGCTGGCTCTTCAAATGGACCGTCTTCCACTATCACGCGGGTGGCGTTTCCGGATTTGAAACGCGCTTGCCCGCCCTGCTTCGCCCCTTCTTTCGCTTGGCTTACCGCAATGCAGCGATGGCCATACGCACGGCACCAGGGAATCCTGACGATGGTAAGCTCTTGGGCGCCAAGCTGGACGTGGTAGTGCCCAACGGCATTGTGGATTCGCGCGGGAGCGTGCAGGAGCGAACGGCAGTGCCGGGAGATCCCCTCATCATCCTCTTCACGGGCGTACTGATCCCCTCCAAGGGCGTGCGCGTATTGCTGCAAGCCTTCCGCGAACTGGTGGCCCATGGTGCGAACGTCCGCTTGGAACTGATGGGCAGGTGGGGTGATCGCACCTTCGAGGCCGAGTGCTTGGCCTACATCGCGGAGCACGGGCTGGGAGAGCGTATCACCTTTCTCGGTGTGAGACGCGACCTGGAGAAACAGGAGCATTTCGCCGCCTGCGACATCTTCTGTTTCCCCACTTACTTCGAGGCGGAGAGCTTTGGGCTGGTGCTGCTGGAGGCCATGCAGTTCGCCAAGCCCGTGGTATCCACCGCATGGCGCGGGATCCCTTCCGTGGTAGAGGACGGAGTGAACGGCTTCCTGGTGCCGGTTGAAGACCCTGCCGCCGTTGCGGAGCGCTTGCTGCTGCTGGTCCGCGACGAACCGCTGCGCAAGCGAATGGGTGAAGAAGGTCGGCGCATCTTTGCCGAACGCTTTACATTGGAACGCTTCCAGGAAAACATGGAAGAGGCCCTGACCAAAGCTGCTAGATCGACCTGAACGAATGAGATTGCTCGTGACCGGGGGATCCGGCTTCATCGGCACCAACTTGGTGCAGTCCTCCCTGGAAAAGGGTGTGGAGGTGTTGAACCTGGACTGGAACCCGCCCCTGAAAGCCTCCCACCGTCCATGGTGGCGTAAATGGGACATCCTGGACCGCCAAGCAACGGACAGGCATCTGGCGGAATTCAGGCCGACGCACCTGGTACACTTGGCCGCCCGCACGGATACCGATGTGCAGGACGACCTGGATGCCTATCGGCAGAACCACGAAGGCACAGCGATGCTCCTGGAGGCCTTGAAGGCTGCCACCGGGATCGAGCGGCTCATCATCACCAGCACCCAGTTCGTTTGCGAGGCGGGCTACCAGCCCAAGGACGATCAGGACTACAAGCCCTTCACCCTGTACGGTGAGTCCAAGCGCCTTTGCGAACTGGCCACCCGGAAAGCGGACCTGGACTGCGTATGGAGCATCATTCGGCCCACCACCATTTGGGGACCTTGGAGCCTGCGCTACCGGGACGTGCTGTTCAAAGTGATGCGAAAGGGACTGTACTTCCACCCCGGCAAGGGCAAGGTGATCCGTTCCTACGGCTATGTGGGCAACGTGGTCTGGCAGATCGAGCGCATCCTTGCGGCCCCTGCGGAAACGGTGCATGGCAAGGTCTTCTATGTTGGTGATCACCCCATGGACCTGCGGGTATGGGTAGAGGCGATCTCGAAGGGGTTGGTGGGCAGGCCCGTGCGCTACATCCCGACATGGATGGTGAGGGGCTTGGCGTTTGGTGGCGATGTGCTGAAGGCCGTGGGCGTGCCGTTCCCCATTACAAGTGGCCGGTTCCGAAGCATGACCAGTGATTACATCACGCCAATGGACCGGACCGTGGCGACCCTTGGGGAAGCGCCATACAGTCTGGAGGAAGGGGTGGAGGCCATGGTGCATTGGTACGATACCGAAAGCGCAGCCGCAACCGCACCCATGCTGATCGACCCACGCCACGACAAAGCACCTGATCCGGCATGACGGATATTCAGAAAGTACAGGTGTTCGGATTGGGCCTTTCCGTGGGTTCCTTCCACGAGCACGTGGCCACCATTGTGCGCTGGGGCAAGGAGAAGCGGTCCGCGTACGTCTGCTGCGTGAACGTACACATGTGCATGGAGGCCCAGGGCGATCCGGAGTTTGCCGCCGTGGTGAACGGGGCGGACATGGCCACGGCCGATGGCATGCCGATCGTGAAAAGCCTCAACAAGTTCAATGGCCTGAGGCAGGAGCGTGTGGCGGGGAACGACCTGATGCCGGCCGTGATGGCGGCGGCGGGGAATGAGGGGTTGAGCGTGTTCCTGCTGGGTGGGGAGCAGTACGTCCTGGATGCGATCGTTCGGCGTGCGGCAACGGACTTCCCGGCACTGCGGATCGCAGGGCAAAGTTCGCCACCCTTTCGCACGCTCACCGCAGAGGAACGTGCTGCGGAGGTGGATCTCATTGTAGGGAGCGGTGCGAACATCGTCTTGGTTAGCTTGGGATGCCCCCGGCAGGAAAAATGGATGGCGGCCATGAAGGGCAAGGTGCCAGCGGTGATGTTGGGCATCGGGGGGGCCTTTCTGCTCTATGCCGGAGTGGACCGGCGGGCTCCGCGATGGATGCGCAACGCCTCCTTGGAATGGCTTTATCGCCTCTGGCTCGAACCAGGGCGGCTGTGGAAACGTTACTTGGTCACCAACTCGGCCTTCCTGTGGATGTACGCCAAAACGCTGCTCGGCAGGCGGGGTGGAAGCCGATCCTGAATGCATCCAACGCGCATGGAGATCTATTTTATTTCGACCAACTTGACATTTTCTTCGACGAACAAGTATATTTGGCTCCCCGCTGCCTAAATGATCAGTTCAATCAGCTAACCAACCATGGAGAAAGTTGACACCGGTACCATGGTCCATCCCGCACCTGACCTTCGTTCGGGGGGGCGTTCCGCCCGCACCGAGCTCAACCACGACCTGGCCATGCTGTTGCGCTCCAGTCGCCAGCAGTTGCATAACGTACAACATGGACTGAACCGCGTCATGACGTTCGAACCCCTCACTTCCGTAAAGGACCTCGTCATCGTGGGCGAAGGGCCGGCAGCGGAGGAGATCTTTCAGTATTGCGAGGATCAAACTGTTCGGGGGTACCGCTTCCGGGGTGTATTCCACGATCATCCGCTCAGCGGTCCGCTCGCCCCGCGCCAGCTGGGGGGTATCGAGGCGGCCAAGGTCTTCGCCGTCCAGAACCGGATCGACATTCTGTACTGCGCCCTTCCCGGCAGTTACCGGGAGGAGATCACTGAGCTGATGGAGTTCTGTGAGCGCAATACCATCCGCTTCCGCGTTATCCCCAGCCCGGACAGCTTCATTCCCGTGGTGAAGACCTCCGACCTCACCTTCCATGGTGCCGTACCGGTGAGCCGCCTGCGCAACGAGCCCTTGGACAGCAAAGGCAACCGCTTGGTGAAACGCACCTTCGATATCGTTTTCTCCTTTCTGGTCATCACGCTCATCTTTAGCTGGCTCTTCCCCATCCTCGCCGTCCTGATCAAGCTCTCCTCCAAGGGACCGGTCTTCTTCAAACAGGTGCGCTTGGGTGAACGCAAGAAGAAGTTCACGTGCTACAAGTTCCGTAGCATGCAGATCAACAATGAGGCGGACAGCAAGCAGGCCACCCGCAACGATCCGCGGGTCACCAAACTGGGAGCCTTCCTGCGAAAGAGCAACATGGATGAGCTTCCCCAGTTCTTCAATGTGCTCCTTGGCCAAATGAGCGTGGTGGGCCCGCGCCCGCACCCCTTGAAGTTGAACGACCAGTTCCGCGATATCATCGACAAGTACATGGTCCGCCATTTTGTGCGCCCCGGTATCACCGGCTGGGCACAGGTGAACGGCTTCCGTGGGGAGACCCGCACGCCCGAACTGATGGAGAAGCGGGTGGACATGGACATCTGGTACCTGGAGAATTGGTCGTTCCTGCTGGACCTGAAGATCGTGGTGAAAACCGTGACCAACATGTTCAAGAAGGATGAAATGGCCTACTGAACCCCAGTGATCAAGGATAGGCCGGGCATCATGTCCGGCCTATTTCATTTTCAGGTTTGTCCGTACCACGGATCGAGCTATATTTGCCGCCCCTATCCGAGAAAAGGAACATGGCCAATCATAAGTCGTCCATCAAGCGTATCCGCCAGAGCAAAAGCCGCAACGAGCGCAACAGCTACCAGCACAAGACCACGCGCAACGCCGTGCGGACCATCCGCGCCACCACCGAAAAGAAGGAGGCGGAAGCGCTGCTGCCCAAGGTGAACAGCATGTTGGACAAGCTGGCCAAGCGTAACATCATCCATAAGAACAAGGCAGGCAACCTCAAGAGCAGCCTTCAGAAGCACGTCGCTGAACTGAAGTAGGCCATACGTTTGTCGTGATCGCGAACAGGTCCTTTCGGGGACCTGTTCGCGTTTTTGGGGTCCACCCGTGACGCGGTGGGCGCAGGGTTTCGCGAGGGGGAAGCTGCAGATGGCCCACATCGCCGGGAACCCTCCCGACCGTGCACAATTTCATGGCATCTTTGGCATCGCATGGAATCCGAAGGTCCCTTACCCAAGCCGCGGCTGAGCATCCCTGAGTGGGACAAGGGTGATCGCCCGCGCGAGCGCATGATGGCACAAGGTGCGAAGGCGTTGTCCGATGCCGAACTTGTAGCGATCCTGATCCGCTCGGGCACCCGTGATCTAAGCGCGCTGGAACTGGCCAAACAACTGCTGAAGGAGACCGGCAACGACATCAACAGGCTGGCAGCGCTTTCACCTGCGGACCTGATGAAGCGCAAGGGCGTGGGGGAGGCCAAGGCCTTGAGCATCCTGGCGGCACTGGAGCTCGGCATGCGCCGAAGAAGCGGTGTGCAGCATGAACGGCCCCGCATCCACACCAGTGCCCAAGCCCACGAGGAACTGCGTGCGAAGCTCGCCGACCTGCCGCACGAGGAATTCTGGTTGCTCCTGCTGGACCGCGGCTTGCGGTTGATCGAATCGCGGCGGGTTAGCGTGGGCGGCCTTCACGGGACCGTTGCCGACCCCAAGGTCATCTTTCGCTGTGCGTTGGAGAAAGGGGCTTCGTGCATGGTGGTGGGCCATAATCACCCCAGCGGCCAATTGCGTCCAAGCGAGGAGGATGTCCGCTTGACACACAAGCTCATGGAGGGCGGGCGCATGCTCGATATCATCGTTCAGGACCATATCATCATCACCGCCGGTGGATTTTACAGCTTTGCGGACAATGGACAAATGCATTGAATGGCCACACCGCTGCGTATTCTCACGGTGATCGGGGCACGCCCCCAGATCATCAAGGCCGCCGCCATAAGTCACGCCGTACGGGGAACGTTCGCGGGGCGGATAACCGAGACGCTGCTGCATACCGGCCAGCACTATGATGCCAACATGTCCCAAGTTTTCTTCGATGAACTGGGCATCCCGCGCGCGGACATCTCCTTGGGCGTGGGCAGTGGCAGTCACGGAGCGCAAACCGCCCGCATGATCGAGGGAATCGAAAAGGAACTGCTGGCCGACCGGCACGACGCCGTTCTGTTGTACGGCGATACCAACAGCACACTGGCGGGGGCTGTTGCCGCAGCCAAGCTGCACATCCCCGTGGCGCATGTGGAGGCCGGCCTGCGGTCCTTCAACAAGGCCATGCCCGAAGAGGTGAACCGCATCGTGTGCGATCACTGCAGCACCTGGCTGTTCTGCCCCACGCAAACGGCCGTGGAGAACCTGGTCCGCGAGGGCTTTCGGCCGGACGGAGGCGCACCGGCCACCGCAGACCGCCCGCGCGTGGTGGCCACCGGCGATGTGATGTACGACAACAGCATGCGCTTTGCGGAGTTGGCCGAGCGCCGCTCCTCCCTGACGGGCGACCTGGGACTGCAACAAAACGGCTTCATCCTGGCCACGGTGCACCGCGATCACAACACGGACGATCCCCTCCGGATCAATGCCATTTTCACCGCACTGCTGGACCTGCACGACCAGCACGGTATGCCCGTGGTGCTCCCTCTGCATCCCCGGACCCGGAAGATGATGGACAGCTTGCTCACCGCGAAACTGCGCGCTGCGGTGGAGGCGGCCCCGGGATTCCATCTGGTTCCCCCCGTGGGCTTCCTGGACATGATCGCCTTGGAGCGGGGGGCCAAGCTGGTGGTCACCGATAGCGGTGGCGTGCAGAAGGAGGCCTATTTCTTCGGCAAGCCCGTGGTGGTGTTGCGGCCCGAGACCGAATGGGTGGAGCTGGTGGCGAACGGACAGGCCGTGCTGGCGGATGCCGACCCGCACCGGATCCGGGAAGCGGCGGCCGTGTTCCTGCGCGAAGGGACACCGAAGTACCCGGCACTTTTCGGTGATGGGCATGCGGCGGAGGCGATCTGCGAGGTGCTGCTCCAGGGCCACGACTAAGGTCCGGCCGGCCTTACATTGCGCAAGCCCTTCATGGCCGATATCCATTACCACATCGAGCGGCCCGGCCCGCGGTCGCGATACATCATTGCGCACCTCTTGGGTCCCATGGCCGGATGGCATGCCGTTGAGATTCCCGATCGGGAGGCGTTCCGGAGCATGGAGGGGCCAAAGCTGCTCTATGGCGAACAGCGGGAGGAGGATGCTTTCCAGGTGAAGCCCCACGGCTTGTTGGGGCAAACAGCCATTTCTCCGCTCGATCCCGAAATAGCGTGGCCTCAGGACCTGCCGCTGCTCTTCCCCTCGGAAGGCGGTGACCTGCCCTTTGATCTCTTCTCCGCGGCATTCTTTCAGCTTGCGCGATACGAGGAATACGGAACCATTTCCCGAGACGAACACGGTCGGCCCCTCAGTACTGCCCTGCACGCGGCCCGGCATGGCTACTTGCAACAGCCGATCGTCGACCAGTGGTTTCGTCTTTTCGTGGACGTATGGCGAAGGCGCCATCCGCAGCTTCCAGCCGTACGCCGGAAGTACGCCCAGACAGCAACGATGGATGTGGACAACGGGGCCATGTACCTCGGACGGGCCTGGTGGCGCTCCGTCGGCGGGGGGGTGCGCGACCTGCTCAGGGGGCACCCTCGCCGTGTGCTGGACCGGATGGCGGTGCTTGGCGGTTCGCGTCCGGACCCCTATGCCGTCCACATGGCCTTTCTCGATCTTGTGGAGCGGAACCACGGGCGGGCCATCATCAACTTCATCACCGCACCACGGGGCAGGCACGATCATGCGGTCGGACATGACCAGCCGTTCATGCGCGCCATCGTCATGGCCGTGGCCGCCCGGGCGGAGGTGGGGCTGCATCCGGGCTACGCCAGCTCCGATACCCCATCGCGGATCCCCGAGGAGAAGCAGCAATTGGAAGCGGTTACCGGCAAGCCGGTAACACTGTCCCGGCAGCACTTTCTGCGGATGCAGCTGCCCGGAACGCTTCGCGAGTTGGAGCGCTCCGGCATCCGGGAGGAGCACAGCATGGGCCTGGCTGATCGCACGGGGTTCCGCGCAGGCACCTGCACGGCATTCCCTTTCTACGACCTGCAGCGTGAGGAGCCGACCTCACTGCTGATCCATCCCTTCGCGGTGATGGACAGCGCGCTGTGCTACCGAATGCGGCTTTCGCCGCAGGAGGCCGTGGCTGAGGCCGTGCGCATGGTGGATGCGGTGCGCGCCGTACAGGGCACCTTCATCTCCGTATGGCATGAACGATTCCTCAGCGACTACGGTGACCAGGCCGGCTGGGGCAATGTGGCGGACCAAGTGATCTCATACGCCAGACCATGATCGTTCACCTGCTCCACTCCCAGATCGATCCGGTGGAATGGGACCTGCGCATGGGCGACTGCCGCAACGCATCGTGGTACGGGCTAAGCAGCACGCTGAACGCGGCCGCACCGGGCTGGAATGCCCTGGTGGACGAGGCTACCGGTTCACGAATGCCCTTGCCGTGGCGCAGGAAATACGGCATCCGCTATCTCTATCAGCCCTTCCTGGTCCAACATCTGGGACCTTATGCGCCGGTGCCTTCGGCGGGGGATGCCACTCGCTTTCTGCGCGCCATTCCCGCACACTATCGCTATGCCGATATTCATCTGCTTGGCACCGAGGTCCCCTCGATCCCCCACGTACGCACGGAGGAACGCACCAATCATCTGCTGCGGTTGGACGCACCGCTGGAATCCCTTCGCGAAGGCTACAGCGCCAATCACCGGCGGAGCTTGCGCAAGGCGGAGAAGCTCGGTGCAAGCGTGCAGCGGAACGTGGGCAGCGCAGCGGTGATCGGCCTCATCGAGGGCTCGGAGCAGTTCGTGCACTGGGGGGTCGATGCGGCTCAACGGGCGACGATGCGCCGCGTCATCCAGGCTACCGAGGAGGCCGGGAACGGGTTTGGGCGCATGGTGGTCAGCGGGGGAGAGCCTGTTGCCGGCGCGTGGTTCGTGCGCGGAACCGACCGCATCATCTTCCTGAAGGGCATCGGCTCACAGCGGGGTCGGGAGCTGCGTGCCATGCATGCATTGATCGATGATGTGATCCTCGAATTCGCGGCCAGCGGCATGGTGTTCGACCTTGCTGGAGGCAATGATCCACAACTTGCACGCTTCTATTCGGGTTTCGGTGCGGAACCCGCGCTTTATTTGCGAGCTTTGATGAACCGTCTTCCGCCGTTGTTCCGGCGAATGAAACCTTGAACCATGGTGGTGGAACTGAACAATACGAACTCTGTGGCGAACCGCTTCCTGACGGAATTGCGCGATGTGGAGGTGCAAAAGGACCCCCTGCGCTTCCGCCGTAACCTGGAACGGATGGGGGAGGTGTTCGCCTATGAACTGAGCAAAACCTTGGACTATGCGGAGCAGGAAGTGACCTCGCCGCTGGGGGTGGCCAAGGTATCCCTGCCTGTTGACCAGCCCGTGATCTGCACCATACTACGGGCCGGGTTGCCGTTGCACCAGGGCCTGCTCAACTATTTCGACCGGGCCGATAATGCCTTTGTGAGCGCCTATCGCAAACACCGCAAGGGCGAGGACGGATTCGATGTGGAGGTGGAATACCTCAGCAGCCCCTCCATCGAGGGCCGCGTGCTGGTGATCAGCGACCCGATGCTGGCCACCGGCCGAAGCATGGTGCTGGTGTACAAGGCGATGTTGCGGATGGGGAAGCCCAAGGCCATACACGTGGTTTCCGTGATCGCGAGCACTGAAGGGGTGGAATTCGCCAAGAAGCACTTCCCGGCCAACACCAAGTTCTGGCTGGGTGCCGTCGATGAGGAGATGACCGCTGAGGCCTATATCGTTCCCGGGCTGGGGGATGCGGGCGACTTGGCCTACGGGAACAAGATGTGATGATGCAAGCCATGCACGCGATCACGGTGATGTCCGCAGGGATGCTGAAGTTCATGTTCTCGGCCATCGTATCGTACCGGTTCGGCCATACGTACATGGAAACGGTACTGCTCACCGGTGCTGGTGCCATGGTGGGCATCGTTGTCTTTTACCTCGGAGGCAGCCAGGTGCTGGAGTGGTTCCGCCTACGGTACATGCGCAAGCGTGCATTGGATATCGCACGGGGGGTGAAGCCCAAGCGTATTTTCACCCGCACCAATCGGATGATCGTCCGCATGAAGCAGGGTTACGGTGTGCAGGGCATTGCGTTCCTCCTCCCCCCGCTGTTGTCCGTACCGCTCACCTCGCTGCTGGCCGCGAAATATTTCCGGCACGACAAGCGCACGCTGCCGCTCCTGCTGTCCTCGGTGGCGATCTGGTCCTTCGTTCTGAGTGCCATATGGAAATTCACGCGTTGAGGTCGTATCGCCACCTCTTCTTCGATCTGGACCACACGCTGTGGGACTTCCGGTCCAACTCACGCGCAGTGCTGACCGAGCTCTGCGGCGAACACCTCACGGGGCCGCACGCTGTGGAGGCCAGGGCCTTCATCCCCGCCTACGAGGAGGTGAACGCCAGGCTCTGGGCGCAGCTCGATAGTGGGGGGATCTCCAAGGAGATGCTGCGGGCGCTTCGGTTCAAGCAGGCATTGCTGTCCTTCGGGATCGATGATGGTGCGCTTGCGCGAAAGCTGGAGGTGAGCTACTTGGATCGCTGTCCGAAACAGGCGATGCTGATGCCCGGTGCACTGGCCCTGTTGCAGGACCTTGAGCCGCACTACCGCATGCACATCATCACCAATGGATTCACCGAAGTACAGGGCGTGAAACTGCGCACCTCGGGGATCCGCGACTTCTTCCACGTGGTGCTCACCAGCGAGATGGCGGGGGCATCCAAGCCGTCCGCCCGGATCTTCCGCCACGCCATGCGGTCTGCCGGGGCCAAGGTACCGGAGAGCCTGATGATCGGCGATAACGCCAGGGCGGACATCGGCGGAGGGCGCGATGCCGGGATGGACCAGGTCCACTTCACGCCCGATGCGGAGGGCGACCCCGAGGCCACCTATCGGATCGGGCACCTGGACGAGTTGCGGGCAATTCTCCTCTAGTCAGGAATAAAACCGTACACCACCACGGCCTGCTTTCCGGTCACGTCGCTCCGCTTGTTGAAGCGCAGGCTGTCACCGTCCACCACACCCGCATAATGGATGGCGCCGCGCGTGGCCATGGTGGTGAAGAAGAGGCTGTCATTCCGCCGGGTAACGGGCACATTGTGTACGCTGTTCGTGCCGCTCTTCGCATCCTGGGTCAGATAGCTCTTGAGGTCCACCGGGTCATTGGGTTCCTGTTGGCCGGCCACCAGGGCCACGTTGCCGCGCTCGAAAAAGCGCATGTAATAGTGGAGGTTGCCCGATGGCGCGTCGTACACGCCATGGAACTTCAGACCAGTGCCCTCCAAGGAATACAGGTCGATGGTCGGGGATGCAACCCTGGGGGGGCGGGCCACCGGTGCCTGAGGTTCCTGGACGTCGGCCGGTAGTGGGGTGGTGGCCGGTGCATCGTTGGAACAGGCTGTCCAGGTGAGCAGGGCGATCAAGGGGAAAAATACACGCATGGTCAATCCTCGTTTTGGGCAATGATGGATGTGGCCCCCTTCACGACCTCGCCCACGCGAACAGCGATGTTGGCGGTGAGCGGGAGAAAAAGATCCACCCGGGAACCAAATTTAATGAAGCCCATCTCGGTGCCTTGTACCACGGGGTCTCCGGGGTTGGGGTAGGTACGGATGCGCCGTGCCAACGCACCCGCGATCTGGCGGATCAGCACCTCGCCGTGGGAGGCGTGCTTCACCACCACGGTACAGCGTTCGTTCTCGGTGCTGCTCTTGGGGTGCCAGGCCACCAGGTACTTGCCCTTGTGGTACTGCCGATAGGTGATGGTCCCATTGATGGGGTGATAGTTCACGTGTACGTTCAGGGGGCTCATGAAGATGGAGACCTGAACACGCCGGTCCTTGAAGTATTCCGTCTCGGTGACCTCTTCCACCACCACCACCTTTCCGTCGCATGGCGCGAGCACCAAGGTGTCATTTCCGCCCTGTGGGCGCAGGGGAGAGCGGAAGAACCAGACCACGATGCCAAGGAGAACGGCCATGACCGCGGCGATGGGCCACACCGCCACCCTGGGCAGCCAGGCCCATGCGGCATACACCGTGAGGCAGCTTACCAGAATGATGAGCAGGATCGTGAGCAGGCCTTCGCGGTGCAGTCGCATTTCGATGGGGGGTGCCAAATATAGCTGGAGCGTCGGGCTGGGGGGCTTTCCCGTGCGGCCAAGCCCACGCCTCGGGCGCTGAGAACCTGTTCAGGATCTCTTGGGGGATGGGCTGCGTTCGAAGAGCCCCTGAACAGGTTCTTAGCTGAACAGCTTCACGGTGATCAGCATGGCCGGCAGCGCAAGGATAAAGCCGTCGAAGCGGTCCAGGATGCCACCATGGCCGGGCAGGATATCGCCCGAATCCTTCACACCGGCCTCGCGCTTGAACGCGGATTCAAGCAGGTCGCCGAGGGTGGAGGCCATGGCGACCACGGCGGCAGCGCTCATCCACTGCCAAGGCGCCAAGACCGGCCAGAGCTGTGCCAGTGCGAACCCTGCGGCCACTGCGAGCAGCACGCCGCCCAAAAAACCTTCAACGGTCTTTTTGGGACTTATGCGGGGCAGCAGGCCAGTGCGCCCAATGAGACGGCCCACCAGATAGGCACCGGTATCATTGGTCCACAGGATCACCATGAATCCGATGAACAGCTCGGGTCCGCCGTGCATCAGCGCGGTGATCAGGCCGAAGGGAAGGGCCACCAGGAAGATCACCAGCAGCAGTGCCCCCATCTCCTTGGCGGGGGATGCACCAGGCCGCCACAAGATCTCCAGGGTCCCGGCAACGATCACCAGGAACACGACGGTTGCGGCCACCATGGGGGTGAAGCGGGGCACCACCTGGACCAGTGCCAGGGTGATGTACACCAGTGCGGCGGCCACCATGGGAAAGGTAGCGTCCGGGTACGTGGCACCCTTTCCCGAAAGCCGGTGCATTTCACGCGCGGCCAACAGACATACCGGCAGGAACAGCAATGTGGTGGTCACGGGCCCCGCCCATGCGGCACCCAGTGTGAGGGCCACATAGATAGCACCCGTGATCGCCCGTTTGACCAGTTCACTCATGGGCACCGGTTGGATGTGGTCAGCCTAGGGACGTGTTGTCGTCCTTATTGCTGGGCAAGGGTGTCTCCTCAGCGGTATTTCCCCCATTGCCGTTCTGGGAACCGGCGGGTGTGACCACCTGCTCCTCACGGGCGAATGGGCGGTCGCCGAAGATCTTTTCCAGGTCCTCCTTGAAGATCACCTCCTTCTCCAGGAGCTGCGTGGCCAGTGCCGTCAGCTTGTCCTTGTTCTCGGTGAGGATCTGCTTTGCACGGGTATACTGCTCTTCCACAATGTTGCGCACCTCCTCGTCGATGGTTTGCGCGGTGCGGTCGCTGTACGGCTTGGAGAAGGAGTACTCGGTCTGGCCGGAGCTGTCGTAGAAACTGATGTTGCCGATCTTCTCATTGAGGCCGTACACGGTGACCATGGCGTATGCCTGTTTGGTCACCTTCTCCAGATCGCTGAGGGCGCCGGTGCTCACCTTGCCGTACATGATCTCCTCGGCGGCCCTTCCGCCCATGGCGGCGCAGATCTCGTCGAGCATCTGCTCGGTGGTGGTGAGGTGCCGCTCATCGGGCAGGTACCATGCGGCGCCCAGGGAACGGCCGCGGGGCACGATGGTCACCTTCACCAAGGGGGAGGCGTGCTCCACCAGCCAGCTCACCGTGGCATGGCCGGCCTCATGAAACGCGATGGCGCGCTTTTCGTCACTGGTGATGATCTTGTTCTTCTTCTCCAACCCGCCGATCACGCGGTCCACGGCATCGAGGAAGTCCTGCTTTTCCACGGAGGTCTTCTTGCGGCGTGCTGCGATCAGTGCGGCCTCATTGCAGATGTTGGCAATGTCGGCGCCGCTGAAGCCCGGGGTTTGGCGGGCAAGGAACTCCACGTCCACCATGATGTCCATCTTCAGGGGCTTGAGGTGTACCTTGAAGATGGCGATGCGCTCGTTGAGGTCGGGCATGTCCACGAAGATCTGGCGGTCGAACCGACCCGGGCGCAGCAGTGCGCGGTCCAGCACATCGGCGCGGTTGGTGGCACCGATCAGGATCACCCCGGTGTTGGTGCCGAAGCCGTCCATCTCCGTGAGGAGCTGGTTGAGGGTGTTCTCCCGCTCATCGTTCGAGCCCATGTTCACGTTGCGTCCGCGGGCACGGCCGATGGCATCGATCTCGTCGATGAAGATGATGCTGGGTGCTTTTTCCTTGGCCTGCTTGAAGAGGTCGCGCACGCGGCTCGCACCCACACCAACGAACATCTCCACGAAGTCCGATCCGCTCAGCGAGAAGAAGGGCACCTGCGCTTCCCCGGCGATGGCCTTGGCCAGAAGGGTCTTACCGGTTCCCGGAGGGCCAACCAACAGCGCGCCCTTGGGGATCTTCGCCCCCAGGTCGGTGTATTTCTTGGGCGTCTTCAGGAAATCCACGATCTCCTGCAGTTCTTCCTTGGCCTCCTCCAGCCCGGCCACATCGTTGAAGGTGATGTCCGTGCTCTTGCCACCTTCGAACACCTGTGCCCGGCTCTTGCCGATGTTGAAGATCTGCCCGCCCGGCCCGCTGGGGCCGCCCATGCGGCGCATCATGAACATCCATACCAGCACGATGGCACCGATGAAGAGCATCCATTGCAGGATCTCCCGGCCCATGTCGTTCTGCGGTTCGATACGCACGTCCACCTTCTTGGCGCGGGCCTCCTCGATCACTTGCTGCTGCATCTGCGGCGTATTGCCGATGTAGAAGCTGTACTGGGGGACACCGGCCTTGGCTTCGGCACCGGCCAATTTCTTCCGGTGTTCCTCCTTGCCCAGGCGGTCCTTGCGAATGGTCACCAGCACGGCATCGCCGTTCACCACGATGCCTTGCACATCACCCTGGTTCAGGTATTTGTCGTAGTCGGAGATGTCGATCCGCACCAGGTGCGAATTGAAATTGAACAGGCCCATGGCCAGGATCATCACCACGATGATCCCGTAGATCCAGTAGAAATTGAAGGAACGCTTGGGCCGCTGCGGCCCGCCGGGTCCCTCCTTCTTTTGTTTTTCGGTGTTTTCCACGATGATGGTTCAAGCTACGTTCTCGTAAGTATTGCGGACCGCGTCCGCCCAAAGCTGGTCCAAGCCGTAGTAGGCGCGCACGTCCCGCAGGAAGATGTGTACCACTACGTCCACGTAATCCAGAAGCACCCAGCCGGCGTTCTCCTTTCCTTCGGTATGCCAAGGCTTCTCGTGCATGCGTTGCAGGGTGAACTTCTCCACGCTTCGCGCGATCGCTTCCACCTGCGTGCTGGAATCGCCATGACAGATAATGAAGTGGTCGCACACCGCGTATGGCACCTCGCGCAGGTCGAGGTGTACAATGTCCTTTGCCTTCACTTCCTGCATGCCTTGGACCACGGCATCCACCAAGGGGGTGGTTGAGATTGGTCGGTTGGCTTCCTTCATGCGGTCTATCTTGGGCGCGTTCAAAGGTACGCATCTACAGTGGGCTTCCCGAACGATGCGCTTCCCATTATTCCATGGACAGCAAGCCGACCATCGGCCATCGGGTAATTCGGCTCACCTCGGTGGACAGCACGAACAACTATGCTGCCACGGGGTTGGCGCGGCAGGAATTGCCGCATGGAACTGCCATCATGGCCCTTGAGCAGACCGCCGGCCGGGGCCAGCGCGGGCGCGAATGGACCACGGCACCGGGGCTGGACCTCGCTGCCAGCGTGGTGTTGCTGCCCGAGCACTTCCCGGCCCACGAACAGTTCGCACTGGCCAAGGCGGCGGCGCTGGCCGTTCATGACGTTGTGGCCGATGCCTTGGTGCAAGCCAGGCGTGATGCCGCGGAAGTTCGCATCAAATGGCCCAATGACGTGCTCATCGGACGGGAGAAGGTGGCCGGTATCCTGATCGTGAACGAACTGAAGGGTCATTGGTTGACCTCCTCCATCGTGGGCATCGGCATCAACGTGAACAGCACGGGGTTGCCCGAAGAGCTGGCGGCCACCAGCCTCGTGCAGGAGACGCGCACTGTCAGGGAACTGGACGGCCTGCTCGCCCAATTGTGCATGCGCCTGGAGCATTGGTGGAGCGTGCTGGTTGCGGATCCCGACGCGGTGGCCGGTGCCTACACCGATCGCCTGTGGGCCAGGGGGCGCTTCGCCACCTTCACGTTGGACGGCGCGGAATTCACCGCACGCCCCCTGGACGTGGATGCCGCCGGCAGGTTGATCGTGGAGGACGAGGAAGGACGAACGGCGGCGTATGGCTTGGAGCGCTTGCGATCCGTGCGGTGAGCTTGCGTGCGGCATGGCTGCCCCTTTTCCGGGGAACCACGGATGGATGGGTTCCACATCCGTGCGGATCCCTGGTTAAAGTGCTCTACGCATTACGCCCAATGAGCGTTCACCACCTCTTCCCATTCACATCCGTGGGCCCATGTCGATCACCCCACTGCTTCCATGCCAGTGATCGCGCCCCGCGCCCAAGATGCGTTTGCCCTGGCCCCATTAGTTGCACGGATCATCCGGAAAGTTATCTTTGCGCTCCCTTTCAAGAAAAAACGGACGGCCATGAAACGTACCTACCAGCCCAGCAAGCGCAAACGCGCGAACAAGCACGGTTTCCGTGAGCGCATGAGCACCCCGGCCGGCAGGGCCATTCTCGCCAGCCGTCGCGCCGAGGGCCGCCATAAGCTCAGCGTGAGCGACGAGCCCGGGGGCCGCAAGTAGGCCGCCCAAGCAATTGAACCATCAAGGGCCGTCCCACCGGGGCGGCCCTTTTTTCGTGCACCGTTGCGGGGTGTTCGTGCAGGTCGCTGGGGGCGACCCGATGCGTACCACGCGGCTGGAGGCGCGGTAACGGCGGGGTTTTTTCCGAACCGGGTAAAGCGGTCCGGTCATCCGATCAACCCGGCGATCACCTTCCCCAGCTCCGCGTTCAACAGGCGGTGGCCGGTGGGCAGCAGGTGTACGTGCACCTCATTCGGGGCCAGGCGCTTCAAGCGCTCCGCGAAGGCGGGCTTGATCACCCTGTCGTATTCGCCCAAGAGCAGATGGACGGCCATCCGCTCCGTGCGGATATTGATCGCCACACGTTCCAGGTCAGGTTCGATCAGGCGGAAGCTGGTCCACGTATCGTGGAGCAATGCACGGGCCTCCATGGTGTCGGTGTGGCCCATCAGGAAGTGGTACATGCGATCGCCGAGCAGGCCGGTGCGGTGCAGCAGTGAAAAAAGCGCATGCGTCCCGCCGGGATGCCGGATGAACCTGCGGTACAGCCATCGTCCCCAGCGGTAGTGCGCCATGCTGCGGTACCACGGGCGCGGCACCAGGCCATCGGGTGCCGCGAGGAATACGGGACCCATGAGCTGCGGACATTGCTCCACCAGCCCCAGTGCGAGCCGACCTCCCAGGCTATAGCCCAGCAGCCCCACCCGTTCTGCCGGGACCTGTTCCGCGTATGCCGTGATGAAATCCGCCAGCTCGCCCGGGGAGACCGGGGCTTTGCCCGCGGGTGCCGGGCTATTCCCGTGGAAGGGCAGGTCGAAGGCGTGGATGGTGCAGTGCGCGTCCAGTGCCGGGGCAATCGACGCGAAGTCCTGGCCGGTGCGGTCGAACCCGTGAAAGGCCAGCAGGGGCAAGGGGCCATCGCCGAACCGCCGTACGGCCATGGTGAGGCGCTGGTGTGTGAACATCTGCATGTGCTGGCCCGGGACCGCAGTATACATCGGATCGGCGAACCGCTCAGTGGACCGCGCATGGCTCCCCGTGATCGCGGCAAGGACACCATTTTCGATCATCCGATCGAATTGCCCCGCCCGCGCTCTAAGCGCGAACCTCGCTCGCCACGCGCTGCAAGCGCGGGCGGGCGGGAAACCCAACAGTCACAAGGCTTTTGATCCCAGAGGGGTCACAGCATGTTGCACTTGAACATGAATGCTCAACGACCCTGAAGGGGTCGCAGCAGTTGTTTGCTTTTCTTCCCGGACACCAATGGTCATCCGGTTGAATTGCCCCACCCGCGCTGCAAGCGCGGGCGGAAGCGCGGGTGGGCGGGCATGGTCGCCGTGCTCGATCAGCGATGATCTGCTCGATCGGTGTCATCAGCGTTCCGATCGCCCCCCATTGAGCAAGGTATTTCATCATCTGATCATCTGATCGTCTGATCACTCCCCCTCCAGCTCCTCCAGTTTCTTCTGCACCAGATACTGCTTCAGCGCGTCCATGCGGGCGTTGAGCTCCTGGATGTAGAGGGCCTGGTCCTCCACGGTCACCCACAGCTGGTTGCCGAGCTTGTCCACGCTGAAGGTGCCGTTCTTGTTCCACTCCTCGCGGCCGTCCACATTGGGCAGGCGGCGCTCGCGCTCCACGTAGTTGGGCAGCTCCTTCAGCGGCGTGCGCACGTATTGCGAGGCGCCTTCGGCATCCTCGGGCCGGGCCACGCCGTCATAGTAGAGATCGAACACGTAGTCGGTGAGCAGGGTGGAGCCGGACCATACGCTGCGCTTGGCGGTGATGGTGCCGGGCCCCTTGAAGGGGTTGTTGGGGTATACACCGCTGGAAGCCCACGCGGCATCCCCCACCATTAGGCCCTCCTGGGCGTACAGGTAGCTGCCCACGTTGAAGCTCGTGCCGGTACCGGTGTACTTGGTGTAGAAGGCCACGCGTGGCAAGCGGTTCACAATGGAGACCGGAGAACCGGAGTTATAGGTGGGGAACGTTCCGTCACAGGTGATCGTGTTGGTGAACTCCGTTATGTTCCAGCCGCTTACCCATCCCCATCCGGGGACGTTGGCATTTATGCCTATTTCTCCATTGGTGGGTGTTGTGGGCGGAAAAAAGAAGCCTACGGATGGCGTGTTATCCCACAGACAGGTGGCCGCACCGGTACCGCCGCAGGCATCGCAATAGTTGCTGATCATGCTGTTGTACGTGGTGTTGTACGAGCGCACCGAACTGTTCCATGAGGACGACCAATCCTGGTTGTCCACTGCCGCATCGATCATGAGGTTGCTCCCCACGTTCCATGTGAATGCTGTTCCGTTATGGACGTTCCACCCGCTGACCGCGTTGAAACCGGTATTGTGGTCGGTATAGCTCGGTGGCGGGCCGGGGACATTGGGAGGGCTGGGTTCGGCGAAGTTCAACCAGCCCGAATTGTCAAAACCGGAGATCGTCGCAGTGGCGGTGTTCTTCAGCCGGAAGCGCAGGAAATGCAATCGCCCCGGCCCTGAGTGCAGCGCAACCACCTCGAAGGCGATGGCTTGGATGGGGTTGCCCGGTCCCCCGCATATCCCGGCCGCACTCAGGTCGCTGGCCAGGTAGAGGTATTGCCTGCGGGAATCCTCCCAAAAGCCGTAGTAGGGGGAAGCGGAACCGGTGAGCGTGCCGAACGGCCCGGCGGAGGGACCCGGAATGGGCCATGTCCGCGGACCTGTGAGCGGATTGGTCGTACTGGAAGGCAATTGGCAGCTGGCCCCCGGAATGGGGGATTCCTGCCGCTGGCGCTCCCCGAAGCTGTTATCGATCTGCTTCCAGCCGTTGACGTTATCATCGATGGCAGGTGCATTCTGTACATAGCCCTCGAACTTGTTGGGCGCGTTGCCGGCCCCGGGCGTATAGCGGATGGTCCCTTCGGTATCGCCCTCGCTTCCTCCATTGAGCTTTATGGCCCCTTCCACATGCACCAGCCCGGTGGGGCTTGCAGGGGGGGGGGAATTGAAGTAAAGCTGCAGTTCACCATTGGCACTGATGCGGCCCCGCTCGTAATTGGATATCCAAAAATTCAAGGGGAGGTTGTTCAGCGTGCCGAGGAAGTCGGCGGCGGTGGTGCCGGTATTGCCGCCCAGCTTCCAGATGTCCGGTCCCCAGGCCACGTGCTTCCAGCCCACGATGGGGGTGGCCGCATCGTAGTACCACAGGCCCTTGGGATCGGTGGTGACCGAATCGGTCTGGTATACCATCAGCCCTACGGGCGGTGCGGCAATGGCCATGCGCTGGGCACGCGTCATGCGCGGGATCAGAAGGCCCTTGTTCGTGCTGCTGATGTCCAAAAGGGCGTTCGCCGCCGGTGGAGCACCGGTGCTGTTGATGGCCACCTGGGCGTGGAGGCCCGCCGTGAGCGCAAGCGCCAGCAGGGTGGCCAGCAGGTATCGGAAGGCCCGCCCCTGCCAGGACGCACGCACAGGTGCGGCAAGCGTGATCACCGCAGGCACCCGGCGGACGTGTCGTGGGCGGAAGGGATGGGGAAGCGAGGGGTGTGCCATGGCCTTATCGGGATGGGGGGTCAAGAGGAGCGCGCTTGCGCAGGGCGGCGATCAGGCGGGCCTTCTCCGCGTCCGTGTACTGCGCCATGTCGGCCAGTAGATGCCGGGCAGTGCCAAACTCCTCCCGGGTGATGGGGCGCTCGTTGGTGAGCATTTCGATGACGTTCAGCTTATCGTGCAGTTCGGCCACGTAGAGTGATTGCACCTCGGTGGTGGCCCAGAGCTGGTTGGTGAGGTCGCCCAGGGAGAAGCCACCCTCGGCGTTCCAGTCGGCGCGGCCCTTCATGGTGGGCAGGTGGCGATTGGCGCGGGTGAAGGCCTCCATCTCACGGATGCTCAACAGGCGCTGCCCGCCGTGCTTTTCGGCATCGCCCGGGGCCACGCGCCCATCAAAGGCCCTGTCGAAGACATGGTCGTTCAGGTTGGTGGTGTTATCGAACACCCCGTGCTGGGCCGAGATGGTACCCTTGCCCTGATAGGACCAGAAGGTGTTGAAGGTGGGCGTGCCGGGGCGCCAGCGGCCCCAAGGAATGTCCGTGCGGGCTGTTACCGTATCCTCCAGGATCAATGCTCCATTGTAGGTGAGGTACGGGCCGGTCCCGGTGGTGGAACCCGGAGGGTCCTGATTGGCCACTGTGCCGAAGAACTTCATGCGGGGGCGGTACATGCTTGAACCGCCCTGATAGGGGGAAGCTGCCGCGTCGGGCATCCGGGTCATCACGTTGGTGCTGTTGTCGCACGACCAGCCCGGTGCGCCGGGGTCCGGAAGAAGGATGGCAGGGCTGGGAGGACCGGGGCTGTACGCCCCGTAGGTGGCGTTGAACGAGGTGAGCGCGGATACTACGCCCCGCGTACTACTGGCGGGAGGGGGGGTGGACCGGACTGCCACTTCCACGATCACATTGCTGGTCCCGTCCCAAAAGAATGATGATACGTTCAGGGGAATGTCCACCCATCCCGTTGCGGCCGTGGGTGGCCATGGACTGCTCGGTGCCAACTGTGCGCAGCCCCTGGTTCCCGAGGCGTCCACCGTGTTGTCAAACCCGAGGAGCTCGTTCACGCCGGGTGGTGCATTGCGCACGGTGATCGTCGCCCCTACGCCGGGGTCGATGGGTCTTGTACCCGTGCCGTTGGCATAGAAGGAAATCCGCTTCACCTCCCCGCCGGGGCAAAGCCCGCCCGTGGACCCGGACAGCTCCAGGTTCAGTTCGCTGGCCCTGAAGAGGTATTGGTGCCGCGTATATGGGGCGCCTAATCCGTAAAAGGGTGTGACGAGGTATCGTTCCGGTATGGGCAAGATGTTGCTGTCGTAGAAAGGGCCTACGAGCGGGATCGTAACCTCGGCATCCACGGTGGTGCATACCGCCTCGCGGAAGTGGTTCCATACACCGCGCTCCTCCACATAAGGGTTCTCGAAGGCACGCCAGCCATAGGTCTTGGGCTGTACCACCGTCGGGACCCTCTTGCCCTGTACGATGGCGGAATCGCCGATATTGCCCCAGTGGGCGGCGTACTGCAGGGCGTAGCTGTTGTTCGACCCCAGCACGGCATTGTTGGTGAGGGCGTCGCTGGGATTGGTCGCCATCAATTCATTGGAACCGTACCGGTAGGGGGCCGTACCGGTGAGGTTGCCGAAGGTCTGGTAGCGGAACACGCCCGGTTTATTGGTGAGGCTGATGGGGGTGGTACCGCCGGGCACGTAGTACATGCTGAGCTGGCCATTGATGTCCAGACGCTCCACCGCGAGCGGTGCCGCCACGGGATAGCCCACACCGAGGAAGCCGGTGCCGCCATCGATGCGCATGCGGTGCAGGTTGTTGGTGCGGAAGTACATGGGCCTGCTGTCCGTGGTGCCGATGAAGTCCGGGTTGGTGTACGTGGCATCGTTGAGGGTGTTCCCGTAGAGGTCCCAGCCGTGCTTTCCGCCGGCGAGCAACGGGATCCAGCCGCCGTTCTCGTACACGTAGAATCCGCTGGACCCGCCGGTCTTGAAGGCCACCAGGCCGCTGGGCAACGCCCCTCCGGGCAGGCTGGCCATGCGGGGAACCAGTAGGCCCTTGGTCACGGAGCTCAGGTCGAGCAGAGCCTTGGGATCGGCGGGTGCGCCGGAGGCGTTGATGGCGATGTTGCCGCTCTGCGCGGCCGCGCCGATGGCGATGCCGAGGGCGCACAGCGCCAGCAGGACGGGGTGCGCAAGGCGGAGGGGGCGGATGGCGGCGTTCATGGCTTGGGGGTGCCGACTTGGGCCTTTTCGTTCAGGGTATCGATCAGGTGCAGCTTCTGGGCCTCGGTGAGGCGCTTGCTGGCTTGGATCTCCGCGATCAGGCGCTGGGCCTCCTGCGGCGCCAGGTCCGGGCCGAAGACCATTTCCTCCAGGCTGCTCAGGTCCTTCTCCAATTGCGTGATGTAGAGCGCCTGGTCCTCCACCGAGCGCCACAGGCCGGTGGTGAGGGTGCCGAGGCTGGCGCCGCCGCGTGCCTCCCACTGGCTGCGCGAGGGCATGTTGGGCAGGTGCCGCTCGCGCTCCAGCCGCTCGCGCAGCTGGGCCAGGCCCACGTAGGCATAGCCTTGTGCGGCCACGGCATCCTCGGGGCGCGGGGCACCATCGAAGTAGCGGTCGAAGACGTGGTCGCTCAGCAGCACGTGGCCGTCATAGATCCCCTTCTGGGCCTGCACGGTGCCGGGGCCTTTCCGGGGTTCGGCGGCGTACCAGGTGGGATCGCCGACCAGTATGCCGCCATCGTACTGGATGTAGTTGGCCCGGCGCTGCACCACGTCCGGTACCTGCACCGTGCCTGTAAAGCGCGTGACCGGGCGCCTCCCGTGCGGGTTATTGGCCGTGGGCGCGACGATCCCCTGGGGATTGGCAGGATACTGCACCGCAGCATCCTTGATCAGGTTCCGCCCGGCCTCATTGCTGATGTTGGTGGCATAGATCCATTTGACGCAGGTGTATCCGGGATCTTCAAGTTCCACCTTGGGGCCCACGCCGGTGCCGATGTTGCGGGTCCACACGATATCGAGGATCAGATTATCCCCGGCTGCGAGGGTGATGTTCGTGGTCAAGGGAAAGTTGATCCAGCCGGGGCCGGGCGTCAGGTTGTAGATATCACCTTTTTTGGGGGAGCTGCGTACCGGATTGTCCATGTACGGAGGCGTGTTGTTGGTCCCGAAATAGGCGCTGGCCCCGGTCAACGCGCCCGACGATGCCCCTCCGCGGATCTCCCCGTTGATCCAAGTGGGATAGTCCGGGCTGCCGGGGTTGTCCAACGTTTCCTGGTCCAGGCAGAAAAAGGCAAAGGCCGTGATGGTGGCGGGGAAGCAGATGCCGGCCTCCACCAGTTCGTCGTAGCGGTAGAGGTATTGCACGCGAAAACTTTGGGCGGCGGTATTGGTGAAGTTGGTGGCGAACGGGCTGTAGTAGTTCAGCGGCGCGCTGGTGGTCTGGGTCACGGGTGTGGCGCTCAGCCCCCCGCGCATCGCATTGCCCATGCTGCCGTTGCACTGCACGGTATCCTTGGGGTAGGAGGTCATGGGGGAATTGGACACCAGGTTCTCGGCATTCTCCATGCGCCGCCAAAAGCGGTTGCCGGTCAGGGAGTCGTTCAGTAGGCCGTAATGCCATTTGAGGTTGGTAGTGGAGGGGGGTGCCCCGTCCTTTGTGCCGTAGCGGATGGCGCCTTCCACCGGTGTGGTCACTTGGGCTGCCGGGGTGGCGTTGGTCGCAAAATGGATGGCACCTTCCACCTCGAGGCGCTCGGTGGCGGGCGCGGGCGTGCCCAGCCCCACGAGGCCGGCCTCGGGCCACATCAGGGCATAGCCTATCTGCAAGGCGGGGTTGGCCGGCGCGGGTTGCGTGCGCATCACCAGGGTGCGGTTGCTGGAGAACTGGGTTGGGCCGACGTATTCGGGGCTGCCGATGCCTGCCAGGGTATTGCCCCTGAGGGTCCATCCGCGGCGCACCATGCCCAGGTGCAGCCATGTGGTGGTGGGGGCATCGTAGTACCAGAATCCGCGTGCGTTGGTGGTATCGGGGGTTGCACCCAGGTCGGTCTGGTACACCAGCAGGGCATTGTCGGCTGCGGCCACGGGAATGGCCAAACGCTGTGCCTCGGTCATGCGGGGGATCAACAGGCCGCGCTTGGCGGCCAGCGAGGTGGTATTGATATCGAGCATGGCAGCCGGGTCGGGCGCTGCACCATCGGCGCTGATGCCCACGTTCTGGGCCTGTGCGAGGGTGAACACCGCGATGGCAACCACAGTGAGGAAAAGCTGAAGGCGTATGGGTGTACGCATGGGGCGCTGCGTTGGGGGAGTGATCGAGGATACGAAGGTAAGCATTCGCAGGGGCTTCGCGGATCGAGGAAAGCGACTTGGTCCGGGAAGGCTTTGGGTTTGAATCTCTTCCACGAGTGGAAGACGAGGAGGAGGTGCTGGAGTTGCCTGCAAGTTATGCACAGGGCGTGGAATTGCGTGCCTTCGGCGCAACACGCCCGACATCATTGGGCGGGGCCACCCGACCTGAAGATGGGGACGACGAGGGGATCCTCTCAAGTCCCCGCAGGGTTGCCGTCCCGGTAACCAGCATTGGGACGATCGGGTTGTCCCACACGCGCTGCAAGCGCGAACCTCACTCGCCTCGCGCTACAAGCGCGGACGGGCGACCCTGCGTTGGGACGCTGCGGAGATCCACGGATTCCCGGCTCACCTCTTCAAAAATCCGCCGCCTTGCAGCATGCTTCCATCGGGCAGGGCGATGCGCAGGTTGTACCAGCCAAGGGGCAGTCCTTCGGTGGGGATCACGGCCGTGCGTTGGCCGCGCAGGGCCACCACGGTGCTTTGGGCGATGGTGCGGCCCACTGCATCCTGCACGTAAAGCACGGCGTTACCGTCCAAGGGAGAGGTGAAGGCCACGTTGAGCACGTCCGTCGCGGGGTTGGGGAAGATCACGGGGCGGTCGCCGCTTCCCTGGCCCATGAAGGCCACCACGGTGTGCGTATGCACGAATGCCCCGTCGCGGTCCACTTGCTTCAGGCGGTAGTAGTTGGCCCCGATCAAGGGAGCCTCATCGGTGAAGAGGTAATCGCTGCGGTACTGTGCATCGCCTGCGGCGCCCACGGTGCCGATGGTGGTGAAGTGCTCATTGTCGGCGCTGCGCTGCACATCGAAATGGTCGCTGTTCCGCTCGGTGGCGGTGGCCCAGTCCACATCGATCACGGTGCCTCGCGCGGTGGCTTGCAGATGGAGGAGCTCCACAGGGAGGGTGGTGCAGTCCAAGGAAGCGCCGTTGGTGAGGTTCCACGTGAGGTCGAAGGCCTGGCCCGTGGAGGACCAGTTATCGATGTAGAGCACATAGACCATGCCGGCGGTCACGTTCATGGTGCTCACCCAACCGTCGGCTGGCGGGCCCGCACCTTCGGAAACGTCGATGGCCCCGTTGCCCATCCCGGTGGTGGTGCTGCTGTACGTCATTCCATCAAAGTAGCTGCAGCGGGCAGGTGCCGTATTGGGGCATTGAACGGAATTATACGGCCCCCACAGTGCGAAATCGTAATCGTCGGTTGCTCCGGTGGGCACGAGCGTGAAGCCCAAGGTACCACTGGAAGAGGGCGAGAAATAATACCACGAGCCCTGTCGCTCGTAGTTCAAAAGGCAACCGCTGTTGGAGGCATTGAGGTCCATCACGCATCCGGTTGTTGCATTGTTGTCGTGAATGCTTCCATTGTCACAAATAGTTGTCCCGCCCATGCAGTCCTGAGGCAGGGCGGCCGTGGAGGGTGTGCAATCGGCGGTCGTTGTATAGGTCACCCCGATGTTGGGCGGCTGGTAGGAATGGAAGATGCATTGGCCGCCCACGGTGAGTTCCATGGAATTCTCGTAGTAGTACCATGCACCTCCATCATTATAGATGATCTGTACGGTCTGCCCGTTGAGGACACCGAAATCAACAAAACCACTTGCGCCGCCCGGCAGGGTCCACAGCCCCAGGCTCACGCCACCGACGATGATCTCCACATAGGCCGTTCCTGCAAAATCGGCCCAGCCATCACCGAAGCTATCGTACAGGTTCAGCGTATAGAGGCAATCGGGATTGAAGATGCACAGGCTGCCGTTCATGCCGCCATCGCTGTTGTAGCGTTGCACGCGCACGAAGTAGTTGGCGCCGATCACCGTGGGTATGGTCACTGTCTCGGATCCGCCGTTGCCAAAATTGTCCGCGCAACCGAGCACAGCCCCCCCACAAGCGGCCAGTACATGGAGTACCGCATCCCTGTTCCATACGGGGGTATACCTCACCGTGGTGTTGGTACTGGTCGCGGTGAACCAGCCGTAGCCATCGTCGCGGTTCCCGGAATTACATCCTCCCGGATTGTAGACGGCCGTGTAGCTTGTTGGTAGGTTAAAGGCCTTGGGAACGCAGGTGGTATTCACCGGATACTTGTTCGCGGCATTGGTGCCACAGGTGTTGCTCGATACTTGTGCGTTGGCGGAGGATGCACCCAACAAGGCGACCACCGTGCAGGCCAAGGGCAGGATCCAAGGGGCGTTCAGGTGGGCGGACGATCCGGTGGAAGGGGACATGCGTATGGTATTTCAGGTGGCTGTGACCATGCGCGCCGATGAGCCTTCGGGGCGAGATTTTATTCGACCAAGTTCCGCCGTTTCCTGATAATAGTCAACTTTTGTACGCCGAAACGATGAACAGGTTCTCGTTGATGACGTGGTTGGTATGTGAGGGTTGCTTTCATGGGGTCCATGTGGAAAACTTGGTCCGGAACGGGAGAGGAGGGAAAAGGGCTGATGGGCGGAGCGCTTGACGCGAATAGGTATCGGGTCGGGATTGCCGAGGGAGTGAGAAATGCGGAATGAAGGATGATGAACGGACGTGCCGTGGGATCACGAAGCTCCGTGGGAGAGGCCCGGACTACTTCTTCAGGAAGCCGCCGCCGTTCACGACCTGGCCCTCTGGTCCTGCGATGCGCAGGTTGTACCAGCCCTTGGCCAATTGTTCAATGGGCACTTGGGCGGTGCGTTGCCCGGAGACCAAGCTGATCGGAGCCATCGCTACGGTACGGCCCAAGGCATCCTGTACCTGCAGTTCCACCGGAGTGTCCAAGGGATGGGGGAACACCACGTTCAACACGTCCGATGCGGGATTGGGGTAGATCGAGGGCCTTCCGTCACCGTCGGAAAGGGTGGCCACCACGGTATGGCTGCGCATGGTAGTGCCGTCGATGTCCACTTGCTCCAAGCGGTAGTAGTTCACGCCGCGGAAGGGGTTCTCGTCCACGAAGAGGTAATCATTGCGGAACTGGGCATTGCCTGCGGCCGGCACGGTGCCGATCGGCGTGAAGGTCTCATTGTCCGGGCTTCGCTCCACGGTGAAGTGGAGGCTGTTCTGCTCGGTGGCCGTGGCCCAGGAGACGTCGATCACGGGGTCACGGGCATCGGCATTCAGTTCAATAAGCTCCACGGGAAGCGTGGTGCAGTCCAAGGAAGTGTTGGTCAACTGCCAATTGAGGGTGAAGGCCTGACCCGTGGTGGAGAAGTTGTCGATGTAAAGCACATAGACCTCATCCGCCTGCGCGCTGATGTCCCTCACCCAGCCGGTGCCGGCCGCGCCCTCGGTGGTTTGGGTAGCGGTAGCATTGAGGCCGGTGGTGTACGGACCCGGAGCATCGTAACTGCAACGCAGGGGCGGACCGGTGGGGCACTGTGCGTTCGGGTAGGGGCCCCACACGGCGAAGTCGTAGTCGTCCGTACCGTTCGCCGGCGTGATGGAGAAGGCAATGGTGCCGTTGGTCTGCGGGGAGAAGTAGTACCATGTGCCTTGGCGCTCACCCGAGGATAGACATCCCTGGTTGCTGGAGTTGAGGTCCATCACATCGCCGGTACTGGAACTGTTGTTGGTGATCGCCTGTGAACTGCATACCGTGATTCCTCCGATGCAATCCTGTGGTGGTGCGGGAGGTGGGGCGCACGCAACGATCTGGCTGAAGATGATGCCCGGCGCAGGTGGTGTAGTCGATGTGAAATAGGGATTTTGGCCGAGCTTGGAAATGGAATAGGAGTTCTGGCCCTGGTTGGGTCCTGTGGCGATATAGTTGAGTTCAATGAGGTCGCCGATGTTCACGCCGATGAAGATGATGTTGTCGGAGGCTGTAACGGTATGATAGGTATATGGGCCGCCATTGATGCGGACGCCCACGAAGGAGGAGCCCCATCCGTTGCCTCCGCTATCGTGCAGATGGAGCGCGTAGACGCAGTCGCCAGCCGGCATGGGCCCACAAAGGACCTGTGCAGCCCAACCTGCATATTGACCGGAACCATCCGAGGTGAATACGGCCGTGAGGCAACCACTGGGATTGCTTGCTGTAAGCACCGGTGGAAGTGCAGTGCCCGTGAACGTGCCCAACAAAGCGCCAGCCGTTGAATTGCCATCGTAGATCCGTAGTTGGTCGTAGTTCGTTTCCAGGTCGAACTGCGTGAAGATGAGGGAGACCATATCGCCGGGAGTGGAGGGGCAAATGGTCGTAGTCTCATTGCTGTTCGCCTGATAATTTCCAGTGGGTCCTCCATTATCATAGAAGATTCCCCCACAAGCCGGTGGTGGTGGCGGCGGCGGCGGTGTGCCAATGCATACGTCGAAGGTGCTGTTGGCCCCCGTGGTGCTGGACCACGAGTAGACACGCACCCAATAGGTATTGCCACCGATCAAGCCGGTAACTATGGAATTGTTCGGGTCACTGCAACTGACGTTGGAAAGCGAGTTGCAATTGGTGCCGCTGTACACTGCGTGGAATAGATCGGTGGTGCTTCCGGCCACGTTATTGAGGTCAATATGATGTGTTGGGCCGGTTGCTGTGAATTGGAACCAGACATCGTCATTCGGGGTGCCACCACAGGGAGCACTAGGCACCGATGTGGTTTGGGTGGCACTGGCCAGGGATCCCGGGGTTTGACTGGTGCAGACCAAGGTCGGGTTCACCGTAAGGCCAACGGCGCCGCACGGGTTGTCGTTGGCTGGCGGCGGCGGCGGCGTGCCGATACATACGCTGAAGGTGGTGTTGGCCCCGGCATTGCCATAGTAGGAATAAACCCGCACCCAATAGGTATTGCCACCGATCAAGCCGGTAACTATGGAATTGTTCGGGTCGCTGCAACTGATGTTGGTAAGCGAGTTGCAGTTTCCGCTGTAGACGGCATGGTACAGGTCCGTTGTGTTGCCCACCACATTGTTGAGGTTGATGTAATGCGTTGGACCCGTGGCCGTGAATGCGAACCAGACATCGTCGTTCGGAGTGCCGAAGCAAGGTGCGGTGGGCACCGTCGCGGTTGCGGTAGCCCCCACCAAACTTCCCGGTGTCTGTGTGCCACAAAGCAGGTTGGGGTTTACGGTGAGGGAAGTGGCTTGGCAGGGGTTGTCGTTGGTGATGGGTGGTGGTGGCGGCCCAAAGCTGAAGGTGCCTGGGCAGGGACTGTTCGGTGATGGCCACGTATCGAACCAGATGAAGTATTCGATTCCGGCCGTTAGGTTCACCGAGAAGCCGACGCTGTTCCCGGTGTTGCCATCGCCATACAGGCAATTATTCAAGGTGGGGCAACCGATGTAGACCATGGCGGCACACCATGTTTGCCCCACATAGCTAAGCTGGTAGGCCCCCGTGGTTGTGGGAGTAAAGCGGTATAAGGCCTCGTTCCCGTTCTTGTATGAACCATTGTCACCGGTACCACAAAGCGTTCCCGGCACACTGGTAAGGCTCATGTCGTTCCCGGCACCGCACACCAACGCTTGGTTCGTGATGGGCAACGATGCCGGGTTGATCACGATGGCATTGGCACAAGTGGTGGCGTACGCGGGCGCAACCTTCAGCAGCAGCACGGCCATGGCCAGCAGGGCAAGGCATGAGCGAGCAACCTTGCGCTCCTTGAACCATAAAAACAGCGCGTACTGTCTTGTCATGGGCAACGGGGACCGGTACTGGAACGGGACAACGGCGCTCAATATACGGGAGTTCCAGCCAAGAACCCAACAGGAGGACGGCAGGCTGCACACTTGGTTGCTTGCGGCAGATCGCGGTTTACTTCGCGGGGACTCCGCCATGCGGCGGATAACACTGGGGATACTTGCGGCCGATCGGCTGATCACCCACGGGCCGCCCTCTGCCGTTCCTTCATGGAGATGGTCCGCGGATAGGCTTCCAGGGCAGCGCGCAGACACTCCACGGCCAGTTGGAGCTTTTCCTTCTCCAGTACGTAGGCCAAGCGCACCTGGCGCTTGCCCAGTTCCGGCTCGGCATAGAAGCCCGATGCGGGTGCCATCATCAGCGTATGACCTTCGTGCTCAAACTCCTCGAGGAGCCATTGGCAGAAAACGTCGGCATCGTCCACGGGCAGGTCGGCCACGCAGTAAAAGGCGCCGCTGGGCATGGGGCATACCACCTCGGGGATGGTGTTCAGCCCTTCCACCAGGATGTTGCGGCGTCCGCGGTATTCACGATTCACCTCCTCGAAGTAGTGCTTCGGTGTGCTCAGCGCAGCCTCGGAGGCCACTTGCCCCAAGGTGGGCGGGCTGAGGCGGGCCTGGGCGAACTTCATGGCGGTATCGTACAGCTCCGCATTCCGGGTGACGAACGCGCCCACGCGGGCGCCGCACATGCTGTAGCGCTTGCTCACGCTGTCGATCAGCACCACGTTCTCGCTGATGCCCTCCAGGTTCATCGCGCTGATGTGCTTGGTGCCATCGTAGCAGAACTCGCGGTACACCTCATCGGCGAAGAGGAAGAGGTCGTGCTTGAGGACCACCTTGCGCAGGCGTTCCAGCTCGTTCGCAGTATACACGCGACCGGTGGGGTTGCCGGGATTGCAGATCAGGATGCCCTTGGTGCGCGGTGTGATGTGGGCTTCGAAGGCACCTTCCTCGGGCAGCTCGAATCCGTTCTCGATGGAGCTGCGTAGCGGCACCACGGTAACGCCCGCCGAAATGGCGAAGGCGTTGTAGTTGGCATAGAACGGTTCGGGGATGATCAGTTCATCGCCGGGGTCGAAGCAGCTCATCATGGCGAAGAGCAGGGCCTCCGAACCTCCCGTGGTGACGATGATCTGGTCCTTGGTAACGGCGATATCGTGCTTCGCATAGTACTCCGCAAGCCCTGTCCGGTAGCTCTCAAAACCCGCGCTGTGGCTGTATTCCAGCACGGGCATGTCCAGCCTATGGATCGCCTCCAAGGCCACCTCGGGGCTGTGAATGTCCGGCTGGCCAATGTTGAGATGAAGGACCTCGATGCCCCGTTTCTTCGCGGCCTCGGCGAAGGGGACCAGCTTGCGGATGGGGGAGGACGGCATGATGCGTCCCTTGTGGGAGATGCTTGGCATGGGGATGGGAAGTGGCGCCTAAGATCGGGGATATTTGCCGGAGGCGTGGAGGTTTTTTCGCCGAACGTTCGCAACGGACGCAACGGCACGGGCCGGAGATGCTGATCGGGTTTTTCAACCGGGACCCGGCGTACGGAGGACCGTGGGACCGCCCAATACGGACCGCCAGTCGCGGCCCTGATTCAACCGTGTTGCATTCTGCATTTTTCGCTCCACATTCCCCCGGCCCCTACTTTCGCGCCCATGGTCCTGCTTTCCGCCAATGGCGCTTTCCGTACGATCCTCATTCTGCTCATCATCTGGCAGTTGCTCCGGCTGTGGATGCGTTTGCAACGGGGCGGTCGTGGGAGTGCGGGAGGAACAAGGACCACTACGGACCCCATTCGCCCCAAGGGCGATGTGCGCATTGAGCAAGTGAAGGAGGTCCATCACCGTGCGCCTCCCCTCGATGCGGAGGATGCCGATTTTGAAGAGATCAACTAGAACGGAAAGGGACAGGATGAAAACGATCAACTGGAAGAAAGTGCTGCCCGTCGCGGTGGCCGTGGTCACCTTCTTCGTGCTCACCTTGGCCTACTTCAGCCCGCTGTTGGAGGGGAAGCGCCTGAAGCAGGGCGACATGGTCCACTACGCCGGCATGGCCCAGGAAATGCAGGAACACCGAGCGGCCTTCGATGGTGAGGAACCGCTGTGGACGGGCAGCATGTTCGGGGGCATGCCGGGCTACCAGATCGGCGTGATATGGCCCACCAATGCGCTCACTTGGCTGGATTCGGTCTTCTCCGGATTCCTGCCGCGCCCGGCATCCTTCGTCTTCCTGTACCTGGTGGGGATGTTCATTCTTCTTCTTTGTTTGCGCACGGACCCTTGGCTGGCCCTGCTGGGTGCGGTCGCGTACGCCTTCTCATCGTATTTCCTCGTGATCATTGAGGCAGGCCACAACAGCAAGGCGACGGCGATCGGCTACATGCCCATGGTGCTCGGCGGGTTCCACGTCCTGCTGCGCGGGCGAAAGCTGTTGGGCGCTGCGCTCTTCGCGCTTTTCCTGGCCTTGGAAGTGCATGCCAACCACGTGCAGATCGCCTACTACCTGGGGATGTTGCTCGTGCTCTTCGGTCTGGCGGAAGCCTGGCGCGCCGTGCGCGAGGAGCGGATCGCGGACTTCGCGGGGCGTGGTGCATTGGGGCTGGTGGGCGTGGCCTTCGCGGTGCTGTGCAACATCGGCTTGCTGTGGAGCACGATGGAATACGGAGCCCACACCACGCGCGGAAAGAGCGAGCTCACCATCAATCCGCAGGGAGGGGCGGACACGGAGAACAAGACCGGCGGATTGGACCGTGATTACGTGACGCACTGGAGCTACGGCAAGCAGGAAAGCCTCTCGCTGTTGGTGCCGGACATCAAGGGTGGCGCTAGCGGATCATTGCTCCAGAGCCGCGAGGACCTGGACAAGATCACGGACCCCGCCCTGAGGAAGGCCGTGATGGAGAAGTACCAGGCGGGCGGCTACGTGAACACGTACTGGGGCGATCAGGACTTTACCAGCGGGCCGGTCTATCTCGGTGCCATCATCATCCTGCTGATGCTGCTGTTGCTGGTGCAGGTGGAAGCGCGCGCCCGGTGGTGGATGCTGGGGGTGGTGCCGCTGGTGATCGTGCTGACGCAGATCGGCAGCCCCGTGCTGGTGGGACTGTTGCTGATCGCCTATTTGCTGGCGGGCCTGTTCCTGTGGAAGGAGACCTTGGCGTATGCACTTTTCTCCGCGCTGGTCCTCACGCTGCTGCTCAGCTGGGGCCACAACTTCATGCCGCTCACCGACTTCTTCCTGGACTACATCCCCGGCTACAACAAGTTCAGGGCCGTTACCATCATCCTGGTGATCGTGGAGCTGGCCGCGCCGGTGCTGGCCGTGCTCTATCTCGGCCGTTTGCTCGAGCAGGGGAAATGGGACAAGCCGGTGGAAAAGCGGTTCCTGATCACCGCAGGTGCGCTCGCCATCCTCGTTGCGGTCATCGCGGTGATCCCCGGCAGCCTCTTCGACTTCTTCGGCTCGGCGGAAAAGGCTCAATTGAGCGCAGAGATGGCCAGTGCCCAGGATGCGGGTGCCGTGCAGGCGTACATCGATGGGCTGAAGCGGATGCGCATGGATGTGTTGAGCAGTGACGCATGGCGCAGCTTCGCCTTCATTCTTGCAGGCGCTGCCTTGATCTTCGCTTTTGGCAGGAGGTTGATCGGCCGGGGCGTGCTGCTCGCCGGGATCGCCGTGCTGGTGCTCGTCGACCTCTGGAACGTGGACCGTCGCTACGTGAACAACGACAAGGACGCGAAGGGGCAGTACATCGGTTGGGAGAATGCCGAGAGCAATGCCTATCCGTACAAGCCGCAGCCGGTGGACATGGCCATCATGCAGGCCGAGAGCACCGCCGCCACGGATGCCGACCACGAAAAGGCACTGGCGCGGTTGAAGGCGCGCAAGGCAAAGCTCTCCGGTTCGCAGCGCCTGGTGAACAAGGAGGAGGAGGCCATCGTGCGCTTCGGCAGCCTGCGCCGCACCACGGACTTCCGCGTGCTCACCTTGCGCGGGCCCTTCCAGGACGCCCGCGTGGCCTACTTCCACAAGAGCATCGGCGGTTACCATGGAGCGAAGCTGAAACGCTATCAGGAACTCATCGACTTCCAGATCTCGGCGGAGATGCAGAACATCATCGGAGCCTTCGGGCAGGGTGCCACGCCTCAGCGCATCGACAGCGTGCTCGCCCTGCAGCCGGTGCTGAACATGCTCAACACGAAGTACATCATCTACGCCGAGGACCAGGCCCCGATCCTCAATTCGCACGCGCTCGGTTCCGCCTGGTTCGTGGATGAAGTGCGTGAGGTGAAGAATGCCAACGCGGAGGTCGTCTCATTGGGTTCCATCGATCCGAAGCGCACCGCGCTGGTGGATAGCCGCTGGTACGCTGAAGTGGCCGGTGCCGCAAGTCCGGATCCCACGGCCAGTGTAAAACTGAACGGCTACCGCTCGAACGACCTCAACTACACGGTGAACAGTGCCAACGGTGGGGTGGTCGTCTTCAGCGAGATCTGGTACGGCCCCGATTGGGTGGCCGAGATCGATGGGAAACCGGCACCCTACGTACGGGCCAACTACGTGCTGCGTGCCATGAAGGTGCCCCCCGGTGAGCACACCGTACGCTTCCACATCGTGAGCAAACCGTACAACATCGGTGGCCGTATCGCGTCCATCAGCTCCTTCCTGCTCGTTCTTTTGGTGCTACTTGCGCTGGGGTTTGAGTGGAAGAGGAGTCGTAAGCCGGATAGTCTTGAGTCGTGAGTCTTGTGTTCTGATCTGCGAGAATGCGTCGGAGAAAGGCATTCCATCATCTGATCATCTGATCGTCTCATTTTCTGATCGCAGTGAAGCGCGTCCTCATCATCACCTACTACTGGCCGCCCAACGGGGGTGCGGGCGTGTACCGCTGGCTGAAGCTGAGCAAACTGCTGCCGGAGCACGGCTGGCAACCGGTGATCTACACGCCGGATAACCCGGAGGTGGTGGCGGACGATCCCGGTTTGCTGAAGGATGTGCGCGGCGATATCGAAGTGGTGAAGCGGCCCATCACGGAACCCTTCAACCTGTACAAGCGCTTTACCGGCCGAAGCACAAAGGAGAAGGTGCAGGTGGGCTTCCTCAACGAGAAGAAACAGGGTGGATGGAAGGAGGATTTCGCGCTCTGGGTGCGCAGCAACTTCTTCATCCCCGATGCACGCGTGTGGTGGGTGCGCCCTTCGGTGAAGTTCCTGAAGCAATACCTGTGCAAGAACCCCGTGGACGCCATCATCACCACCGGTCCGCCGCACAGCATGCACTTGATCGGTCTGGAGCTGAAACGCACGTTGGGCATAAAATGGATCGCCGACTTCCGCGACCCGTGGACGGACATCGACTTCTATGCACAATTGAAGCTGACCCGCTGGGCGGATGCAAAGCACAAACGCTTGGAGGGGGAGGTGCTGCGCGAAGCGGACCAGGTGCTCACGGTATCGTGGCATTGGGCTGATGATCTCAGGAAGCTGGGCGCGGCGAACGTAGAGGTGGTCACGAACGGCTACGACCCGGATGATCTGCCATCGCCGCCTGAGCCGGTGGATGATGCGTTCAGCCTGGTCCACATCGGCTCACTTTCGCCCACGCGCAATGCGCCCGAACTCTGGAAAGCACTGAAGGCCATCTGTGATGAGGATCCCGCTTTCGCTGCGAAATTCAAGCTGCATTTCGTCGGCCCGGTGGATCACACGATCGCGGAAAGCGTCACACAAGTTGGCTTGGCTGCGCACCTGGAACGCACCGGGCGGGTAACGCACAAGGAGGCCATGCGCCAGATGCAACGCGCACGGGTGCTGCTGCTTTTGGTGAACGATACGCCGAACCTCATGGGCATCCTTCCGGGCAAGCTCTTCGAGTACATCAGCGCCGGACGTCCGATCCTGGGCGTGGCTCCCACCGCAGGGGATGTATCGCGAGTGTTGGATCGCGAACCGCACGCCGTGATCGATCGCCCAAGTCTGCAGGAACAACGCGCCCGCATCAAGGCGATGTTCAGCGCTCCAGCTTCGGAACCGGATCCGCGCTGGTCGCGGGCGGCTACCTGTGAGCAGGTGGTGGGTGCGTTGAATGCGCTTTAATATGAAAGGGCGCTTTCCATTCGCGGCGGTCAGATCAGCGTTGATCTGCACCATCTGCGTTATCCGCGTTCCATTCAGAATCTCTCCATCTTGCGCACCTCAATGGGCATCGTAGCACGCCAAGCCACCTGGAACACCCTGCTCACCATCGTGGGCATGGGCTTGGGCTTTGTCAATATGGCCCTGCTCTTTCCCCGGCTACTCACCCCGGATGAATTTGGCCTCACCCGCTTGATCGTCAGCATTGCCGTGGTGGCCGCGCAGATCGCGCACTTCGGCGGGGAGAACACCGTGATCCGCTACTTCCCTTATTTCCGGGACAAGGCCAACGGACATCGCGGACTTTTTGGATTGGCCCTGGGCGTGTCCACGTTGGGTGCCTTTATCGCCATGCTGGTGCTCGGGCTGTTCCACGAGCAGTTCGTGCGCTGGTTCAGCGACAGCAGCGGACTTTACCAGCGCTTCGGGCTATTGGTGCTGCCGCTGGTGTTGGCGGAAGTCTACCTGCTGATCCTGCGGGGCTTCAGCCGTTCAGTGAACCGCAGCATCGCGCCGGTCTTCGCTCGGGAGTTCCTCTTGCGCGTGCTGCAGACCCTGCTGATCGCCGCGTATGCCTTGTGGGATATGAGCTTCACGCTCTTCCTCCTGTTGTATGTCGGCACGTTCGTCCTCACCACGGCCATGCTGCTTTTCGACCTCTGGCGTGCGGGGGAGTTCCGGCTGGGCCTTGCCCACATGCGCGTGGGCAAGCGCATGCGCAAGAGCATGGTGCGCTACAGCCTGTTCACCTTCGCCAGCGGGATCGCCGGCATCGCCGTGGGCAACATCGACCAGGTGATGGTGGGTGCGATGCTGCACGACGGACTTTCCTATGTGGCGTTCTACGCCGTGGCGATGTTCCTTGCCAGCGTGATCACCATCCCGGCGCGTGCCTTGTTGCAGCCCACGATCCCCTTGCTGGCCGAGGCCTGGAAGAAGCGTGACAACGCCCAGATCCGGATGCTGTACCACCGCACCGCGAGCATCCAGCTCGTGGTTTCCGCCTTCATCCTGCTTGGCCTGTGCACCAACGCGGATGCGATCTTCAGCTTCCTGCAACCGGAGTATGGCATCGGGAAACCGGTGATGTTCATCCTGGGCATTGCACATGTGATCAGCCTCTCCACCGGACTGAGCGCCGGCATCATCAGCACCTCGCGCAGTTATTCCTTCGATGCGATGAGCGGTGCCGTGTACTTGGTGTTGAACATTGTGCTGGACTACCTCTTCCTGCTCTGGTGGGGCATTATTGGCGCCGCATGGAGCACGTTTGTTTCCGTGTTGATCATTGTGGGTTGGCGTGTGATCTTCCTGCAGCGGAAATTCAACCTCTGGCCTTTCGACGGGATGACCCTCCGGGCCTTGACCATGATCGGCGCCGTAACGGGCGTGTTCTGGTTCCTGCCCCACTACGGCTCCCCGATGATGGACATGGTGTGGCGCTCCTTGCTCCTGACGGCGGTCTACTGGTCCGTGGTGCACGTGCTGGGCATCGCCCCGGAGCTGGGCACCCAAGCCCGAAAGTTGCTGCGAGGTTTCGGGGCGTCGCTAAAGCGCGGGTAGCAGCCGGAGGAAGAATGACGCTCCTGTAGGCCCTACTTGGCGATCTCCCGGATCGCGAAGCTCAAATGACGATCGGTCTCGTGCGTGAGCAGGATCAGCTCCCAGTGATATTTCACGCAAAACTCATGCACGGCCTCCACCACGCCGTAGCGCACGCCGCCATCCCAGTTGCCCGTGACGTAATCGTGACCGGCGATAATGCCCCCCGGCTTCACCTTGGTGCGCACAAGCTCAAGCTCCGCTGCCGTTACCGGGTATCCATGGTCGGTATCGATGTAGACCCAATCGAAAAAGGCCTGCGGAAAGCGGGGCAGTACCTCCATGGAAAGGCCCAGGTCGACCACCACCTTCCCGGATCCGATCTCCTGCTTGAACCGCTCCTCGACACGAGCCCGTCCCGTGGCATAGCGGTCGCTTCCCCAGAAATCCACCAGATGAAGCACATCGGGTTCACAGATAGCCAGGATCATTTCGGAAAAGTCGCCGTTGGCCACCCCCATTTCCGCCACCGTGCCGCCCTTGGGGATCTGCATCAGGAAGGCATTCCGGTCCGTCACCACCCGTAGGTTCGAGAGATGTTCCTCCCGCAGTTCCACCTTCGGGATGGCACCACTCTGCCTTGCACGCGCCTTGCCCAGCAAATTATTCAACTGGCGATATGCCGGCTTGGCCAGCCAGTTCGGAAGGATATTGAGCAGGGACATGGGTCGGTTCGGAGGCGGCGAAAGTAGTTTTCAGCGAGCAGTGTATCCTTGCAAGATCCTGCATCAGCTCGGATCATCATAGGCAAGGTATTATGGGAACAAGTTTCGCGGGGAAGGTGGCAAGGACCATGGGCAAGTGGCTGCTCGACATCAGTGGCACCCAGGTGCGTGATCCTGCACTGATGGATGATCCCCTCTTCGTGGAGCTGTACGCAAAGTGCTCACCCTATACCATGACCTCGAGGGAGCGTATGTACGCGTTGTATGCCGCGTGCATGCACGTGGTGGACACAAAGCTTGAGGGTGCTTTCGTGGAATGTGGCGTCTGGAGAGGGGGAAGCGCCATGATGATCGCTGCTTGCCTCAAGAGCAAGGGCGTTCTGGACCGGGATATTTATCTCTTCGACACCTTCGAGGGGATGCCCAAGCCGGATGACATGGACCGGAGCCTTACCGGTGAGCGCGCCCAAGGCACATTTGATGAAACTTCGGTGAATGAGGATTCATCCTCTTGGTGCTATTCTTCCCTTGATGAGGTAAAACGGAACATGCTGAGCGTGGGATATCCCGAGGAACGCATCCACTTGATCAAGGGCAAGGTTGAAGAGACCTTACCTGGCCGGGCACCTACGGGGCCGATCGCATTGCTCCGGTTGGACACGGATTGGTATTCCTCCACCATGCATGAACTTATACACCTATATCCTCTATTGGTCCAACGGGGAGTGCTCATTATCGATGATTTTGGCCACTGGGAAGGGGCGCGGAAAGCCGTGCTGGAATATGTTGATGCACACAAGGTGAACATGCTCCTGAACCGGATCGACTATACGGGTCGCATCGGCATCAAGGTGGAGTGATCGGGGAAGCATGGTGCGGGATGGACCGACGTGTGGCCGGATTGGCATGCACGTTTGGTATTCCCGCCAATGGCTTAAGCCGGTCAGCTGGTCGAAGGCATGGCCTTGCCGTAATATTTCAAGAGCATGGAGCGCCAATGGTCGGACGCGGGCCATGGCAGGTTGAGGTGCGCGAGCCAGTACCGCTTGAATTCAACGTGATCCACTTCATAGCAGGAGCCGGAGTCCACTTCCTTGATCACCGCCTTTTTGTGAAGCACGCGCTCCATGGCACTTACCAGTTCCGGTACTGGTACCGGATGGTCGAAACAGACATTGATGGACCGGTCACGTGAGCGTTCGCTCAACAGCAGCGGTGTACAGGCGGCGGTGACCATATCCACCCCCATCAGGTATCGGCAAGCGCTGACCTGCACATTGATCTTTCGGCCTGATAGGATACTGTCCCGGATATGGTTGCACAGGGTATGGGGATTGGTGCTGTGCCCCACCACATTGGGCAGCCGGAGGATGGTGTGTTCCTTAAAGCGGTCGCGGATAAGTTCCTCCATCCGCAGCTTGTGAAGGATGTATCCGGAATCCGCGAGGGTGGGGTCGAACAGGCTGCAGGTGCTGAAATAGACCAACCTTGCCGTGGTGCCCACTTGTTGCAACAAAAGGTTCCGTTCGCGGGCATGGTCGGCCTCCGTGGCAGTGGATGAATTGGAGACGCCCGATGCGAACACAAGGACACGGTCATCGCCCCGTAGGGATTCGAATGCACGGGCGAGCAGGCCGGAACCGAGGATCATGGGGAGGCAAAGAAAGGGATTGCAGGATGATCGAGTGCCCGTAGTTTCGCCGAATGAGCAAAGGATCGGGGGCGGAGCGAGGGCTCGTTTACTGCACACCCGTGCTCGTGTCCTTCGCGCGGAACGATATCACGTTGTTGAGCGAAGCATTCAACGTATCGGTATTCCACTTCAAGCCGAAGCGTAAGTGGATCACACCGTTCAGCCTGTTGCGCCAGTTCGTTTTTCTATTTCGCAAGGTGCCATCCGGTTCGATCATCGTGTGCCAATTCGCAGGATACCATTCCATGTTGCCTTGTCTTTTCGGTCGGTTGTTCCGCAAGCCCGTACTGCTGGTGCTCGGTGGCACCGACTGCGTGAAGTTCCCGTCGATCGGATATGGGAATTTCGCCCGTTGGCCGCTCGGTCCGATCACCAAGTGGTCCTTAAAACTCGCCGATCATCTTGCACCGGTCGATGAACACTTGGTGGAAAGCGAGCACACCTACACCTCCGATCCGCGTGATCCACTGAGGCAGGGATATCGCGGTCTGTTTCCCGGGATCCGAACGCCGTACACGGTGATCGCCTACGGATACGACCCTGAGCGCTTCCGGTGCGATGTGGCGAAGGAGCCGGGTTCGTTCATCACGGCTGCCCAGATGAACGTGCCGAACTTCCACCGCAAGGGGATCGACCTGATCTTCGAAATGGCCGACCGATTTCCGCAATGCCATTTCACCATACTGGGAAACACGCCTGCGATGAGGTATGATCGGGTTCCGTCGAACGTTGAGCTGCACGGCTTCATCCCTTACGAAGAGCTCCCGTCCTTTTATGCACGCCACCGCTTCTATCTGCAGCTTTCGATCTGGGAAGGCTTTCCCAGCGCACCTTGCGAAGCCATGTTGTGCGAATGCGTGCCCATCGCCAGCCCGGTGGCCGCCTTACCGGAGATCGTGGGCGATGCCGGCTTCTTTCTGGAGAAGAAGGACGCCGACCGGTTGCAGGAACTGATCGACGTGGCCCTGGTATCCGATCTGGATGCTCTGGGCCGAAAGGCAAGGCGGCGCATCATGGATAAGTTTCCTCCTTCGGAAAGGCGGAAGTTCCTCAGTTTGGTGGAGGAGATGGTCCGGACTGGGCGTGGCGTGAAGCGTTAAGCGCTTACTCAAAAACTTCGCACTCGGGCACAGAATCCGATCAATGTTCACGTTTATAAAGCAGGAAGGACTCATCTGAACGGATCGTTGGGGGACACTGATGGATCAACACCAGGCCATGTTCCGCCAGTTGATCTTCCGTAAGTGGGTCAGCGGTCAGGTAGAGCATTCCCGGGGTGGTGGTTACCAAGGAGTCGAACTCCACCAAATGTTCTTCCACGGGGATGCCCCAGTGACGGTCGTTGTTCCATTCCATGTATGTGGCCTTGCGATGAATGATCGGATAGTACACTGGTCGGTTCAGCGCGCCGGCAATGGAAATGCCACGGTCCTCACAAGCGGAGAAGATGGCGTTTTGATCTCGTCCACTTTCACGCAGGAATTTGGCCGTCCCTGCCGATCCGCTGAAGGGAAGCAGAATATCGACGGTAGTCATTGTAATTCCCGCAGCCACCTGGACGACAAGGATGAATGGCAGGAAGGAACGCATTTTCACAGGTTCGCCCTGGGCATTCCCGAACTGGTCCGTTCGCGCTAACCATAACGCACCGATGTATGCGATGAAGATCATTCCTTGGTGTCGAAGACTTCCGTGGAAGCGGAGCCCACAGAAGAGCAGGATGAACAAACTACTGCATAGAAAAACCACTTGGGCGCTCCTGCTCTTGCGTAGTGTAAGGGTGGCACAAGTAAGGATCAAGAGCGAGACTGATGCGAGTATCCATTCCGAAAGGACCGGCCCGGCATTGCCCGCTACTTCAGCGATCAGTGTGCTGTCCCAATTCCATGGTGCAAGTGCCGGGAAGGGCAGGAAGGCCTTGGCAGGGATGGTCATTGCGTACAACAGCTTGCTTCCCTCCAAGGACCAAGAACCATGGAAATTGCCGTCCGGGGCCGGAATGACATCCCAGATCGCGACCGCAAAAGCGATGAGGTAAAGGCCCGCTGCGGCAATACCCGAACGCGTTGACAGGATCCGATCACCACGCCATTGCATGTACACAATGCAGGCGAACAACCCGGCGCTGAGCAAGGCCCCGTAGATCTGTGTGAACGGCAGTAACGACAACGGGATGAAAACGGTCCAATGTCTTCCGGGACGGTCCGACCGTAAAGCCGCAATGGCAAGAAGGAACAACAGGACTGCAAGACCATATTGCCTGAAGAATGCTGAATACTCATAGCAGAAGAAAAAGCTGAATAGCACGCCGGCCTTGATCGCGGTGGGGAAGGGTGCGCGAAAGGCGATCAACCAGCCCGCGCCGGCCATGATGCCAACTGCCAAGGTTTTCGCCACAGCCACTTGGTCCCATGTGTTGGGGATCAGATATAGGATGAGGTACCAAAGCGAGGGATGTCCCTCATACCGGGCACGCCAAACCACATCCGTAAAGTCCGAGGAACTATTGGCCAACAACAACGCCTGGTATTCATCACGCCAAGGTTCGTGGAAGTAGTTGACCACGGCGATCAGGCACATGAAAGCCGCCCATATGGCGAGCATGCTGCGGGAGCGGCCTGTACCCGGGACTTTCGGGATGAACGGGGCAGGGGTGGGCATGGTCACGGGATCAAAAACTCCTTCCCACCCCCACCACATACCGGAACGCAAAATGCTCGGTCTCCCCGGTGGGGATATTGGACAGCACCAGCGGCATGTCAAAGCGGATCGTCAGTGGTTTGATGTCCTGCAAGGGGCCGAACTTTTTGATGGTGAGCGCCACGCCGGCACCGGCGTCCGAGCGGGGCAGGGCGAGCTTGATCTGGGGTGTGCCGAGCTCGGTGGTGGTGCGGTAGCCCATGGTGCCGACATCACCGAAGAGATAGACGTCCAGGTGCAGGTATTGCGCCAGTTTGCCGGGGCGGAAGCGCACAAGCCCGTCGAGGTCCAGTTCAGCATTGATGGCCGCCCCGGTGTTGCCCGCGTAAGTGAGGATGGTGTTGCCTTCCCCATCCAGCGAGGGCGCGTAGTAGCCCGCATAGCCGCGCAGTCCCAAGCCACCTCCCTGCTGGAAGTGGTTCACGTCCGCGCCGTAGCCCATCCAGTCAAAAGGAACAAAGCCGATGCTACGCACATACTTGTCGTCCATCATTTCCTCCGGTGAGGCGCCAGCGAGGTGGAGTTGACTTTCGCGCGGCGTGGTGCCGCTGCCGTATTGCGCGAAGAGGCGCGTGCGCAGGTTCAACTTTCCAAAGCGTGAGTTGTTCTTCGCCGTTCCGGCAACTTGTGCGAAGGAGTTGACGGCGCCGATCCCTGCCGTGCGCATCTCAAGTCCCAGTGTGCCATTGCCTTTCCGCCAGCCATAGCGGTGCTTCGCGCCGGTGTTCCACGTGCTGTTGAGCGCGTTCACCTCCCAGCTGTCCGGGTAGATCAAGTAGGTGAGGGCCGAGCTGTCCCGCCGCAACATGAACTTCATGTTCGTGTGGAATGAGGTGTTGGAAAATGGCACGTCCCAGTTGAATCCGCCCTCATATTGTTCCAGGCCGTCCAGCACGCGCGCAGCCACATGAACGGAAGAGCCGTGGAGCAGTTTCTCCGTGGCATTTTCATAGCGGAAATTGAAGCTGATGGGGTCGTAGGCGGTGTTGATCCCGGCTCCGGGAAGGTTCTGCCCGAAGCCCGTGTTCAGCCATGCGGTGAACCACAGCTTGTGCTTGTACTCGAGGTAGCTGCCGTGGAAGTGCACGCCGACCTTCACCCCGTCATAGCCGTTGTACCAAAGGTCGGGCCGGACAAAGCCTTCATAGGTCCGCCAGTCCGGCCAGTTGTGGATGTGGCTGTCGAAGGTGCTGGTGAAGGGGAACTTCAGGCTGTTGTTCAGCATGTTGGCATCACCGAGGCGATAGGTGGTGTCGATGCGCACGTCCGCGATTCCCGAGGGGATGTTCACTGTGGCGGTATAGTCGCGTTGCAGTTCATCAAAACCGATCCATCGCGGAAGCACGGTGGCACTGGTCTTCTTCTCGAACCAGTTGTTCGGGATGTGGAAATCGTAGGTCTGTCCGTTGCGCGCCAAAACGGAAAAGTCGATCGGCATTTGCAGGTCGCCGATACGCCTGAAGCGGATCTGCTGGCCTTGGTCGGCGTTGCGGTGCTTCACGCCCTTCACGGCGTAGTCGATGCGCTTGTCCGTGTCGATCCACTGGTCGAAGAACCAGTTGAGGTCCACTTTCGTGTAGTCGATCATGCTCTGCCGGAAGTCCTCCACATAGGGATGCTTGTATTTCCACTGCTCGAAATAGTTCCGGAACGCGGCCATGAAGAGTTCATCGCCCAGCACATACTCGAGGTTGTAAAGCATGGTGGCGGTCTTGAAGTACACCAAGCGGTATCCGGTGGGAAGGCGTGAGAATTCGTCGCTGTGCGTGTTGATCGGGGCGAGCTCATCGCGCACGGCGCTGCGCATGTAGCTGTTGTACACGGAGCGGTCGCGCGCCAGCACCGGGTCCGTGTATCGTTGCTCATAGGCGGTTTTCGCCGGCGTGGTCACCATGGTGTCCCCATCGATCTGCTCCAGCCCCCAAGCGGTCAGGAACTGGGTGAAGCCTTCATCGAGCATCGCGCGGTAGGTCTCGTTGTTGCCCACCATCCCGAAGAACCAGTTGTGGCCGATCTCATGTGCGAACAGGTTCCGGTAGCCGGGGTCGCTACCGCTGTCCAGGGTCAACATCGGGTATTCCATGCCATCGCGCGCATCGGCCACCACCATTTTGGGATAGCCGTACATGCCGATCCCCTCACTGAACACTTGGATCACCTTGGCGCAGTATGTGGCAGCGTTCAACCATTTGCTTGCATGCGGTTCCTGCACCACCGCAATGCAGGCGATGCCGTTCCATTCGGTTTCATCGATGCGGTAGGTGGGATCCGCTGTGAAGGCGAAGTCATGCAGGTTCTCCGCGTGGTACTTCCACACCTTGCGCACGCCGGGCTGGTAGGGCGTGATCACGGAGGGTGCCTCGTTCCAGGGCTTGTCCTTGAAGTTGGCGATGTCGAGCTTCTTGCGCAGCTCGGAGGGCATCACCTCGTCCGGGTTCTGCAGCCAGCCGGTGGCTTCCACCACCATGTCGTTCGGCATGTCCAGCGCCACGTCGAAGGTGCCGAAGTTGCCATGGAACTCGTGCCCGAGGTGCTGCTGGGTGTCCCAGCCGAACTTGCGGTCATACACACTGATGCGCGGGTACCATTGCGTGCCGTCGAAGTGCTTGAAGCCCCATGCGCTGAAGAGCTTCATGCGGCCCATGCCGCCCCAGTGCGTGACGAAGGTGTAGTGGAAACTGACCTTTCCGTTGGGAAGAAGCGGCTCCGGCAGCGTCACCTTCATGATGGTGTTGTCCACTTCACGCCGCACCTCCTGCCCGTTCACGGTCATGCTCTGCACATCGGTACCGCGCTCCCTGTCCTGGTTTTCGGCGGAACCCCTTGCCCGGTTGTCCCCGCCGAGCTGCTCCATGTAGCTGCCGGGCTTGGCGGCGTTGGCGTAGAGGTGGAAGAAGACCTCCCGAAGCGTGTCCGGGGAGTTGTTCCAGTAGGTAAGGTTGACGGTGCCCCCGACCCGGTCATGCACCTCGTCCAGCTTCGCATCCATGGCATAGTGGACATCCTGCTGCCAATAGCCGGGATAGGGCGGGGCGTTCTTCCAGTAGTAGGGGTTGTCCGCCTGGCGGAAAGTGTTCGGTGGATGCAAGGGGTCATAGCGCTGCGCGAAGGCGGCACCGGCCATCAGTACACAGAGCAGCAGTGTTGATCTCCTCATGGCATTCCCGGGACGGTCGTACATGAACGCCGACCGGGTCCGGGTGCAAATTATCCGATCGGGGCGGGTATTCTCCCAATTCCTCCCTGCGAAGGGCAGCCTCATGCCTTCACGGGCCTCAGATCGCGGCTGTGCTCGCGCCGGGCCTTGTCAATGCTCGTGTTCAGCTCGTAGCCGATCAGCAGCACGATCATATTGAAGTAGAGCCACAACTGCACGGCGATGATCACGCCGATGGAGCCGTAAAGCGCATTGTAGTCGGTAACGTTGGTGAAGACGAAGGCCAAGGCGCGGGAGAGGGCGAAAATGAGAATGATGGTGAGCACGGCCCCGGGTGTCACCAATTGGAATTTCTTCTTGCCGGGCGTGCCCGCGTGGTAGAGCAGGGATACGGCCACCAGCACCAACATGACCGAGGTTGCCCAGCGCACAATGCCGAACCCAACGCTTTCCAGCCAGTGGAAGCCATCGGTACCCTGATGGATCAGCGACCGGCCCCACGAACTGATGGTGAGCACGGCCGTGGCCACTACGGAGAGCAGGGTCAGCAGGAACATCAGGAGCAGGCTGATGAGACGTTGCTTCCACGGTTGGTACCATTCCGTCACGAACGTGCTGTGCTGGAAGCCCTGAAGCACGGCATTCACGCTATTGCTCGCCAGGAAGAGGCCGAACACGAAGCTGAGGCTGAGCAATGCACTGTGCTTGCGCAACACCAGGTCGTGGAGCAGGCCCTCAATGAAGTGATAGACCTCGCCGGGGAGCATGTTGCGGAACGCCCCCAGGAGCTTCTCCTGGAAATCCGGTACGGGGATGAACGGGATCAGCGTGAGCAGTACGATGATGGCAGGGAAGAACGCCAGGAATATGCGAAAGGCGATGGCGGCGGCGCGGTTCACCAGATTGCCTTGAAAGAGGGCATGGAAGAAGAACCTCGAAATATGGTAGATACTGAAGCCCCCGAAACCCGGAAGCACGATCTGCTGCATCCACTTGATCACCCTTCGGTTGGTCCGCGAGTACAGGATTTTTCTTACCAGGGGTCCGGCCATCAACCCATGGCTTTCAGGCTCATGTCCAGGCTGACCGCCGAATGCGTCAACGCGCCCACGGAGATGAAGTCCACGCCACATGCGGCATGGGAACGGGCGGTGGCCAGGGTAATACCGCCGCTGGCCTCGGTCTCGAAGCGGCCTCCGATCAGCCTAACGGCCTCGTGCAGATCGTCGAGGTCGAAATTGTCCAGCATGATGCGATGAACGCCTCCAACGGAAAGGACCTGTCCCACCTCGATGAGATTGCGGGTCTCCACCTCGATCGGTATGGAGAGACCGTGTTCACGCTGATAGGCCATCGCCCGCGTAATGGCCTGCGGGATCCCACCCGCGAAATCCGCGTGGTTGTCCTTGATCATCATCATGTCATACAAACCGAGGCGGTGGTTGGTTCCGCCACCGATGCGAACGGCCCACTTCTCGATCGCGCGCAACCCGGGCGTGGTCTTGCGGGTGTCCAGCACGCTGCACTTCGTTCCTTCCAAGGCGTCCACGAAGGCACGCGTAAGGGTGGCAATGCCGCTCATGCGCTGCATGAAGTTCAGCATCACACGCTCCACCAGCAGGATGCTCCGGGAGCTGCCGTTGATGGTGAACGCAACGTCGCCAGGGCTCACCCGGGCACCATCGTGCAACAGCGGTCGCAAATGAAGCCCTTCGTCGATGCGCTCACAGATGACCTTGGCCAGCTCCAGACCGGCCAGAATGCCGTCCGCCTTTACCAATAAATGCGCGGAACCCTTTGCCGTGCCCGGAACGGTGGCCAAGGACGTGTGGTCGCCATCGCCCACATCCTCATCAAAGGCCCGGTCAATGATCTCCTCCGTTCCCAATGGTAGCATCAGCGGTCCGTTCTGCCAGCCTCTATTCTCAACTGTTTCACTTGATAGGCCTCACCCGTCTTTTTCAGGAAGAAGGTGACCCGGAAATCACCTTTCGCTGTGGCCAGATTGCCAATGTAGTAACTGTCGCCAGTGCGATTGGTTCCTTCATGCACGATGGAAAGGCCCTTGGGTGGATGTTCATCGAAGAACTTCCGCAGGATCTGTTCGGCTTGGGCCTTGCTGTAGTAATCGCTTGCCGAGGGCAGCGTCATGTCCACATTGGCCACCATGTTCTTCGCCAAGGCGGTCGCGTTGCCCGAACCGATGGCCGAGACCACTTGGTCCTTCACATCTCCTTGGGCCCGAAGCCCGCCCATGACCAACAGAAGGACCAGAAAAAAGGAAGTCCTTTTAAGGATGAAGTGTCGCATGCGGAGCAATTTTGCAAAGAACGGGCCACATTTGCCCCATGCACGGAAAGGAGTTACGAACAACGGTGGTCGAATGCGCCTTCGCCTGATCGTGGTGGGGCGCAGTGAGCGTGGCCATGTCGCTGACGGCCTTCAGCATTATCTGGAGCGCGTCCGCCGCATGGAACCTGTGGATGAGGTGGTGCTCCCCGATGCCGGCAGGGGGGAGGTCGCCTGGCAGCAGCGCACGGAGAGTGAGCGTATCCTCGCCGTCCTCAAGCCCGGTGAAAAAGTAGTGGTGCTGGATGAGCGCGGCATTCAGCTCACCAGCCCCGCCTTCGCCCATCGCCTCGGCAATTGGCGCGACCAAGGCGTGCGCGACATCGCCTTCGTCATAGGTGGCGCGCATGGAATGACCGAGGAGGTACGCCAGCGCGCCGACCTGGTATTGTCCATCTCAGCCATGGTCTTCCCCCACCAGTTGATCCGCGTGCTCTTTGCGGAGCAGCTCTATCGCGGGCTGAGCATTCTGAAGGGGACGGGGTATCATCATGGGTAGATGGGAGGTCGTCCTGCCGAAGTTGTCGCATTCCCGGACCTTGCGATGCCCGTAGTAGCGAATCTGCTTTTGAGCTTCAGGAACGGCTTTTCATAATAGGAGTAGGATACATAGGCCATGCCCATGGTGAGGAGCAGTGAGGCAACCGGTTGAATTCCCATGTCGATGAGCAGCGGATGGTCGATCTGGGCCCTGAACGGCTTGATGGCATTCGATACGATGAAGTTGCCGATCGTGTGCAGCAAATACAATCCATAGGTCAGTCGCCCCCAGTATCCCAGAAGTTTGAACCGACGGAGTTTCAATGGAGAGTTCCTGCAAAAGCATTGGTCAAAGAGCACGAAGGCCATAAAGAAGGATACGAATACCCGGTTGCCAATATCATATAGCGTCCAGGAATACAGGTGGGCGATCCCGAGAACGTAGACCCCGGCGATCACGGATCCGGGAAGCTCAGTGAACTTTTTGAACAGGGGTTTCTCTCCGAAGCTTAGGATCGCAAGCAAGGCGCCCATGGCCAGATCGGACATGCTGCCCAAGGTATGCGTATAGGGAAGATCCCAAACCTGCATTAAGATCTGCGACAGCGCAAAGAGCAGAACGACAAATGCAACACGAAGGATAACTGGAACAAGGATGAACAGGATCGGCCAAACGAGATAGAATTGTTCTTCCACGGAAAGGGACCAGGTCACGCCCAGCCCGGCACCATATGGGAGTCCTTTTTCTATCATATCGAAGTTCCCGAGGAATACCAAGTACTTCCACAGCGTTGCGTTCTCGACGTATGGATCGTGGAGGATCAATCCGCGCAGGAGCGGGAAAATGAAGAATCCGAAACACACCACCGCATAATAGAGAGGCCAGATCCGAAGAATTCGGCGGGCATAGAACTTCCCGACACTTATCCTTCCGAGATGCTGTTGTTCCGTGAGCAGCAAATACGTGATCAAGAAGCCACTAAGGGAGAAGAAGAACGGAACACCAAGCCACGCCGGTTTGGTCACCACGTCAACCGCTTTGAAAGCAAAGGAGGCCACCACGGAAGGTTCAGTGGTGAAAAAACCATGATGCATGAAAATTGCAAGGAAGGCAATGGACCGCAACGCGTCCAGGTCGTCGAAGTATTTCCGCCTTCCGATTTCCATCGAACTGGTTCAACCCTCACTATACGTCAAGGTCGAGTACGGCAATGATCGAGGTGCCTCTCCAGGAGGAGGGTAGGACTTTGTATTCCAAAAAGAAGAAGTAGCCCAATAACCGATGGAAGAAGCTTGGTACACCTGGCGCGGGCACGGTGAAGTTGAGCTTTCTCGCGCCGTGCGTGCGCAATTGGATCCAGGCAGCGGGGTACAGCGCGTGATAGAAGTATCCGGCACTTCGGACCTTGCCCATGCTGGATTCAGCATGATGCCTCAACAAGGGCATGTCATAGCGTCGGAAGTGCCTATTGAATCGGTCGTAATTGCTGAACAATTCCTGGCGGGCTGGAACAGTGACAACGAATCGGCGCAATTTTGGGAAGGCGGATCGAAGACGGGTCATGAAGGCGACGGGGTCCTCCAAATGTTCGATCACATCGAGCAAGAGGATGGTTTGTATCCCGGAGCGGATCCCTGGGTCCAGGTCCAAGGCATCAGTGTTCACATGGACGAACGGGGCCACCTCCTTCAACGGCTCCACCTCGGCCAGTTCCACTCCTGTTATGTCGAATCCGTTCCGGCGCAGAGCGGAGACCACCAATCCCTTTCCACAGCCCACCTCGAGCATCGGGCCGGCATCCTTGATGGATCTCAAATTATCCGTGATCACCGCGATCCTGCATCTGTTCCAGTAATGCCGTTCAACACCTTGGGGATAGATCGCTTCGAACTGTTCCTGGTCGAAAGAGGTGATTTCCGATTCAGCCATCCGGGGTGGTGGTCTCGATGATATAGCGGGGGCGGTGCTTTACCTCCTTGTAGATCTTCCCGATGTACTCACCCATGATTCCGAGGCTGATCATGTTGATGGCGGAGAAGGTCGTGAGCAGCAGGGCCAGGCTGGACCACCCTTGAATTGGATCACCATTGAAGGCAGCCCATATCACCCAAAGAGAGATCATTCCTGCGATCAGGAACATGACCAGCCCGGTATAGAATACGATCCTCAACGGGGTGGTGGTGAACGAGGTGATGCCCTGCCAAGCCAAGCTCATTAGCTTTACATAGGAGTATTTTGACTCGCCGGCATGGCGCTCGAGTCGTTCGTAGTTCACTTGGGCCGATGGGTAGCCGATCAAAGGGAAGATTCCTCTCAGATAAAGATTGACCTCCCCGAACCGCTCCAGGTCAGATACCACCCGTGCATCCGCACTGCGGAAATCGGCATGGCCACGCACCGTTCTTCCGTTCATCGCGGACATCATCGTATAGAACATGGCGGCGGCAATACGCTTGGGAAGGGGGTCGACCTTTCGCTCGACGCGGACGCCGTACACCACCAATTTGCCTTGTCCATGATACTCCATCATCCGTGCTAATACGGAAACATCGTCCTGCAGGTCGGCATCTATGGTAATAAGGACGTCCGCATTGTGATGATTGCTGAACAATCCGGCGACGAGTGCATTGGGATGGCCGAAGTTCGCGCTAAGCTTTATCCCCTGGACTCTTCCGGTCCTTTCCGCCAAGCCAAGGATCTCGCGCCAAGTGCCATCTCGGCTGCCATCATCCACACAACAGATGTAACTACCGGCAGAAACCAGCCCCAGGGAGTTCATTCTTTCGAGCTCCCTGATCAGGACGTCCACAGTGTGACCGATCACCCCTTCTTCATTGTAGCAGGGAACCACGATACAGACCTTCCGGGCCTTTGATGAAGCTGAACTTTCTATCATGAGCAGAAAGGTCGGCAATGTAACCACGGTCCGCTTCCTGCTGTACCAGGGGTGGTTTCCGGCTTTGCAGAGCCTGCCTCTATCTTGGCCCTCTCTTTTTAATGTCAGGGAAGCATGGGGAAGGTGGGAGGCGACAGTACATGGAAAGAACGGGCGGTGGAGCTCCTCGGATCGAGGAGGGTATTCATTTCCCTGCTTATCCTGAACGTGGTGGTCACGCTTTTTGTGATGTGGGCATCACGCACCATCATCCTGTCGGACACGTGGAGCTACTTGGGCTTGGCCGAAGGGATCCTGAATGGCAGGTATAGCATGTGGTGGCAACTTGGAGAGGGCTATCCGGACACGTTCCGCACGCCGGGCTATCCGCTGTTCATCGCTGCTATCCTCTGGCTTTTTGGTAATTGGCATGCGGTGTTGGTGGTGCAATTCATCCTGTATGGCCTGGGCCTCTGGTTGGCCTTGAGGACGATCGACCTGTTGGGTGGTGACAGAGCGACCCGAAGCCTCTTCCTGCTTCTCCTCCTACCCCTGGTGAACGTACCATTCTACATCGTGCAGTTGTACGCTGAAATTCCCGTGTTGGCCGCCATCGGCTTGGCCGTATACTTAGCGGTGCGCCATCGGAATTGGAACTGGAAGGTTGCTATTGCCATCGGTCTCCTCTTGGGTTTCGTGTTCCAATGCCGTCCGGTATTCCTTTTGTTCCCGTTGGCATACGTTACCCTTTCCTGGGTCATTGATCGAGGAGCCTCAAATGTCCGGCACCAATTGCTCATGTTGGTGGTATTTGCCTTGACGGTTGTGCCTTTTGGAATCTGGAACAAGGTGAATCACGGGGTGTTCAAGGTAACGCCTTTGCAAGGTGCAGGCAGTTACATGCACCTCGGCTATTGGAGTGGTAAAATGCCAGGATATACCGACCGGTTCTATTTGAGGAATTTCAATGCTGAGGAGGTGATCCATTTTACACCGCCGGATTCCATCCCGGCGAACATCCGGGAGTATGAGCAAGAGTGGTCGAATATCAAAGCCCGCATAGATCCGCTGCTGACCTCCAAGGACACCGCCATGTGGGACGGCAGACCCCGTGTTCACCATGCCGAACCGACCTATAATACGGCCTATACGATCATGCGGGACAAACTGCTGTTGGAAAAGGCCGTGGAACATTATTGGAGCGACCCGTGGTACACACTTGCGTTCAAGAGCTATTCCGCAGTTCGCCTGTGGGTGATCGGTATCCAGTTGGGAGAGTATCAGTCCGCGGGCTTCATGGGTAAAATGAAGATGCTGTATGCTACCATCAGCACGGGGGTATTATTTCTACTGTTCATCGTCCTGGTGCCTCTGGCCTATCTGCGTCGTGTCCTCTCTTTCCGCAGTACCTGGTTGATCCTGTTGTACTTGGCCTATAGCACCTTCATCCATCTGCCTTTCACGATCCAATCACGATATACTGTACCGGTACGTCTGTTGATGTTGATCCTGATCGCATTGGCGATCACGGGGCTGCTCTCCGGGCAGGGAAAGCGGCACGAGGTAAACCAAATATAGAATGTGTCAACTCGCCTTACTACCCAATTGCATGGGTGTTCAAGGCAAGGCGCCGACCGATCAAGATGCCATGAACTTCACCCTGAAGGGGGCCACCTCCATGAGTCTCGTTACTCGGATCCATGGGAGGCGTTTATTCATTCACCACGTGGCAATTTAGAGCAGTTGCCCGAACAGTGCGGAGATAGGATGGCCAGCAGGCAACAACAGGTGAGAAGTCCTACCCGTGCTCTTCATGGCGCTACAATTCAACCTAGGGCACGACGTTGGCAGTTAGTGGATGTATTGCGGGGAATCGCCATACTTCTCGTCTTGTGCAGGCATCATGGGTCGACCGGCTATCTTCAGGATTTTGGTTGGTTGGGGGTGGACTTGTTCTTTGTTCTGAGCGGGTTCCTGGTGTCAGGACTGGTCTTCGATGAGTATATGCGGACAGGGGCATTCAGCGGATTCCATTTTCTGATCCGGCGTGGTTTCAAGATCTATCCGTCCTTCTATGCGCTGATCACCACCACCACGGTGCTCATGGCGGTATCTGGTCGGGGTGATCCCATCATGAATTATATAGCAGAGGTGTTCTACTTCCAGAACTATCACGAAGGATTATGGGTGCATACATGGTCACTCGCCGTCGAGGAACATTTTTACTTATTGCTCGTTTTTGCGGCCTTAATAATGATCGGGAGTGAACGGCGATTCACCTTTCGGGCATTCACAAGGATCTGTCTGGTGCTATTTGTGGCTTTCCTCGGGCTAAGGATCGTGACCAGTCTCGGATCTGAATTTACCATGTACGGGCAATTTTTTCCTACCCACCTTCGCATGGACTCATTGCTGGCCGGCGTGTTGCTGGCAGCATGGCATCGTTATAGGCCTGATGACTTCATTGCTTTTTTTCGACGTAGGAGGAGTTTGCTCTACGCTTGCATGATGCTCATGCTCCTCCCTATTCTTCTCAGCCCGTTCGGCTCCTTCGTGATGGTGACCTTCGGTCTCACCGGGGCATACATCGCTGGTGCCATTGCCGTTGGTTTGGCTGTGACCGCAATACCTATGGATGAGGAGCATCCGGTCCATCGGTGGCTCGTTGTGCCTACTGCATGGATCGGGGGGATCTCCTACACGACATACCTATGGCATTTGTTGGTATTGCTCATTGTTGAAATGCTGACGAGTTGTGCCCATATGCATGGTACCTTCGTGGAATTTGTTTTGTTCGCCGTAGGCTCGATCCTGGTCGGGTTTCTTACCTCAAAGGTCACCGAACGCCCATTCCTTCGATTACGCGAGCGGGCCTTTCCCGCGAAAGGGCGATGAACGGGATACCGTTGTCATTGAAGATCAATCGCATGACTGAAGCCCAGCAGGCATTCTAACGTACTCCTGTCCGGATTAGATTGCGAACGTATTCCAGGAGTGTGGGATGGTTCCATCGCGCATTGCCAGGCGGGGCGGGCAATTCCTTATGTCGGCCTTCGAGCACCTCAGCCACCGCCTGGCACAGCAGCTGGCTACCCACTGTCATCTGCATCGTTGGGTAGGTGGTGATATTGTCCTTGGCGGTAGGGTGGATCAAGGCTTGGTGCAATATGGTGCCAGTGTCGATCCCGGCATCCACTAAATGCACGGTTACGCCGCAATGTTCGGGGTCATTGTTGGCCAGGGCCCAGTACGCACCATGTACACCCCGATATCCAGGTGTGATGCCAACATGGGTGTTCAATACCGGCATGCTCAGGGCGGAAAGGGTATCCCGGGATAGTATTCGCGTACCATTGATCACGATCAAGTCGGGGGAAATCATCCTTACGAGTTCCAAACAATCCTTCCCGTTCACGGAATGGATCCAAGAAACGGATGATGCTGGCGGTTTGACCGAGGATACGCCACTTCCCGCTAGTATCTCTTTGCGCCTTGCAGCCGACAGGACCCCCAATGGCACAGCGATGCACACTTGAAAGGCGATCTGTCCAAGGACAGGTGCCAACCCCATGCGCCGGATCCGCGATCGGATCAATCGCCAACGCGAAGGTGGTTCCTCGTAGGCCACGCGTACGGTGAATCGTGAAGCCAGCGCATTATGGAGGATGGATGTGCTTTCTCCTTCACGGCCAATGAGGAGTACAGTTTCATGTGCCATGTTCCGTAAGGGCTTCACGAGCTACCTCGCCCATGGTCATGCTGCGAAAGCCATGCATCTCCCGTAATGAACTGAAATGTGCGAGAACCTGTTTGAGAAAGTCCAAGTTGCGGTCCAAGTTCATCCCGAAATTGTGCGGGTGCCACCACAGGTGGAAGATCTTGCCTGATCTTGCCGCATGGTCCATGGCTCTTGTGATCCGCCGCAAGCGAAGGCCTTCCAAAGCGCTCCATCGCGAGTTCCAAGGCCGAAGAAACCGACTGGAGGGTATGTTAAAGGGAAGTCCATCCATGGCATCAGGAAAGGAGTGGCAATTGGGTCCACTCAGGTCGATCCATGTATCCAATAACCGGAAGGCACGCCGTACAAGACCTTCATCTTCGCCGTTTCGTGCGGCATAAAGCCAGCCCTCCTCGTTGCCCCGGTACGCCGTGATGCCATGGGTTCTGCAGATGGACAAGTAGTTCGCATTGTACTGGTTTCGAGGAAATACGAAGCTCCGAAGGTCTATGCCGAAGGTAGCTGCTGCTTCGCGGGCGGCCTGGAGGTCGGCCTCGAATTGCGCCTCCGTCTGCCCCTTCTCCAAGCAGTAGTAATGGGAAAACGTATGGCACCCTACCTCGTGTGCCGGATGTTCTTGGATGGATCGGATCAATGAAGCACCGAAATGGTAGGGATCCGTAAGTTCATTTTCCCCGACACGTTCGATGTGGTCAGTGTATGGGGATAGGTGCTTGTTGGTGTAGGATGGTTTGGCCGCGGGCAGGGCCGCGATCATGGTATCCTTCCTATCGAAAAACAACAGGCCTACAGCTGCAATGGTGCTCTTCACACCATGCTCGTCGAAGGCGTGGAGCATCTGAGGCAGTGCATTTCTTGCGCCGAGGAGGTTGGCCCCGTAATCCTCGATCCGACGCTTATCGCGCATGCCCCAGTACAATTCAAGGTCGAGGGAAATGATGAATGCCCCGGGTTTCATTTGGGAGGGATGCTTGTCATGGAGTGAACCAGGCAGCGTTTGGTCATGGAGAAGAGCATCGTCTCATCCCGAAGCAGGTGGTTGTTCAGGGGGCAAGCTGCAAGGAGTGAGCGAATATAGCTAGGCCGTGACCGTTAACTTTGTGGGCGGTCTGTAAATGCTGGATAGCCTTGTTGAACGGCCTGCCCACCTGACCAAGACTCACCCGGACCGAGTTGAGCATTAATCAAGTCAGAACACAACGTTGCCAGAATGCTCATGCTATTTGTTCCATACCACGGAGAGGTCGGACTTGAGCCTTGGGAATATTTGGTGAGCTTTGTATACATTATGGTGCTATATATTCATTTTGCCAGAAAGAAGAGAATGAATATGAAGCTTCATCCCGAATATAAATACTACATGTCGGGTTTGTTAGCGAGATTTTTTGGAGGTTTTATATTCTGTCTTATTTATCTGTATTATTATCCCGGAGGAGATTCATTGGCCTATTTTTACTCTGGAGTAGCGGTGAAAAGGATGCTCTTCATTGATCCAGCAGAGTACTTCAGACAGGTAATTATGGGAGATAACTCAGCTCGTGCTTTAGCGACTTATGCTTCGTTGAAGGTTCTTCCGTATAAATATGTTTTCTTGGATAATCGAACCTTTCAGGCAGTCAGAGTTTCCAGTATCCTTGCCGTCATGACGTTTAATAGCTATCTGATCAGTACGGTTTTGATGGCCAGCATCTCCTTCGCAGGGGTTTGGGCGTGTTTCCGCACTTTCGTAAGCTATTTCCCCAAACTTGTGAAAAGGTTTTCGATTGCGTTCCTATTTATGCCTTCCGCTATTTTTTGGGGTTCCGGAATAATGAAGGACACCCTGACCTTCAGTGCGGTTTGCGGATGGGTGTATGCCGTGGATGAGGTGTTCTTCAAACGGCGCAATGTGGTCAGTAGAGCCGTCCTCATACTGTTCTGCGGACTGGTAATGATCCAGGTAAAGCCGTACATCTTCATGGTGATACTACCCGCGACATTGCTTTGGCTGTTCTACTTCAGGATCGTCCGGATCAGGAATATCATGATCCGCTTTGTTCTGATCCCGGTCATTTCGGTGGCCATGGTTGTGCTATCTGTCTTTGTTTTGAAGCAGATGGGTGACTTGTTGGATAAGTTTGCGTTGGATGAGGCGCTGTATAATATCGAGAACATTCAGGGTGACATGGTGAGCAATACAGCGTATGGGGACAATAAGTTCGATGTGGGGGAATTTGATGGTACCTGGTGGGGGGTATTAAGAAAATTTCCGGTGGCGACAAACGCTGCTCTATTCCGCCCTTATCTATGGGAGTCCAAGAGTCTGGTGGTCGCATTGAGCGGCTTGGAGAACCTGTTTATTTTGATATTGACCATCTATGTGCTACTTAAAGCGGGGGTGCGCTTTTCTTTGCGTTGCATTGCGAGCAACCCATTATTATTGATGTCCATGTCATTTGCGCTCTTGTTTGCATTTGTCGTAGGTGTAAGTACACCTAATTTCGGTGCCTTGGTCCGTTTTAAAATACCCATGCTACCTTTTTACATGAGCAGCTTGTTCATCATATTATTCCTCCATAAGGAAAGGAAATATGCACGAATGAAGGGCATAAGGTTTGATCTGACCAAGTATCGTATGGGTCCTGGGCAGGTTCGGAAAGGTGCAGGACAGTTCGCAGATCCAGTTGGGCGTTCTGCTGAAACGAGCAACCATCCCAACGGACATGTTTATCGGACATGAGCCGAAGTGAAGTTCGCAATATCCTGGTGATCACCTATTGGAGCTGGGACGACCCCTTGGTGCTCAATTATACACTGCCTTATTTGCGAATCATGCTACGCGTTCTGCCTGCTGGCAGTCGTGTTCATTTGGTCACATTGGACAAGACCGGGCGGTCGGCAGCAAATTCCTTCGGAGATGAGGGTGTCGTACATCACTCCTATCCGTATGCGGCATTTGGGGCAAAGGGTATGCGAATGATGCTGGGCCTACTCTGGTCCTTGTCCGGTGTTGTGCGGAGGGAGGGGGTGGATACCATCCATGCTTGGTGCACGCCAGCGGGCATGATCGGGTATTTGCTCTCCATATTGATGCGGAAGCCGCTGATCATTGATAGCTATGAACCCCATGCGGAGGCAATGGTGGAGAATGGGACCTGGCAACGGAGCGGTCTGGCTTTCCGAACACTGTTCCGCTTCGAACGCCTACAGACCCGCAGGGCCAAGGCAGTGGTTGCAGCCACGGAGGGGATGCGCGAATATGCCATGAAAAAATACGGGTATGTGCCGGATATCTTTCTTGTAAAGCCAGCGTGTGTGGATCTGGAGCGCTTCTCCAGTAGGAACCTGAAACGGGTGGATCTCCTGCGTTCCATGGGCCTTGAAGGCAAGTTGGTGGCCATATACGCAGGGAAGTTCGGCGGCATCTACCTGGAACAGGAAGTGTTCGACCTGCTCCGGGTGGCGTGGGACCATTGGGGTGATCGATTGCATGTCCTGTTGTTAACCTCTCAACAGCCGGAGGAACTTCGCCCGTACATGGAGAAGGCAGGTTTGGCACCCCGCATGTTCACTATCCGTTCAGTTCCACCACAGGATGTGCCGGATTTGATGGGCCTGGCCGACTGGGCGCTGACACCGGTAAAACCAGTGCCCACCAAACGCTATTGCACCCCGATCAAGGATGGTGAATACTGGGCGCTGGGCCTGCCTGTGATGATCACCAGTGGAATCTCAGACGACTCTGATATCATTGAACGCCATGGGGTCGGAGTCGTGATCAGTTCATTGAACCGCATTGGCTATGAACAGGCGGTCAAGCAGATGGACCTCCTGCTCCGGAGCGGCGACAGAGATCAATTGTATGCTCGGATCCGGCCGGTCGCGGAGCGTTATCGCAATTTCCAGATAGCAGAGCGCGTGTATCGCGACCTGTATGGATAGCAGGCCGGTTCCCCTATATTGGTCTTGGCCGGTACCGTGCGTGGAACGCCTTCATGAAGTATCCCCGCTTCAACAGGTCCCGGAACATGAAGCGGCGCAGTTTCTTCCACGCGTGTTCCATTTGCTTCTCGGAGGGGGGGGGCTGCAATTGCTTCATCCATTTGTAGAGGTCCAAATAACCAGGATGCCCACTCAAGGGATCGCTATTGGCAGAGATGTGTCCGGTGCGGTAGTGAAGCACCACGCGTGGAGTGCTCACGTATAGGCCTTGCCGACTTAGGCCCAGATAGAATGCATTGTCCTCCGAGTGGTCCATGTGCTCGGGCATTCGGTATTCGTGTCCCGGCAATCGCCTCACCATCCAGGTGTTCCCGGCAAAGCAGGAACCATCCACGCGCATCAGGGCATCAAACGGAATGCCGTAGTACCACGGAGATCGGGTCCACTTGACCTTGCCCGTCTCCGTGTTGAAGGCTTCCATGGCACCGTCCGCGAAGCAGGCTTCGGGGTATCTACGGAAGAGGTCCAATCGAAGCCGAATTGCATCCTTGGGCAGCAGGTCATCGGCGTCCAGGAAGCAGAAGTACTGTCCTTTCATCTGTGCCAGCCCCATGTTGCGAGCGTTTGAGACGCCGCTTTTGGGTTGCGACATGAGGTGGATGCGCGGATCTGAAAAAGCAGCGGCGATGTTGCGGCTCCCATCCGTGGAGCCATTGTCCACCAGCAGCAGCTCCCAGTGGTCCCAGGATTGGCCCAGAACGGACCGGATGCAATCGGTGATGTAGGGTGCGGCGTTCAGGTAAGGGACAATGATGGAGACCAAGGGACGGCCAATGGATAGCGCAGGTGGATATGCATTATGAATAGCGCTCATTTGGACGTAAGAAAGGGAAGTCGGGCGAATACCAAAGCTCGGATCCGTGCAAGGTCGGAAGGGCGGAGGAAGAGCATGTCCCAAATTGGGATATGCATTTTGTATCGAATTACCATAAAGGGAACGACCAACAATGCAAGGTACGATATGGAGCTCGCAATGGACGCACCAATGATCCCCCATCGAGGGATCAGCACAAGGTCCAAGGCGATCGTAAGTGCGGCGGCAATTGCAGTGGCGACAAGGTTGAAGCGTATGTACCCTCCTTGCACGACCAGTAGACTGATGAGCTTGGAGCCACTTACGAAGACGATACCCGGCAACAGCCATTGGAGCGCGATCACCGAACCAGTGAACGTTTTCCCGAAAAGCAGCGGGATGAGCCAAGGAGCCACCCCTCCCAGCATAATGGAGAGGACCGCTACGGATGTCAAATTGATCCGTACTATGAACTTGAATTTATCCAGGAGGACCTTGTCCATGTCGCCGTAGAGATAGGGTTGGACCACGCGTGAGAATGGTTCCGGGACATAGAAGAAGAGCTGCCCCATACCCACTGCCACAGCGTAGAGGCCCAATTGGGCGGTACCTGCGTAGCTTCCCACTACCCAAATATCGAAGCGATAATTGATCAGGTTGATGATGTTGCTGACGTATCCGACCAGCACAAAGGCCAGGAAGGGGCGCAGTACGGACCAGTCCCATTCGGGAATGGGCAGGATTCCGACCACACGGATGTAGATGATACACCAGAGTATGCTTTGGAGCAGGACACAGCTTAGCGCAACGGCCAGAACCAAGGGGAGCACATGTGTGGGCTCTATGCGGTTTCGGAGCAGGTAGAGGATCGTGAAACCGGTTGCACTGAGAGCCGCATTGAAGATGCTCATGCGATTGAGCATGCGGAATTTCTTCATGCCCAGCATGATGTTCCCGATAAAGGAGGTGATCTGGCCCAGTATCACGGTGAAGAGCACGTAAAGTAGAAACGCCCAGTGAGCGGCTTCCTTGGGCAGGAAAAGTTGGCGCAGACCCGTATTCCAATAGATCATTGCCAAGAGAATGGGGACTACTACCAGGTTTAGGCAAATGGCACTGGCAGCAATGCGGACCATACGGCGCGGGTCGCCATGGTCCTTGGACGTGAAGTAGGTGATCCCAAAACCGAGATTAAACCCCAAGAGCATGGAGAGCAAGGCAGTCTGGTTTTGGAGCAGTGCATAGGCTCCCCGACCTTCATCACCCAATACGCGCGTCATAAGCGTACTGGCAATGAAGAACAGGAACAGGTTAGGCGCCTGTGTCAGGAACGTATAAAAGATGCTGCGCTTGAGGCTCAATGGATGGGCGGGATGTAGGTGATCATCGAGCGGGGGAGAGGTGAGGCCATGGCCAGATCCTTTTCTTGATCGGTCGAACCAAGACCAAGGGGCACCGAAATACCGCACGCGTGAGAAAAGGCAAGGCACGGGTATAGCGATGGGCCAATTTCCACCAGCTCCCTCCGATAGCCCAGTCCAAATTCGAAAGGCAGCGCTGTCGGAAGAACCAATTGTCCAGCAATCCTCGCTCCCGGGCCTTGGCAAAGAGCCTGGAGTGGTCGCGCTCGAACAATGCAATGTTCTTGCTCATGCTCCCCGGAACGTACCGATATTGGCACAAGGCCCCGGGAATGTGCTTGTACGTTGCCGTTGATGCCAACGAAACGGTCATGTCCTGATCGGCTGAATTGGAGAGGTGTTCATCGAATCGGATACCTGCATCAAAGCATCGCCTGTGGGCAAATATGTTGCTGCCGGCACCGGGGACGGCAGGTTCAATGGCCAGCAACAGGGTGCGCAACACATCCTTATCCGTGCCGATCATGACCTCGCCGGTGGAATTCAAATGTTCGTCACATATTTCGAGGTCCCCGAAGACCCAATCCACTTGGTGCTCCCGGATGCCGGAAAGTTTCACGTCCAGGTTACTTGGCAGCATTCGGTCATCCGCATCCATGAAGCAAATGTGGGTACCCCGGGCAGCAGCCAGACCCGCGTTCCGCGCAGCGGAAACCCCTGCGTTCGTCTGCTCGATCACGGTTATTCGCGGATCGCCGAAGCCGTACGCAACCTCAAGTGTGCCGTCCGTGGAACCGTCGTTTACAATGAGCAGCTCCCAATCCCGATGGGTCTGGGCAATTATGGAATTCACGGCCTCCGCAAGCCAGCGCTCAGCATTGTATGCCGGCATGATGACCGTTACTTCCGGCTGGTTCATGACCGCTGTTGCAATGCGTTTTGATAAAGCCCAACCGTCCCTCTCCACATCACATTGAAGTTGAACATTTCCAATGCCGTCGTTTCCCCGGCTTTCCCCATGGCTCCGGGATCACCTTGAAGCAGACGGTGAACACCATCGGCCAATGCTTCCCCTGAGCGCTCCGCCACCAATATCCCGTTGTATCCGTCCTGGATCGCATCCAAGGCGGCACCCGTGGGTGTGCTTACCACGGGGATGCGGTTCATCATGGCTTCCGCATAGACCAAGCCGAACGGCTCGAGTATTGCGGCATGCATGTAAATGTCCAAGATCCCATAGAACGATGCCATTTCCGAACGGTCCACCCACCCGGTGAACAAGATATGGTCTTCCAGCCCTTCATCATGCACGAGTGCTTTCAGGGGTGCTTCCAAGGCGCCCGTGCCGCAGAACAGGAACAACGCTTTTGGATGTTTCCTAACGATCAATCGAGCGGCGTCCACGAGGTGCCGGTGCCCTTTCCACTCAATGAGCCGGGCAACCGTTCCGATCACCGGAAATCTGGCCTTGGTGCCAAACCGCTGTGCCAACCCTTCCATGGTAGCAGGATCCTGGGCCGTGAAGCGCTCAGGAGGGATGCCGTTGTGGACCAATGTGATCTTGTCCGGGGGTGTTCCTTCCTTGTCGATCAGGAAGCGCCTGTTCTCCCCGGAGATGGCGATCACATGCGTGGAAAGCATGCTGATCAAGCGGTCCATCCGCACCCATTTTTGCGCGTGCATCCAATGGTAGCCGGCATCCTGCTTGGTCGTTACCCTCACCTTGATGCCGGCCAACCAAGCCGCGATCACGCCTGGCAGGGAATCATCGAACAGGTTGCAATGAACGATGTCCGGGCGAATGCGGCGCATGTGCCACCATAGCAGCGGTAGTGCCCTGAGCATGCCACTTTTGCGGTGCTTGTCGTTGTATGGGATCCACGTGCAATCGAAGCCCAGTGCCTGCATCTCCTCCATCATGGCCGGAGGCTTGGGATAGAGGAGCAGGAACGAATATTGGATACCGCCTTCGGATTTTGCCCGCTCCGCAAACCACGATAGATAAGGCACGCTGTCGTTATTGGCGAAGGTGTGGAGGACGTGCATGAAAATGTGTCCTATCCGCTCCTGTGCTCCAGCAGGACCTCATTATAGACCTCCAAGATCTGGTCCGCCACCGCTTCCACGGAATACCGCTTTTGGGCGTTGCTGGCAATTGATGAACGGTTGAACCGTTCAGGGGATCTCATGACGGTTGTTATCGCTTCAGCCAATTCGTTGGCAGCTCTGGGAGGGACCAATATCCCGTTATATTCATTCACCATTTCGGGGATCCCATTCAATTTCATGGAAATGACAGGAGTCCCACAAGAGAGGCTCTCAGCGATCACACAGGGAAGATTTTCGCAAGTCGTGGGGAGGAGAAAAACATCTGAACTCTGCATGAATTCGGCCATGGCCTCTTTTTCCAGATGGCCAGTGAATCTGATGTCCACATTGGGTAATTCCTTCTCACACCGTTCACGGATGTGGTCCATTGAGGGGCCGGTACCTCCCCAGATGATGGTGCAATGATCCACCAAATTATTAGGCATGAGCTTCAGGGCATCAATGAACACATTATGGTCCTTGACAGGCCTCCAATAGGCCGCCAACATGAGCTGGAACCTTCCGGTTGCGGGGTGAGGCACCGGCTTGAACATTGGAGCGGCAATGTTGGGGATTACTCTAATTTTATTTTCTGACACACCGAAAACTTCCTTTAATGTATTGGCAAGGTCCTCGGATACGGGCATCACTTTATGAATGCGACGGTCATCGAACCAATCATGCACTGCCTTTCGCTTCTGCTCCCTGCTCTTGGCCTCAAGGGTTGCCAAACCCAGATTGTAGAACGTGTTATGCTCGGTTATCACTATGGGTAGATCAAGGTCGCGGGCGATGGCTTTGGCCTGTTCGGTCTCATCCGTGCGCACATGGATGTGCATCAGTCGGAGGTCATACTGCCGCGCCACTTTATCGATGACCTTCCGATACGATCTTCGGATCAGGTAGGCGGCCATGCCGAACCTTCTCAGCCACGTGTGGATCTTTATCCGGTGGACAGGGATCCCATTCTCGATGGAACTGGAGATCCGAATGGAGGGCCATAATGAGTTTCCCTTGTTTACGATGCCGTGCACCACGATCATCTGGTAATGATCAGCCACGGCTTCTACATGTTCGCGAATGAACACTCCTCCCACGTGCGTTCCTTCAGGCCACCAGGCAGCAATGGATAATATGGCTTTCGCCTTTTCCTTGGGGGCGGAATACGATGTCATCTTGTAAGGATCGCCTTGATCTTGTGGCGGGCCCGATCAACGATGGTCGCCTTCCGTTGTGGTTGGGTCCTATAGGCCCCGGAGGGTTTATGCGCCAGTGCAAGAGCCATATAGTCCGGCTGATCCATCCAAATGGAGTGACGTTGGAAATGCAAGATCGCCAATCCTGCCCGGTCGATCTCCGTGGCAAGCCCTGGTAGGTGAAGAGGAAGATCGACCACTTGCAGTAATTCCGGCCGGTTATGTTCGAGCCACTCACAATAGAATGGATCCGGAGAGTGGATGACCACACGTCCGGTCACGGCCAATTGCTTCTTGATCTGGTCGAACAGGAATGGCTGCCTCTCGAAGGGGATGTGCTCAAGGACATCCGGAAGAATGATCATATCAAATGGTCCCTCAGGCACCTTGACGGTGCTATCTCCTGCGACCAATACCAAATTGGAACGTTCCCCTAATCTCATGCGTGCCTGGTCCACACTGGCCGGGCTAAGGTCCGTTGCTGTCAAACGACCTCCGGGAATTTCCTTGAGCAGAAGTCCCGTAAGGGTGCCGACCCCACAACCGATCTCGAGCACGTTCATGCCATCCCTAAGTCCGTGCAATACGGTCAGGTCACGTATCCGGTGGTGGCGTTCATTCACACCGGCATTCACTTGCCGACCTACATAGCCATCATAGTATTCCCGGATGTCCGCTGTCTCTTTTTTTCCCATGTTCCCGGCACTCCTTTGGTTGCCGTATTGTTGCGTTCCAGGATGTCCCGGTATGTCGCCAACGGCAACTTTCAACCGCGTTTCAAAGATACTCCAGGTTCGGGATGCGGCCCCCGTGAGGTTAGGTGGAGCTAATGGGGAGGGCATGCAGGATCTTTCGGATCAGCTTCCCATAAGTCATCTGGTCCAAATAGGATTCGACCGACACGGTATCCACCGTTGATCTGCCATCCATTGCCTGTTGAACCGCTTCGATGAACTCATCCCGGTCCTCCACTTTGCACACTCCCTTCCCGGCCAGTTCGGGTATATAACAGTTGATCGTTGTAATGACCGGCTTCAACTGGCTCAGGTAGGTCAGGGGCTTCAGCGAACCGTAGGGATGAGCCGGTTGATCTTGTTTTGCTTCGAAAGGATAGGCTACCAAGCCTGCCACCGATCCCTCGATCAGGATGCACAGCTCATCCGGAGTGAACACTCCGGCATGGGTCACATTGGGCATTGCGAGTAGCTGATTCCTCAACGTGTCCAGAGGGGGGGCCAAGGGGGAGAGCACTCCGGCTAGTACCAGATGCAGTTCCGGTAGTCGCTGCGCTGTAGCGATCAGGAGTTCATAATCCAAGCGCTGGTTGATACCACCAGCCATCACCACGTACGGGTTCCACTTGTTGCGGTAAGTCCGGGCTCGCTGTGAAACGAGCACCCGGTCAGTGCTCCTAACCCCGTGCGGGATCAAAACGATATTGGGATTCAGCTTTCGGTAATGGTCCAGGAACCAAGGATTCACGGCTACCACGAGATCGGCGGCCCTCGCACACGGGAGATCCATTGTGAATGTCTGGTAGGGGTCCACCACGTGATAGATCGATCGGGTGCCTTTGGTCCGCAATACGCGTTGGAGCATCAACGGCGTGGGATGGAAACACCACAACAGGTTCCCATCCGGTTGCAGCAGGCTGCCCAGTTTTCGAGCGGTGAGATGTTGTATCCACTTGGCCAGAAAAGGCGGAAGCAGACGCAGGGGAAGATGGTTCCGGTACTCCACAACGATCACGCCTTCGGATGTCCGCGTGAGCTTCAGCTTGAATGAGAACAGATCCCTGAATCGCCACTTGTCCGGAGGACTGATGAAATAGACCGTGTGATCCCTGGCGAGTTCTGCGGCATAATGGTGCTTGGAAAACCACATTCCACCCCATGGCTCAAAGGAGAACAAGAGGATCGTTCGGTGGTCGGACCGCATGTCAACAAGGTTGATCCTGCCTTTGCCTTTGATCACGAAGTACTGGTCGGAACATGTTCGGATTGATCCGCAAAACCCAACTTTGTGAATATGTCAGGGAACAACCTGTCGATCTCTTCCTCCTGCTGCGGGGTTAAATGATCCCTCCAATCACCGGACATCCCTTTGCGATAATGGTCTGTCTTTTGGCCCAAGCTCTTCAATTTACCCTTTTTCAGATTACCGAATGACAACTGCTCCAAGGTCGATTCCAACTGGTGAACCGAATACTTTTCAGTGCGCATCCGCATCGCTCTCATTCCGGCCTTCTTGACCAGCCTGTTGTAAAAGCATTTCATGCCAAAGAGTCGATCGTTCTTCTCCTCGATCATATCCATGAACACCATAATACGAGTGAACTCTTCCAACGGTGCCTGGGTGATCTCCATGAACTTGGTTTCGAGGATCGATGGGTGGTGATAGTCCCACTTATAAATGTTACTGAGCGGGATCTGTGCCAGGGTTGCAATTTCGAGGTCCATGCCCGCCTTTTTCGGCAGGGTTTGAAGTTTCTCCCGATGTTCCATGGTAACTCCTGCGGGACTCAACAGGTGGGAGCCCTTGTGTGAGAAATAACCTGAGACCACGATATCCCTGGGGTCGCGGATCACGTGGAATCCCTGGAAAGGTCGATCGATTTCCCCGACAAGTTCCACGTTCGACTCCGGAATGATCAAGAAGTCGGGATTTTCATCGTTGATCAAGGCCCGAAGGCCGCCATGTTCCGTTCTGACCTTTTCATAAGCATATACGGACTTCCATCCAAGCTCATTACAGATCCGTTCAATCACCAATGTTACCCACTGTGACGCGCATTTATGCTGGCCAAAAAAAACTCTGAGCATGGGAGCAGGCATGATTGGAGCGAAGCGATCCCCCGAAGAAAGGAATCATCCGCAAATGTAACCGTTGGGAAGAGGGCGAGATGGCGAGAGCTTTCATCGGTGATATCCTTCACGACCGGAGGCTGAATCTTGGCAAGGCGGTGAGAAGAGCGTGGGATTTGAAAATGCAGCTACCGCCGTGCCATGGGGCGAAGTGCGCGCATAATGATCAGGAGCTTGCCAGCGTAGCTGTTCTCCTCCGCCTTCGCCTTCCTCCTGGCCTGCAAGTCGGGACTGTTGTACGCATCCAAATTGCGGACAAGGTCCTCGAAGTAGGGGACGATATGTTCATTTGGCTTGGCCATGATCATGAGTTCGTTGAGATCCGTATGGTCCTCCAAATAACTGCTCAGGACCACCTTGCCGCTGGCCAAGTATTCCAGGAGCTTATGGGAGCTCGTGCTCTTCAGGCCTTCCCGCTCCAGGTCATAGGAGATCAGCAGGGCATCCATTGATTCCAGCCAAGCGGGCACATCATCGTAAGGCAGCGGGCCGGTTAGGTGAATGTTCGGGATGCTTCGGAGCGTCCGTTCGAGGGCGGTTTCCATGTGCCGGTGGTCACCGAAAGCGCCATGTAGCGGCCCCATTAAGAATAGCTGTACCTCCGGCCATCGGGTGGCTATCTCGATCAATGATTCCCAGTGGATGGCACGCATGGCAAGATTGCCCAGGTAGCCCATTTTTATTCCCGGGGGCAGTTCCGGCACCTTTTCATCGTTCCGTTTCCGCGGTAACCAGCCATGCGGTACACGGAGCACGCGATCCCTGTTCTGATCGAGCACGTTTGCCATGCTGGGGGATACCACGATGATCAGGTCCGCTAGCTTAGCGGGCTCCGACAGGTGAGCCTGGTGGCGCAAATCCATCACATGCACGATGCGCAGTTTTGCATCTTGCCTGCTCGTGAGCGATCGAAACCGATAAAGGTCAAAATTCCAAAGGATGTCAAAGGCGCCTCCTGCAGTGTTGGCGAGCTGCCTCATTTGGAAGGCTTCGAGCCAAGCACGAACAGTACGGGGCAGGAAGCGTATTCCGCGTATTGGTGGGGGGCGGAACAGCAGTGTTGGTTGATCCCCTTCCCCGGCTATGATCCGGATCCCATTCCCGTTCGGTGTGTCTGGACCCAGGAAGAAGATCTGTGCTCCCTGTTCCATCAAGGTGGAGGCATAGTGATGCTTGGACAAGCGCACAGGTCCCCACGCCTCGGGGGACACGATCAATATGCGCTTTCCCTTCCAGAAGTCCGGGCTGGAACCGGTTGGGTCAGTGGGTCCTTGGGAGTTGTCCGTCATCGTGCGGTTCAGATGCCGATGGCCATCGCTACTGCGGGCTGGCACAGCAGAAAGTTAAAATGTCCGCTCGTGGAAAGCGCTTGAACCCGTGGCGGCGGCCAAGTGACATCATCGATATTGTAATACTGGTAATCGAGGCCTTCCAACAAGGCGGCGATCTGCCGGGCAACATCCTCGTTCAGGATCTCGATCAGCATGGAAGGCCGGTCGCGTTGGATCAGTTCGTGGAATCCCCTCAGCACGGCAGGTTCGTGGGTCTCCACGTCGATCTTCAACAGGTCCACCTTGGATGCCCCTATTTCATTCAAAAGATCCGTCACTGTGATGCACGGGACCTCCACGGGTCTCAATGCGGAACTCTTGTTGTTCCAATCCGCTTCCAGCGAAACTGAAAGTACGTGGTCGAGTTGGGGCAGATCGTAGAGAACGGCCGTTCCGGTATGGTCGCTTACGGCTGCATTCACTGTACGGATGTTCCAGTTGTTCAAGAGGACATTGGCCTCCAGTTTCCGGAAGACCCGCTCTACCGGCTCCACGGCCACCACTTTCGCCGAAAGGTTCACTGCTTTGGCTGTCAGGGCATACACGCCCGTATTGGCACCGATGTCGCAGATCACTGATGAAAGCCGGCAGAGCCGCATCCACAGTTCCAGCGAGACCTGCTCCCATCCCTTGATCCCCTTCCAGAACAATTCGTTCTCGATCACATGGCCATGGTGCATGATCCGGAAACCCTCCGTTGGACTGATGGGCACGTGGATCACCCCCTTGAAGTGCAAGTGCTGATGAATGGACGAGGGCACTTGAACCGCTTTTCGGAGCACGGTGAAAAGAGGTTGTTTGAAGGGCAGGGCCTCATAGACTTTCCTCAACGACTCCTTGATCCGGCTCATGTCCCAAAGAACGCAAGCCTTCACCCAATACGCCAACTTCATCTCACTTTCACCGCATGCATGCGGTATCATTGCCTGCGGCACGAACGCCCCAACCTGCTCACATGGACCGCTATCTGCTCTGTACTGGGAATTCGGGCAAGGCGAAGGAGTTGCGCGAGCTCCTGCCCGCACGTATTCAGTTGCTCACACTACAGGAGGCCGCCCTACCCAACGACCTTCCGGAAACCGGTGATACGTTCACCGCTAACGCCCTCCAAAAAGCACGTTTCGCATTCGAGCGCACCGGTCTCTCCTGCATCGCCGACGACTCCGGCCTGGAGGTGACCGCGTTGAACGGCGCACCCGGCGTCCATTCGGCACGCTATGCCGGAGAGCCCAAGGATGATGTGGCCAACATGGTCAAGCTACTTCGGGAGCTGAAGGGTGTGGAGGACCGAAGGGCGCGCTTCCGGACGGTGATAGCCCTGATCGATGGGAGCGGGGAGCACGTGTTCGAAGGCGAGGTGCGCGGTACGATCACCATGGAACCTCGTGGCACCAACGGTTTCGGCTACGACCCTGTTTTCCTTCCCGAGATGAGCGACCTCACCTTCGCTGAACTGGACGCGAAGATGAAGAACGCGATCAGCCATCGCGGGCAGGCGGTGTGGAAGCTGGCGCGCTTCCTGGCGGAACGAGGCGGCGATCGCTGAGGGTGGCCTAGCGCTCACCGTGCGTGAAGCGTCGGACGGGCAACGGGTCGGTACCGTACAGGTCCACATCAAAACGCTCCACCATGCCGAGGATCCGGTCCTGCTGGCCTTGATCCAGTAGTGATCGCCAATGGGTAAGTTGGTCGAGCGGTTGTGCGGTTGGGGAGCCCGGGCGGGTGGTGCGGCTGGGGTGCTTGGAGAGTTCCAACGCCGCTTGCGGTACCGGCATTCCCCAAGGTGCGAACACCTTCTTCAAGGTGCCCTCGGTATCGAGCAGCAGTTCCTCGTAGGTGATGGTGGTCCACGCCTTGTCGTTCAGCGGATGCTTCAACAAATAGGCATGGGTACTGCACCAGATGTGGGCGAGGTATTCCTCCTTGGTTCGGATCGTCCCGGCGATGTTGTGATAGTGCATGACGAGTTCATCGTACCGATGCGCCGCCGGGAGCGGAGGTGGAATGGGATGCTCATCCCAAGCACCATGCTTCATCATGGATGCGACCACGGCACAGGGATGCCGCACCAGAAGGACCGGCTTGGGCATGGAAAAGCGTTTCACCAGCCATGGCAGGAGCAAGTGTCCGCGGACGAATTTGACGATGAGGCGGTCGGCGGCTCGCAATTCGGCGGGGGTGGTGGCCTGTGCCAAGTAGGGAGAGAGCAGCTTGCCGGAGAATAAGCAGGTGAACAGTTCCTCGGCCTCGGGCCAGCGGGTTTCTTCGGGAATGTGCTGGCGCCAGCCAAAGCCCAGTTCGCGGAACCCGGTGCCCCGGTCAAGGTCCAGTGGTTCCCAGATGGTGGCGGTGCGGGGTATGGTGGCCAGCATTTCCTCCATCCAAGTGGAACCGCCACGCGGTGAGGCGAACAACAGTATCGCCCTGGAAGGATCCGTCTTCATGTACCGTTGCAAGCGGGCCAAGCGGAATGCCAGCCATCGCCTTTCCATGAAGCGTTGGCCACGTGTGAGCAGGGGTTCAATGGGCATGCCGGTAATTCGTGAAGCGGCAAGGTAAAGGACCGCTACGCCCTGACCATCCGCTCCACCATCCCGTTCACCACCTCCCCGATGGAGATCCCGGCCGCTGCCAGCATCTTGGGGAAGATGCTCACCGGCGTGAATCCCGGTACGGTGTTCACTTCGATGGTGAGCACCTGTTGGCCGTCGCCTTGGGCTTCGAGCCAGAAGTGGTCGATGCGGACCATGCCGTTGCAGTTGAGTGCGCGGTAGATGGCCTCGGAACGCTCCTGGACGATGGTGGCGATGGCGTCCGGGACGGGTGCGGGGACGATCTCCTCGGTGTCCGCGGCGTGGTACTTGGCCTCGAAGTCGAAGAACTCGCGCGTAGTGCGGATCTCGCATACGGGCAGCGCCTGCACCCTATTGCGGTGCTGGATCACGCCACAGGTGAGCTCGCGTCCCTTGATGAGGGCCTCGCACATCACGGTGGGATCCTCCCTGAATGCTTTTTCCAGGGCCGGTCCCAGCTCATCACCGGTCTTCACCTTGCTGATGCCCAGGCTGCTTCCACTGTTGTCGGGCTTCACGAAGCAGGGGATGCCGACTTCCCGGATCACACGGGAGACGGCCTCGGGATCGTCGCGGTGTACGATGATGGAGGGGGACACGGGGAAGCCCATCTGGCGCAACAGGCCGGTGGTGCTGAACTTGCTCATGGTGAGTGCCATGTTGAGCACACCGCCCGTTTGGTAGGGCACGCCGAGCATGTCCAGGTAGCCTTGCAGTTTGCCATCCTCGCCGGGCGTACCGTGGATCATGATGAAGGCAGCGGCGAAGCGCTCGTGCCCCTGGCCGCGGTCGGCGGTGAAGCCGGCGCGGTCGAAGGGGAGGGAAGTGCCATCGGCACGGGTGCAGGTCCATCCGGAGCGCTCCACGGAGATGTAGGCGGCATCGAAGCGCTTTGCGTCCAGCGCGGCCATGATGGTGCCGGCGCTTTCAAGGCTGATGACGGATTCGCCGGTGTATCCGCCGCGAAGGATGGCGATGAGGGGCAGGTGCATGGCTGGGGATCGATCGCACCAAAGTTGCGATCGGCAAGGCATGGCGGGAAAGGTGCCGCACCGAAGTGCGAACGATGATATGTTGAAGCCTTGCCTGCCGAACTATATTCGCGCCTCGCTGAAAAGGGCCTCGAACGGCCTGGACCAACAGGCATGACCGCTGGAAAACGCTTCTTCCTGATCATCGCGCCGGTGGTGATCGCCGCATTGATCTTCTTGGCGGCATGGCTGTGGCTGGGCGTGTATACACGGCATGATCAAAAGGACCAAGTGCCGGACCTGAGGGCGAAGACCCTGGAGGAGGCCGTGAGCACCTTGGAGGCGATGGGGCTCCACGCCGAGGTGATCGATTCCGTGTACAGCGATGAGGCGCCCAAGGGCACGGTGGTGGACCAGGACCCGGACAGCGGAAGGTTCGTGAAACCGGACCGGACGGTTTACCTGGTGATGAACGCCAGCCAGCCCAAGATGCTGAACATGCCGGACCTGGTGAACTTGAGCAAGCGCCAAGCGATCAGCGTACTGGAGATACTTGGGCTGAAGGTGTCCGAGATGCAATACCGCCCGGACCCCTGCCTGGATTGCGTGCTGGCACAGCTGTACGAGGGCAAGCCGATCGCGGCGGAGACGCGAATCCGGAAAGGGGAATCCGTGACCTTGGTGCTGGGCCAAGGCCAGAAGGGGGAGCGGGTGCCGGTTCCGGACGTGCGGGGAATGGGCTTTGAGGAAATGAAGGCGGTGTTGAACCTCGCTTCGCTGAACCTGGGCCTGGTGGTGGAAGTAAAGGGCTGTGGCAATAGCGGATGCGATACCGCGTTGGCGAGAGTGGCCCGCCAGTTCCCCGTTCCGGGTCCGGACGACCTGATCAGCCCCGGTGGAATGGTGGACGTATGGCTCACGATGGACAGCACGGGGGTAACGCCGTGACGAAGACGCAACGAATGAGAACAACCACCTGTGTTCGGTGCCTTATCGCCATGGCGCTGCTGCTGCTGGTCCGGCCTGCCCAAGCCCAGGAGATCGTGACCCCGCTGAGCGTGATCCCCCGGCCGGGAACGAACGCCCCCCTGCTGAAGGCGGGCGGGCTGAACGAACTCTTCCTGTACGACAACGCACAGCAGACCCTCCCGGTGGTCGATGACTTTTCCGTGGACCGCACCCGTTACCTCAACGCGCAACAAGGCGATCCCAACGTGAACCTGACGGAGACGATCTACCTGCTCGAAGTGGGGGGGCTCAGCACGCCGGACATGGCTTTCCTAACGGACACGAGCTATCACTACACGATCGACGAGCAGCCCGATACCCTGATCATCACCCAAGTGCCGAATCCGGCGTTCGTGGTCATTGTCCGGGATTTCAGCAGCTACCCGGTCACCGAGCAGAGCATGTACGCTTGGCCACCCTATACCGTGATCGATACCGTGGGAACGACCACGCCGGACACCCTCGCACTGGACCCGACGCTCATCCAGGATTCACTGCTGGTGTACATGGTGGATCCCGATCCGCGCAGCTACATCAACCCGGACAACACCTTGCGGCCATGGATACTCTGGGCCGACGATGATGCCTACGTGAACAGCACCTTCGCGCTGAACCCGCCCACCATCGGCGTGGCCACGCTGGACGGCATGGACCGGACCGGGTACCCCTACATGCCGGACGATCCCAACGTGAACGGCCTTGCGGACAAGCTCACCTCGGTGCCGATCAACCTCGCCTACCCCCCGGGCGACAGCATCTACCTCAGCTTCTTCTGCGAGCCCATTGGCCGCAGTGGCGATGACCTGGCCCATGCCGAGGACAGCCTCCGCCTCGAACTATATGCACCCAATGAACAAACCTGGACCCGTGTCTGGAGCAGCCCCGGCACGGCCGCGCCGGACCGCTTCCAACAGGTGATGGTCCCCATTACCGACCCGAAATTCCTGAAGGTGGGATTCAAGATGCGCTTCAGCAACGATGCCACCTTGGGCGGACCGGTGGACCAGTGGCACATCGATTATGTCCGCCTGGACCGCAACCGCACTGCGGCGGATACCATCCTGCAGGATGTGGCCTTCGTGTACCAGGAGGCGGGCCTGTTGCAGACCTTCACCTCGGTGCCCTACGCCAAGTTCATCCAAGCACCGGGGAGCTACATGGCCCAGCAGGTGGACCTGGAGCAGCGGAACAACGACACGCAGGACAAGTTCATCACCTGGGGCTACGGTGTGACCTCCGATTGCGGATGGAGCGCCACGCGCGGCAGCTACGGCAACAACATCAGCAACAATGCAAGCAGCAATTTCAACTCCGTCCATCCCGTGAACAGCGGTGCCGATCCATTGGTGTACGATGTCGCCGCATGCAACGATGCGGCTTTTCTCACCGCCAAGTTCTGGACCAACGCCACCCCGGACGTCTGCGCCTACAACGACACCATGGCATGGACGCAGGAGATCAGCAACTACTACAGCTACGACGATGGCACGGCCGAGGCGGGCTACAGCCTGAACCAGACCGGGGCCAAGCAAGCCTATCGGTTCGATACCCAGGGGGAGGATTCCCTGCGCGCCCTCCGCATGTACTTCTCGCCCATCTTCACCTACGATCCTCCACCGGTGAACAACCCGCCCAACGGCTCCTTCATCATCACCGTGTGGAGCAGCTTGAACCCCGAGGTGATCCTCTTCCAGAACATTTCGTTCAGCAGCCCGGAGTACCGCACATGGGGCCCCGATCATTTTGTGGAATATCCGTTGGACAGCACCATCGCCGTGAACGGTACCTTCTACGTGGGCTGGGTGCAGACCAATGATACCCGGATGAACCTGGGCATGGACAAGAACCGGAACAACCAGGACAAGATGTTCTACAAGGTGGGCCAGAACTGGTTGACCTCCGGGCAGGAAGCCTCCTGGATGATCCGCCCGGTGATGGTGGCCGCCGTGGATCCCTTCGTCGGTCTGGAGGAAGTGACCCCGGAGGATGCGTTGCTTTCCATATTCCCGAACCCGGCCGGTGATGCGTTCCAAGTGAGGACGGGTGGGCCGGGCACACTCGCCGCAGGCGTGGAATTGATCGACCCCATGGGGCGTTTGGTGCGGCGTTGGATGCCGGGGGAGCGGAGCCTCTCCGTGCAGGATGTGGCCCCGGGCCCTTACATCGTCCGTCTGGTGGGCCGTGAGGGCGGAACCCTGGGGCAAGGCCGACTGATCGTACAGCACTGATGGAGCCAGGCAAGGGGTCGCCCGAAAACGAAACTTCGGAGGCCTCCGAGGACCAGGAGCTCTATGAGCATCATCGCATCGTGGCCGATCCCGGCCAAGGCTTGATGCGCTTGGACAAGTTCCTCTTCGATCACATCGCCGGCGCATCGCGCTCACGGATCGCTGCGGCTGCCCGGAACGGCAATGTGCTGGTGAACGGCAAGGCCGAAAAGCCCAGCCACAAGGTGAAGCCGAACGATGTGGTCACCCTGGTGCTCCCGCATCCGGTGCGCGAGGTGGAACTGCTGCCGGAGGACATTCCGCTGGAAGTGATCTACGAGGATGAGCAGATCCTGTTGATCAACAAACAGCCCGGCCTGGTGGTACACCCGGGCCATGGCAACTGGACCGGCACCCTCGTCAACGGCCTGCTCTTCCATTTCGGCAAACTGCCTTCAGCACCCAACCAGCCCGTGCCACGGCCCGGCCTGGTACACCGCTTGGACAAGGACACCAGCGGCGTAATGGTGATCGGCAAGACCGATGACGCCTTGGCCCATCTGGCCCGCCAGTTCTTCGAGCGCAGCAACGATCGCCGCTACCAGGCCTTGGTATGGGGCGACTTCGATGCCGATGAGGGCACCATCGAGGGCAACCTCGACCGCTCCCCCAAGGACCGCACCGTGATGTCCGTGCCCGCGGACCCCGAGCAGGGCAGGACCGCCGTTACGCACTGGCGCGTGCTGGAGCGCTTTACCTATGTGACACTGGTGGAATGCAAGCTGGAGACCGGGCGCACGCACCAGATCCGCGCGCACATGAAGCACATCGGCCACCCGCTCTTCAACGATGCGCCCTACGGCGGGGATCGCGTGCTGAAGGGCACCGTCTTCACCAAGTACAAGCGCTTCGTGGAGAATTGCTTCGCCCTGTTGCCGCGCCAAGCGTTGCACGCGGCGCTGCTGGAGATCGAGCACCCGGCCACGGGCAAGCGCATGAAGTTCGAAAGTCCGCTGCCGGCGGACATGGAGGCGGTGCTGGCCAAGTGGCGCACCTATACGGCTTCGCGGCCCTTGGATGATCCGGGGGAAGCGTTCGATGCGGAGGAAGCGAACAATTTGAAGTAGGTCGCGGGTCCCAAATCGCTCAAGCCTGCTCGGCCTCCACCTTCTCCATCAGCACCAACCACCGCTCCCCCAGCGCATCCAACTGCGTGGTCACCTTCTCCAGTTCGATGGAGAGTTGCATGATGGCGTGGTGGTCGGCGGCCTTCTCCATCATTTCCACGGCGAGCTCCTCCTTCTTCTTCTCCAGCGCGGGGAGGTCCTTGTCTATCTTCTTCAGCTCGTTGCGCTCGGCGAAGGTCATCTTGCCGGAGGGCTTCCTTTTCGGCGCGGCTTCCACGGCGGCTTCCGGCTTCTTGGCGGGCCGTGCGGCCAGCGCCAGTTGGTAGTCGCGCAGCTCGGTGTAGCTGTGTACCCACTCCTTGATCACACCGTTGCCCTCGAACACCAGCAGCTTGGTGCAGAGCTTGTCCATGAAGAAGCGGTCGTGGCTTACGATCAGCAGGCAGATGTTGAGGTCGGTGAGGAAATCCTCCAAGGTGGTCAGCGTGGGGATGTCCAGGTCGTTCGTGGGCTCGTCGAGCACCAGCACGTTGGGGTTCTTCATCAGCACGGTGCAAAGGTGGAGGCGCCGCTTTTCGCCGCCGCTGAGGGTGCTGACGTACTGGTACTGCTGCTCCTTGTCGAAGAGGAAGCGCTCCAGCAGCTGGGATGCGGTGAGGGTCTTGCCCTTGCTGAGGGGGATGAGCTCGGCGATGTCGCGCACCACATCGATGATGCGCTTGTCCTCGGTGATCTGCAGCCCTTGCTGGCCGAAGACGCTGAGCACCACGGTATCGCCGATGGTGACCTTGCCGGCATCGGGCTCGATCCTTTTGGTGAGCAGGTCGATGAAGGTGCTCTTGCCGATGCCGTTCGGCCCCACGATGCCGATGCGGTCGCCGGCCTTGAGGCTGTAGTTGAAGTGCTCCACGATCTTCTTGTCGCCGAAGCTCTTGGTGAGGTTGCGCGCCTCGATCACCTTGCCGCCGAGGCGGGAACTTTGGATGTCGATGCTCACCTGGCCGTGCTCGAAGTTGCGGTTGGCGAGGTCCTTCAGCGTGTCGAAGGCCTGCAGGCGGCTCTTGCTCTTGGTGCCGCGTGCGCGGGGCATCTTGCGCACCCATTCCAGCTCGCTGCGCATAAAGCCCTTCAGGTGGTGCTGGGTGGCGTTGCGCACCTCCTCCAGTTCGGCCTTCTTCTCCACGTAGTAGCTGTAGTTGCCCTTGAAGCGGGTGAACTCGCCGAACTCCATCTCGATGATCTCGTCGCAAACGTTGTCCAGGAAGTAGCGGTCGTGCGTCACCAGCAGCAGGGTGACGTTGGGCGCGGAGAGCTCGGCCTCCAACTGCTCGATCATGTGGAGGTCGAGGTGGTTGGTGGGCTCGTCCATGATCAGCACATCGGGCATGTCGATGAGGACCTTGGCCATGGCGAGGCGTTTCTGCTGGCCGCCGCTGAGGGTGTTCACGGGCTGCTCCAGGTCGCGCAGGCCGAACTGGAAGAGGAGGCGCTTTACGCGGGCCTCGTGGTCCCAGGCCTCCAATTCCGTCATCTTCTCGATGGCATCATGCAGGGCATCGCCTTCGATGTGCTGCGCCACCAAATGCTCATAGTTCCGTATCGCGTTGGTCACGGGGTCGTCGCGGTCCAGCATCTCGTCCACCAGGCTGTGGGAGGCGGTCATCTCCACGTTCTGGTCGAGGTATCCGATGCGCAGTCCCTTGTTGAAGCTGATGATGCCCTCGTCCGGGGTCTCCAGGCCGGCGATGCACTTCAGCAGCGTGCTCTTGCCGGAGCCGTTCCGGGCCACGATGGCGGTCTTCTGGCCCTTCTCCAGGCCGAAGGAGATATCCTTGAAAAGTTGGCGAGGGCCATAGCGCTTACTGATGCGCTCAACGGAAAGGCAGTTCATGGGGAAGGCCCGGTTTGCGGGGCGCAAAGGTAGGTTGAGTGTGTTTGCAGGGACGCAGAGCATGCCTTCGGCAGCCGGGGGCGCGGAGACGCGGAGGAATGCACTTTTGTATTGAATGGTACAGGGTACCGAGTACCGAGTACGGGGACATGCGTACATGGTGCCGCATTGTAACCGGTACCCAATACCCTGTACCCTGTACCCAAACGATGAACTCAATACTTCCCACCTTTACCTCATGCCTCTCGAGCTCTGGACCATCGGTCACTCCACGCATCCCTTGGAGGAATTCCTGGCGTGGCTGAAGGCGTTCAAGATCGAGCTGCTGGTGGATGTGCGGAGCTATCCGGGTTCGCGGAAGATGCCTTGGTTCAATAAGGAGGTGCTTCCCGAAGAACTGGCAACGGCGGGCATTGATCACCTCCACATTCGCTTGCTGGGCGGACGGCGAAAGGTGTCGAAGGATTCAACGAACACCATTTGGGAGCATCCCGCCTTCCGCGGTTATGCGGACTACATGATGAACGATCCCGCTTTCGAGGAGGGCTTGAAGGAGCTGAAGACCTTGGCAGGGGAGCGGCGCACCTGCATGATGTGCAGTGAGGCGCTGTGGTGGCGCTGCCATCGATCGATGATCTCGGACCGGATGAAAGCGGATGGCTGGACGGTACACCACATCATGGGCTTGGGGAAGGAACAGGAGCATCCCTATACGGCACCGGCACGGCTGAAGAAGGGGAAGCTGGTGTATGGGCCGAAGGATGGGGAGCTGCCTTTTGCGCGTTCTTCTGAGCCGTGAATCCATTAGACTCAAGGACTCCCTACTTCATCTCTTTCAGCAGCTGGCGCATGTCCTTCATGGCCTGGTCCACTTCCTTGGCCTTGGTACCGTCGTAGAATCCGCGGAGGCGGCCTTGGGGGTCCACCAACACGAAGTTCTCGGTGTGGACGAAGTCATCCGGGCCGCCGTCGCCTTGGTCCAATGCGGCGAAGTAGCTGGTGCGCGCGAGGTCGTAGATCTGCTTGCGGTCGCCGGTAAGCAGCCGCCAGCGATCGTGCTCCACGCCGTATTCCTCCGCGTATGCCTTCAGCACGGGCACGGAATCGGTACCGGGCGTAACGGAGTGGGAGAGGAGCATCACGCGGTCATCGTCCTTGAAGGCTTCCTGTACGCGTACCAGTTGGGTGCTCATCTTGGGGCAGATGCTGCCGCAGGTGGTGAAGAAGAAGTCCGCCAGCACCACCTTGCCCTCAACGGTGGAAAGGAAAACACTGTCGCCCTCCTGATCGATCAGGTGAAAGGGTTTAATGCGGTGCTCGCCCTTCTCGTTCCTGACGGATTCGGCCACCAGCCGGGGATCCAACTGCGAAGGGTGATAGATGGGCAGCTCACCCGAGGGGCGGATGATGAAGTAGCCGATGAAGACGGCGATGATGAATATCGCGCCCAGGGCGGCTACGCGGATGTAGGGGGAGGACTTCACTTTTTCCTGAATGAATGCTCAAAGGCGATGACGAGGATCCAGGCGTGTTCGGGCCGGGCGATGTTCAGCTCCTGATCGTAACGGACGGCGAGCCCCAATGTTCTGTCCTTCTTTTTGTCCAGGTTCACTTCGGTGCCCAGTTCGTAGCGCATGCCCACCAGGCGGTTGCCGGTGTAGTGCAGGCCGGTGAACGATTCCGCGCTGATGTGGGGGTCCGGCTTCCACTTCGGGATGTTGTATTCCACCGTCAGGCGGTTCCGCAACGCGGTGCGCAGGTTCTCCACCGGGATGAAGGCATGCTCGTACTCGAAGCGGTAGTCGAGGCTGGTGCGGTCCTTCTTCCATTTGAGCCATAGCTGCAGGTCGATGCGGTTCCGGTTCATCTGTTCGGGGCGTATGGAATATCGGTATTCAGCCCCCACGTTCATGAAGGAGGTTACCGGGTACTTGGCCCCGGCGTTGAGGTTCACCTGTTTGGCGTGGGTGGCGTTTTCGTCCAACCTCACATCGAGTTCACCTTTCATGCGGAGGTTGCGGAAGAAGCGTGGCTGGCTCACAGCGCCGCTCTTCTTTCGGAATGGCTTGAAGTCCGCGCCGGCACTGAGCCACAGTTGCCCATCCATCACCGGTTTGGGCACCTCGGACTTCTGGGCCACGGCGGGGCCGAAAATGGCAACGGTCGCGACCGCGAGAAGGATATGCCGGACGGGGATCAAAAGTTGTCCACGATGATAGTGGGTACCGTCACCACGTCCTTCTTGCCGTCAATGGTCACCTTGCGGCTCACCTCGACGGAGTTCCCGGGGCAGTCACATTCACCGAACGTGTACACGGTGTAATCTCCCTTGCGGAGCCAGCGGAACTCGTAGTTGCCATCGGGACCGGTGCGCACATCATCATCGTGGAAGTCATTGTCGCCGTATATGATGTATACCCGTGTATCCTGATAGGGGTAGGGGTCGCCTTGTGGAATGCCGAGCGCGTTCACGTTCTGGCGCATCACCGTGCCTTTTATCACGGCCTTTCCTCCCTCGCCGGGTTCTTTCTTGCAGGCGGTGGTCAGCAGCAGGAGGGTGGAGAGCAGGATCACGAGGTGGCGCATGAGGGGGCTTCTTATCGGGGCGTGAAAATATGCTGAATGTGGCCGTCAACCATTTCCGTAAATGCGTTCCACCGCATCGGAGTAAAGCGCGAGTATCGGTTTGCGGCGCAGCTTCATGGACGGGGTGAACTCCCCGCCCTCGATGCTCCAGTCCTTGGGCAACAGCGCGAACTTCTTCACCTGCTCCCAATGGCCCATGCCTTGGTTCATCCGGTCCACTTCCTGCTTGATCCGATCGATGATGCGCTGCTCCTTCACCACCTGTTCGTTGCTGGTGTACGGGATCCCCTTGAGGGCGCAGTAGTCCTTGAGGAAGGCGAAGCTGGGCACGATGAGCGCCGCCGGGAACTTGCGGTTCTCACCGATCACCATGGCCTGTTCGATGAAGCGCGATGCGCGCAGCTTGTTCTCGATCACTTGCGGGGCCACGTACTTGCCACCGCTGGTCTTGAACATTTCCTTCTTGCGGTCGGTGATGTAGAGGAACCCCTCCACGTCCACCTGGCCGATGTCGCCCGTATGGAGCCAGCCTTCGGCATCCAGCACTTCGGCGGTCAGGTCCGGTTCCTTGTAGTAGCCCACCATCACGTTGGGCCCTTTCACCAGGATCTCGCCATCGTCGGCGATGTATACCTGCACATTGCTCAGGGGCTTGCCCACGCTTCCGAAGCGCAATCCATCGTTCCGGGCATCGTTCACGCTCACCACCGGTGATGATTCCGTGAGGCCGTATCCTTCCATCACGGGAACGCCCGCAGCATTGAAGATGCGGGCCAGCCTGGGGTGCAGGGCCGCGCTTCCACTGGCCACGCACAGCACTTCACCGCCCAGGGCCTCGCGCCATTTGCTGAAGACGAGCTTGTTCACCAGGGCAAGCTTCAGTTTGTACCATGCGCTCTTGCCGTGTACATCGTAGTCCTCGCCCAGCTTGATGGAGAGCAGGAAGAGCTGTCGCTTGATACCGGTAAGCGCCTCGCCCTTGCTCAGGATGGAGTCGTAGATCTTCTCCAGCAGGCGGGGCACGGCGGTGAACACATGCGGTCGCACCTCCTTGATCCGTGCGCCCAGCTCGTCCAGGCTTTCCTGGAAGTGGACGTTCATGCCGGTGCGCTGGTAGAGGTACATCAGCATCCGTTCGTAGATGTGGCAGAGCGGCAGGAAGCTGATGCAGCGCGTGCCGACGTCCACCGGGAGCCGTTCCTTGCTGGCCACCACATTGCTGAGGATGTTGGCATGGGTGAGCATCACCCCCTTGGGTTTTCCGGTGGTGCCGCTGGTGTAGATGATGGTGGCGAGGTCCTCGCTTCGCACTGCGGCCTTGTACTCCTCCAGGACGGAGCGCTGGCCGCTGTCCGAACCGAGGAGCATGGTCCAGTGCGGCAGGCCGTCCAGCTGGTCGAAGGTGTAGATGTGCTGGAGACCGGGCACGCTGGCCGCTGCAGCCTCGGCTTTTGCATGGATCTCCAGGTTGCTGGCGAAGAACACCTTCACGCCCGCATGTTGAAGCACGTAGGCATAATCATCCGCACTGCTCGTGGGGTAGATGGGCACGTTGATGGCACCCATGCGCAACAGCGCCTGGTCCACGATGCACCATTCGCTCCGGTTGCCGCTGGCGATGGCCACTTTGTCACCGGGTTTGATGCCCAAGCCCATCAGGCCAAGGGCCAGGCGCTCGGAGGTTTCTACCAGGTCGGCCGTGCTGTAGGAGCGCCACGTGCCGTTCTCCTTGGTGGCGATGCAGACCTCCTGCGGGAATTCCGCAAGCTGATGGTCCAATAGGTCGAATAGTCGCTTGTGGGAGGTCATTCAATGGTAACCTTGAAGGATAGGGTGAGGGGCCGCATGTCCAGCCCGTTCTTGAAGTTGAACCGCTGGGTGACGGTGCCGGAGCGGGACTGGTCCAGGTAGAAGATCTTCTCCACCCGTTTCTTGTCCTTACGGTTCCCCGCTTGGGTGAAGAGGTCGAGCGTGAGGTTCACCGCGGAATCCTTCAGGCTGCTGCGGGGCGAGCTACGTGTCTTCACCTTGGCACGCACCTTCACGTTCACATCCCCAGCTGCGAGGAGCAAAGTGTTGTCCTTGCCTTCCGCGCGGTTCAGCTGGATGGTCACATCGTTTCCATGGAGGCTGTCCTGCCGGTCCAGGGCGCGTACTTCCGTGAAGATGATCCGGGTCTGTGCCCAAGTGGATATGGCCAACAGCAGGCTGCCGAGGAGGAGGATCAGGTATCGTTTCATGCGTTTGCGTTTCGTTGTGCAAATTCGCTTTTCAAACTCCCAAAGTAACGACCCCCATGAATACCAACCTTCGTTCCGCCTTGATCGGTGCCGGCTTGGCTTGCGCCTTGTTCCTCGGTTACAGCTTCAGCCCTGCACCCCAGACCACGTCCTTTACCTATCGCCAGTTCTCCACCATCGAGAGCGTGGTGCCCGGCGGGCTCGGCCGTTCACGCATCATCATCAGCGACAACTCCAGCCAGGACGTGGAAAAGGACCTGATGAACTTCTACAGCATCACCGGCATCAACTTCAAGAACGTCGCCAACAACGACAAGCTCATCGTGGACAGCATCAACCAGTACACCACCGATGGCTGGGAACTGTACAAGGTGACCACGGGTGTCCAGAGCAACGACAATACGGGCATCTTCATCACGCGCTACCTCTTCCGGAAGCCGGTGTAGGCAGGCATCATCGCGAAACCGCCTCCACGTACTTGGCGACGAACTCGTCCAAGCGCTTGTAGCGGTACTGCATCACGAAGCGCGGGTGTTCCAGCGGAAGTATCCGCTCGAAGAAATGGTGCTCGGCATTGAGCTTTTGCAGGAAGGCGAGGTTCTTGCCCGTGCCGATGCATGCCATCACATCGGTGCGCAATCCGGTGCCGATCAGGTCCTTCAACCACTGCACCACCACGGGTGTGATCGCTTTTTGCAGGGCTGCATCGTCGTAGTAGTTCAGGTTGAGCGGGGTGCCCTTGGGTCCGGTGCGCGTGAAGCCGAGCGGGCAGATGGCCTGCACGTATACGCGGCTGTAGAAAGCCTCCGGCCCTCCCGCGGCGCGTACGGCACGATAGAAGAAATCACTGCTCGGTTCATGGGTGCGCATGCCTTCCACGGGGATTCCGAGGTCCGCTTCGCAGCGCTTGGTATCGGTGAAGCAGATGCCCGTGCTGCCCGCGCCCAATCTGCCGGGATTGATCCCCAACATCAGCATGCGCGGCCGATCGTCGGAATAGTACTGCCGGTGGAAGAGCTCCACGATGTACCGCACATGTTCCGCGTTCTCGCCGTTGAACGGGTCCAGTACCTCGATGCCCGTGGGCAGTTTGGCCTTCCTGAGGTCGAAGCTGAATACCTCCTTCAATAGGCGATCGGCTAGCATGGAACAAAGGTCGCAACCGCGAATGAACCTCCTGCGTGGAGTAACTATGCGCAAGATCAGTTTCTGCTGGGCCGGTGTCGCGCTACTTTGCACCATGCCCAGTTTCGAGCAGTTCCGCGATCGCGTGCATGCCTTCCGCAAGGAGGGGAAGAAGCTCTTCGCCAGCACCAGCTTCCAGAGCCACAGCGTACCCATGCTGCACATGCTCATGCGCATCGACCCCACCGTGCCGGTGTACTATGTGAACACGGGGTATCTGTTTCCGGAGACCCTGCGCTTTCGTGATGCGCTGAAGGAGCTGTTGGGCTTGAATTTCATCGGGCTGCGCCCGCTTGTGCCCAAGAGCCAGCAACTGAATGCGGAAGGCGCGCTGATGTACAGCTGGGACCCCGATCGCTGCTCGTACCTGAACAAGGTGCAGCCCATGGAACGCGTGCTCGCGGAACACGATGTGTGGATCAACGGTGTGCGCGCCGACCAGAGCGCGACGCGCAAGGCCATGAGCATCGAAGAGCCCGCCGCGTACGGATGCCTGCGCTACCACCCCATGCTGGATTGGACGGCCAGGATGGTACATGCGTACATCAAGGAGCACGATCTGCCACCGCACCCGTTGGACGCCGAGGGCTACCTGAGCATCGGCGACATGCCGTACACCCGCAAGGCCATGGAAGGCTACGATGAGCGCACCAGCCGCTGGTACGGCCTGAAGAAAACGGAATGTGGCCTGAACACCGACCTGGGGGCGGACAAGACCAAGCAACAATGAAAGTGGTGGTGACAGGAGGTGCCGGATACATCGGTGCAGAGCTATGCGCCGCATTGGCCAAGGATGAACGCGTGTCCGAGCTCGTGATCTACGATCTGTTGGACCGGGGGCATTTCGGGGTGTTCATGGGCCCGAAACTCGGTAAGACCAAGGTGCGCTTCGTGCAGGGCGATGTGCTGGATTCGCGGCGCCTGTTGCAGGAACTCGCTGGTAGCGACATGGTCTATCACCTGGCCGCAAAAGTGACCACGCCCTTCGCGGATGCCGGGCACAGCCAGTTCGAGCAAGTGAATCATTGGGGTACGGCGGAGGTGGTCTATGCCATTGAAGAGGTGGCCCCGAAAGCCCGCGTAGTGTACTTGAGCAGCGCCTCGGTCTACGGGCAGGACACGGGTTCCGCCCAGTCCAACGTGAAGCCTTCACCACGTTCCGCATACGGGCATTCCAAGCTGCGCGGCGAAGCCCACATGGAGCGCTTGGGCGATCACCAACAGGTGTGCATCCTGCGCTCCGCGAACGTGCATGGCCACGGGCGCTGCATGCGCTTCGATGCGGTGATCAACCGCTTCGTCTTCCAAGCACACTTCCAGGGAAGGATCACCGTGCGGGGATCCGGCGAACAGCGGCGGCCCTTCATCCATGTGCATGCCGTGGTGCATACGCTGGCCTCGCTTTTGGGGCCGAATGAGCTGGCAGGCACCTATGACCTGGTGGAGCGGGATTGGTCGGTGGTGGAGATCGTGGAGGCCCTCCGTGGACCCTATCCCGAGACGGAACTGCTGTTCATCGATCAGCACTTGGACCTGCTGAGCATGCAGGTGCAGCGGGACGAACGACTGGCGAGCATCCAGCCGCTACGCGCGGCCACGTTGGAGCAGGACCTGCGGGAGCTGGGAGCGAAGTTCGCGTGGTGAACGCTCACTTGGGCGCCTTCCAATAGATCCATACGCCGATGATACCGAAGATGATGTTCGGGATCCACACGGCGAGGGTGGGGTTGAACGCGGAGTTCGTCGCAGCCACGGTGGTCATCTTCATGGTAAAGATGTACAGCAGCGTGAGCAATACGCCGAGTACCATGTGTACCCCGGTACCTCCGCGCACTTTCCGGCTGGCGATGCCCACGCCCAGCAGCGTGAACACATAGGTGGCGAAAGGGTAGGAGGTTCGTTGTTTCTGCTCCACTTCGTAATAGGCCACGGTACTGCCCCCGCGCGCTTTTTCGGCCTTGATGAATGCCGCGATCTCCGTGCGGTCCATGGCTTGCGCGATGGCCAAGCGCTGCCCGAGGTCGGCCGGTTTCAACGGGATGATCGTATCCAACAGTGCACCCCGGCGGATGCGCTCGGGTGGCATCACTTCATCCTCCCCGATCACGCTGCCTGCCTGCTCTATTCCCAGCGGCCCTTGGTCCGGAGGGATCTCCCGGATCAAATAATCATGTACTTGCCAACTCCCGGCGACGGTATCGTACACGGCGCGGTCGCTCATCAGTTTGGAGCGCAATTGGCCGCCCTCCCATTTTTCCAGGCTGAATCGGTAGCCGGTGAGCTTGGCCATGTCCACGGTTTCGAAATAGATGATCTCACCGGGTGCGATCTCACGAAGTACGTTTCTTTCCTCCAACTTATAGGTGCTCCAAATGTGGGCTTTTTCAAAGGCCAGCCGCGTGCGGTTGGCATGGGGGAGCAGAAAGACGTTCACGTACAGCGAAAGTGCCGTGAGGATGGTGGCTGCGATGAAGAAGGGGCGCATTAAGCGCGGAAAGCTCACCCCGCTGCTGAGCGCCGCGATGATCTCACTGCGCCCTGCCAAGCGGCTCGTGAAAAGCAGTACCGCAATGAAGATCAACAGGCCACTGAAGAGGTTGCTGTAATAAATGATGAAGTTCACGTAGTAGTCCACCGCGATCTCGTACACGCTGGCCGAGGTCTTCGCGAAATCCTCCGTCTTCTCGCTGATGTCGAACACCACCGCAATGCTCATGATCAGCATCAGGATGAAGAAGAACGTCCCCAGGAACTGCCGGATGATATAGCGGTCGAGGGTTTTGAGCATGCGTTGCAAATGTCGGTCTTCCAGTCGTGAGTCCGAAGTCCATGAGTCCTGAGTCCGGCTCAAGGTTCACGACTCACGACTCATGGACTCAAGACTCCGGACTCACCCCGAGATCCGTGTCTTGAGTTTCGGCAACATCCGTGCCTTCCATTCGGAAAATGTCCCGTCCAGGATCCTACCGCGTGCTTCCGTCATCAACGCCACGTAGAAGGCCAGGTTGTGCAAGCTGGCGATCTGCAGGCCCAGCAGCTCGTTGGTGACGAACAGGTGCCGCACGAAGGCCTTGCTGTATGCGCTGTCCACGAAGCTGGTCCCGTTCGTGTCCAGCGGTGAATGGTCGTCCGCCCAGATCTTGTTCTTGATCTGCACCACGCCCTCCCGCGTAAAGAGCATGCCGTTGCGGCCATTGCGGGTGGGCATCACACAATCGAACATGTCGATGCCGATGGCCATGTTCTCCAGCAGGTTCCACGGGGTGCCCACGCCCATGAGGTAGCGCGGCCGGTCCTTCGGCAGGATGTCGCAGCAGAGCTCGGCCATGGCGTACATTTCCTCCTCCGGCTCGCCCACGCTGAGCCCGCCGATGGCATTGCCATGGCCGCCCTTCCTCGCGATGTAATCCGAACTGGCCTTCCGCAGTTCCGGGAAGGTGCTGCCTTGCACAATGGGGAAGAGCGCCTGCTCGTGGCCGTACTTCGGCTCCGTGGAGTTGAAGCGGTCGAAGCAGCGGTCCAGCCAGCGGTGGGTGCGGTGCATGCTGTCCGTGGCGTACTTGATCTCGCAAGGCCAAGGGGTACACTCATCAAAGGCCATCATGATGTCGGCGCCGATGGTGCGCTGGATGTCCATCACGTTCTCCGGCGTGAACAGGTGCTTGCTGCCGTCGATATGGCTGCTGAATTTCACGCCTTCCTCGGTGATCTTCCGGATGTCGCTTAACGAATGCACTTGGAAGCCACCGCTGTCGGTAAGGATCGGCCCGTCCCAGCCATTGAACTTGTGCAGCCCGCCCGCGTGCTCGATCACCTCCATGCCGGGCCGCAAATACAGATGGTAGGTGTTGCTGAGCATGATGGAGGCCTTCACATCATCGCGCAGCTCGCGCATGTGTACGGCCTTCACGCCGCCAAGCGTGCCAACGGGCATGAAGATCGGGGTGGGCACAACGCCATGGGCGGTGTGGAGCTCGCCTGCGCGGGCCTTGCTCCTCGGGTCGGTGTTCAGTAGCTTGAATTCCATTCGGGGCGCGAAGATGGGGAACGCGGGGATGTGGATGCCTTTCTGTGCTTTTCACGGGAACTCGGTGGGATAAGGAGCGTAAGTTCGCAGAACCGACGACCATTCATGCGCAACTTGCTTTCACGCCCCTATCGAATGGCCAATATCGGCCCGGCATCGCGGCGGAACGCACTGGTTTTCGGCCTTTTCATTTTCCTGTTCCTGCTGGTGTTCAAACCGTTCGGCCTTTCCATGTTCCAAGGTCCGATTTGGAAAGTGGCGTTGGGTTACGGTGCCACCTGCACGGCGGTGATGCTTCTTCTGAACAGCATCCTGGCCCGCTTCCTGCCCAAGTTCTTCTCCGAACCGGATTGGACCGTGGGGCGTGAGATGGCCTGGACCCTGGTGAACGTGGCGTTGATAGGCCTGGCCAACCTGCTCTATAGTGTTGCGATCGGCTTTGCCCGGTTCTCCTTGGAAATGCTCCTGTGGTTCGAGGCCTATACGCTGCTGATCGGACTCTTTCCGGTGACGGTAGTGATACTCTGGACCGAGGCCCGGCTTTCCCGCCGCTACCGGCAAGGCTCGGCCGAGGTGAACGCAGCGATGCCCAAGGCAGCCGCATCCGTAGAGGGGCAAGTAGGGGAGGCGGCCGTCCCTTCCGAGGACGTGGTCACGATCATCATTCCCTCGGAAAATGGGCGCGAGGACATGGCCCTTTCGAGGAGGGACCTGCTCTTCATCCGCTCGGCTGGCAACTACCTGGAAGTGCATCATTCCAAAGGCGACGATGTTACGCGCCAAGTGCTGCGGGGCAGTTTGAAGCGAGCGGAGGAGGCGTTGACCGGTCATCCCCGCTTGTTGCGTTGCCACAAAAGCCACTTGGTGAACTTGGACCGGGTGGCGACCGTGAGCGGTAATGCCCAAGGCTATCATTTGCACTTGGACCGTGGTGCGGACACCGTGCCCGTGTCCCGAAAGCTCAACGAAAGCCTCGCCGGGCTGCTTGCCGTACGTCCCTGAGCACTTCCCGTTCAGCCCTTGGGCTTTCCGTTCCTCACTAGGGTTCCCGTGACTCCCATTTCACTTGTGGGGCGTTCGGGACGCATCCATCTTGGGCCCAAGCACCCAACGCCATGGAAACCCTGCACACCCTTTCGCTCGTTGTCCACATCATCTCCGGCTTCACCGCTTTGCTCACGGGAACGGCGATTTTGGTCCTCCGCAAAGGCGGGAAGGTCCACAGGCGAACAGGCCTCGTCTACTTCATTGCGCTGATGGCGGTAGCGGCCACCTCCTTCGTGATGTCGGTGATCCATCCCAGCCCCTTCCTGTTCATGGTCGGGGTCTTTACGCTGTATCTGGGCTTGAGCGGCTATCGCGCGGTAAAGCACCGTTTGCGGCACACGGGCGCCTGGGACCTGCTGATCACCCTGCTGGGCGCGGCCAATGCAGTGGCCATGGTGCTCAGCGGGCATCTCGTGCTGATGGTCTTCGGAGGCATTTCCGCTTGGCTCGTGTTCGGGGACGTGCGCACGTATGTGTACACATTGCGGCATATGCCCGTCCCGAAACTACTGTGGTTGCAGCGCCACATCGGTCACATGCTCGGCAGCTACATCGCCACGGTAACGGCCTTCCTCGTAGTGAATCTCTCATCTTCCCCCCTGGGAATGATGATTTGGTTCGCGCCCATGGTGGTGGTCGTTCCGTTGATCCTCATCTGGACCCGCCGTTATGTGGCCGGTCCGACCTTGGCGGCGGATCGAACTATTGAATAGTGAGTCCGCTCCGAATAGTCGATCTTCGTCAAGATCGAGGCATTTCGGAAAATTCACCCACAGTTATCTCGCTGATAATGAGGACTGAATTTTTCGGAATAACGATGAGATTGGCGGAAAGGGGCTTTTCAGAGTGGGCTCAATAGTGGTCCTGTTCATGGGCATCATGACGAGTGCCTTGCTTGGGCCTGTTCGGTCGGCTCTGTGGGTAAGCTGATCACAGCCTGACCCCATCCACCCCGCCGATGTTCATAACTGCTCCGGCACACCAACCAATGGCCGAAGCCGTCCGGATAGCTTCGCACCCGTACCATCGACACGTTATTCGCGTGCCCTGATTTGATCGCCACCTTCGTCCTGTACCTCATGGCCGCCGCACTCCTCGTGCTGGCGTTCTTCCATCTGGCCATCTTCAGCCGGCTCGCCTTCCGTCGGCAGGAAGTGGAGCCGGACCGTGACCGGCCTGTTTCGGTGGTGGTATGCGGCCGGAACGAGAGCGCGGCCCTTCAACACCTCATTCCCCTGCTGATGGACCAGGACCACCGGGAGTTCGAGCTGGTGGTGGTGAACGATCGCAGCGACGATGATACCTGGGACATCCTGCAGTGGATGAGGCCCCAATACCCGAACCTGAAGCCCGTGAACATCCAAGCGGACGAGAAATTCAGCTACGGCAAAAAGATCGCGCTCGGCGTGGGGGTGCGCAGCGCGAAGCATCCGCATGTGCTCGTTACCGATGCCGATTGCCTGCCCACCGGCCGCGATTGGATCAGCCTGATGGCCGCCGGTTTCAAGGACGGTGAACAGATCGTGATCGCGCACAGTCCTTACGAACGGCAGGAGGGACTCACCAGCCTGCTCGAACGTTACGATGGTTTCACCAAGGCCGTGCAGTACATCAGCTTCGCGCAGGCCGGGTTCCCCTACATGGGCGTGGGCCGCAACATGGCCTTTACGCGCGACATCTTCTTCGAGGCGAAGGGCCACCGGAGGCACCGCCAATTGATGAGCGGGGACGATGACCTCTTCATCAATGAAGTGGCCCGCGCCAAGAATACCACGGCCATCGCCGACAAGGGCTCATACATGACCACGCGCGCCACGCCCGACCTCGCCACTTGGTTCCGCCGGAAGCGGAGGCACTATACCACGGCGCAGTTCTACCGCTTCGGCCACCAGCTTTTGCTCACATTGCTGCCAACGGCCCGCTTGGTGCTGTGGGCCACCATCTTCTTCCTGCTGTTCACCGGCCATCCGCGCACGGCGATGATCGGCCTGTGCATCGAACTCTTCATTTTCATGCCCATTTGCATGCTGGCCATGCGCAGGCTCGGTGCAGGCGCCATTATTTGGCTAACCCTGCCGCTGGAATGGCTGTTCCTACTTTTGGACCCCTGCATTTATCTCAGCACGCTCATCATCAAGCCCCAACGATGGAAGTAAGCCCGAACCTGTCCGAGAAGGCCCTGTACGACCTTGACCTCGTGCGGCGCGCCGTGGACAAAAAGGACCAGAAGGCATACGCCGAACTGATGTCGCGGTATCGCGATTCGATCTACTTCATGCTGTTGAAGATGATCAACAACAAGGACGATGCCGATGACCTGACCATCGAGGCCTTCGGAAAGGCCTTTCATCGCCTGCACCAGTACACGCCGAACTATGCGTTCAGCACATGGTTGTTCAAGATCGCCTCGAACAATTGCATCGACTGGATCCGCAAGCAGAAGAAAAAGAAGATGCTCAGCATCGACAATCCCATCGGTACACAGGATGGGGATGAGATGCACATCGAACTGAAGGGGCATGGCCTCGATCCCTCCGAAGTGGTGATCAAGGACCAGAAGAGCGACGTGATGCGCGAGGTGGTGGCCAAACTGAAGCCGCGCTACAAGACCCTCGTGGAGTTGCGCTATTACAAGGAGTACAGCTACGAGGAGATCGCCAATGAGCTCGATCTCCCGCTCGGGACGGTGAAGGCCCAGCTCTTCCGCGCTCGCGAATTCCTGGAAAACCTCTTGGATACGCGGAAGGACACGATCTAGGACCGGAAGATCGGACGATCAGAAAATCAGATGATCAGACAATGAGTTCGTCGAAGACGTCGGACCGGTCCATCGCGCCTACCTGCCGAAGGCACGGGCAAGGCGTCGCGGTCAAGGATCATCTGATCGCCTGATCAAATGGAAGGTGTCCAACTGATATCCCGGTACTTCCCGGCCCTTTCAGACCAGCAACTCCGTCCCTTTTCCGCGCTCGGCGACATCTACGCCCAGTGGAACGAGCGCGTCAACCTCATCTCCCGCAAGGACTTCGAGCACCTCTATGAGCGGCACATCCTGCATTCGCTCGGCATCGGCAAGGTACATGCGTTCGCTCCGGGGGCGCGCATCGTTGATGTGGGAACGGGCGGCGGATTTCCTGGGATCCCGCTCGCGATCCTGTATCCCGAAAGCCACTTTCATTGCATCGACGGCATCGGCAAGAAGATCGCCGCCGTGCAAGGCGTGATCGAAGCACTGGGCCTGAAGAACGCCACTGCCGAAAAAGTGCGCAGCGAGGACCACAGGGCGAAGTACGACTTCATCGTTAGCCGCGCCGTTGCCGCGCTGCCCGAGTTCATCAAGGCCACCAAGCATCTGGTGCCGAATACGAGGCAGGTCCTGGGTAAGCACCGGGAACCGATGCGTTCCGGACTGCTCTATCTGAAGGGCGGAGAGCTGGCCGATGAACTGCGCCCGCTGCGCTATTCCATCCGTGTCACCGAACTGCGCGATGTCTTCAGCGAGGAGTTCTTCGCTACGAAGAAGGTGGTGGAGGTGGGGTTGTGAGGATCGGGTGGGAAAGGCTTAACTTGCGTTCAAATGGAACGCCCACTTCTTGAACGGATCACGATCGATCCAGGAATCTGCCATGGCAAGCCCTGTGTACGCGGGATGCGTTGGCCTGTTGAAGTGGTCTTGGACATGCTTGGGTCCGGAATGGGACCTTCGGAAATAATTGCGGAACATCCGGAGCTGGAAAAGGAGGATATTCTGGCCTGCCTCAATTACGCCAAGCTTACCGTTTCAGGGTATCCGATGCGGAATGTGGCCTGATGCGGTTCCTCTGCGACGTTCACATTTCGATCCAGCTTACCAAACGCCTCTGTGAAGCGGGTTGCGATAGTGTGCATGTGAATAGCCTTCCCGATCGATGGCATACGACAGATCAAGAAGTTGCACGAATAGCAGATATTGAGGATCGCATATTGATCAGCAAGGATTCCGATTTCCGCGACAGCCATATTGTAAAGGGTATTCCTCGAAAACTCATCAAAGTGAACCTCGGAATATCCCGACGGTGATTCTCATACAGATGGTCCTCGACCACCTGGCGGAGATCGAACGGTTGAATGAGCGCGAGAAGTTCCTGGTCGAGGTGGATGCCGATCGGCTGTCAGTAGTTGATATCAAAGGGTAGGCTCTTCAGCGAGGAGTTCTTCGCGACAAAGAAGGTGGTGGAGGTGGGGTTGTAGCTGATCTGCTCCATCAGGGTCTCCGCTTTCAGTAGCCGTAGCTTGGCGAAGGATACCTCGGGACCCTGATGCACTGCGACTACGTTTCGCTCAACTGCATCCTGCTCAATGAATAGTACAAGCCGCCCGTATCCGCGATCAGTTCATCATGCGTGCCACTGGCGGTCACCATGCCGTGGTCCAGTACCAGGATCCGGTCCGCGTTACGCACGGTGCTGAGGCGGTGTGCGATCACGATGCTGGTGCGGCCTTCCATCAGCTTGTCCAAGGCATCTTGCACTATACGTTCGCTGGCGGTATCGAGTGCGCTGGTGGCCTCGTCGAGGATGAGGATAGCCGGGTCCTTCAGCACGGCACGTGCAATGGCGATGCGTTGTCGTTGGCCACCGCTGAGCTGAATACCGCGTTCACCCACGATGGTGGCATAGCCCTCGGGAAACGATGTGATGAACTCGTGCGCGTTGGCCTTGCGTGCGGCTGCCTCGATAGCCTCGCGGGACGCTCCCGGCTTCCCGTACGCGATGTTCTCCAGGATCGTTCCGCCGAAGAGCAGTACTTCCTGCGGCACGATGCTCATGCGGTCGCGCAATGCACCGAGATCGTAGTCGCGGGCATCTTTTCCATCGATGGTGATGCGCCCTCCTACGGGATCGTAAAAGCGCAGGATCAAGGAGGCGATGGTGCTCTTGCCGGCACCGCTGGGACCTACGAGCGCCACCCGCTCACCGGGCTTGGCGTGGAAATGCACGTCACGCAGCACGGCATGGTCCGGGCGAGTGGCGTAGTGGAAGGAGACATGCTCGAAGGCGATGTCCCCTTCCAGCTTCAATTGCTCCTTCCGGGGTTTCAGGTCGATGTCCTCGGTCTTGCCATCCTGGATGTCCATCAACCGTTCGGTGGCGCCCACGGCCTTGAGCATGGTGGTGATCAGGTCCGGGACACTGGCGATGGAAGCGCCGATCATGATGGATAGACCGAGGAAGGCGGTGATGTCGCCCATGTCCAAAAGCCCGTCCGCACGCAGGTGTACGGCACGCCAGATGATGAAGACCACCACGCCGAACATGCAGAAGATGATGAAGGAGACGAAGCTCCCGCGCCATTTCACGCCCTTCATCGCCAGGTCGCGGGCCTTCAGCACACTGGAGCGGTACCGTGCTACCTCGAAGCCTTCATTGCTGAACGCCTTCACGTTCTGGATGCCCTGCAGCGTCTCGTCCACGATCACATTGGTGTCCGCAATGCGGTCCTGCACCTGCTTGCTCAGCTTGCGGATGTAGCTGCCGAAGAACACGGCGATCAGGGCCACCACCGGAAGCGTGGCCAGCATGGTGAGCGTGAGCTGCACACTGACGAATGTGAGCAAGGTGATACCGAGGCCAATGGTGACCAATTGCCGGAGCAGCTCCGCAAGCGAGGTGGTCATGCCCACCTGCAGAAGGGCCACGTCAGCGCTGATGCGGCTGTTGAGCTCGCCCACACGGCGCTGCGCGAAGAAGAGCATCGGCATGCGGACCAGATGTGCGTAGGTGTCCTGACGGAGATCGGCCAAGGCGTTCTCCGAGACGAGACCGAAAAGATAGATGCGCAAAAAACCGAAAGCGGCTTGCAGCGCAAAGACCAGCATCAGCAGCTTGGCGATGGAATCGATGTTGGTGAGGTCAGTGAGCGAGGCTGACCAAAAGCTGTCAGACGTGGTGGCATTCACCAGCTTCCCCAGCAGCAGTGGAAAGGCCAGACTGAGCAGGCTGGTGATCAACAGGCAGAACAGCCCGGCCACGAATGCCCCCAAGTGCGGTTTGAGGTAACGGAACAACCGTGCGGTCTTCGCCAGCGCCTCCTTGCTGAGCTTCGCCGGTTTTGCGCCTTCATCGTCAAAGATGGGCCGTCCTCGCCGTGATGCCATGTTCGATTTCCCAAGAAGCACCTCCGCGGATGAGGAGGTGCCAACAGATCAGTCGTTCTACTTTCCGAGGACGAAGTTCGGGTCACAATGCTTCACTTCACTCGTGAAATTGCTTGAATTGGCATTTGCTTGGCTCTTGGTGTTACCGCAAGGTCACGCCAAAAGATATCCGCGACACGAAGCGGACCTTGCGGCCAAGAGTGGGTCATGCCAAGACGTATCTGCGACACGAGGCCGACCCTGCGATCACGTGTGCAACGCCACCATCTTATCGGCAATGTGGTCGAACAAGTTCTTCAGCGGCTTCTCCACCATCATTTTGATGAACGGGTTGAGGTCCGCTTCGAAGAGCTGATAGGCGGTGGTAGCGCCTTCCTTCTCGTCCAGGTGAACGTTCAGCGTGAACGCGAACGGGGAGCGGTCGGTGCTCTTCATGCGCACGAGGCTATTGGGCGTTCCGCCGTCCAGTTCCAGGCCGATGGTGGCCGCACCCTGCACCTTGAAGGAACAGGACTTGCCGTCGCTTTTCCAATCGCTGATGCGGTCCTGTGGCAAGAGCTGCTGGAAATTGTGCATGTCCTGAAGGAAGGAATACAGCTCACTCGCGGGCCGAGGGATATCGACCTGTTTGCTTTGGATGGATGTCATGCTCACTTGTTCGGCTTTTCCGGCGTGGCCTTCGGGGCTTTCGTGCCATTGGCGGCGGCGGCTGCGGTGCCTGGCCACTTGGCCGGGTCTTCGCGCCAGCTTCTCAAGGAGGCGAGGTCCTTTTCGGAGATGTAGCGGTCGGCGATGGCCTGGGTCAGTAGAATGTTGTAGTCCGTCAGTGCGTAAAGGCGCAGCTTGGCCTTGGCGAAGGCCTCGGAAGATTCCTTCAGCCCGTAGGTGAAGATGCTGACCATGCCCTTCACCTCACAACCGGCCTCGCGGAGGTGGGCCACGGCCTGAAGGCTGCTCTTGCCAGTGCTCACCAGGTCTTCCACCACCACCACACTTCCGCCTTGGGAAAGGTCGCCCTCCACCATGTTCTTCATGCCGTGCTCCTTGGCCGAACTGCGCACGTAGATGAACGGAAGCCCCATCTCCTGCGCCACCAAGGCACCGTGGGCAATGCCGCCGGTGGCCACGCCCGCGATCATGTCCGGCTTGCCGAACTCATTGTTGATGGCCTCCACGAACTGCTGGCGGATGTACGTGCGCATCACCGGATGGCTCAAGGTCTTGCGGTTATCGCAGTAGATCGGGCTCGTCCATCCACTGGCCCAAGTGAACGGTTTTTTCGGATCAAGCCTCACAGCCTTGATGCGTAACAGGAATTCGGCGATCTTCAGCGCCGGATCGAGGCGGGAATCCATGGTGCGAAACTACGAAGTCCATATCGACGGGAAGCCGTTCATCATCGGTGAACGGCCGGAATTCAATGATCTGCCCGGTAATTGGCTGGCCATTCGCGTGGATGGACCGGCCGAAATGGTGCGTGCCAGGGAGGCATTGGTCCGCGAGGACGGGTTCCGCGGCATCCATGCGTTCGGTGCCGATGTGGAAACGCTCTGGGACTGGTTCCGGCGGGACTATCGTTTTGTACAGGCCGCCGGTGGTGCCGTTTCGGACGGGGATGGACGCCTTTTGGCGATCCATCGCATGGGCCGCTGGGATCTCCCAAAGGGCAAAGTGGAGCCGGGGGAGCGCGTGGATGCAGCGGCCCTGCGTGAAGTGCGGGAGGAATGCGGCCTGAAAGACCTGCGCTTGGTGCGGCCGCTCTGCGAAACCTGGCACACCTACACGCGGAATGGAACACAGCACCTCAAGCGCACCGATTGGTTCCTGATGACCGGTGACGCGGCGGAACCATTGACCCCGCAGACCGAGGAGGACATCGATGCGGTGCGCTGGGTGGATGCTGCGGACCTTGCGGAATTGAGGCGGGACATCTATCCCTCGCTGCTGCGGGTGCTCAATGCTTGGGAGGTGTCCGGCCGCGATCGGGCTTAAGCCGCTGCTCCTCGTCCTTTGCCACTTTCAGGCGGTGCAGTGCCGCAGCCAACCCTTGGCTGGGCCGTGGCCCCGGCGAGGCGGTGAGCTGGCGTCCGTTCAGCAGGTACAGCACAGGCACACTGCGGATGCGCAGCCGGTCCAGCAGCATGCGCTGGTCCGCGGGCGTGGTCCAGGTCCCTCCGTGACGTGGGTTCGCCCGCAGCCACGTGCCCAGTGCCTCAGGCGACCGGTCCACGGCGATGTTCACGAAACGGATGTACGGGCCGTATTCCTCCTGCAGCTTGCCCAAGGCCTCCAGCTCCTGATCGCTGTACGGGTTCCCGATAGCGGTCACCATCAAGCACACGTTGCCCTCCAGTAGACTGTCCAACCCGAGGGTTTGCCCTGCAGTGTCGATCACGTTCACGGAGGGCAGTAGGGTGCCGGCCGCCATTGCGGTGAGGTCCCACAGCATGTTCGCCGCGATGGAGCGGTGCTCGGGATAGCGGGATCGTTCCTGGACATCGCGCAGCACCTTCTGGATCCCCGCCGGGTCGAACAGGGTGTTGCCGTGTTGCGCGTAAAGGCCGGTGATCAGCACCAGTTCGTTCAGCCGGTCGTCCTTCAGGAAGTCGTTCTGGGCAAGCAGGGCTTTGAGGCTGTCGGTGCGCCCAGCGCGTACCTCGTTCAGCAGTGCGTCGGTATCGCTGCGGAAGGGGAATCGCAGGATGTGATCGGTAAAGAAGGCCGAGAAGAATCGCGTGTATTCCGGCACATCGTACAGTACGGGCCGGTCCTTCAGGTAGCGATTGAAGAGGTCGCGGTCCTTGGTGCGGGGTCCCAGCCGGAGCCCGGCGATGCCGTACTCCACATTCTGCTGGAACCACGGATCATTCACCGAGGCATAGAATTTCCGGAGCTTCAGCGCGAAGCTGTCCACGCGGCTTTCGTTCCAGGTTGGCGAGAGGAAAAGCTCAGGCCGTGTGCGCGAGGTGTCGGGCACCATGGTGTCGGCACCGCTGCGTGCCTTGGCCACGGCCTCCATGCCGGCATCCTGGTCCGTGGCCAGGTTTTCCGCGAGGAACGCGTCCAGGCGTCCGTTGAGATCGCTGATCAGCGCGTTCACGTCCAAGGGATCAAGGTCGATGAAGGTGAGGTCCACCCGTGCGGTCCCGCTGATGGTGCGGACCTGGTCCGGCTTCGGCGGTGGCATTTGCACATGGTACGATCCCGCGCGCAGCCACAGGTCCGCGCCTACCGTGCCGATCAGCAACAAGGCTTTCTGCGTGCCTTCCACCTCGGCGGTCAGCAGTACATGGCCTTTGGTGTCCGCATAGCCGTTCGCGATCGGTTCCAACCGGCGGGTGAAGGGATCCATATAGCGGTACAGCGTAACGCGTTGACCGGGGTAGGAGGGAGCCTCCATGTGCACCTGCACGGTCGCAGCGTTCAGCAGCATGCTGAATGGAAAGAGGGCAACAAGCAGAAAGTACCTCATGGAACGCGGACCGCCGCAGGAACGAACGCGGAGACGTCGGCCTTATTGGCCATCAGCTCCCGAACGATGGTGCTGCTGATGTGCGCATGCTCAGGCAGTGCGGGCAGGAAGATGGTTTCCACGCCGCGCAGCGCATGGTTCATCAGGGCGATGCTGCGCTCATTCCCATGGTCGGTGCTGTTGCGCAGGCCGCGCACGATGTATTGCGCGCCGAGTTCCGCGCATAGATCGGCGGTGAGGCCTTGGTACGAGAGGGTTTCCACCTTCGGGTTGTTGCTGAAGGTCTTCCGCAACCATTCCAGCCGTTGCTCCAGTGGGAACATGTACCGTTTGGTGGTGTTCTCGCCCATGGCCACCACCACCCGGTCGAACAGGGGCAAGGACCGCATCACGATGCTTACGTGGCCCACCGTTATCGGATCGAAGGAACCGGGGAATACGGCGATCCTCCGGTCGGTGGAGGCTCCTTGCGCGGTGCTCATGGCAGTTCGGATCTAGGGGTGAAGAAGCTGAAGTTGATGTTGCTGTACTTGCGACAAACATCGAACCAAACGTCGTTGCTCAGGTCCAAGCGCCGGTAGTGTTCCACCAGCAACAGGCCATCCGGGGCCAGAAGGCCGCTCTCGCGGATCAGTGCGGGCAGGCTCTCCGTTCCTTCCATGTCGAAGGGCGGGTCTGCGAAGATCACATCGTAGGTGCTCCGGTCCGACTTGATGTAGGAAAACACGTCCGCCTTCACGGCGTGCCAGTTCGGGGTGCCCAGTTCGCGAGCCGTGCGCTGCAGGTGGCCGTAGAGAGCTGTATCCTGCTCCACGCTGATCACCTCTTCCGCGCCACGGCTCAGGAATTCCAACGAGATACCGCCGGAGCCGGCAAACAGGTCCAGCACACGGATGCCTTCCAGTGCAATGGAATGTTGGAGAATGTTGAAGAGGGCCTCCTTCGCGAAATCCGTGGTCGGCCGCGCAGTGATGCCTTTGGGCGGTGTGATCCGCTTTCCCTTGAAGCGGCCTGCTACGATGCGCATGGGAACTGTTCGATCAAGCCTGTCCAATGGTGTGCGTTCGGCACCCGCAGGTCCGCAAGCGCCGGTTCGTCCGGGCCCGTGCTGGGGATCGGGCCGTTCACAAAGTAGCGCGAGAGGAGGTGTTCCTCGCCTGCGGTCAAATGGGTTCCACCGGCACGCACGCTCACTGTATCCGGTGCAAGCCCGCACTGCTCCACGGCGAAGAGGGTATAGTAGAGCACATCCTCGGCCACCGTGGCATGGAAGGTATTGCTCAAGAGCAACTTTCCGTGGTCCGCCACCACCAGGTCCAAGCGGGTGGCCGATCGGTGCAGGACGACTACTGCACCGGTGGAGGAGCGGCTCAGTCCATGGCTCACCAAGGTGCCTTGCAAGGGCAGGGAGCGCGCATTGGGGTAGCGGCCCATCAGGGAGCGCTCCGCCTGTTCATCGTGCAGATAGATGCAGCGGGCGCCCAGCGTAGCGATCGGTTCATCGCGGAGAAGGCCCGTCGGCACCGTGCCATGCACCATTTTCAAATGCCTCATTTCCGTACCGGGCACCAGGGCACTTTCCGGCACCAGCGTGCTGATCTCCGGCATGGCGGTAAAGGAGACACTGGCGGGCTTGAAAGGGATCCGGCCTTCCAGCGGAAGCGTGTCGCCGGTGGCGGATGCCAAGGCCATCAGGCGGCCCGTGCTGCGTTCATGCACGCACCAGGCTTGCAGTCCCGGCGCCAGCCAGCAGCTCAGGTGCCAGGCATGCTCCTTGGCGGGATCATAGTTCGGACGGAAGATCTCCACGCTCATGTTCTCGTTCGGCATCAAGGCCGCAGGATTGCAAAGGAACTACGGATATGGGGAATACCCACCGCGCGGCCCGTGCCCGGTTATTCCCGATTGCGCCGGAGACCTCGGGTCGCCTATAGCCCCCGCATTCCCATCGCTATCCCGAACTTCACCGCCCATGGCCTCCTTCACCGAACGGCTGCTCACCCGCTTGGAGCACGTGCCCACCGAGGGCCAGCACAAGGCCATCGATGCCTTGTCGCGCCTGTTGGCCACGGAGAAGCAACATGCCACCCTGGTGCTGAAAGGGTATGCGGGCACCGGCAAGACCACCTTGGTGGGCGCCTTGGTGAAGGTGCTCGCGGAAGCACACAAACCCGTGGTTCTGCTGGCCCCTACCGGCCGGGCGGCAAAGGTGTTGAGCGCCTATGCAGGAGCTTCCGCCAGCACCATCCATCGGCGGATCTATCGCACGGCCAGTGACGAGGATGGTGGCTATGGTGGCATGTCCGTGGCAGCGAACAAGGAACAACATGCACTCTTCGTGGTGGACGAGGCCAGCATGATCGGCAAGGGCGGCGGAGGCGCTTTCGATCGCGACTTGCTTGCGGACCTCTTCCAGTACGTCTTCTCTTCCGCCGGGAACAAACTGCTCCTGATCGGCGACCCCGCGCAGCTTCCGCCCGTGGGCAGTGACCACAGCCCGGCATTGGAGGTGAAGGACCTGGCCGAGCAAGGACTGCTGGCCGGAAGCATCGAGCTCACCGACGTGGTGCGTCAAGCTGAAGCCTCCGGGATCCTGGTGAACGCAACGGCATTGCGCGGCACGCTCGCTTCCATGCCGGTAGCGGAGCAGGCTGGCATTGGGGAAGTCCCAGTGCCGACGGGGGAGAAGATCATCCCGCAGTTCATCACCGGCTTCCCCGATGTGGTGCGCGTGGAAGGCTATGACCTGCAGGATGCCCTGGAGGAAGCCTATGCCCGCCACGGCGATGAGGAGGTGTGCCTGATCTGCCGGAGCAATAAGCGCGCGTACCAGTACAGCCAGCAGGTACGTGCACGCATCCATGGCTTCGAGGAGGAGCTGGAAGCCAACGACCGCCTGATGGTGGTGAAGAACAACTACTTCTGGGCGGCGCGGGAAACGGGTGCCGGACCGGGTTCTTTCGGCCTCATCGCCAATGGGGAACAGGTCACCGTGCAGCGTGTGCATGGCACGGAGGAGCGTTACGGACTTCGCTTCGCGGACCTCACCATTGGCTGGTGGGACGGTCGCGAGGACCGTGAACTGGAAGTGAAGGTGATCTTGGACGGTTTGGCCAGCGAAGGCCCGGCACTGCCCGGCGCTCGCATGCGCCAGCTATCACAGGACGTGCTCGCCGGTATCATTGCCAGGACCAAGGGCGAACGCTTCCGGCTCTTCAAGCAGGACCCCTACGCCAACGCGTTGCAAGTGAAGTACGCCTACGCCGTCACCTGCCACAAGGCACAAGGCGGCCAATGGAAAAGTGTCTTCGTGGACCAAGGATACGTCACCGAGGAAATGATCGATCGGGAATACGTGCGCTGGCTCTACACCGCTGTTACGCGCGCCAGTGAAAAGCTCTACCTGCTGAACTTTCACCCGCGGTTTTTCGGGGAAGGTGAGGAGTGATGACGCTGGCACCAAGCCGTCAACCCTGTGTTCGATCCATCGAACCCACGTTGGATGCACACTTCGGTTGGCACACTATGCTTCGATCCACTGGACATCGAATGGCACTTCCGCAGCCAAGCTCACCAGATGGTCCGGCCCCACGGATGCCGTCCGCACATGGTATTCCATGCCGGCCAGCCGAACGAAATCCGGGTGTGAGATCATCATCTTGTTGAATGTCCCTCCCACGTTCAAGCTGTGCAGGTCGTCCATCAGGCCCACGCCGCAGGCTTTCAATACAGCCTCCTTGCGCGTCCACAGCTCCAGGAAACGGCGCTTGCCGTCCGCAGCTTCCGAGATGCTTTCCACTTCCTGCGGCGTGAAGTAGTGCCCGGCCACGCGCTCATGGTCCGTGTTCCGGTTCATCGTCTCCACATCGGCACCGATCGGGTATGGGGAAATGGCAACCAGCACGGCATCCTTTGTATCGCTCAGGTTGAAATGGACCGGATGGCCCTCGATGAAGGGCTTCCCGAATTCGCCACGACCAAGTACCAGTTCCCCCGGGGAGCAACTGATCTGATGCCCGAGGAGCACGCGCAACAAGCCGTGTCCCAGGATGTATCGTTCCCGGTCCGTGGCAAGGCGGAACCGGCCTGCTCGTGCAAGCTCCTCTGGATCGAGCAACGCACGGTACCGGTCCAAGCGGCCCCTGATGGAAGATAAAGTGGCGAACCAAGCCTGTGGTTCAGCTATCGACAAGGAACCGGTCAGTGTGGGTCCGGGTCGGACCGGGTCCGGCCCGATACAATGCACGATCAATGATCGACCGGCGTTCATGTTCAGACAGCCTCCACGGCATGCTTGCTCACGGCCCGGTCGATACTTGCCGACAACTCCTTGACCAAGCGGACTACCTGAGGGTCCTTGATCAGGCTATAGTGGTCGCCGGGCAGAACGATCGATTCCAAGGGGCCGGTAACCAGCTGGGCCCAGCCCATGTCATCGGTCCCTTCGGACTTGTCGGCCTTGTACACGGTGACAGGACCGTTGTAAGGCCCGGGCCGATAGGCTACGATGGCCTTGTGGTAATTATCGATGATGTGAAAGTGGCGCAGTTTGTGGGATCGGATATTGCCCTTGCGCAGCTCGCGGTCCGTCAGCCAGCGCATCACTGTGCGTTTCAGCGGCTCATGGAACTTCTGCTCCTTGATCATGGACTCAATGAACTGTTCCGGTGCGTGCATGTCGAACATTGCCAACAGCGGCACCTCATGACCGGATGCACTGAGCTTGCGTGCCATTTCGTACGCGACGATGCCTCCGAAGGAATATCCGCCGAGGAGATATGGACCGTTCGGACGAACGGACAACAACTCCTTTACGTAGTGTGCTGCGATCTCCTCCACCGTACGGTGCTCAAACGCGGCTCCATCTTCTCCTTGATGGAAGAACGCATAGTACGGCTGGTCCTTGCCGAGGTAGCGAGTGAAGTGATGGTTGACCTCGTCGCCATGCACGCAGAAGAACGGGATGCGGTCGCCTTCGGGTTGCAGGAGGGCGAGGTTTTTCAGGCTACTGACGTTGGTGTCACTTTCCAGCAGTATCGCGTATTCCGCGATGGTCGGTGCTTGGAACAAGGTGTTCAACGACAGGCTCTTTCTGAAATGCTCATTCACCCGCGCCAACAGTTGGATGCCAATGAGCGAGTGGCCACCGAGGTCGAAGAAATTGTCGTGAATGCCGATGTTCGGTGTGGCCAAGAGCTCTGACCAGAGCGATGCCAGGAATTCCTCCTTCGGGTTGCGCGGGGCCACGTGCTTCACCGCCAGTGTTTGAGACCGCAGTTCGGGCAAGGGTAACGCACGCTTGTCCACTTTCCCGTTCGCCGTGAGCGGCAGTTCCGCAAGCAGCACGAACGCTGTGGGTATCATGTGCCCAGGCAGGGTGTTGCGCAAATGTTCGCGCACCATGCTGATCAAGGCTTCTTGCGCAGCCACACCCTCCGTTGATCCCGAGCGATCATTGGGCACGATATACGCTACCAGTTGCTTTTCGCCGGGCAAGTCGTTGCGCACGATGACGGCCCTGTCCTTCACTTCGGGAAGGTCGCCGATCACACTTTCGATCTCTCCCAGTTCCACACGGAAGCCGCGGACCTTCACCTGCCCATCGGCGCGGCCGATAAAGTCGATGGAGCCGTCCGGTAGCCATCTGACCAGGTCCCCGGTGCGGTAAAGTTTCGCACCCGGCGCCCCGCTAAAGGGGTCGTCCACGAATCGTTCAGCCGTTAGCTCCGGCCGGTGCCAATAACCGAGCGCCACACCCTCGCCTCCGGCATAGAGCTCACCTTTTTCGCCGGTCCTTACGGGGCGCATGGCCTCGTCAAGAATGTGGACGGTGGTATTGTTGACGGGGCGACCGATGGGTACCCTTGCCTTGATCGCTTGTTCGTCGTCGATCGCATGGCAACAGGTGAACGTAGTGTTCTCCGTAGGGCCATACCCGTTGATGAGGATACCGGGTCCCACCACGCGTAGGGCGCGTTTCACATGCGGCACGCTCAACACGTCGCCGCCGGTAAGGATGTGCTTGAGGCCACGGAGGCCCTCCACATGCTCATCCACCAACAAATTGAAAAGGCCGGCCGTGAGCCATACGGTGGTGACCTTGTACTCGTGAATGGCGCCGATGATCTCCTGTAGGGTTGGCTTCTGCTGGGGTTGAAGCACCAGTCGCGCCCCGTTCAGCAGCGCACCCCAGAGCTCCAATGTCGAAGCGTCGAATGAAATGTTCGAGAGTTGAAGGAAGGTGAGTCCGGGCCCGAAAGGCAGGAAGTTCTGGGCACGCACCAACCGGATCACTGCGCGATGCGGTACCACCACGCCCTTGGGTTCACCGGTGGAACCCGACGTGTACATGATGTAGGCGGGTGATCCAGGCCCACCGAGCGGTGGACTGGTCGATGCGGGAGCGTTCCGTGTGTCCTCCAAGAGGATGGTCCGGGCCGAATGCTTGGGCAAAGCGTCCTTCAAATGCCGCTGGGTTAAAAGCACTTCCACCTCGGTGTCACGGATCATGTAGTCCAGCCGCTCCGTCGGATAGCTGGGGTCGATGGGTACGAACGCCGCACCGCACCGCAGGATCGCCAGCATGGCGGCCACCATGTCGGTGCAACGGTCCGTGCAGATGCCGACCGGATTCCCGGGTTTTACGCCGAGCTCCTGCAACACGCTTGCGATCGAGAGAACTCGCGTGTGAAGCTGTGCATAGGTGAGGTCACCTTCCGCCGCAACCAGAGCAACGTTCTTCCCGTGCGCGGCCACTATTTCTTCGAACAAGGTGGCCATGCCGCAGTCTCGGGGAATGTCCGTTCGCGTTCCATGCCAAGCGGACAGGGGCATCGCGGCTTCTTCCCCGATGTTGTCCTCCCCGATCAGCGTACCGATCGGCAATGCGGCGTGGCGATTGATACGACCGATCAATTCGCTGAACTGGGCCATCCACCCATGCACGGTCGCTTCGTCGAAAAGGTCAGTGTTATAGCTCCATTCCAGCACCAGACGGTCTTTCTGACCAGTGGCGTTCAGAAAGAGCTCGAAATTCTCGAAGTGCCGGGGATTGCTCACGAAGCGGTGGGTCAGGCCCGTAAAGGCCACCCCGTCGTCCATGTCCATGTCGATGTTGAACACCACGGGTACCAGCGGGATCCGGCCGGGTTCACGCGGCACCTTCAGCTTCTGCAACAGTGTGCCGAACGTGTATTTCTGATGGTCGAGGGCATCGAGCACTGCCGTGCGGCGCTGCTTCAAATGGGCATCGAACGAGGTGTCGTCGTCCACAAAACTGCGCAGTGCGAGAAGGTTTACGCAATGCCCCACGAGATGCTTCATGTCCAGGTCGCTTTGCCCGGCTGCGGGCAACCCGGTCACGATATCGCTCTCCCCCGTCAACTTGTGGAGGAACACCTCGAAGGCGGTGAGCAGGGTAGTGACGAAGCTGGCACCGTTCCGCGTGGCCACCGACTTCAGTCCAAGGACCAGGTCGGGAGCCAGTTGCAGGTCCAAGCGGTGGCCATTGAAGGTTTTTTGTCTTGGTCTTTGGTGATCCACCGGCAGGTCCAACCTTGGAATGGCTCCTTTGTACAGTTCCGTCCAATACTTCTCGACGGTGGTCTGGTCTGCACTTTTGGCAAAATCAGTGGAAGCCAGCACATATGAGCTGAAAGGGACCGCAGGAGGTAATTGGGGAGCGGTTCCGGCCAAATGCGCATTGTACAGCTCACTCGCCTCGGCCATCAGGATGCCCAGGCTCCAGCCATCAAGTACCGCATGGTGCCCGCTCATGCGCAGCACATGTTCCTCATCCCCCGTCCGGATCAAAACCACACGGAACAAGGGGCCGTGGACCAGGTCGAACGGACGTGTCATGTCCTGTTCAGCAATGGCTTCCAGCTCGATGGTACGCGCATCAGCGTCAAGCGTGGAGAGGTCGGAATACGGAATATCAAGCTCGGAACGCTCGAACACGACCATGCGCGTTCCGCTCGCGCTGATCACGCTGCGGAGGCTTTCATGTCTTTGGACGAGTGCTTGGAGTGCTCTGGTCAATGCGCCGCGGTCCAATTTCCCATCAAGCACCAGCGAGACACTTTCCACGTAGGCACAGTTCGCCGCTGCCCCCATTTCGGAAGCGGCGATCACCTCCCGTTGCGATTCCGTGGTGGGTACGGTGCGCTGGATCGGTGGTCCGGCAAATGGGTCGAACTCCACTTCAACCTGCCGTGTTCTTGGAATAAACTCCTCCATCAGGCTCGGTGAACTTATCAGTAGTTCCGTATCCAACATTATATTTCGTCGATCACCAGCATGATATATTTTCCGGGTTTGTTCCGGTCCGGGATGAACCAGCCGGGTTCGCCCTTGGGTGTCCGGCCCATACGCGCATTGGGTACTGGAGGTTCGTTGGCTTCGATCACGCGCTCGCTGGTCCTCCGCGCGTGGCCGTTCAATGTGCTGTTCACTACCTCGATCGGATAGGTGCGTTCCGGCATGAAGCCCGATGCACGCAGTTCCTTGCAGGTCTTCTCCAAGGCCTCGAGAATGAACTCCACGTCGGCCGCAGTGTGCGCCGTGGTGAGAAAGTGCGGGAAGTCCAGTACGTGTACACCGTTCAAGCGCATCAGCATGAAGAAGAATTCCGGGTAGGCGATGCTCTCGTCGTACTTGGTCTTGAATGCACTGCCGAAGGTGACCCAGCGGTAGGGGAGCAGGTATTTGTCGAATAGCTCGTTCGCGCGCTCCACCATCCTTCCGGTAAGGCTGTTCAGGCGTTCTTGCAAAGCAGGGCCTTCCTCCTTCATGTGTACCAATGCGGCCTTAGCGGCTGCCATGGTCAGCGGGTGGCGCACGAAGGTGCCGGCGAAATAGGTGACGCCTGCCTCGGGCACGCTGTCATCACCGAACTGCCAAGGGCCACCGTCAAGGGCATCCATCCAGGGGCGACTGCCGATCATGGCGCCGATGGGCAGGCCGCCACCGATCACCTTGCCGTAGGTGCCGATGTCCGCCTTGATGCCGAACAGCCCCTGAGCTCCGTTCTGGTGCATGCGGAAGCCGGTGATCACTTCATCGAAGATCAACGCGGCACCATGTTGCTTGGTGATGGCGCGCACCTCCCGGAGGAAATCCACCGGGCGGAACTCCATGCGTCGGCTCTGTACTGGTTCCACCAGCACTGCCGCCGCTTCGTGGCAACGCTCCTTGATGATCTGCAAACTCTCCGGTGTTCCGTAGTCGAGGATCAACATGTTCTCCACGGCCTCCGGCATGATCCCGGGTGCACCGGGATAGCTTTTCTTGCTCTTGCTGCCACGGATGATCACTTCGTCGTTGATGCCGTGGTAGCTGCCACTGAAAGCGATGATGAGGTTGCGTCCGGTAACGGTACGCGCCATGCGCATGGCACCCAGTACGGCTTCGCTTCCGGTGTTGCAAACGGCAGCGCGTTCTCCACCGGTGAGCTCGCACAGCAGGTTGGATACATCCGCGGCCAATGGGTGCATGGGGCCGATCTCGATGCCGGTATCCAATTGTTCATGGCAGGCCGTCTTGATGAAGTCGGGCATGTAGCCGAACATCGAGGAACCGAAGCCGCTGAGGATGTCCACGTACTCGTTCCCATCGATGTCCCAGAGGTGGCAGCCTACGCTGCGGTCCACCACCACTTGGTACACCAGTTCCTTGGTCTGGGGCTTGAAGCCGGTGACCACACGCGGATCCGCCATCTTGTCGCGGTTGGCCTGCGTGAAGGCCTTGCTCTTGGCGGTCTTGGCGATGTAGCGCTTCTGGAAATCGTCGTACCACGCGCGTTGCTCTGGTGTGAAATCGTCCACCTTTTCCTTCTGGATCCGCGCTTGTGCGCCGAAGACCTTCTTCAGCTCTGGTGCATCCTCCAGGGCACTCACGGGAGTGGCGGCTGTGGCACCGGTCGTGGCGCCATTTGCTGGCGCCGTGGCACCACCTTCCTTCACGTGGGGAAGCAGGTGGTCGGCCAGTTTGTCCAAGTTCGGGAGATCCTCGTTCAGCTGTCGGAAGCTGATCTTCACACCGAACTTTCGGCTGAGTGAAGTGGCCACTTGCGTAAGGAAGAGCGAGTCGAGGCCCATCTCCAGAAAGGTATCCTCAGGAGCCGCATCCGCCAGTTCCAGGCCGGAGCTTTCCTCCAACAAGGTCTTGATCTGCTCGATCAGGTTCTCCTTCGGGGAGAGGTTCGCATCCACACCTTCCGGTACCTGGGCTTCAATGGCGGTGCTAGCGATTGCCTCGCCTCCGGCAGCTACCATGGAGACCGGGTACACCCAATGGCGCACACGCTCAAAAGCGTATGTAGGCAAGGAAATGCGGTGACGCACTTCCCGCTCGAAGAATTGGCTGCGGTCCAGCTCTACGCCGCTCTGCCACAGTCCGCCCACGGCGCGCAGCAAGGCGGAAAGCTCCTCGCCATTGCCGGAAGAGGAACCCATGGACGACACGGCCACTTGCCGTTTCGGATCGGCGCTTTGTTGGCGGGCAAGCGTGGTGGCTGTGGTGCGCGGTCCCACTTCCAGCATCACACGGTCGGCGTCCTCCCAAGCAAATTTCACGGCTTGGGCAAAACGGACCGTGGCCCGCAAATGATCGCTCCAGTATTTGGCGCTGGTGGCTTCCTCATCCTTCAGCCACTCGGCCGTTACCGTGCTGATAATGGGAATGCGCGGCGTGTTCAAGGCCACTTGCTCCACAATGCGCGCATACGGCGCTACCATGGGATCCATCATCGGGCTATGGAACGCATGGCTCGTCACAAGCAGTTTACAACTGATCCCTTCGCTCTCCAATTCCGCTTGGAACTTGGCGATGATCTCTTTCGGTCCACTGGCCACACACAGTTGTGGGCCATTATTGGCGGCGAGGCTGCAACCTTCGGGCAGCCGGGATGCGATGTCCGCTTCTGCTGCACGTACGCTGAGCATGCTGCCCGCAGGCAGGTCCTGCATCATGCGGCCGCGGTTGGCCACCAAGGTCACCGCATCTTCCAGGGAGAAAACACCGGCCAAGCAGGCCGCTGCGAACTCCCCGATGCTATGGCCCATCATTGCCTGCGGCTGAATGCCCCAGTGCATCCAAAGCTTGGCCAAGCTGTACTGGATCGAGAAGAGGGCTGCTTGTGTGTGTACGGTCTGCTTGAGCAATTCAGCGGCCTCCTCTTCCTCGCCGGCTGACGGGAAGATGATCGCCTTCAGGTCCGTTCCCAGGGCTTTTTCGAAAAGCGTGCAACACTGGTCGAAGTGTTGGGCGAAAACGGGTTCGCTCGCATGCAGGTCGCGGCCCATGCCCACATACTGCGAGCCTTGGCCGGGGAACATGAAGACCACGCCGGGAGCTGCTTCGTGAAGCTCGCGCGTACCCATCAGGTTCGTGTCCTTGTTGGCGATCACATCGATCACCTCCTGGTGTGTGCCACCAACGATCACGCGCCGGTGCTTGAAGGAGCGACGTCCTTCCATCAGGGTGAAGGAAGCATCCGCCAGCGAAGCATCGGGATGTGCCTCCAGCCACGTACGGAAGTTCTCCGTCATGGCATCCAAACTGGTCTTGCTCTTTGCACTCAGCAGGAACAACTGCTTCTTGCGGCTGTTGCTGGATTCCCCCGTCAGCGGTGCTTCGCCAAGGATCACGTGCGCATTGGTGCCGCCGACCCCGAAGGCGGAAACGCCGGCCATGCGGGGCGTTGAGGTCCGTGGCCAAGCGATGTTCTCATCGGCTACACGGAAGGGGCTGTTGGCGAAGTCGATGGCCGGGTTCGGTGTTTTGAAACCCACGTTGGAAGGGATCACGCCCTCCTTCAACGCCAAGGCGGTCTTGATCACACCGGCAGCTCCGGCAGCAGCGGTGAGGTGACCGAGGTTGCTTTTGATGGAACCGATCGCACAGGTCTTGGCAGGAGTTCCTTTTTCGTGATCGGTTCCACGGAACGCGAGCGTTAAGGCCTCCACCTCGATGGGATCGCCCAAGGGTGTGGCAGTGCCGTGCGTCTCCACGTAGGATATTTCCTCCGGTGAAACGCCTGCGTCCGCTTGTGCCATGGCGATCACCTCGGCTTGGCCGCGTACACTGGGAGCGGTGAAGCTGGCCTTGTCGCTGCCGTCGTTGTTCAGCGCACTGCCTTTCACGGTAGCGTAGATGTGGTCGCGGTCGCGGATCGCCTCGTCGAGACGCTTCAACACGATGATGCCCACACCGTCGCTGAAGCTGGTTCCCTTTCCTTCGGCATCGAAGGTGCGCGTGCTACCGTCCGGGCTGTACATGCCGCCATCATTGTACATGATACCGCTGTAGATCGGCACGGTGATGGCGATGCCGCCGGCGAGCGCCATGTCGCATTCGCCGTCACGCAGGGACTTGGCCGCCTGTGCGATCGCCACGAGCGAGGTGCTGCAAGCGGTGTGGACGCTCAAGGCCGGTCCGCGCAGATCGAACTCGAACGCCAAGCGCGTGGCGATGTAGTCCTTTTCATTGCCGGTCATCACTTGGAAATCGCCCACCTGCTCCACCAGCTCCGGATGGCCGATCACGTTGCGGGTGAAGTAGGTGTTGTTGCCCATCCCCGCGTACACGCCGATCAGCCCGTTGAATTGGGCCGGATCGTACGCGGCATCCTCCAAAGCGGCCCAAGCGGTCTCCATGAAGACGCGCTGCTGCGGGTCCATCAAGGCGGCCACGCGCGGGTTGATGCCGAAGAAACCGGCATCGAACTTATCGGCATCATTGATCACGCCGCGAGCGGGCACGTAGTCCGGATCGTTCTTCACTTCCTCCGGGATGGAAGGATCCAGTTCGTCCAGCTTCCAAGTGGACACACTGTTCTTTTTCTCGATCAGGTTGCGCCAGAGCTGCTCGGTGTTTTCTGCACCGGGGAAGCGCCCGCTCATTCCTATGATCGCGATCTCCGGGCGTTCCTTTGACGTCTTGAGGGAAAGCCGGGCCTGTGCCATTTCCCCTGGGGACATTCCGCCGGATCCGCCTTCCAGATACTCGGCGCACGCCCTGATGGTGGGGTGCTGGTAGAGCTTCACGATCGGCAGTGCAAGGCCGTGGGATTCCAGCTGTGCCACGCACTGGATGCTGAGGAGGGAATTACCCCCGAGGTCGAAGAAGTTGTCGTCGATGCCCACCTTGTCGATGCCGAGCAGGCCGGTCCATACGGATGCCAAGGCCTCTTGGACCGGCGAAGTGGGCCGCACGTATGGCACATCGAGATCGGGGCGTTTCAGGTCCGGGGCAGGAAGGGCCTTTCGATCGATCTTTCCGCTGGGCGAACGCGGCATTTCCTTCACGGCCACAAAGGCGGAAGGCACCATGTAATCCGGCAGCAAGGCCGCCAAATGCGTTCGCAGTTCGTTCGTGGAGATCGGCTTCGAGGCCACGTAGTAGCCTACCAGTCGTTTCAGTCCCGGCGTGTCCTCACGAACGGTGGCAACGGCCTGTTCGATATGGGCATGCTTTTCCAGTGCCACTTCGACCTCGCCAAGCTCGATGCGGTAACCGCGCACCTTCACTTGCCCATCAATGCGCCCTTTGTAGTCGATGTTGCCATCGGGCATTTCAACCGCACGGTCGCCGGTCCTGTACAGTCGTCCGCCCGGATCGAAGGGGTCGATCAGGAACCGCTCCTTGGTCAGGTCGTCGCGGCCAATGTAGCCTGTGGCCACGCAGGCACCGCCGAGGTATAGCTCCCCTTCCGTACCCTTCTCAACGGGTTTCATCCGATCATCCAAAACAAGCAGCTTCACATGATCGATCGCTTTTCCGATGGTGGGCAGGGGGGGCCACAACCCGGGATCTCCCTTCAGTTCCAGTTCGCTGACCACATGGCCCTCCGTGGGGCCGTACTGGTTGCAAAAGCGGCATCCGGGCAATTGGTTGAACAGGTTGATCACGGCCGGTGTGATCTTCAATTGCTCACCGCTGGTGAACACTTCCCGAAGTGAGCTTGGTACCTCACCGGTGCGTTGCGCGGCCTCGGCCAGGTATTGCAGGGCCACGAAGGGCACAATGATCCGGTTGATCCCTTGTGTGATGATCTTGCGGAGCAGCTGGGTTGAGTTCAATCGATCCTCATCGGTGATCATCACCAAGGTGCCGCCCTGGGCGAACGTGGTGAAGATCTCCTGGAAGCTCACATCAAAGCTGATGGGAGCGAACTGCAGGGTCGCCGCACCCTTCTTCAGCACGGAAGTACGCAGTTGCCATTGGATCAAATTGATCAACGGCGCATGATGCATGGCCACTCCCTTGGGGCGACCAGTGCTGCCGGAAGTAAATAGTACGTAGCAGAGGTCGGCGGGGCCAGCCGGGCATTTTTCTCCGAGAACGGGGCCTTCCGAAAGATCCACGTCATCGATCAACAGAAGCTTGGCGCTACCCGGAAAGAGCTGGGCATGGGCACGGTCGGTGATCACCACTGGAGGGTGTGCGTCCTCCAACATCAAAGCGATGCGGTCCGCAGGGTAGGAGGGATCGATCGGCACGTAGGCGGCACCGGACCGGAGGATGCCTAGCACGCTGAGGATCAGTTCCGGTGAGCGTTCCAAGCAGAGGCCCACGTTGGACCCGAGTGCAATACCTTGGCTTTGTAGGACCGCCGCCATGCGGCCTGCTCTTTCGGCAAGTTCCTTGTAGGTCAGCGTGAACCCTTCACCCACCAGGGCCGTTGTATCCGGTTGGGCAGCTGCCGTGTCTTCAAAAAAGGTGATAATGGATCCGGGGGGGATCCCGTTCTTAATGGACATGCTGGATCGGCGATCTTTAAAGGCTAAAGCTAGTCCATGTTTAACGGCTTTTACGAAGAAAGGTTAAGTCTGGGCGTTCCCGTTAGTTCTCTTGTCGTTGGCCATTTACTGGATTTCGTCGTGAATTTAGGCAAATTCGTCGAAGGATGAACTCGGCGAGAGCCTATCTTGGTATCGCAGTAGTTGCCCTCGTTCCGGAGTCGGGAGTTCAACGTCCGGCAGAATTGAAGGCACCTGCCGTGCTGGATGAATGGCTTCCCTTGGCTTTAGCCTGTAAATTCGTACCCTTTGGATGGAGAAACAGGTGCGTAAGCTGCTTCCTTGGGGCCTGTTCGTCTGGCTTTCCCTTACTGCGGTCGTGCTGCAAGGGCAGGCATACGAGGCGAGCGTGCAAGCCTCCGCCCAAGTGCAGGCATCCCCACCGCGGATCACCCTCGGCTGGCTCGGTCTGAATAATGTCACCGGATACCAGATATGGCGCAAGGTAAAAGGGGGGACGAGTTGGGGTAGTCCGGTGGCGACGCTGGATGGCAATGCGCTTTCCTGGGTGGACAACAACGTTTCCCTTCAGGTTTCCTATGAATACAAGATCGTTCGGTCCACGGCCAACCTGGGCACTGGTTATTCTTACATCAATGCGGGCATTCAAGTGCCGATGGTGGAGTCCCGCGGAAAGGTGATCCTGCTGGTGGATGATCTTTTTACCGGTCCGCTTTCCGCACAATTGGGGCAGTTGCAACAGGACATGGAGGCGGATGGATGGACCGTGCTTCGACACGATGTAAGCCGGAACGCCAGCGTGCCCAGTATCAAGAGCATTATCGTCAACGACTACAATGCCGATCCGGCGAACACGAAAATGGTTTTTCTTGTTGGTCATGTGCCTGTGCCCTATTCCGGGAACATGGCCCCGGACGGGCACTGGGAGCATCAGGGTGCATGGAGCGCCGATGTCTTCTACGGTGATATGGACGGTGCGTGGTCGGACAACCAGGCCAGCGTCACCTATGCAGAGGATCCGCGAAACCACAACGTGCCAGGGGATGGCAAGTATGACCAAAGCACCATTCCCAGTAGCGTGGAATTGGCGGTAGGGAGGGTTGATTTCGCGAACCTCCCCGTTTTTTCACAGAGCGAGACGACAATGATGGGCAACTACTTGACGAAGTTGCACAACTGGAAAGTGCGGGCTTTCACGGCAGTGGTACGAGGGCTGGTGGATGATAATTTCCAAGGGCAGAGCGATGCTTTCGCATCGAACGGTTATCGGGGTTTCGGACCTCTCGTAGGGCCTACGAACGTTTTCGATCGCGACTACTTCTCCACGATGGCGAGCCAGAGCTACCTCTGGAGCTATGGTTGTGGGGGAGGGTATTGGTATAATGCGAATGGCGTGGGAAGTTCCAGCGACTTTGCCTCGACGAACGTCAAGAGCGTATTCACAGTGCTCTTCGGAAGTTCATTCGGTGATTTTGATTGCCAGGACAACCTCATGCGTTCGGCCTTGGGCAGTGGCACCGTTCTTACCTGCTTTTGGGCGGGCTACCCCAATTGGTACTTCCACCATATGGCAATGGGCGAGACCATCGGCTTTGCCACACGCCTTACCCAGAACAACGGCAATGGGCATTACGCCCTGGCAAATCCGAGTGCGGGCAAGGTCCATATCGCCTTGATGGGCGATCCCACACTGCGCATGTCCATGGTAGGCCCCCCTTCCAACGTGGCGGGTTCGGTGAGCGGAAACAATGTGACCATCACATGGTCCGGGGCGTTGGACAATGTCTTGGGATATCATGTGTACCGCTATGTGCCGGGCACACAAACCTGGCAGCGTGTAACCAATACGCCCGTTACGGGAACTTCATTCACGGAGACTCTTTCCGGGGCCGGGGGCACCATCCGGTACATGGTGCGGGCGCTGAAGCTTGAGGAAACGGCCAGTGGAAGCTATTACAACCTCAGTCTTGGGGCGTATGGACAAGCGGTGGCAGGGACTCAGGTCACTGATTGTCTCGGGATCATCGGTGGACCGGCCCTGACAGGTACACCGTGTGATGATGGCAGTGCTTGCACGGTGAATGATACGTGGGACGCTTCCTGTACGTGCCAAGGCACCTACCTGGATTCCGATGGAGATGGGACCTGTGATGCCGAGGATAATTGTCCGGGTGTACCTGGCCAAGCGGGCTCCCCTTGCAATGACGGCAACCCCTGCACCATCAATGATGTGCTGAACGTGAACTGCCAGTGTACCGGAACGTTCCAGGACAGTGATGGCGACGGCATTTGCAATGCTCAGGACAACTGCCCCTTCACTCCCGGCCAGATCGGATCTTCCTGCAATGACGGCGACCCCTGCACCACCGGGGATGTCGTGAACGGGAATTGCCAGTGCCAAGGCATCTTCAGGGATGCCGATGCTGATGGGGTCTGCGATGCCTTGGATGACTGTCCCACGGTTCCGGGTACGATCGGCACGCTCTGCGATGATGGTGATCCCTGTACAGTGAACGACGTGTTGAACTCCAATTGCGAATGCGGGGGTACTCCATTGCCGGACGGCGACGGCGATGGCATTTGTGATGCGGAGGACGGCTGCCCCGACCTGTACGGTGAGCCCGGTTGGTCCTGCGACGATGGCGACCCCTGCACGGTCAATGATGTGCTGGACGTGAACTGTGCCTGCGTGGGCAGCTACGTGGGAGACGGCGACAACGACGGGATCTGTGACGCGCTGGACGATTGTCCGACGGTTCCGGGTGCGATCGGTTCGCCTTGCGACGATGGCGAACCCTGCACGGTGAACGACGTGCTGGACGCGAATTGCCAGTGTGCGGGCATCCAGCAGGACAGCGATGGCGATGGTACTTGTGATGCGGAGGACGGTTGCCCCGATGATCCGAACAAAGTGGAACCGGGAAATTGTGGATGCGGCATGCCCGAACCCGGAGAAGCTTGTGATGATGGATTGGCCGGAACCGTTGATGATACGGTTGATGCGAATTGCCAATGCATGGGCGTTCCACTGGATTGCAATGGAATACCGAACGGTCCCGATATGCCCGGTACCCCATGTGATGATGGTGATCCAGGGACCGACGGAGACATGTGGGGACCGGACTGTACTTGTGCCGGGTACATCACCGATTGCATGGGGGTATTGGGCGGACCTGCACTTCCCGGAACGGCATGCGACGATGGCCTGGATACCACGGGGAACGATACCTGGACAGCGGATTGTGCGTGCGTGGGGGAGGTTTTGGATTGTGAAGGTGTCCCCGGCGGTCCGGCGCTGCCGGGCACCATTTGCAACGATGGGAACAATGCCACCATGGAGGATGCATGGACGGTTGATTGCGAGTGCATCGGATATCTCGTGGACTGTGAAGGCGTACCGGGAGGGGATGTGCTACCGGGGATGCCCTGCAACGATTACAATCCCCTGACCACCAACGATACCTGGTCCGTTGAGTGTGATTGTCTGGGTACACCCGCGGATTGTCTCGGCGTGGTGGGAGGTTCAGCGTTGCCGGGCACGGCCTGTGACGATGGGGATCCGGAAACGGTCGACGACACTTGGACCACGGATTGCATCTGTACAGGTGAAATAGAGGATTGCGAAGGAGATCCGGGAGGCACGGCCTTACCGGGATCGCCCTGTGATGACGGCGACCCCAATACAGCTATGGACACGTGGTCCACCGATTGCACCTGCATTGGCATCATTATCGATTGTGAAGGCACTCCGGGAGGCATCGTGCTTCCCGGTACTCCGTGCGACGATGGAGATCCCGATACCGGAAACGATACCTGGCAGGAGGATTGCGAATGCCTGGGGCTTCCGATCGACTGTACAGGCGTACCGGGTGGACCCGCGATGCCCGGTACCCCTTGTGATGATGGGAACATCAGCACCGGCAATGACCGATGGGGGAACGACTGCGCTTGCCAAGGTGAACCCTATGATTGCCTGTTGCAGCCCGGTGGCCCGGCGCTCCCCGGAACGCCCTGCAATGACGGGAACCCGATGACGGGAAACGACACGTGGAGCGTGTTCTGCAGCTGCATCGGTACCCTGTTGGACTGCGCTGGGCAGGTCGGGGGCACTGCGTTCGTGGACGGCTGCGGTCACTGTGCCGGAGGGACCACCGGTATCCTTCCCGATCCGGACGCGGACGGTGATGCCGTGCTCGATTGCCATGATCATTGTCCGGACGTGTTCGATCCCCTGCAGGAGGACAGCGATCAGGATGGTGTCGGCGATGCCTGTGACAATTGCCCCTTCGTTTACAATCCGGAGCAAGTGGATTCAACCGGAGACGGGATCGGTGATGCATGCAGTACGGCATCAATCGGAGAGATGGTGCCCTTATCCCGGCTCGGCATTTCCCCGAACCCCAACGGAGGCCTGCTGTTTATTGACGGCATCGAGTCTGGTGCACGCACCATGACCATTCATGATCTAGGAGGAGCGGTGGTCCTGACCGCTCGGTCCAGCACGGTCTTGAACGTTTCCTCCCTGGCTGCAGGCACCTACATCCTTGTGATCCGAGATCAGCAGGGTATAGCGATGGCGCGTGCCCCGTTCATTCGGGAGTGAGGTGCTCGTGGAGGTAAGCAGGGCACCCGTACCAGTTGTTTGGCCATTCGTCTTATTCGTGAACGATTTGTTGTAACCCTCCCGTTGCGTATCCCGCTATAAGGTCATCTGCCCCCGTGTGCCAGCATCCCGTTACCGGCAGGCCAGACCCCGCACAGCATGTTGAAACAGTTCCTCCTCTCCCTGTCATTCTCGGTTTTGCTTTTTCCCGTCGGGCTCTTCGCTCAGTCCTACTCTGAGGCGGAAGCAGTCCAGATGTCGGCTATTGTGCAGAATGACCCAGCACGCATCACCATATCCTGGAGTCCGTACGCAACAGCCACTAATTACAAAGTGTATCGGAAGCTGAAGGACCAGCAGATCTGGGGCAGTTCCCTGGCCAACTTGGGGGGCTCTGTCAATCAGTTCGTGGATAACGATGTTTCGGTGGGCGTGTACTACGAATACAAGGTGGTCCGTACGGCAGGGGGTACCGGAACCGGCTATATCGCTTCCGGCATTGATGTGGCCCCCGTGGAGGATCGCGGAGTGATGGTGCTATTGGTGGACAATGATATTGCGGGAGGACTAACGACCGAACTGGACCAATTGACCACCGACCTTGAGAATGACGGCTGGGGCGTGATCCGGCATAACGTGTCGCGTTCCTCTTCCGTCCAGAATATCCGCGCCCTCGTGCAGGCGGATTTCAATGCGGACCCTTCCCAGGTGAAGGCCGTGTACATCATCGGCCATGTGCCGGTTCCCTACTCAGGTCGATTGAACCCCGATGGACATGGTGACCACCTGGGCGCATGGCCTTGCGACGGGTACTACGGAGAGATGAACGGGACCTGGACGGATAACTCCGTGAACATCACCAGCGCTCAATCAAACCGGAACCATAACGTACCGGGGGATGGAAAATTCGATCAAAGCGATTATCCCAGCGATCTCGAACTGCAGGTCGGGCGCATTGACTTCTCCAACATGGGGCTTCCTTGGTATGCATTTCCGTATGACGAAACGGAAATGACGCGCCGCTACCTCATCAAGGCCCATAACTACAAGACCCGGCAGTTCGTTCCCCAAACCCGAGGGATCGTGTTCGACAATTTCCGGGACGTGCCCAATCCCCTTGCAGGCTCCGCGTATCGCAATATCGCAGCCCTTGTAGGAGCTTCCAACCTTACGAATAGCAACCCGACAGGAACACCGTTCTCAAATCTGATCAATAACCAGAGTTACCTGTGGACCTATTCAAGTGGCGGAGGTAGCTGGGTGAGCGCAAGTAACGTGGGGAACACGGACGAATACGCGGCCATCAACTTTGGAGGTGTGTTCAACATGTCGATGGGAAGCTACTTCGGCGATTGGGACGTGGTGAACAATTTCCTGCGGGCACCCATCGCTAGCGGAAATGGATTGACAAGCGTATGGTCGGGAATGCCGCATTGGTATTTCCAACATATGGGTATGGGTGACAACATCGGCTATAGTGCCAAAGTCACCATGAACAATACCAACCTGTACACCCCGCAGAACGGGGGATGGCAGGGTCAACCATACAACAGGGTCCACCTTACACTCCTGGGTGACCCTTCGCTGCGCATGACAGTGGTGCCGCGGCCGTCTAACCTGCAGGTGAGCAATAGCGGAGGATTGGCTTCATTCACATGGTCGGCGGGCTTGGGTCCGGTGGACGGCTACCACGTTTACGAGATCAATCAGGGTACGGGCAATCTCGTGCGCCTGACACCAGCTCCGGTCACACAAACCAATTTCAGCAGTCCCGCCGTTCCGTTCGTAAGCGGAAAGCGGTACATGGTACGCGCGGTGAAGTTGCAGACAACGAACACCGGTAGGTTCTACGATCTTTCCCTTGGGATCCAGGCAACAGCTTCCGGCTCGCCCTCTGCGGATTGCATGGGCGTGGTGGGAGGAAGCGCTGTGGTGGGAAGCGCCTGCGATGATGGTGACGCCTGCACGGTGAACGATGTGTTCAACGCGAACTGCGAATGTGTGGGCACCCCAAGCCCGGATAGTGACGGCGATGGCATCTGCGACGTGCAGGACAATTGTCCGAACGCTCCCGGACAGATCGGTTCTTCCTGCGACGACGGCAATGCGGCAACGATCAACGATGTGCTGGACGCGAACTGCCAGTGCGTGGGCACGCCCGCCACGCTCGATTGCAACGGAGTGCCGAACGGCCTTGCGATGCCGGGCACGCCCTGCAATGACGGCAACGCGAACACGGGCAACGACACTTGGGACGCGAACTGCCAATGCATCGGTCAAGTACTGGACTGCGAGGGCACCCCCGGCGGCACGGTACTTCCCGGCACCTCCTGCGACGACGGCAATGCGGCGACGATCAACGACGTGCTGGACGCGAACTGCCAGTGCGTGGGCACGCCCGCCACGCTCGATTGCAACGGTGTCCCGAACGGCCCTGCGATGCCGGGCACGCCCTGCGACGACGGCAACGCGAACACGGGCAACGACACGTGGAACGCGAACTGCCAGTGCATCGGCGAATTAGTGGATTGCAATGGTGTTTCGGGAGGGACAGCCTCACTGGACGATTGTGGGATCTGCTCCGGCGGCAACACCGGGGTCATCGCCAATGCGGACCAGGACAATGATGGCATCCCCGATTGCGTGGATAACTGTGTCTCCATTTACAACCCCGACCAAGCGGATTTTGATGGGGACGGCATTGGCGACGTCGGCGACAACTGCATCTGGGTGTTCAACCCGGACCAAGCGGATACCGATCAAGACGGAGTTGGGGATGCGTGCCAATCGGACGTTATGGCCGGCATCGACGAGAACACCGTGGACGGCCAAGGCATGAGCATATGGCCAAATCCGTCAAGGGATCGCATCAACGTACGATGCGATGCCGGGACGGCACGAGTGTTGCGCATCCATGAACCCTCGGGCCGTTTGGTGGAGGAACTGCTCTTCAGCACGCAGGTCGATGTATCCGGGCTGGCAACCGGCACGTACGTGGTGTTCGCTGTGGATGCCCAAGGCAAAACGCTGGCACATACCCGGATCGTAAAGTTCTAGGTTGAATCCTGATCATGAAAAAACCTTCCGGGTCCGGAGGGTTTTTTCATGTCCGCAGTGGTCGCCGAGCACCAAGTTCAAGGTTCATCGGCTGCTGCGCGAAGCTCAGATGGACAAGATGCGCAAGATCCTCATCAGGTCCTCCTCCTTCGGTTTCGCCCCTTGGACCACCAATTCAAAAGGTGAGAAGACCATCTTGCCATTCACGATGCCCACCATCTCATTGGCCCGGCCCGCGAGGAGGCCTTCCACGGCAGCCACCCCCGATCGGCTGGCGAGCAGTCGGTCCGCCACGGTCGGGTTCCCTCCACGCTGCACGTGACCCAGCACGCTGACCCGTGTTTCATAGTGTTCAAATCGTTCCTTCACCTTGCGGGCCACTTCGTAAGCTCCACCTTCCTCGTCCCCTTCCGCCACGATCACGATCACCGAGGATTTGTTCTTCGCTGCACGTTCCAGCACATGGATCAGCTCGGGAATACCCTGTTTTTTCTCCGGAACCATCACGAACTCGGCTCCTGCAGCGATCCCACAATGCATTGCGATCGCTCCGGTGGTACGGCCCATCACCTCCACGAAGAAGAGCCGATCGTGCGAGGATGCCGTATCACGAATACGGTCCACCAGTTCCATGGCCGTGTTGGTAGCCGTGTCGAAACCGATCGTCGTATCCGTTCCCCCAAGGTCGTTGTCTATGGTACCGGTGATCCCCACGATGGGCACCCCATGCTCACTGGTAAAGATCGAGGCTCCCCGAAACGTACCATCACCACCGATCACCACCAAGCCATCCAGCCCATGGCGGTCCAAGGTTTGTTTCGCGATGGAGCGGCCTTCCACTGAACGGAACGACTCGCTTCGCGCGGAACGCAGCACAGTGCCACCGCGTTGGATGATGTTGCTCACATCCCGGACATGGAGCTTTTTGACGGAATCCGTGACCAAACCCTCGTAGCCCTCGAGAATGCCGCTGACCATCAATCCATGGTAATGTGCCGTGCGCACCACCGCGCGTATGGCAGCGTTCATTCCCGGTGCATCTCCACCGGAGGTCAATACCCCGATGTGGCTTACAGGAGCGGAAGAACCGGTGCTATTCATCAGGTACGGGGTGCGGTAGGGGTATCCAGGACCAACATCAGGCGCAAACGGTCCTTCACCAACGGATACTGAGGACAGGACCGGTCCAAGGCACTACCCAGCACCAAGCCAAGCAGATACAGCTTGCGGTCCTGCGCGGGGTAGCGGCGGAGCAGTTCGATCAATTCACTGGAGTGCTTGGCCATGGTGGTGTTCAGACATTGGCGAACGGCCAGGTCGAAGTTGTGGTCGTTCGTCGAGGGATCGATCGCGCCCAAGCAGGAACACAGATCGTTCGCCAATGAGGAGGGCGGGACGACATGTTGTGCGGATACGCTCGCAGTGAGGTACAACAGGGCTGAGAGCAGGAGAGGAATGGTGCGGTAATGCATCGAGATGTTCGGTAAATCTAGATCTATTGTTGAACCTTGTGACATCGGCGTGATCGTGGCGGATACCTTCGCGCCCATGCGCCGATCCACGCGCCGAATCCACAATGCCTGGCTGCTGCTTGCAGTGATGCTCTTCATGGCGGTGCCACGCTCGGCCTTCCACCACTGTGAGGAGGGCGCGTTCGTCAGCGATCCCCATGGGGCCTCCACGGTGGTGCATGTGGATCTCCACTGCCCCATCTGTGAAGCTCCTGCACCCCTCCATGAGGGACTTCGGAAGCCACCTGTTCGGACTGCCGCATTGTGCAACGCCATGCGCCATGTGCTGGGCACGCCCCTACGTGGTTCATTGCTCGTTGCAGAGCATCGACTGCGCGGCCCGCCCGTGAGCTGATCAACCCGTACAACGCGGGTCCGGCGGTGCTTGCATCGCCCTGGCCGCACCGAGCGGCCTGTTCATCTTTCACGTCCAAGTCCGGTCAAACCGATCGGCGTTCCGGCATCCACCGAAGTGGAGGCTGAAGGACGCACAGTTCGGAACATGGGCCGACAAGTCCGATCCCGGTACATGAAGCAAGTGGCAGTATTCATCCTCATTCTCTTCTTGGCCTCGCCCGCGTTCGCCGCAAAACCGGAGCCAGCCAAGGTCACCCTTTCCGGTAGGATCACCGAAAAGGGAAGCGGGTTGTCCGTACCCGGTGCCGTGGTCTATTTCCCGGACCTTCGCAACGGTACCGTTGCCAATGGCAACGGGGAGTATGTGGTTCAAGGGCTTCCCGCCGCGAAAGTCCTCGTCACTGTGAGCATGGTGGGCTATGCCGCGATCACGGAGACCATCGACCTGGCCGTGGTGTCCACCCGCGATTTCGTCCTCTCACCATCCGTGACGGAGATGCATGATGTGGTGATCACAGGCACCTCCAAGGCGACTGAAATGAGGCGGGAGCCGGTGCCGATGGCCATGGTAGGGCGCAGCTTCCTTCGGGAAAATGCTTCCACCAATGCCATCGCGACACTGAACACGGTTCCCGGGTTGAATGCGGTGAGCACCGGACCGAACATTTACAAACCCTATATCCGCGGACTAGGTGCGAACCGGGTGCTCACCCTGTTTGACGGGATCCGCCAAGAAGGGCAACAATGGGGCGAGGAGCATGGTGTGGAGGTGGACCAGTTCCTCATCGACCGGGTGGAAGTGGTGAAGGGACCGGCCAGTTTGATATACGGTTCGGACGCCTTGGCCGGAGTGGTGAACCTGTTACCGGCACCGGTGGTGCCCACGGGCACATTGCGCGGTGCTGTGTTGGGGAACTATGATACCAACAACAAGGGCATGGCGGGTTCCGTGAACGTTGACGGGAACAATGGGAAGCTCATGTACGGAGGGCGGCTTTCCGGTAAGCTCGCCAGCAATTATCGCAATCGCTATGATGGACGCGTGTACGGTACCAAGTATAACGAGAAGAACGTCTACGCGTACCTCGGCGTTAACCGGGCGTGGGGCTTCACCCGCCTGAAATTCAGCATCTATGACAACCTGCAGGAGGTTCCCGATGGAAGCCGTGACAGTACTTCGCGCCGGTTCACCTACCAGGTGGATGAGGCGGACACGCTGAGGCCCATCGTAAGCAACAGCGTGCTGAACTCGTACGACATTGCCACTTTGCACCAACACGTGCAATTCTACCGGGCCTATGCCGCGGCAAGCTTCAACCTCGGCAATAGCAGGCTCACCACCGACCTCGGCTTCCAGCGCAGCATACGTCGGGAGTACAGCCATCCCCAACATCCGGAGCTGCCGGGCCTGCACCTCTCCCTGAACACGTTCTCGTACGACGTGAAGTACAATTTGGCGGAGCGCAATGCATGGTCCACTACGGTGGGATTGAATGGCATGTACCAGCGGAACGACGCTGCCAAGGGCACGGAGTTATTGATACCGAGCTATCGCAACTTGGATATCGGACCGTTCCTGCACGTGAAGAAGGCAGTGGGAAAGCTTGATCTGTCCGGTGGTGTTCGCTACGATATGCGGAAGTTCAGGAGCGATGCCATGTACACACGCACGGATCCGATAACCGGCTTTGATATGAGCACCGATGCGAATGCGTCCGATTCCACCCTGACAAAGCAGTTCGATCCGCACGCACAGGACTTTTCGGGTGTGAGCGGCAGCCTCGGTGCCGCATGGAATTTGAACGATCGCTTGACCCTGAAGGTCAACATGGGTCGGGGCTACCGGGCACCCAGCGCGGCCGAGACCACTGCCCAAGGAGTGCATCCCGGGGCGGGCCTGATGCAATTGGGCGATGCCGACCTCAAGCCGGAATTCAATCTGCAGGAGGATCTGGGGCTCTTCTATAACGGCACGCACATTACGGCCAGCGTGGAGCTGTTCAACAACTACATCAACAACTACATCTACAATGAGAAGCTCGCGTCCGTGCTGGGAGGAGATTCGATCTACACGCAGGATGGACAGGACCTTCCCGTATTCAAGTTCCGGCAGACCGGGGCGAGGCTCCTTGGAGGTGAAGTGAGCCTGGACATCCACCCGCATCCCTTCGACCGGATCCATTTCGAGAATTCCCTTTCGTTGGTCATGGCGGAGAACAAGGGGGGTGGCGGCGCGCTCATCGGCGACAGCACGCGGTACCTCCCATTGATCCCACCCCTTCATACCGTGAGCGAACTCCGTTATGATCTAAGAAAGCAGGTGGGCTGTTTCGCACAGCTGTTCATCAAGGCAGGTATGCAGGTGTATTGGGCGCAGAACCGCTACTATTCCGCCCACGGAACGGAGACGCGAACGCCGGGGTACATCCTGTTCGATGCGGGTGTGGGCGGTGATCTGCTGGACGGGAAAGGGCGTACGATATTGACGTTCACCGTGCGGGGGGCGAACCTGGCCGATGTGGGCTACCAGAGCAACATGAGCCGTCTGAAGTATTTCGAGGACCATCCGGAGAACGGGACCGGGCGCAGTGGCATCTACAACATGGGACGCAACGTGAGCATCAAACTGGTAGTGCCCTTCAACCTCAGGAAGCAAGCGCCATCCGTGGAACCGTAGTAGCCGGACAGTCGGTAGTGGCAGGTGGTCCTTCCCGTTGCGTTCGTTGCGACCGTTGTGGTTAAAAAACGCCGCCTCCGACCAAGAACCTTTGCGTTCTTCGCGTCCTTTGCGGTAGAAATTCACTGATCAAAGCCGTTCGGGAACTGCTGCCGCATCGCCTTGATCCCCTCCTTCACCTTCCCCTCCTGTTCCCCCTTGAAGGCCGCGAATTTCTCAGCGAGCTTCTCATCGGATGTGGCAAGAATCTGCACCGCCAGCAAGCCCGCGTTGCGGGCACCGTTCACCGCCATGGTCGCCACCGGCACCCCGGCGGGCATTTGCACGATGCTGAGCAGTGAATCCCAGCCATCGATGCTGTTGCGGCTCCGGATGGGCACGCCGATCACCGGCAATGTGGTGAGCGAGGCCACCATCCCGGGCAGATGGGCCGCACCGCCCGCACCCGCGATGATCACCTTCAACCCACGTCCCGCAGCGCCTTTCGCATAGGCTACCATGCGGTCCGGCGTGCGGTGCGCGCTCACCACGGTCACCTCGAACTCCACGCCGAATTCCTTCACCGTGTCCACCGCTTCGCGCATCGTTTCCAGATCGCTGCGGCTCCCCATGATGATCCCGATCATGTCGTATGTTTTTTTCTGGACGGCCCCATTCCGGTTGATTGTTCTATTGGCTCCATCGGCACCACTTTGACATGGGCCTTGCAAATGGCCACGGCCCGATCCACCGCCTCACGACTTGGGGCCACCACAGTTACATGGCCCATCTTCCTTCCTGGACGCGTTTTTTCCTTGCCATACAGGTGGATGAAGGTTCCGGGGGACTTGAGGATCTCCCGGATGCCGAGCAGCACTGGTGTACCGCTTCCGCCCTCGCCGACCAGGTTCACCATTGCTGCCTCGCCGTGCATGGCAACATGGCCCATCGGCCAACCCATGTAGGCCCGTAATAATTGGTCGAATTGTGAGCTGGTGCAAGCTTCAATGGTGAAATGCCCACTGTTGTGCGCCCGGGGAGCGGTTTCGTTCACCAGCAACTCGTTCTCCGGCGTGAGGAACATCTCCACGGCATGGATCCCGGGGGATCCGAACGCCTCACCGACACGGATCGCCAATGCCTTCGCACGTTCGATCACTTCCGGTTCGCAACGGGCAGGGGCGAGCAGAACATCCACCAAGTTCAGGTCGGGGTCGAAGACCATTTCCACCGGGTCGTACACCACGGTGGACCCGTTGTTGCCGCGCACCGCGATCACAGCCAGTTCCTTGGCGATGGGTACGCGCTTCTCCAGCACGTACGGGCCATCGAATCCGTCCGGAATGTCCGCAGCGCTCCGGATGGGGACTACACCCTTGCCATCATAGCCGCCGGAACGGGTCTTCAGGAATGCAGGAAGGAGGTCGGCATGCTCGGAGAGTTCGGAGGCGTTTCCGATCAACGCATAGGGTGCTGTTGGGATCCCGTGCTTTACATAGAAGTTCTTCTGAAGACCCTTGTCCTGGATAGTCCTCAAGGTGGCGGATGAAGGGATCACGGTCTTGCCTTGGCGCTCCAGCTCTTCCAGGGCCTCGGTGCTCACATGCTCGATCTCGATACCCACCACGTCCGCGTCGGCGGCAAAGCGGAGCACCGTATCGCGGTCATCGAAACGGCCTTGGGTGAAGCGATGGGCCAGCCAAGCGCACGGGCAGGCAAGGTCCGGGTCCAGCACATGCACTTCGGCATCATAGCGCAGCGCGTTCTCGATGAACATGCGGCCAAGTTGGCCTCCGCCGAGCAATGCGATACGGCGTGGTTGCTCCATGCCGCAAAGATACCGGAGGGAAGTATAGCCGCCCGATCGGAGAAGCGCTTAATTCCGTTGTCGGCCCCGCGCAAACTGCATGAACCGATAGCCTACCGTGAATTGAAGTGTCCGGTTGGAGGGATAGGTCGTGTGGTCCTCGGCCAGCGTATTGCTGAGGCCACTGAAATAGCGAAGCGTGAAATCCACTCCGTTGTTGGTCCCGAGGCCGATTCCAACGTTCAGCCCCATGTCCAGCGGGCTCAATTCATCGGTGATATCCTTGCCTTCGGTCTTGGCGAGGAGCAGATAACTGCCTTGAACGCCGGCTTGGAGATTGATGGTCCTGTTGAGAAAGATCTTCAGGCTTACCGGTACGGTGGCATGCAGGCTGCGCATGGTGGAGCGCTCCCCGTCGGGAAGATCGCGTGCTGCACCCTGTAGCGAGAGCAGCAGTTCCGGTTGGATCTCCACTCGGTTTCCGGCCCAGATGGGTACGTAAATGCCCGCCACGGCTCCGGGCACCGGCCGGTAGTTCACAGCTTCCGAACGCCAAGTGGCGGCTTGTGGACCGCCCATATAGCCCAATCCGGAGCGCGACGGACGCTGAGCCTGGCTCGCGATCGGACCGATCAACAGCGCCAGGAAGGGAAGGGTGGTACGGAGCTTCATGGCAGCGCGGGTATGCACGTGCCTTAACGGACCCGGAACGCACAGGTTTCAGGCGCCGCAAAAGAATTGGACGATCCCGGCCGAATGATCGTCAGACGTTCATCTTCGGCGGACGGATGCCTGAATTATTGCGGGGATACGAAGAACCGGGCGATCATCCGCTTCCCATCCACGGTCAGTACCAATTGGTAGATACCCGGGGCCATGGTGGAGGTTGGGATCGTGAGCTCGGCACCTATTGGGTCCAAGGTTGAGATCGCCCGTCCGGCGGCATCCAACACCAAGGCACGCTGCTCGTTGCCGGCAAAGGGCCACGAGACCAGCAGCTGGTCCGGCAGGTTGCGTACGGTGAGCGATCCAACGGGTTGCGGATCAATACCCGTGGTGGTAGTGATCATGATGCCATAATCCTCCGTTTCGCCCCAAGTGAAATTGGCACACGGGTCCGGTGACGCGGGTTCACCCGTATCGGCATACATCGCACGAACCCGCATGACCGTACTCCCCAGCGTGGCGGTCAGCGGTACCGTGAATGTGAAGGGAATGATCTGGAATTCACCGGAGGAGAGCAATTCGCCGATCATCTCGTCCGGGGTCAAGGTGTTGTCACCATTGAAATCGATCCAGGCCGCGATCATGTCCTCATAGTATTCACCGTTGGTGATCAGGAGCGTATAGGTCTCGCCTCGGGCCAGTGAAGCGGAGTGGGCCGTATAGTCCGTATAGGTAGGCCCGGCGGTATCGCCGGTCCCGATATTCTGGATGTCCTCCAGGATCACGCCGTCGATGAAGTCACCGTCAGCGGTTCCAATGGTCGATGTGGGGATGCATAGGCCGCTACCTCCGCTGCACGCGGAAGAGGTGAGCAGCGTGGACCGCAGTCCATTGAGCACTCCCGACATCACGGCGGCTTGTCCGGTGGTGAACATCATGGTGCAATTGCTGTAGTCCATGAAATTCTCGTACTGGGTCAAGGTGCCGCACCGCATCAGGGTGTGGTTGCTACAGCTATACGTGGGCTGGTCGGTGGGGGGGGTGTCACTGATCCCATCGCCTGGGGTGCAGTTACCGTTCCCCCAAGGATGGTCCAAGCCGAGGTAGTGGCCCACTTCATGCGTGGCCGTGCGATCCTGGGTTCCATAGCTGTAATCCAGCACAAGCCCGTCATAGCTGCTTCCAACCACGCCTCCAACCGGCAGATAGGCATATCCCGCTGTGACAAGGCCACCGGTGGCACCGCTGCTGATGTCACAGATCCAGATGTTGAGGTATTTCAACGTGTTCCATGCCGGTGTGCCACCCGGAGCGAATTTCATGTCGTCCGTTTCCGTGTCCGGGTTGAACCAGGTCTTGGAGGTTTCGTAGCGGGTGATGCCCGTGGTCGCGCCGCCCGAGGGATCCAGCGAGGCCAAGCAGAATTCGATCTGCGCGTTGCCTCGCGATGAGGTGAATTCCGGACGCACATTGTTGTAGTCCGTGTTCTGGGCCTGATAGTCCGCGTTCATTCGGGCCAGGATGTTGTGGATCGTGGCATCGGAAACATTCTCGGCAGCAGTGTTCCATACCACATGTACCACTACCGGTATGGTCTGCACGCCCCCGCGTTGCACCCCTTGCTGCTCCAAGACCGATGCCTCATGGGCCAAGTCCACTTGCTGGCCATGGGCTTGCAACCAGCGTTCGGTGATGGTATGGGCCGTGCAGCGTTCTTGCGCGAAGGAAGCAAGGGCAGCAACGAATGCCAGAAGGACGAGGGTTGTTCTTATTATCATTAAGCGAAGGTAAGGGGTTCCCCAATATGGCAGCCCGGTCCAGATCAGATATCCGCGCTCAAGGTCCTGATCGCCGCAGCTGGATCGGGTGCATTGAAAACGCTGTTGCCGGCCACGAGCACATCCGCTCCATGACCGGCCAGATCGGCCACGTTCTGTTCGGACACCCCGCCGTCCACCTCAATCAGCAGCGATGATCCATGCACGTTGCGGAGTTCCCGCAATGCATTCAATTTGCGGTAGGTGCCGGGAATGAAACGTTGCCCACCGAAGCCCGGGTTCACGCTCATCAAGCACACTTGGTCCAGGTCGGCAAGGATATCCGCCAGCAGATGGACCGGCGTATGCGGGTTGATGGCCACGCCCGCCTTCATGCCGGCAGCTTTGATGGCCTGGATGGTGCGATGCAGGTGGTTGCAGGTCTCGTAGTGTACGGTGAGCCGATCCGCACCTGCATCACGAAAGGCGGTGATGTAGGGATCGGGGTCCACGATCATCAAATGCACATCGAAGACCTTCTTTGTCAGGGGCCGAATGGCCTTGATCACGGGGAAGCCAAAGCTGATGTTGGGCACGAACACACCGTCCATCACATCGAGGTGCAGCCAAGGAGCAGGGCTGCCATCCACTAGTTCCACGGCACTTTTCAGGTCGGCGAAATTGGCGGAAAGCAGGGAAGGGGCGATGATGTGGGCCATGGATGGCAAAGTTAGCCCGAACGGACAAGGCCGCCTTCTCGGGGCGGCCTGTCCAATTTGGTTCCGATCGGTCTCACTCGGAGAGGTAGATGCGCAAGGCGCGCCCTCTTCCGGCCTGCTTGAGGCGTCGGATGGCTTTTTCCTTGATCTGGCGCACTCGTTCGCGGGTGAGGTCGAATTTCCGCCCGATCTCCTCCAAGGTGTGCGGTGTGTTGCCGGCCAGGCCGAAATACAGCCGGATCACATCGCTCTCGCGACCGGTAAGAGTTTCCAGTGACCGCTCGATCTCGGACCGCAGACTATCGGTCAGGAGGGATTCCATCGGATCGGGCAGGTCATCATTCTTCATCAGGTCGTGCATGGTGCCGCTGTCGCCATCGTCGCGCAAGGGGGCATCCATGCTGAGGTGCCTGCCCGTATTGCTCATGCTGGTCTTCACCTCGTCAAGGGTCATTTCCAGCGTTTCGGCAAGTTCGGCCGCCGTGGGGGCCCGTTCATGCTCCTGTTCCAAGCGTGCAAAGGCCTTGTTGATCTTGTTGATCGATCCGATCTTGTTCAATGGAAGGCGCACGATGCGGGCCTGTTCGGCCAAGCTTTGCAGGATCTGCTGGCGGATCCACCAAACCGCATAGCTGATGAACTTGAATCCGCGGGTCTCATCGAACCTGCCGGCGGCCTTGATCAGCCCGAGATTGCCTTCGCTGATCAGGTCCGGAAGCGTGAGGCCCTGGCCCTGGTACTGCTTGGCGACGGAAACGACGAACCGCAGATTGGCCTTGCACAATGCCTCCAAGGCATCGTTGTCGCCCTTTTTGATCTTTCGGGCAAGCTCCACCTCCTCCTGGGCGGTGATCAATTTCACCTTGCCGATCTCGGTCAGGTATTTATCCAGCGACGGTGTGTCGCGGTTGGTGACCTGCTTGGAGATCTTTAGTTGACGCATTCTTGCCATGGTACCCGGTGATCGTTTCGGTGGATCGATGCGGTTCAACGGGGATGTGTGTGCTGCGGTTACGCCCCGGGGCGTTCCATGCCTGGGGCTTCAATGGTCGCAAGGCACGGAAAGCAGCAGGGGCCGCCTCTTGCGAGACGGCCCCTGCCCTATGATCCTTGGATCGCGATCAGTTTTCGCGCCTAGGTCCGCGGTCGCGGGATTCCCGACGGGGACGATCGCCTCGGTCGCGGCGATCACCTTCCATGGCCGGTTCACGCTCCACGTAGCCTTCGGGCTTGGGCAGCAGCACCTTGCGGCTCAGCTTCAGCTTACCGGTGCGGGGGTCCTTGCCCACCACTTGGAATTCGATCATCTCACCTTCCTTCAGCACATCCTCCACATTCTCCACGCGCTTCCAGTCTAGCTCGCTCACGTGCAGGAGGCCGTCCGTGCCGGGGAAGATCTCCACGAAGGCACCGTACGGCATGATGGTCTTCACCTTGCCCTTGTAGGTAACGCCGATCTCGGCCGTGGGCGGGAAGGCGATGGCCTTGATGCGGGCGAGGGCGGCTTCGATGCCGGCCTTGTTCTCGCTCATGATCTGCACTTGGCCCATGCCGTCCACTTCGTCGAGGACGATGGTGGTCTGGGTCTCGGCCTGGATCTCCTGGATCACGCGGCCACCAGGTCCGATCACGGGTCCGATGCTCTCCTTGGGGATCTCGATGCTCACGATGCGAGGCGCGTGCTCCTTGTAGTCCGCGTTCGGCTTCGCCATGGTCTTCATCATCTCACCGAGGATGTGCAGGCGGCCGACGCGGGCCTGCTCCAATGCCTTGGCGAGCACCTCATAGCTAAGGCCGTCCACCTTCATGTCCATCTGGGTAGCGGTGATGCCCTTCTCGGTGCCTGTCACCTTGAAATCCATATCGCCCAAGTGGTCCTCGTCGCCGAGGATGTCGCTGAGGATGGCGTACTTCCCGTCGGGGTCGCTGATCATGCCCATGGCGATGCCGCTCACGGGAGCCTTGATCTGGATGCCGGCATCCATCAGGGCAAGCGTGCCGGAGCACACGGTGGCCATGGAGCTGGAGCCATTGCTCTCCAGGATGTCGCAGTTCAGGCGGATGGTGTACGGGTTGTCGGTCCCGGTGGGGATCATCGGCTTCAGGGCGCGCAGGGCGAGGTTGCCGTGCCCGATCTCCCGCCGGCCGGGGCCGCGGATGGGACGCACTTCGCCAACGGAAAAGCTGGGGAAATTGTAGTGAAGCATAAAGGTATCGCTGCGCTTCACCAGCGCGGTGTCCACGGTCTGCTGGTCCATCTTGGAACCGAGCGTTACCAGGTTGATGGCCTGTGTTTCACCACGGGTGAAGATGGCGCTGCCGTGCGTGCCGGGCAAGACGTCCACCTCGCTCCAGATGGGGCGGATCTCATCGGTCTTGCGGCCGTCCAATCGGATCCCCTTCTCCAGTACCACGCGACGCACTGCGGCTTTCTGGGCCTTCTTGAAGTAGCGGGCAAGCATGGCCTTCTTTGCCTTCTGCTCGTCGGTGAGGTTGGCAAGGAAGTCCTCCTTCGCCTTGTTGAAGGCCTCACTTCGCACCTCCTTGGCACTGGCCTGCAAGGCGATGTCATAGTACTTCTGGAAAGTGGCGTCGTAGATCGCCTTTTCCAGTTCGGCATCGTTCTCCTCGTGGTCGTAGGTGCGCTTGGTGTGGCTCTTGGGCACGTCGGCAGCGAGTTCATTGATCACGCGGCACTGGTCCTTGATGGCAGTGTGTGCGGTCTTGATGCCCTCGATCATGTCGGCCTCGCTCACCTCGAGCATTTCGCCTTCCACCATCAATACGTCGCTGGCGGTGCCGGCCACGATCAGGTCGATGTCCGCGCCTTCCATCTCTTGGAAGGTGGGGTTCACGGTCCATGTGCCGTTGTTGCGGATGATGCGCACTTCGCTCACCGGCCCGTTGAAGGGGATGTCGCTCACGGCGATGGCGGCGGAAGCGGCGAGGCAGGCCAGTGCGTCGCTGGGGTTCTGCTTGTCGGTGCTCATCAAGGAGATCTGCACCTGGGTGTCGCCGTGGAAGTCGTCGTTGAAGAGCGGGCGCAAGGCGCGGTCCACAAGGCGGCTCACCAGCACCTCTCCATCACTGGGGCGGTTCTCCCGTTTGAAGAAGCCTCCGGGGAAACGTCCGGCGGCGCTGTATTTCTCGCGGTATTCCACCTGCAAGGGCAGAAAGTCGATGCCCTCGCGGGCCTCCTTCGTCGCCACCACGGTGGCCAAAATGATGGTGTCGCCGCAACGGACGGTCACGCTGCCGTCGGCCTGTTTGGCGAGGATGCCCGTCTCCAGGCTGATGGTCCTGCCACCGCCGAGGTCGATGGTCTTTTTTATTCCTGTTGGTTTCATCTTCTTCGGGCGCGCCCTTCGCGCCATGTTTTTGGTTGATTTTCTCTTTCAGTCGCACGATTTTCCCGGAGGTACGAAAAGGGCGACCGTCCCTGACGATCGCCCTTATCGCTGGTCAATATGTTGTGCGTGTCTCGGCCCTTGGGGCCTGCACGGTGATCACTTGCGTAGCCCGAGCTTGGCGATGATGGCACGGTAGCGCTCGATCTCGTGCGTTTTCAAGTAGCCCAGAAGCTGCTTGCGCTTGCCCACTAGGCTCAAGAGCGCGTTCTCGGTCCGGTGGTCCTTCTTGTTGGCTTTCAAGTGCTCGGTAAGGTGGTCGATGCGCTGGGTGAAAAGGGCGATCTGCCCTTCAGCGCTGCCGGTGTTCGTGGCGCTGCCACCGTGGGTCTTGAAGATCTCCTGCTTTACCTCTTTCGTAGCGATCATGGTCGTATGTGTCTTCCTCTTGATTGCCGCCCGTTTGGCGGTTTGAGGGCGCGAATGTACGGGTTTTTGGTTCAGTTCTCAGGAAATCCCATCGAACCCCATAGGATCTCCACATCGTTGGCCCAAGGCGATCAGGGGGCGGATAATGGGTCGCTGAACCACTGAACCAGCGAACAACCTTGACAACTGGCAACGGACAACCGGGAACTGACCCGCTCAGGACCGGAACATCAACGTGAGCTGCGCCAGCTTTTCCCGCAGGTCCTTGCGTTCCACGATGAGGTCCAGGAAACCGTGCTCCAGTACGAATTCGCTGGTCTGGAAGCCCGGCGGCAGGTCGTGGCCGATGGTTTCGCGCACCACGCGGGGACCGGCGAAGGCCACGAGGGCCTTCGGCTCAGCGATGTTCAGGTCGCCCAGCATGGCGAAACTGGCGGTGACCCCGCCCGTTGTGGGGTCGGTGAGGATGCTGATGTAGGGTAGGCCCTTCTTGGCGAGCAGGCTGAGCTTGGCGCTGGTCTTGGCCATCTGCATCAAGCTGAAGCCGGCCTCCATCATGCGGGCACCACCGCTCTTGCTGATGATGACCAACGGACACTTGCGACGCATCGCGGTATCGGCGGCCATGGCGATCTTTTCGCCCACCACGCTGCCCATGCTGCCGCCGATGAAGCGGAAATCCATGCAGGCGATCACGATCTGCTGCTTGTTCAGTTTGCCATAGGCTGCACGCAACGCATCGTTCAGGCCGGTGGTCTGACGCGTTTTGGTCAAGCGGTCCACGTACTTTTTGGTGTCCTCGAACTGAAGCGGGTCGCCTGCGATCAGGTTGGCCCCGATCTCCTTGAATTTGTTCTCATCGAAGAGAATGCTGAAGTACTCCGCACTGCCAATGCGTTCATGGTGCTGGCACTTGGCACAGACCCAGAGGTTCTTGGCATGATCGGCCGAGGTCATGATCTCCGAGCACTCGGGGCACTTGTACCAGAGGCCCTCGGGGGTCTCCTTCTTCTCTTCGGTAGCCGTGGTGATGCCTTCCTTGACGCGTGTGAACCAACCCATGAGCGTTGTTTGATCAAACGAAGTTACGATCTACTTCCTTCCTTGGCCGCTATCGGGAGTTTCCCTGCCGAAGACATGCCGTGCGAGGCCACCTGATCCAGGGCATGGGGAAGTTTGACCTATGCGATCGTCACCATCTTGTTCAGGTACACGTCCTGGATGGCGTTCAGCAGCTGCACGCCCTCCTTCAGGGGACGCTGGAAAGCCTTGCGACCGCTGATCAGGCCCTGACCACCCGCACGCTTGTTGATCACCGCCGTGCGCACCGCCTCGGCCATGTCGCTTGCACCGCTGCTGGCACCGCCGCTATTGATGAGCCCGATGCGGCCCATGTAACAGTTGGCCACTTGGTAGCGGCACAGATCTATCGGGTGGTCCGTTGTGAGGTCGCTGTACACCTTCTTGTGCGTCTTGCCGTAGCTGCTCCCCATCGCCGTGTAACCACCATTGGTCTCAGGCAATTTCTGTTTGATGATATCCGCCTGAATGGTGACGCCCAAGTGGTTGGCCTGTGCGGTGAGGTCGGCGGCCGTATGATGGTCCGTGCCGTCCTTCTTGAAGCCCGGGTTGCGCAGGTAGCACCATAGTACGGTGGCCATTCCGAGTTCGTGCGCATACTGGAATGCTTCAGCCACCTCGGTGATCTGGCGGGAGCTTTCCTCACTGCCGAAATAGATGGTCGCCCCAACGGCCACGGCACCCATGTCCCATGCGCTTTCCACGGTGCCGAACATCACCTGGTCGAACGCGTTCGGCAGGGTCATCAGTTCGTTGTGGTTGATCTTTACGATGAAGGGGATCTTGTGGGCATATTTCCGGGCCACGCTGCCGAGCACACCGAAAGTGGAGGCTACCGCATTGCATCCGCCTTCCAGGGCCAGTTCCACGATCTTGTCCCCGTCGAAGTAGATCGGGTTCGGGGCGAAGCTCGCGCCTCCGCTGTGCTCAATGCCTTGGTCCACCGGAAGGATGCTCATGTAGCCCGTGTTGGCCAAGCGGCCATTGCCGTACAGGGCCTGAATACTGCGCAACACTTGTGGCGAACGGTTGCTCAGTGCGAAGGAACGGTCCACGAAATCAGGTCCGGGCAGGTTCAGCTGGGCTTTTTCAATGGTCTTGCAGGTGTGCCCCAACAGTGAGTCGGCATCGGCGCCCAATAGCTCGGTCAATTTTCCCGTGTTCAAGGTGGTCATGGCTCTGTCCGGTAGGATTTGGCCGCGAAGGTAGGAGTTTGGGGAAAGCTGAAACGTGAAATGGGGAGGCCGAGGTCCTGACCTGAAATAAGTTGACAGGTGAACAGTGGTTGGTGATAGGCGACTGGATGGTGCCGGAGATACTTGCTGCAGATGGGTTCCAGTCACCAGTCACCGGACTACCGGCCATCACGAGCGCTCTCGTACCTCTTTGGTTGGATCCTCCGGCCTCTACAGCTCAGAAAGGATATCCGATCCCCAAGTTGAAATTGAGCTTCTGGCCCAGTTTGGTGGTCAGCTCCGGGTTTTTTGGCTGAAAGAGCCAACGCTGTCCCATGGGCAGTCCCGGGTCCTTGGTCTGGAGCCCGAGGTCGAACCGGACCAGAAAGAAGTCGAAATTGAGGCGGGCACCCACGCCCGTGCCGATGGCCAGCTCACCGGGCACCTTTCCAAGCTCGAAGCCGCTTCCGGGCTTGGCGGGATTCTCCTCCAGGTCCCAGATGTTCCCGATATCCACGAACAACGCTCCCTCCAAGTAGCCGATCAGCTTGAACCGGTATTCCGCGTTGCCTTCCAAGCGTATCTCACCCACCCGATCATAGGCATCCAGCGGAGCGCTGTAGGAGCCCGGACCCAGGGAGCGGGCGCGCCAAGCCCGCAACCCGTTGGCTCCCCCGCTGAAGAAGCTGCTTTCGAAGGGGAGCACTTCGAGGTTGCCGTAAGGGATGCCCACGCCGGCATCCAGGCGGAAGGCCACGCTGCTCTTGGAATGGATCTTATGGTAAAAGCGTATGTCGTTCTCCACCTTCACGAACTGGGCGAAGCGTACCCCGGCAAAGGTGTAGAAGCTGTTTCCGGCCGTGTCCGTCTGCTGTTCCAGCCCGAAGGCCTCGTTCACCAAGCGCAATAAATTACCGGAGGTCTGCACGGTGGGCCTCCACAGGAATACGTTCCGCTGATGAGGCGCGGCATCCTGGGTATTGCGGGTCAAGGTGGCGCGCGCTCCCGCGATCACGTGGTCCGTATAGCTGTCACGCAACACGGCATCATTGGAGTTTTGGATGAAATCCTGGAAGCCATCACTGATCAAGGGTATGCGGATGATGTTCACCTCGGCGGGATAGAGCGCCATGGAGAGGGTCCGGCTCTTGTTCCATTCGTAGCCGAAGCTCATCTTGGCCAATGTGCGGGTATAATCCGGCCTCCGCTGGAAATTGTAGACCATGTTTATCGCGGTGCGCCTGCCCCAGGTCCCCGGCCAGCGATCATCGGTGTTCCAGAAAGGAAAGAGGAAGCGGGGAAAGCGGATGGTGACCTCCGGACCGAGCTCAACGGTATTGAAGAGCACCTCCCGCCCCAGCTTCGTGCCCGCATCATCAGCGGAACCCTTTCCGTCCAAGCTTTGCTGTGCCTCCAAGCCCAAGGCTATGCGGGCCTCGATGGAGCCCATGCTGCGGAACAGGTTCTTGTGCCGGTAGTTGAGGCTTACGGAGGTGCCCAGAAACCCACCCTGGTTCGTGCCATATCCCTCCAGTGAGAGGCTCTGTCTTTTACTGGGCACCAGGTTGATCCTGCAATCGGCCAAATTGGTGCGTCGTGTGTGCGTGGTGTCGTAGGTGATGTCCACCCGATCGAATACGCGCAGGTTGGTAAGCCGGCGATACGTGCGGTCGTTGGTGATCTCGCTGAATTTCGCGCCGGGGTTCAACAAGATGCTGCTGCTCAACGCCTTTGGACGGTACGCCGCTCTTTTTCCGGTGAAGAGGAAGAGGTAATTCTTGTATTCCACCGTATCGGATGGAAGGGCTTTGCGGTATAGGGACCTTGCGGTCATGTCCACGGTTATATCCTCCACGAAGTAGACCGTTCCCTCCGGGGATCCGGCCAGGCCGCGCCTGCCCCTTGCCAAGGGCCGCTCGAAGCGGAGCTGCACGTCCACCTCGTGGTTGCCCGCGCTGGTGTCGGCCACGTACTGCAGGAGGTCCCGGGTGAAAAAGAGGTATCCGTTCCGGCGCAGCATTTCCGTGATCCGGCTCCGTTCCTTGTCCAGTACGTCCGCATCGAAGCGGGCACCGGGTTGGAGCAGCGAAGAGGTCCACGAACTGCGCACGAGGCTGTCGATGGCGGGGTCGTCAACGAACCAGTTCACGGTACAGAGGGTGTACGGCCGTCCTGCGGATATGCGGTACTCCACCTCGGCCTTGGGCTGGTGATAGGGCTTGCCCCGCTTGCCCGAAAAGGGCTTGGTCCGGTTGAAGTACACCGTGTCGGAAACGCTGGCATTGAAGTAGCCTTCCTTTCCGAGATAGAGCCTTAGCTGGTCCACGCTCCGGAGGATCAGGGAACTGTCCAGGATCACCGGTGCTTCGCCCACGTCATCCCGCAACCACACGCGGATCGTGCGCGGACATTCCTTCGTCTTCACCTTTTTCGGTTCCTTGCCGCGTGCCGTGCGCTTGGCGTTTTTGGCCTCCGTTTTCTCCGCTCGTCGCGCATTCTTCACGGCGCAGATGGAATCGACCTCGGCCTTGCGGCTAATGGTCTTTTCCGGGTCGCTCAGGTTGTAGAAGTGGAGGTAGAGCCGTTGCCCGAGCACCTTGTTGTTGGGCTTCTGCTTGATAATGCTCCTCAATTCCTCGTTGGAGAGGTCTTTTGCATCGGACTTTGCGATGTTGCGCACGAGGAGGTACTCCCCTTGAGGGACCCGTTTGGTAGGGTTGCAGGCCGCAACAAGGGCGGCAAGCGCTACCACCAGGGGGATATGGAACTCGGTTCGGCGCACGAAGAGGCTTCCGCAGGGCTAATTTGCGCGGCGATGCTTGGAAGGACCATGCCACAGTGGGCGAAGATATTCGGCAAATGAGCGGGGGCGGACATGTGAAGCGCGTGCGCGCGCTGCACCAACGAAAGTTCCGGGTGGCGGAGGGGTTGTTCCTGGTGCAGGGGCGAAAGGCCGTGCAGGAGCTGCTTGCCTCGTCGTTTGAAGTGGTCGAGCTGCATGCCACGCAGGAGGTCGCAAGGGAGCTGCACTTGCAACAGGCCATGGTGTGGCCTGCGCACGATCTGGAGCGGATGGGCACCTTCGCCCATGGCAATGAGCTTGTGGCGGTGGTGCGGAAGCCAGTGCCATCGAAGCTCCGGTACCCCGGGCCGGGGCGTTTCGTTCTGGCCATGGACGATGTTTCCGATCCCGGCAACCTGGGCACCCTGTTGCGCATCGCGGATTGGTTCGGTGCGGAACAGCTATGGTGCTCCGCCGAAAGCGTTGAGGTCTGGAACCCGAAGTGCGTGCAGGCCACCATGGGTTCGCTTTTCCGGGTCCCGGTGGTGTACACCGACTTGGCCGATGCGCTACACGGAGCAGCGGGTGCTAATGTTCACATTTACAAGGCCGAAGCCTCCGGGGCGGATGTGTTCACCGTTGAGCTGTTCCGCCCTGCCGTATTGGTACTGGGCAGTGAATCACATGGGCTTTCGAAGGGTGTTCGATCGGCCCCGGGCACTTCCATTGCGATCCCGGCGTTCGGCGGGGCCGAATCCTTGAACGTGTCCGCTGCGGCAGCGGCGCTTTGCATGGAACTGGTGCGGCCTGGAAGATGATCGGTCGATCAGAAGATCAGAAGATCGGGTCCCCCGCAATGGCCCGCGCCACCCGCAACCCGTCCATGGCAGCGCTAACGATGCCGCCGGCGTAGCCCGCACCTTCCGCACAGGGATAGAGTCCTTTTACCTGCGGGTGCTCCAGCGTGACGGGGTCCCGCGGAATGCGGACCGGGGAACTGGTGCGTGATTCCACCGCTACCAGCACCGCCTCGTTGGTGCGGTAGCCGCGCATCTTCTCGCCGAAAGCCTTCAGCCCTTCCCGTAATCGGACGGCAACCTCGGCTGGCAGCACATGGTCCAGCGTGGCGGCAACGATGCCCGGTGGGTAGCTGCATGCAGGGAGGTCCACGCTGGCGCGCCGCTCGATGAAGTCCTCCATCCGCTGCGCAGGCGCGCTCTGCCGCTCGCCCCCTGCGCGCCATGCAGTGCGTTCCACCTCCTGCTGCCAGCGCATGCCGATCAACGGATCGGTGCGATCAACGCCGGAAACGTCCAGCGGGTCCACGGCCACCACGATGCCGCTGTTCGCAAAGGGGTTGTTGCGCTTGCTGGGGCTCCAGCCGTTGGTGACCACTTCGCCGGGAGCGGTGGCACAGGGCGCGATGATGCCTCCCGGGCACATGCAAAAGCTGTACACGCCCCGGCCCATTACCTGCTGCACCACGTTGTAGCTGGCGGGGGGCAGAAAGGGGTCGCGGACCGCACTGTGGTACCGGATCCGATCGATCACCGCCTGCGGGTGCTCGATGCGCACGCCCATGGCGAAAGGCTTCGCTTCGATGGCGATGCCCTTGGCGTGGAGCAGTTCGAAGATATCGCGCGCGGAATGGCCCGTGGCCAGCACCACGGAGGTGGCAAGGACCTCGTCGCCCTGTGCCGTGCGCACCCCTTGGATGCGGCCACTGCCGATCAGGAAGTCGGTGACCCGTGTGCCGAACCGCACTTCGCCGCCCGCCGTTTCGATGGCGACTCGCATCGCGGTAACGATCTCCGGCAGCTTGTTGGTGCCAATGTGCGGATGGGCGTCGACCAATATGTCCGGTGAAGCACCGAACGCCGTGAACGTCCTCAGTACTGCCGCCACATCGCCGCGTTTATCGCTCCGGGTATAGAGCTTGCCGTCACTGTAGGTGCCCGCGCCGCCTTCACCGAAACAGTAGTTGCTGTCCGGGTCCACCAAATGTTCGCGATTGATCGCGGCGAGGTCCCTCCGACGGGCGCGAACATCCTTGCCGCGCTCCAGGATGATGGGCCTCAGCCCACGCTCGATACAGGCCAGTGCCGCGAATAAGCCGGCCGGGCCACATCCTGCGATGATCACGGGCTTCCCTTTGCGCACATCGGGCAGCTCCGGCGGTGCTGCAGGCAGTTCCCGAAATTCTTCTTCCGTGGAAACTTCCATGCGCAAGCGCACCAATGGCCGCTTGCTTCGCGCATCGATGGAGCGCTTCAGGATACGGGTACCCTTGATCTCACCGATCGGCAGGGAACAGGCTTCCGCAGCGGTCGCACGCACCAAGACCGGGTGTGCGGCTTCACGCGGCGGTAGTGCGATGTCCACGGTGCGGTTCATTTTTTGAAAGCTGAAAGCTGAAAGCGGAAAGCTGAAAGTTGAAACCGAGCTACAGAGTTCAGTGGGCAGTGGCAGTTCCAGTTGGCAGTCAGCAGCGGGCAGTCAGCAGTTGGCAGCAGTTGGCAGCGCTTTCGGCAGTACTTGGTACTCGGTAGCCGATACCCTGTACCGGAAACTCCGATCACCAACTACTCTTTCAGTGTCATCCGTGTTCCATCACCCTTCAAAAGTGAAGGTCAGCACGTAGGTCTTGGTGCGCAGGCTCTGGAGCGGAGTGCTGAAGCGGGTGCCGTCGTCCACGAGCACGTTGGGAATGCCGATACCGGTCTTCAGCTCAATGCCGAACTTGAAGTAGGGGAGGAACATGTCGATGCCACCGCCCACCTCCGCGCTGTAGTCATACTTGTTGAGCTTCACCACGATGTCCTCGTCGATGGTGTTGTCCACGTCCTTCTTGCTGGCCATGTCGATGCCGAACTTGCCCCCGCCGATCAAATACACGGCGAAATTGTTGATGCGGTCACTGCGGAATTTGAGCAGGAGCGGGAATTCCAAGTAGGTGCTCTCGATGGGTTTTTGAAAGCTGGAGGTCTTGCCGTCCGCCTTGCGGAACGTGTATTTCAGGATGCGGTCCTCGAAGGCGAGCGTGGGCAGGAAGCGCAAGCTGAGGTTGTTCGTCATGTTCAGCGAGGCCACGATGCCGAGGTTGAAACCGGGCTGCTTCACATGGTCGATCACCAGCACGGAATCCGCGAAGGGTGCCGAGGGCTTCAGCGTCATGAAGAAGTCGCTGGTGTTGTAGCTCAGCAGAAAACCGAAGTGGAAACGGTGCAGGTCGAAGTTCGGGAGGTTTTGCACCTTCACGCCCGGGCGTTGCGCGGAAGCCGGGACTGCCAAGAGGAGCATCAGGAGGGCAGTGACCGGAAATGAGAGTTTGCGAATGCTCATCGGGGAATGCAACGAATGTAGCGGGCAATTCGTGCGTGGGCTCATTTGCGGGCCGTGTACAGGGTCGCTACGCCGAAGGTGAGCAAGCGGGACCGGACCTCTTTCAACCCGCAGGTACCCAGGATTTCCTCGAACGCTTTCCCTTGCGGAAATGCTTCCACGCTTTCCGGTAGATAGGAGTACGCATCGTGATCCCTGCTGACGAGGCGGCCGATCAGCGGCATCACATGGTGGAAGTAGAAGCGGAACACTTGCTTGAAGGGCGTGCGCTGCGGCCTGCTGAACTCGAGCACGAAGAGCCTTCCGCCCGGGCGCAACACGCGCACCATGCCGGCAATACCCAGCGCCAAGTCCTCGAAATTGCGCACCCCGAACGCCACGGTGATCGCATCGAAGTAAGCATCGGGGAAGGGCAGGTCCGCCGCATCGGCCTGCACCAGTTCGATCCGGTCCGCGAGGCCTGCTTTTTCCACCTTGGTGCGGCCGTGGGCCAGCATCCCGGCCGAGATGTCCGCGCCCGTGACCTGCTTGGCCACCATGCTGCCCATGATGGCGAGATCGGCGGTGCCTGTAGCCACATCGAGCAGGCGTTCCACCGGCTCCTTCCCTACGCCGCGGATCACCTTGCGGCGCCAACTTTGGTCGGTGCCGAGCGAGCAGAGGCGGTTCAGCAGATCGTACTTCGGCGAGATGCGGTCGAACATCAGTTCCACCTGCTCCCGCTTGGACCCTTCCTCGGTCGCGTAGGGCTTTACGGTCATGTTGTTCGTGCTTGTGCTTACAGGCCGGCCCGCTCCGCTTCGGCGAGCAATGCCACGGGATCCACCGGCACCACGCCCACGTGTTCGCATACCAGTCCTCCCGCGAGGTTGGCCCATGCCGCGATCTGCGCGAGCGGCAAGCCCAAGGCGAGACAGAGCGAAGCCACGGAGATCACCGTATCGCCGGCACCGCTAACATCCGCAATGTTGCGCTTGTGTGCTTGCAGGGCGACCTCCTCTCCGTTCCGGTGAGCAAATACGCCGTGCTCGCTGAGGGTGATCAGGGAGGCCTTGTTCGCCAACCGGGCCTCCAGAATATGCACGGCGCCCCGCACGGCGGCCAGGTCGCCGATGGGTATGTCCACCTTCAGCCCGTCGCGCAACTCGCTTAGGTTCGGTTTGAATAGGTCCACCTCGCGGTATTCGAAAAAATGCCGGCGCTTGGGGTCCACCGAGACCGGAATTCCCAGGCGTTGCGCTTCAGCGATGAGGCCGGTGATCACCGCCGGGGTGAGCACTCCCTTGTCATAATCCTCGAAGATCAGCACAGCGGGGCGTGTCTTTCGCATCAGTTCGACGGTGTGGTGCAGGAACACGCGACCCTCTTCCGGGGCAAGGTCGTTCTCCATCTCCTCGTCCACGCGCACCACGTGTTGGCCGCTGCTGATCACGCGGGTCTTCACGGTCGTTCGCCGGTCCTTCATGCGTAGCAACCCCTCGGTGGTGAGGCCCTGCGCCGCGAAGATGCCCTCCAGGTCGTTGGCTTGCGGATCGTCGCCGGTGACGCTGGCCACGATGGCGGTGGCGCCCAGTGCGTCCAGGTTCAATGCCACGTTGGCTGCACCGCCCAGGCGCGCACTGCGTCGGGAGATCTGTACCACGGGTACGGGCGCTTCCGGGCTTATCCGGTCCACGCGCCCCCAGAGGTAGGCGTCCAGCATCACGTCGCCCACCACCAGCGCAGTGATGTTGCCGAAGCCATCGATGATCTCCTTCGCGGTCATGTGTTCGGTCGGTTTCAACCCAGGGCGGCAATGGCCTTGGCAATGCGGTCCAGGGCTTCTGTGAGCAAGGCATCGCTGGTGGCGTAGCTGATACGGACCGTACCCGGTGCGCCGAAGGAATCGCCCTCCACGAGGCTGACTCCGGCATGGTCCAGCAGGTACATGGAAAGTTCCGCGCTGTTGGTGATCGCGCCCTTGAAACTGCGGGACACATCGGGAAGGACATAGAAAGCGCCCTGTGGGATGTTGCAGGCCCAGCCCGGTATTTTTTCAAGCCCCTTCAGCACCAGGTCGCGTCGTCGTTTGAATACGTTCCTCAGCCCGGCGATCACGGAAGGGTCGGCCTCCACGCATGCCTTGGCCACGCGTTGCGCAATGCCGTTGGCACCGCTGGTGAACTGGCCCTGCACCTTGTTGGCCGCTTGCACCACTTCCAAAGGTGCGCCGATATATCCTACGCGCCATCCGGTGAGGGCGAACGCTTTGGACAATCCGTTCACGGTGATGGTGCGTGCGGCCATTCCGGGTATCGTTCCGATGGACCCGTGCTGGCCGTCAAAGACGATGTGCTCGTAGATCTCGTCGCTGATCACGAGGAGGTCAGGCCACTTCAGCACGGCGGCCGCAAGCTCCTCCAGTTCACTTTGGGTAAGCACGGACCCGCTGGGGTTGCAGGGCGAGCTGAATATGAGCAGGCGGGTACGCGGTGTGATCGCGGCGGCAATGCGCTCGATCGGTGGCTTGTAATCCTCCTCAAGGGTACTTGACACCAATACGGGCGTGGCACCGGTGAAGCGCACCTGTGCTTCGTAGCTCACCCAGAACGGCGCGGGGATAAGCACCTCATCCCCCGGACCGACCAGGGAGATCACCACGTTCATGATGGCCTGCTTGGCACCGGTGCTCACCATCACCTGCTCGGGCGCATAGTCCAAGCCATTGTCCCGCTTGAATTTATGGGCTATGGCTGCACGCACATCGGCGTAGCCCATCACCGGCGGGTATTTGTTCCACTTGTTCTCGTCCAGTGCCGTTCGGGCTGCCTCGATCGCGAATGCGGGTGGGTCCTGGTCGGGCTCGCCGAGGCTGAGGTCGATGATGTCCTTGCCTTGGGCACGCAGTTCGCGGCCACGTTGGGCCATCAACAAAGTGGCGGATTCGGTCATGGAGCTGACCACGGGAGATAGGTGCATGCTTTTGGATTCGGACCGCGATGGCGGGGATGGCGCAAGAAGCGGCGAAATTAGCCGTTGTACCGGATGTGGGTCGAGGCCGAGGTCATCAGAGCGCATCCATCCGCCGTTCCGCCCGAACTTCGCCCGCAAACCTTTGCGCATGACCGGTGATCAACTCTTCCAAGTACTCTTGGCCCTGCTGCCCTCCGTGGTGGTCTTTCTTACGGCCTACTACATGCTGCGGCAATTGCTCGCCTCCAGGTCGAGAGCAGAGAACAACCGGATGATGGCGGACATGAAGCAGGAGGATCGCAAGCACACCCTTCCCCTGCGCCTGCAGGCCTATGAACGGTTGACGCTGTTCCTGGAGCGCATCGCGCCGGGTGCCTTGGTTTTCCGGGTCCATAAGAACAACATGACCGCGCGCATGCTGCACGCCGAGCTGCTGGCCACGGTCCGGGAGGAGTTCGAGCACAACGTCACGCAGCAGATCTACGTGAGCGAGCGCGCATGGCAGCAAGTGAAGATGGCGAAGGAGGAAACGGTGCGCATCATCAATATCGCCGCGGAAGGCACCCCGGAAGGCTCCAATGGCACCGCGCTCAGCCAGCGGGTGTTCGAAACGGCGGCCAAACTTTCGCATTTGCCCACGCAGCAAGCGATTCTGGCATTGAAGGAGGAGGTGCGGAAGTTGTTTTAGAAGAAGGGAGATCGGTGATTGGCAACTGTAGAACTCGAACTCCCGACGCTCTGTGCCCTCAGTGCCTCCGTGTCTTGCTGGTGTGGATCATTCACCCTCCTCGGTATCTCCGCAACAGTTCCTCCGCCGCATCGAACGGCCCGATCGCCCCGGAACGCACCCGGTCCTGCATGTGGGGAAGTACATCTTGAACGGCCGGGTCGTTGTAGAAGTCGTCGATGAGCGCCTCCTCGATCGCGCTTCGCATCCACCATTGGTCCTGATCGCTTCGGCGTAGTTGCTGGTGGCCACTTGCACGATCGCGCGTGGCGGCTTCCTCGATGGCCGTGGCCAGTTCCGGGATCCCTTTCCCAGTGGTGGCCGAACAGAGCAGTACGGGAGGGCGCACCCCGTTCTCCCGTGGCGGAAGGAGGGCGATCGCCTGCCGGAGGTCCATGGCGGCCCGCTGGTTGCGCTTGTCGTTGTCGCCGTCGGTCTTGGTGATGGCGATGATGTCCGCCACTTCCATGATGCCGCGCTTAATGCCTTGGAGGCTGTCCCCGGCACCGCCGATCGTCAACAGCAGGTTGAGGTCGGTGAGATGGTCCACGGCGGCTTCGCTCTGGCCCACGCCCACGGTCTCGATCAGGATGCGGTCATAGCCCGCCGCCTCACAAAGGATCACCGCCTCCCGCGTTCTTCGGGCCACGCCGCCCAAAGTGCCCCCGGTGGGGCTGGGGCGGATGAAGGCGTTCGGTTCCGCTGCCAAACGTTCCATCCGCGTCTTGTCGCCGAGAATGCTGCCCTTGCCACGGGTGCTGCTGGGGTCAATGGCCAGGACGGCCACGCGCCGGCCTTCACGGACCAGGTGGCTTCCCAAGGCATCGATCAAGGTGCTCTTGCCCACGCCAGGAATCCCGGTGATGCCGATGCGCACCGAGGGCGCGCCGGGAATCCTCGCCTCGCGGATCAATTCACGGGCAGCCGACCGATCGCTTGCCCGTGTGCTTTCCACCAGCGTGATGGCCCGGCCCAGGGCCACGCGGTCTCCCTCGCGCAAGGGCTGCAGCAGCTCATTCACTTCAGGGGATGGTTGGTCCTTCATGCCCCTCCGCGATAGATGTTCACCCAATTCCGATCCCCCATGTCATGCAACAGGCGGAACATCTCGGGACCTATGATCAAACCCGTGGTGTACTTCAGGCCATAACCGCCGAGGATCTCCATTTGGCGCTGGCTGGGTGAAAGGGGCTTCTCGCTCCATCCTTTCGCCATCCGCTGGGCATCGTCCACTTTCAACGGATATTCCCAGTAACGCAATTTCCAGAGGTCATCCAACGTGCTGCAATCCGTAAGAAAACCCATGGCCGCGCTATCGGGTGGTAGTGTGCATTGTTTAACGTCGTACTTGCGGAAGAGGTCCTCCGCGTCCGGGTTCGCGGAACTGAAAGCGCGGCCCTGTGCCTGACGGATGAAATTCCCGCGCGTGATGGGCCGGCTCTCCACGACCTGGCTGTCCTTCACGGCTACCAGAAAAAGACAGAAGAGCTGCCCGTCCGTGGAGGGGGAAAGGCTCAGGGCGAACTGGTGGTCCACCTTGGGTTGGGCCCCGGCAAGAACCGGGAGAAGGAGTACCAAGGTGGCGAAAAGGATGCGCATTGCGTTCGCGAAAGTACCGATGCGGAGAGTAGATGCCCGTGCCTGCGGACAAGTGGTCATTTTACGGGCTTTCCGTTGTTCCCCCGGTTCCCTTCCTTCACAGTGCTCCTCGCATCCTTCACCACTTGGGGCAGCACCGTCTCGATCATCCCCTCGCGCAGCCCGCTCCACAGGTAGTTGAAGACCTGCTTGTCCTTGGAGCGCTCCACGGTGAAGTCGCCATGGCGGAAGTTGCCGCTATCGCGCAGGTTCTTGCTGCGGATCAGTTGGTTCGCCAGGAAGCTCTTGAACGCGTTCTTGTCCCGGCTGCCATCGCGTTTTGCGATCCTCAGTTTCAGGTCCGCGTATTCGATATCCACCCGGCCGTGGCCTTTGTTATCATTGGCCTCGAACGTGTAATCGATGCCGCCGATGGTGCCACCGGTGGTGCGCACCAGCAAGAGATCGTTGGTCATGGCATTGAAGACCTTGAACGGCAGCGGGCCGATGCGGGCCTTCACGCTGAAATGGTCGCTGCTATCGAACACCGCTGTGCGGAAGTCGAAGTGGACCGGGGCATCCCGATACACTCTGGCCGTGGCTATCAAGTGCAGCTCGGGCTTTTCCTCCGGGTGCAACGTGCAGATGCCGTGCGCTACGGCGTTGATGTCCGCGAAATCCACCTGTCCGAAGCCCGGGGTGATGGTGTCCTTCTCGTTGTATTCAACGTTCAGGCGCTCCACCACCAAGCTGTCCACGCATACCGCAAAGGGCAGGGAACGCAGCAGTCGTGCAGGCATCGGCTTGTTCCTGAACGGCGCGTCCCGCATGGTCTTGTCGCGGAAATCATGCACGTCGGTCCCGCTGATCCGGAGTTCGCCGACGCGCAGGGAACGCTCGTTCAGCAGCGCGGCCAGGTCCAGGCCGCGGAAGCCGATGGAATCGGAAGTGAACGTGGTGAGATCGGTTTCATAGGGAAGCACTTGGCCGTATTCATGCGGACCTTTCCGGGAGGTGAGGGCGATGCCGTTCATCAGCAGCACACTGTCCGGATGGGCGATATGTATGCGGGCGACCCGAAGGTCGTAGAGCGGAGGGAACCCTGCGTGGATGCTGTCGATCGAGGCACTGGCGGAGGAAAAGGAGAGGGAGAAGGTGTTATCGCCGCTGGGCAGCTCAGCCTTCATTCCTCCCGCTTGCAAGGTGAACTGTTGTAGTTCCGCACTGGGGCGGTCCGCCCTGGCGTTCCGCCATTGCAGCGAACCATGCTCCACGCTCAAACTGTCCAGCCGGATGCGGTTGACCAGGTTCTTCGGGTCATCCCTGCCTGTTACATCATCCATTTCATGCGCATCGCGGTCGCTGGTGATCAGTTGGAGATCCGCACCGTGGATCGCCAGTGAGCGTACATCGATGGTCCTCCGCACAAGGAGCTTCCAGATGGACAGGCCCCTCACGGCGATCCGGTCCACGGTGCCAGCGATGAGCACTTGGCGCCCATAGGTCCAGGATGTGTCCGCACTATCGATCTGCTGTTCGATGCGCAGGTCGCTCCAGGTGATGTCGCCGGGCAGTAGTTCGATCCCCACGTTTCCGATGGCGATGCGGCTTCGCGGGCCTGCCGCCTGCTCCATGATCTGCAGGCTGCGGTCACGGACGATGCGAGCGAGCAGGTCCGGCCCGAAGAACACGACCACGCCGATCAACAAGAGCGAGAACGCAAGAATGTACCGGCGGGTGCGATGCGTGGATGCCATTTTGTTCGGGTCGGTATGCGTTGATCACACGGCAAGCCGACGGCCTTATTTCGCGGCCTTCACCGGGGTGAGACGTGAATAGATCACGGAATCAACGAACACTCCATTGGTGTAGTGGTTCTCCTTGAAGTGGCCCTCCCGTACGAAGCCGTTCCGTTCGAGCACTTGGATGGAACTGTGGTTGTCGGGTGTAACCGCAGCTTCCACGCTGTGCAGGCGCATTTTCCGAAAGCCATGGTCCATCGTGGCTGCAACCGCCTCGCTCATCAGTCCTTGGCCCCACAGGTCGGGGTGCAGGGCGTAGCCGATCTCGGCCCGGTGGTGTTCCTTCAGGATGCGCCAAAACCCGATGTAGCCCATCACCTTGTTCGATCCCTTCACCGTGATGCCCCACATGATGGAATCGCTCCGGAGCGATGCCTGATGGAATTCCCGGACCATGAGCAGCGACTCATCGGTGCTCGTGTTCAGCGGTTTTGGGATGAAGCGCATCACGTTGGGGTTGGACCGAAGCTCGAATATGGCCGGTGCATCCTCATCCACCAGTGCCCGCAGGATCAGGCGCGGGGTGGAAAGCTTCGGAACGTGCCTCAGGTCCAGACGCAGCATGTGTGCAAGGTAATTCGAGCATCGGTCCGAAATGCTCCGAAGTGCATGCCGATCAGTAGTTTGGTCCCATGATGGGATCGAACGGGAAGTTGCTCGGAAACCTCTTCAAGGTGTCAGTTCTTCTTCTGGTGGCCAACCCGGTGCGTGCCACGGAGTATGTAGTACCGGCCACCGGCGATGTGGGCAAGTGGTTCGCCCGGCTTCCCGCGGACGCTACTTCGGTGGTTTTCTCCTCGGCGGAGAAATATCATAGCAGCGGGGATATCGTGCTCCCGATCAAGCCGCTGCTGGTGATCGACGGCAAGGGGTGCCGATTGACCTTGGGCCCCAATTCCAACGGGTTCACCTATGCGATCAACGATATGCAGGAAGCCATGCGCCGAACAAGCTGTCGCTACGTGATCAAGGATTTCGGAACGATCACCGGGGGGAGGAAGGCCATCGACCTGAAGGCCACCTTGGGCAGCATCGTGGAAAATTGTGAGCTGGTCTCGCAAACCGAGGCGGCCATCGATCTGCGCTTCTGCCTTCTGGCACGCCTGAGCAATATCCGGGTGACCAATCCAAGGGACAAGGGGATCGTGCTGCGCCAAGGGGATTGGGCGGGTGCGACCGGCACCAACAGCCAAAGCAACAGCAGCGTGCTGGACCAGTGCCGTGTCTACTGCGCGAAGACCACCACTGCGGCCTTCACGATCCTCAATAGTGGCGGAGTGCGAATGATGGATTGCGTTTCGGAGGGCGGGCCCACGGACTACGACATCTTTCTCAGTGCCACGTTGGACGGGGACGAAAGCCGGCCGGCAAGCAATCCAGTGGTGAAATCCTTCACCCTGTCCAATTTCCACGTGGAGCACAACGTGCGCAAGGCATCCATCTATGTGAACATGCCTGCCAAATCCGCGGTGAACCTGTCGAACGTCTACTGGAATGGCGGCCAGAAAGCCCCTGTGGTCCTCTACACGATGGGGCAGTTGAACATTTCGGACATTGGTTGGTGGCCCCAGTGGAACTGGATCGGCAGCCGGATCAGTGCACCGCGGATCAACATCGTCCGGTCGCACAGTGATCTGTCGGTGGGGGATGGGAAGGCCGTGAAGAACAACCGGGCGGGCATTCTTCGCATGGTGGATGCCATGCCGGGGAATACACAGCTGAAGCTGAACTACGTGCGGGTGCGGGACAGGTCGATGTAGAACCTCAGTGTGCCACAACAAGCTGTGAATGGCGAACTCGCTGTTCGGTGTAGAGCGCAACATGGTATGTGCCCTCAGCCCATTCCAAGGTGCTGAAACGGTCGGGAATTCGTCCTCCCCACACGCGTACCACGCGTCCGTTCCGGTCCGTAACCACCATCCGCCCGTACATGATCTCATCGCCCATTGGCATGTGTACACTGCCGTCCGTAGGATTGGGGTAGAGCAATAGTGGTTCGGCTGAACGAAGGTCCGGACCGACAGCCGTGGTGAGGTCGGCACCGTATTTCGCCGTGAAACCGTTCATGCCGTTCGGGGTGAAGATGGAATCGGAGGGTTGCAACGGATTGAAAATGCCCCAGTATCCGAATCCTCCGGTGACGAAAACGTTTCCTTCCGGATCCGTGCAAACGCCGTTTGCCGTATCGAAAACCTCACCTGCGGCAATGGAGAGTGCCCACGTCAATTGACCGTCCGGCGTGTACTTTCCAAGGTATAGGTCGTTGGCGAGGCCGGGCACCAGCTCGTAGATGCCGGGTCCCGGATCCATGTCCATCGGGTCCGCGAAATAGGCACCGGTGATGATCACGTTCCCCGTGCTGTCGATGCCGATGTCCGAGACACCGTCAAAGTGGTTGTTGCCTTGCACACTATTGGCCCATAGGGTGGTGCCCGCCGTGTCCAGCTTCGCGAAGTAGTTGTTGGAGTTGAAGCTGCTGCCCACCGCCACAAGGGTTCTTGTGCCGTTGGCCAAGGTGAAGGTGATGCTGTCCTGGTACGAACCGGTGATGAAGAGATGGCCCTGCCGGTCGGTGATCACCGCTTCCGCCCCTTCGTTCCCCGTGCTGCCGAACGCCTGGGCCCATGCCAATGCACCGGCCGTGTCGTACTTGCAGAGAAAGGCATCATTCCCGCCTGCGCTGGTGAGCGGGAATTCATTTCCCGAAGGATCGAAATCGGTGGTGCCGGAGAAGGAGCCGTGTACATAGATGTCTCCAGCACCGCCGCATGCGATGGACCTGGCATTTTGCGCGCCCGGACCCTGGATCCCCTTGGCCCAGATGAAGTTTCCGCTCGGGTCCAGTTTGGCGATGTAGCTGTCCCAGCCGCTGGTCGTGTTCACGATCGTGATGGCATCCGGACCCATGCCGAAGCGCACCGTGTTGCTCATCCATCCGGTCACGTAGACATTGCCGACCTCATCGAGATCCACTCCATAGGCCTCGTCGTGCCCGCTTCCGCCGATGCGCTGCACCCAATGGAACTGCCCGCTGGTGTCATACATCGCTACGAAGCCGTCGGTGCTGCCGGCAGGGGGAAAGGCCGTGGTGTCCACGCCGGGGTCCCAATCGAAATAACTGTCGAAACGCCCCGCCATCAAGAGGTGGCCCTGGCCGTCGAGCTTCAGGCATTTGGGGATCTCCGTACCGCTGCCGCCCACGCTCACGTGCCAGATGTATTGGCCGTCCGGTCCGTACTTCACGATGTAGTTGTCGCCGTTGCTTCCGCCGTTGTTCGTGTTGAAGGCCTCACCCGGCCCGGGATCGAAATCCGCAAGTCCGTTCACGTTCCCGCAGACGTACACGTTGCCATCGGGATCGCATACCATGGCCATGCCGCGAGCTGCCGCCCCTTCGATGGGTGCCACCCAGGCGAAGGGCTGGGCGAGGAGATGGAGCTGGGCACTGATGAAGGCCAGAGCGAGGATGGCACGCAGGGGGTGCATGAGGAACCTGTTCATGGCCGCGAAGATGAGTCAGGAACGCCGAGAGAGGTCAGCCGTGGTACACCCGCGACACGATGATCCGTCCTGCTCTCACCTCCAGTAATTCACCCACTATGAGGTCCGATTCACCTTCCACATGGCGGATGTACTCCATGAACACGGCCTCCTCATCGGCCAGCCAATAGGTCCGTTCATAGCGTAGTGTGGGCAGTCGGTTGAACGCATCCTGCCACCATTGGCGCAGCGCTTCCTTCCCGACGATGTATCCGTTCGTTGCGGGCTGGCGCTCCTTCAGCTTCGGGCTGTAGTGGCGGGCATCATCGGCGTACAGGGCGAGCAGCCCGTCCAGGTCGTGGGCATTGAAGGCATCGAACCAGGCTTCTGCGATGCGGAACTGTCCGTTACGGCCCATGGTTTATGATCTCTGGGAATATCCGCAACGAATATCACCCATTTGCGATGAAGGAAGAACAACAAGTGCGTGCTGGAAATGGAGCACCTTGGCCGGGGTGAGGCCGAGGCGCAGCAGAGGCATGGCATACCCAGTTCATGGTATTTTTGCCCAACGACGAAGAATTTCGGCCACCGAGCACTTACCTTCACCTCTGAACCCCAAAAACCATCCAGATGCCGGAACCAACAGTAGTAAAGGGAGTTACAGTAACTGGGCACTGCCACTCACCGCTGCACCAGCCGAAGAACGGAGTAAAGCCCAGTGGGAAATCGGAGATCACCTGGGTGGTCAAGGGCACCTATTCCGCACATAACCAATGTGTGGTCGTGGTGGAAGCGGGGAAGAAAAGGGACAAAGGGTCGGCCAAGGTGAACAAGGTGAACTCCGGAGGTATCTTTTCCGCAGGTACCGACGGCACCTATTGCGAACTCACCCTCGAGTCGAACGATCAGGACAACTGGACCGTCTCCGTGGCCACGGACAAGGATGTAACAAATGGGGATGAGATCATCTTCCAGGCAGGCACTGGAGGAGGGGGTCTTTGAATGGCGCTTGGAAGGCGATGCATGCTTTTCTTGGTGGCGATCTGTGCGATGACCGCAGGTCGTGGGCAAGTCGTTTTGCCAGAGCACACTAAGGCATGGGCGGACAGCACCCTATTCGACCTGAAGAACACCTTGGCCCGCGACCCGACAACAACCATCACCACGACCGACGAGTTGGTCAAGGTCTATTCCAAGGCGAAGGACGCGTGTGCGCTGGCGGAGGTGAACGGTTTGAGAAGCACGAGCTTCACGGACCTGGGAATGCTTGAATCGTCGATGGCCTGCGTCCATCGGGCCATGGATGGTTTCCGACCGGGATGCGACAGTCTCATCCTCATCCGTGCCTATGTCGCCTTGAGCTATCTTCAAGTGAAGTTGAAGGATTTCTCGCGGGTGGATTCCATCTGCACGGTCGGCCTGAGCTTGTGGAACCCCACCTGGCGGCCCACGGTGCTGCGCAATGCGTTGCTCACCAACCGGGCCATTGCCGCCGCACGGCAAGGTGACCTTCCCAAGGCGGAAACCAGTTTCAGGACCATCCTGAACCTGGCGGAAGCCGAGGGGGCGCAGCAGGATATAGATGACGCCATAGCGAATCTTGGCGCACTGAAGGGCATGCAAGGGCAATTGGACAGCGCGGAATATTATGGAAGATTATCCCTTGCCAGGGCGATCGCCGCTGACAAGAAGAACCGCATCGCGAATTGGTATACGAACCTGGCGGTCAATGCCAAGGCCCGAGGCAACCTCCCAAAGGCAATAGTGCTCGCGGATTCGGCATTGATCTATGCGTTGTTGACCAAGGACCTATCCGTACAGGCGATCATACATGGGAACTTGGCCAGCTACTATCATTCCATGGGGGACCTGGAGAATGCCTACAAGCAATCAGTACTTCAGTACAATGTGAACGACAGCCTGTTGAACGAGGAGAAGGTGCGGGCCTTGGCGGAGATGCAGGCGAAGTACGAGAGCGTGAAGCAGGACAAGGAGATCAGCGGCCTACGTGCGGAGAACCTGCAGGTGGAGCTGGACAAGGCCAAGGTGATGCGCACGCGCAACGTTTTCCTGTTCATCGCCTTGGCCGTGCTGGGTCTCTCCATCGGGCTCATCAGCAGGCTGCGCTATATCGGTCGCTCGCGGATCGCCATTCGCGAGGAGAAGATGATCTCCGACGAACTACTGCACAACATCCTGCCCGTGGAAGTGGCCGACGAGATCAGGGCGAAGGGCTATGCGGACGTCCATGAGTTTGAGAAGGCCACCATCCTGTTCACTGATTTCAAGGATTTCACGGAGATGGGCGCGAAGATGAGCGCCCAGGACCTGGTCGGAGAGCTCGACCATTGCTTCAAGGCGTTCGACGGCATCGTGGAGAAGCACGGCATCGAGAAGATCAAGACCATCGGTGATGCCTACATGGCCGCAGGCGGACTTCCGGACAAGGACAGGGGCAGCCCGCTACAGACCGTACACGCGGCATTGGATATGCACGAATTCATGCAAGCGTACAAGCAACAGCGGATCGCTGAAGGCCGCCATTATTTCGTGATGCGTACGGGCCTGCACACCGGACCGGTGATCGCCGGCATCGTGGGTGTGAAGAAGTATGCCTACGACATCTGGGGCGACACGGTGAACGTGGCCAACCGCATGGAAACCTCCGGCGAGGTGGCCAAAGTGAACATCAGCCAGACCACTTACGACGAGATAAAGGACGCGGCCGGCCTGCGCTTCACCCCGCGCGGAGCTGTGCAGGTCAAGGGCAAGGGCATGCTGAACATGTACTTTGTGGAGCGGGCATGAGCATCACCGCATTCCGGCATGGAGACGCCGCAACAGGGTGTCCCGGCGCACCAGATAGGGGTCCGAAGCGATATCCGTATTGGTTACGATGAGCCGGATCGGCCGCTTGAACCACCTTCCCGGAATGGAGGGTTTGCTGTACATGTAGTCGGTCCGCTTGCCGTTCCCGTAAATGGTCATGGTCCGGCCTGGGCGCAGGTGCAAGGTGTGCAGCACTTCATGGTCCGAGGGCCGGACCACCCGTACCACCGCTCGTTCCTGGTCGGGCGTAAGCGCGGCCAGTTGCACCAGCGCATGGTTCACCCTAATGGATCTTCCGGGCCTGATCCCTTTCTTGACCCTCTCACCGTTCAATGTCCTGTTTCCCGCAGGGAGCAAGGGTAGCAGGTCGGTGTTGGAGATGTCCGGCATGAGCACATGCGCACCGTAACATCGGCGGAAGATCATGTCCCAGCTCGCCGTGAAATAGCCGTCGCAGCCCCAACGGGTACCATACGAATTGATGAAGGTGAAGGTGCTGTCGTTCTCGTACCCGGTACACACCACCGCATGACCACCCATAAAGCGCACGGGGCCAGTGTAGCGCCAATGCAGCATGCTGTCGCCATGGGTGGCATAGCCACCATGGAAGAACAGGGAATCGATGGTGATCTCGGTGATGATGGGCCGCCCTTGGTCCAGATGGTATTGCCATTGGAGTTTGTTGGTGGGGTCGATGTCGATCAATTCCGGCAGGTGGAATTGCCCCGCCTCTTGCATGGCTCTCAGCGGCACGGCCTCCAAGCAGCCGTTCCATGCGGTATCGTAGGGCATTTCGGACCATCGGCAGCAACCCTCTCCTTGGGCCAGCTTTACCACGTTTTCGAAGGATGCGTTGGTGGTGCAGGCTTCGTCGTCACGCTGCTTCAGGAGGTTGAAGAGGAACGCCGGGCTGTAGGTGGTGGCTGGATCGGCGGTGTCCAGAGGCGTATAGGTGCGGCCCAGCGAGCGGTTAAGCGCATAGCCCATTGCACCGTAGCACAGGGCCCACGTGGTGCAGGAGGCTTGTCGGCGTTGGTTGCCGGGCGGCGGGAACCAAGGGCTTAGGTCGACGCTGTCGGACAAGGTATAGTGCGGTGGCAGATCGAATTCCGCTTCAAGCGAGAACGCCGGCACCGATCCGGGCTGGGGAATGATGTCACCGGAATTTTCCGTTTGAGCCATGGCTGCGCTGAGCGAGGCACTGGCGATCCAGGCGCACGATATGCGCGGCCATCGAATGCTTGGGGGCGTGAATGCCATTTGTTGGAAGGATAGGAACACGGTTTGCTCATCGAAGGTAGGGGCGTTCCGGTAAAACGGGAAAGGTGGAGCCTGTTCCGAGCTTCCTGCGTTCCTTGCGCTCCGAAACCGGTACGCATGGCCATTAGCTGGATCTATCTCCTCATCGCATCGCTCAGTGAATCCGTATGGCTCTATGCCGTGCGTGCGATGGATGTAAGGGCAGTGAAGGAGATGGGCTGGTCCGGACTCTTCAGTGATCCATTGCACGCCAAATCGCTGCTGCCGTTCCTGGGCTATGCCGTCTTCGGCGCGGGCAATGTGATCTTTCTGTCCATGAGCATGCGCACCATTCCTGCCAGCACCGCCTTCGCGGTCTGGATGGCCGTGGCATTGATCAGCTCCAAGATGATCGACACCTTCTGGTTCAGGCAACCTGCAAGTGGTATGCAACTGCTGTGGTTCGCCTTCATCATCATCGGCGTGATCGGGCTGAAGCGTGGCGGGTAGCCAAGGGACGTACCGCTCACGCGTGCTGCTTCACCTTGTACACGCCAGGCTCCCCGCGCGCCGCGATGGAAAGCCTGTTCCACACATTGATGGTGGCAATGGCGAAGGTGAGGTCGGCGAGCTCGGTATCGCTGAAATGCGGATGGACCTCATTGTACACGGCATCCGGGACCTGGTCTTCGGCCACCAGGGTCACGGCCTCGGTCCAGGCCAGGGCGGCGCGTTCGCGATCGGTGTACCAAGGGCATTCGCGCCAAGCATCCAAGGAGTAGAGCCGTTGCTCATCCTCGCCAAGCGCACGCAGGTCCTTCCAGTGCATGTCGATGCAATAGGCGCACTCATTGATCTGGGAGGCCCGCAGCTTTATCAAGTGAATCAGGGGGATCTCAATGGAACAATGGTGGAGGTATTCCTCGAGCCCCGACATGGCTTTGTAGATGCCGGGGGCAGCGGCGGCAATGTTCAATCTGGGTTTCATGATGGATGTGGGTCCTGGTACACAAAACTAGCATGCCCGTGAATGGGTGTGTACAGTTCAGTATGGTGGCCATCCTTGTGTACTGCAATGCGGTCCACGTGCAGCCTGAAGGACAATGAGGAGGGCCGGCCGCTCAGCGCATGCGTTTCGCCACCAGGAACCAGTCCCATGGGTAGGGTGCCTTCATCCAGCGCGGTGGCGCGGTGAACTCCGTGTCCCAGCCATACTCGAGCTTCTCCATCGTGTCCACTGCGAAACCCCGGGCCAGCAAGGATGCTTCCAACTCCTCACGTAGAAAATGCTTGGTGGGCACGCCGTCGATCTGCACGATGCCATGTTCGATGCCCGCATCATTCTTTGTTGTCTCCAATTGTGCTTGTTCGGGGCTCATGCCGTCGCGCAGGTTCCATTGAAGACGTCGATATGCCGTGAGCAGCGCGGAACCCAGTGCGGGCACCACCAGCACCAGGTGGCCACCACGCTTCACGCTGCGGCAGGTGCGGTCGAAGAGCGGTTCGCGCACCGTGATGGAAGCGTTCAGCAGCGTGTTGATGCAGAGCACCACGTTGGTCGCCGGATAGCCGTTCCGGTCATTGGAAAGGTCGGCATGCACGTAGGTGATGTTGTTGCATTCCGCGCAGGCCCTCTCCGCCACGGCAAGGCATTGGCTGCTGACGTCCACGGCCTGAACGTGGGCAAAATTCCGGGAGAGCAATGGCAATGTCCGGCCCACGCCACAACCGAGGTCCGTGGCCGTCGCCTCGGGTGAAGCGAGACGTTCGATCGCCTCGGTGATCAATCCCTTCGTATCGTTCTCCGGCACGTTGAAGATCTCCTCCTCGAAGGTGGTGGCGACATCATCCCAGTCCTGTTCGTTCATGCGGCGGGTGTTATGCCCTTGCGCATGAACGGACTTTTCGGATCATGGGGACGATCTGCGCGCAGGCGGTTCAACGATGGAAGGCAAGGTATCCGCGGCGATCTGGCGAACGGACACGAGGCCACGGCAAGTTTCCACCGATGGCAGTTGATCAACGCCGCGTCAGAGCTCCATCCGAAAGACCATGGCGTGGGTCTTCAGGATTTACATGTGCTCGCAAGAAACGCGAGCGCTGGCTGGGGTATCTGCGAAAAGAGCAAGTGCGTGCTTTAAGAAGAAGAACCGGTCGCCGTCGATGTCTTGAAAAGCGCGAGGATTCGTGGCACCTATCGATTCTGTTGCTCTTCCAGCATCTGCTGGGTCGGAGGAGGTTCTTCTTTTGGTGGCAGGTCAGACGTGTCAAATACGATCTTCTTCTTTGAGACGACCCCGAATTTGCGGATTAAGCATATCGCATCTTTCGGAGCATAGTAGACTACGACTTGTCCAAGGACCTTGTCATCCGCAGTCAGCACCGTAGCACGCATCCGATTGTCTGGGCCGTCGATTTCGCCTTGCACAATGATGCGCTTGCGTTCACCCTTTCCCCAAGTAGCTGCGAGTGAATCCAATGTGGGCTGAAGAGAATCAGCGTAGGTGGTGCGTTCAAAGAATGAACTCAATCCAGCCTTCCTGCCGTCGGCGAGGATCTCAACGAGATCTTGAGTGACTTTGAACTGCCGCATGTAGGCTTTATCCCCATAGGTGCCTCTGCGAGGTGGTTCTTGTGCCCATGTAAGCAGGGTAAGGAGCACGTTAATGAGAGAACAGAGTATACGGAACATGCGAGTGGCTATTACTCCCGCATCATCCCCACCACCGCCTCCACCACATCCTCCACACTCGGCTTGCTGAAGTAATCCCCGTCCGTGCCGTATGCCGGACGGTGTGGTTTGGCGGTAAGCGTTACGGGCGCGCTGTCCAACCAGCGGTAGCCGCCTTGCACTTGCAGCACCTGTTGCAGGATGTAGGCGCTGGCACCACCGGGCACGTCCTCGTCCACTACCAGCAGGCGATTGGTCTTTTTCAGGCTTTCCACAATGCGGTGCTCTCGGTCGAAGGGGAGGAGCGTGCGTGCATCCACCATCTCGACATCGATGCCCAGTTCGTAGAGCCGCTCCGCTGCCTGTTTGCAGATGTGAAAAGTGCTTCCATAGCTCACCAACGTGAGGTCCTTGCCTTCACGGACGATCTCCGGAATGCCGATGGGCACGGTGAATTCGCCGAGGTTGCTCGGCAGGCGCTCCTTGGTGCGGTAGCCGTTGAGGCATTCGATCACCAGCGCGGGATCATCGCTTTGGATCAGCGTATTGTACATGCCCGCGGCCTGCTGCATGTTGCGCGGCACGCACACCACGATGCCGCGCAGGCTGTTGATGATCATGCCCATGGGGCTGCCGCTGTGCCAGACACCTTCGAGCCGGTGCCCGCGCGTGCGCACGATCAGCGGTGCCTTCTGGCCGCCCTTGGTGCGCCATTGGATGGTGGCGAGGTCGTCGCTCATCGGCTGGAGGCAGTAGAGCAGGTAGTCCAGGTATTGGATCTCCGCCACGGGGCGCAGGCCGCGAAGGGCCATTCCAATGCCTTGGCCGAGGATGCTGTTCTCGCGGATGCCGACATCGCTCACGCGCAGTTCGCCGAAGCGCGCCTGCATGCCTTCCATGCCCTGGTTCACGTCGCCGATCCTGCCGGTGTCCTCCCCGAAGGTGAGGAGCAGCGGCTCCTTCTCGAAGAGCGCGGCGAAGTTGTCGCGGATGAGGACGCGGCCGTCCACCTCTTCATCGTCGCTGTACTGCACCGGTACTTCGCGCACGTTCAGGCAACTCTTTGCACTTTGGCTGTACAGATGGCTGCCGTACCGATCGGCGTTCGCGACGTTCGCTTGGTCCACCCAGTTCTTCAAGGCTTCCACGGCTGCGTTGCCGGTCCCGCTCGCAGCGATCAACGCACGACGCGCGGTGCTCATGATGTCCTTGCGGCCGGGATCCATGGCGCTGCGCAATTCCTGTGCGAGCGCATCGGTGCCTTCAACACCAAGACCTTCAACGAGCGCCGTCACTTCTTCCCGTTCGGCTTGGATCGGCGCGAGGAAATCCGCCCATGCGGCCTTCTGCGCAGCGCGGGCATCGGCTTTTGCCTTTGCTTGGATGGCATCCAGTTGTTCCGCCGTGGCGATGGGCACCCCACCGGGCTTGAAGGCGAGGATCCATTCGCGGAAGCGCACGGTGCAGTCGGCGGTCTTGTACCAATCCAGTAGCTCCTTGCTCTTGTAGCGCTCGTGGCTTCCGCTGGTGCTGTGGCCTTGCGGCTGGGTGATCTCCTCCACGTGGATCAGGCACGGCACATGCTCCTCGCGGCATAGGCCGATGGCCTGTTCGTAGGTCTTGTTCAGCGCGGCGTAGTCCCAGCCCTTCACCCTGTGGATGCGCAGGCCGTTGGTGCCTTCCTGCTTCTCGAAACCTTGGAGCAATTTGCTGATGCTGCCCTTGGTGGTCTGGTATTCCTTGCTCACGCTGATGCCCCAGCCGTCGTCCCAAACGCTCACGGCCATGGGCACTTGGAGCACGCCGGCCGCATTGATCGCTTCCCAGAACGGTCCTTCGCTGGTGCTGGCGTCACCGATGGTGCCGAAGGCGACCTCGTTGCCGCGGTTGCTGAATTGCGTGTAGCCGTGCAGCGCCTCGTTCTGCCGGAACATCTTGCTGGCCTGCGCGAGCCCGAGCAGGCGCGGCATCTGGCCGGCGGTGGGGGAGATGTCCGGACTGGAATTGTATTGCTCGGCGAGGTTCTTCCACTCGCCGTTGTCGTCCAGGCTGCGGGTGGCGAAGTGGCCGTTCATCTGGCGTCCCGCGCTGGCGGGCTCGGCGTGTACGTCCGCATGGGCGTACAGCTGGGCGAACCATTGTTGAACGGTGAGCTCGCCAATGGCGAACATGAACGTTTGGTCGCGGTAGTAGCCGCTGCGCCAATCACCGGGGCGGAACTGCTTGGCCATGCACACCTGTGCCAGTTCCTTGCCATCACCGAAGATGCCGAACTTGGCCTTGCCGGTAAGCACTTCCCTGCGGCCGAGGAGGCTGGCCTCGCGGCTGAGCATCACGAGGGCGAAGTCGCGGAGGATCTCTTCGCGGACCTCGTCAAGGGTCATTTTTTCTTCGGCGATGTCGGTGTTGGTCGAATTCATGGAATACGTCTTGGGTTGCGCAATTTACTTCTTGCGGCGCAGTGCGCGGCAATGCGGGCCAAAGCTGCCCTTCCGGAGCAGGCGTGATGGTTGTTGGAGCGCTGTACGGGAGCGGGCTTGTCGGGGAACAAGCCGGGGGCAATGGTGCCAAAGGAAAGGGGGCCACGGTGGACCCCCTTTCACACTGCATCAAAAAGATCTACTTCACATGCAGAAGCTGTTGTTGGGCGACTCCCTCGTTGGTTACGATGCGAAGAACGTACACACTGGAAGGAAGATCGGACCCCAGTTCCAACCGAACTGCGCCCGCTTGGTCCAGCATCAGGTCACGCTGCACCAGCAGGCGTCCATCGGGCGCGATCAATTCGGCGCGGGCCGGTCCCGTGGTCCCCTTCAGCGTGATGTTCACCGCGTCGTGGAAGGGATTGGGGTATACCTCCAGCCGATCGCTCATGTCGGCAAGTTCAGCGATACCGACCGGGCTGGCCTCGCCTTTGGCAGCGTTCACGCAGTAGCGGTTGGTGTTGGAGATGGCATGCTCGAGTACGCCAATGAGCTTCAGGTCGCCCAATTTGAAGGTGGCCGGAACGGTGTAGGTGTACGTCTTGATGTAGGGTGTGCCCACCACGGGGGTGTTCGGGATCAAGCCGCCGGTGCCGGTGGCCCCTCCGAGCAGGGCGCGGACCACCCCGTTGTGCAAATAGCCGGAAGGAGCGTTGGCTTGCGGCCCGGGCACGGCATCCTCCAGCAGGTAGACGTTCAATTTGAACGGACCCGTGAACGCGTAGGTGAAGGTGGCCGTAACGGACACCGTGAGCGTCCGTGTGGCATGGTTCAGCGTGGAGTTCATGGAAATCGAGGCGGGAGCGACACCGGCAGCACGAGCCTCCATTTCATCGCCCCATTGGTTGCTCGCGTAATTGACCGCGTAATCACCATACTCGCCCATGTCCACCACGCCAGCCGGGGTGAATCCTGGATTGTAATAGGTGTTGTAGTAGGAGGTTCCATCGGTAAAGGCGAAGCCATCGCTCGTGTGGAACTTCGCAACGGCATAGTCCGGGTCGGTCATCAATGTATTGGTGACCGTGTTGGCGGTCGGACATTGCGGGCACCAAGTTTCCGTGCGGCCCTCCATAAGGACGACCTTGTCAGCCCAGGCGTTCAGTGCGGTGAAGCTCATGCTCAGCACGTTGTTGCCGGGGTCGGAATCGTTCGTGGACAGGATCTCCACGTCCAAGGTATGCACGCCTTGGGTGGTATTCAGCTGTATAGGGTGTGTTATCGCGATGTAATAACCTCCGTTCGAGAGCCCGGGGGGCGTGATCGTCAGCGTGGTGCCATTGTTCCAAGCTCCCCCGTCCAATCGCCAGCGGACGGAGAAGCTGGGCAGTGGCACTGAACTGAGGTTCTTGGCATTCACCTGAATGGGGTAGTTGGTGCCCGCTTTAATGTACCTCGGCATGGAGAGATTCTCCAAGTACGCATTTTGAGCTTGAGTGGAAAAGGCCATGGCACCCAGCAGCGTGACCAAGGCCAATTTGAGGATAGTGTGTTTCATGTTCGGGATGTTAAGATCAGCGAATGTACTGTGTTCGTCGTGCTGTTGTGGCAAGCAAGGGTACGTCGAGAGTTCCGCCAATTGAGCTGGCCATGCCGGATCAGTCCGCCGGGGCCATGCATTTCTCCCTGTTCATGCAACCATTTGTGTCCCGCATCGATGGTTTGGACCTTTGTCCCCCCAAGTTCCAAAAGACCATGAAGATACCCAAGCTCGTTTTCCTGATCGTCATCCCGTGCTTCTGGTCCTGCACGAACAAGTCCGTTTTCGAGGACCCGAAGCCACTGAACCCCGATAAGCTGCCGCATGTGGAGCAGATGCTGGTACCTGCACCGGCCCTGCCGGAGCACGATCAGGTGGCGAAGGGCGGTCCGGTGGTGGTGGAGGTAACGCTGACCGTGGAGGAAAAGAAGATAAAGATCGACCCCATCACCACGTTCTGGGCACTTACCTTCAACGGTTCGGTGCCGGCACCGATCATTGTGGCGCACGAGGGTGACTATGTGCAGGTGAAGGTGGTGAACCCAAAGACCAACAGCATGATGCACAATGTGGACTTTCACGCCGCCACGGGTGCCATGGGAGGGGGTGACCTGACCGAGGTGGCACCGGGGCAGGAGGCCACCATCCGCTTCCGCGTCACCAAGCCGGGGGTGTTCGTGTACCACTGTGCCCCCGGAGGTGCCATGGTTCCCGTACATGTGGCCTCGGGAATGAACGGTGCCATCATGGTGCTGCCGCGGAATGGGTTGACCGATGAGAACGGGAAGCGGGTCACGTACGATCGTGCCTACTACGTGGTGGAACAGGATTACTATATCCCCAAGGACGATCAAGGGAAATACAAGGACTACAACACCCCGGCGGAAGGTTTTGCCGAAATGATCCAGGCGATGAAGACCCTAACGCCCAGCCACATCATGCTCAACGGCAAGGCAGGAGCGCTCCTGAACGAGAACGCCATGCTGGCCGAAGTGGGCGAGAAGGTGCTTTTTGTCACGGCATCCTGCAATTTGGATGCACGTTTTCACATCATTGGAGGCCATGCCGACCTGGTGTGGAACGGGGGGTCGTTCAATGACCGGCCTGCCACGAACTATGAAACCTGGGATGTCCCTGGCGGGGCTGCCGTGGCCGCACTGTACAAGTTCCGCCAACCGGGCACCTATGCCTTCGTGGACCATGAGCTGATCAAGGCGCTGGTGTTCAATGCAGTAGGCCATGTAAAGGTGGGCGGCAATTGGAACAACGACCTGATGATGGAAGTGGAGAAACCCCATGCGTCCGAGTGAGGACGTCCACGAGAGGATGGTCGCCCCGGGCTTCCCTGAATGGCCGGGAACAGTTTCCCCGCTCATCTGTTTCTTTGGCGGGGCGATCAAATACTGAGAACTTCGCCCCTTGGGAATCTTCCCGAACCAAAAAATCAATCATTAGCCATGTTCACATCCCGTACCTTCCGTCGATCCCTGATGCCGCTGGGCGTTGCCCTGCTCGTCGCAGCCTGCGGTGGCGATGCACCCAAGGAAGCTCCGCCTGCGGAGGCCCCAAAGGCCGATGCCCCCGTTACCAGTGAAGCTTCCTCACCCTCGTACCCGGCCGGCTTCATCACGGCCTCTGATCTCACCTTGGGTCCCATTGACGAAGGGATGGTGACCGAGGCCAAGAAGATCTTCGATGCCAAATGCCACGTATGCCACGGCTTGACCGAGGAAAAGGTGGTGGGACCCGGCTGGAAAGGCGTGATCAATGAGCGCAAGCCGGAGTGGATCATGAACATGATGCTCCATACCCAGTGGATGGTGGAGAACGATCCGGAGGCCCAGGCCTTGGTGGAGGAAACCAAGACGGTGATGCCTGACCAGGAACTCACGAGGGAACAGGCCCGCGCCATGTTGGAGTTGATCCGTTCACTCTGATCCGCCGGTCCTTGGACCATTGAAAAAGGCCGGCCCGGCAACGGGTCGGCCTTTTTTTCCGGTCCTGTGATCAGCTCCCTTGCAACGCCACGGGTTGTGGCTTGGAGCGCTTCTTCCACGCGTGCCCGAGCAGAATGAAGATGCCTATGGGCATCAGCAGCGACACCCCGAGGATGATGCCGTAGTAGCCGGGCATCATGCCCCAGCCGAACCAGAAGAGGATGCCTTGCAGGAAAAGTATGCCTTCACTGAGCAGAAAGCCCGTGGTGAAGACCGATAGGCCCACCCGTGCTACCGCCGAGGTACTGACGAACCAGCCGCGGACGAGGGCCATGGCGAAGAGCATCATGCTGATGGCACCAAGGGTATTGAGGTGGATGAAACCGATCACATAGTTGCGCACGGTAAAGGCCATGATGGCCACCTCGGGAATGGCCACGGCGGCCTGCATCAGTACTTTGAGGCCCATGCCGACAAGCGAATAGGTGACGCAGCGCCACGCCCACAGCGGGGCCTTGTCGTGGAGCATCCGCTGGGCCTTGAGGATGGCCTTTGCCGTGCGCCAGCCCGCCCAGAGCTGCAGCACCACGCCCACGGAGTTCACCAGGTACACGGACCAGTGGTGTTCACTCCATGCGATGGCGAGCGCGAAAGTGAGCAGCACCGAGCTGAGCCAGAGGCGGATGGTGAAGCGGTCCAGCACATAGCGTGCTCCGTGCGTCTCCGCCCAGCGGCTCCACAGCGCCAGCGCACCGAACCAGAACCAGCCGTTGAGCTGGAAGTGCAGGTAGAATTGGATGGACCAATAGTAGAGTTCCGTGCCGAAACCACCGCTGGAGATGATCGGGCCCATGGCCCACACGCCGAGGGTGGAGATGTACATCAGCACCACGGATGTGCGCACCAGCAGGCGGCTTCCATTGGCCCTCCAGGTGCGGGTAGCCTTCCATACCATTACCCCGAGCACATAACCAGCCAGCATGTGCAGCACCGAAACGGTAATGGTGAAGGTGCCATAGCTCTGCACGGGGAAGCCCAGCAGCATGCCCACTACCGCCACTTGGGCAATGGCGAGCAGGATGCGGCTGAGGCGTGAGGGACCACGCTCGGTCTCGTCCTGCAGCATGAAGACGACCATGGCGATGAAGGCCCAGCCCAGCATGGCCACGTGGGAGTGGGCGTTCAACAGGGCCTTGAAGCGGAAGAAGGGAATTTCCCAGATGTAATAGGCGCGAAGTACGCAACCGATCACGGCAGCCACGCCGAAATTGAGGAGGGCAATGTTGAACCATCTACGCATGGGGGGCCGAAGGTCCGAATAAACCGGGGATGGACCGCACTGATCAAACTCATTCCGAATTCTGACAAGGATCAGACCTATCTTCGCCGCGGAAACGACTTTTGAACCCGAAAACATTCCAATTCATGTCAACCCGTAACAGCACCCACCCTCTGAGCATGCTTAAAGGCTTCGGTCTGGTCACAATACTCGCCCTTGCCATGGCTTGTGGGGGTGGTGACACTTCCACCGAAGGCGCTTCAACACCGGCTCCGGGGGGAGCACCGGCCGCACCGCCCACCGATCTGATCACCGCCGACCAGGTGAAGTTGGGCGAGATCGACCCGGGCATGGTGGCCAAGGGCAAGGAGCTCTACGACGTGAAATGCCAAGCCTGCCACAGCACTGGCACCAACCGTGTGGTAGGCCCGGGCTGGAAGAACTTGCTCGATCAGCGCAAGCCGGAATGGATCATGAACATGATCGTTCATACCGATGCCATGTTGGAGACCGACCCTGAAGCACAAGCCATGTTGGAGGAGTGCTTGGTCCGGATGCCCAACCAGAACCTGTCCGTGGATGACGCACGCAACGTGCTGGAATTCATCCGCTCCCTTTGAAGCCATTCCCCCAGCCCAACAAAAGCCACGAACGACTGAACAACCAACCATTCTAAATGAGAAGGACCCCGCTAACCACCGCGTTCCCGCTGCTCCTCGCCGCCGGTATCGCCGTTCCACTGGCCCAAGGCTGCAAGCCGGCCAATACCAAAAGTGCCGTCACCGGCAACGCAGCCTCGAAGGTCTTCGTGCCGCCCGGACAGTACGATGAGTTCTACAACTTCGTAAGCGGTGGCTTCAATGGGCAGATGTCCGTGTACGGCATTCCCTCCGGCCGGATGCTGCGGAACATCCCCGTGTTCTCGGTGAACCCCGAGAGCGGCTGGGGCTACAGCGAAGAGACCAAGCCCATGCTGATGTCCACCCACGGGTTCATTCCCTGGGACGACTCCCACCACGTGGAGCCTTCCATGACCGATGGCGTGCCCGATGGCCGCTGGATGTTCATCAACGGCAACAATACCCCGCGCATCGCCTTGATCGATCTCACGACCTTCCGCACGAAGACCATCATCGAGATCCCCAACAGTGCGGGCAACCACAGCTCACCGTTCATTACCCCGAACAGCGAGTATGTAGTGGCCGGAACACGCTTCAGCCTCCCCTTGGGCACCGATGCGGAGCGCGACGTACCGATCGATACCTACAAGAAGAATTTCAAGGGCACGGTGTCCTTCGTCCATCCGGACAAGGAAACCGGAAAGATGTCCATCGCCTTCCAGATCCTCACCCCGGGCATCCACTTCGACCTGAGCCATGCCGGCAAGGGGCCAAGCGATGGATGGTTCTTCTTCAGCACCTACAACACCGAACAGGCGCATGAACTGCTGGAGGTGAACGCCAGCCAGAACGACAAGGACTTCATCATGGCCGTGAACTGGAAGAAGGCCGAGCAATACGTCAAGGAAGGCAAGGGCAAGATGGTGCCGGGCAGGCACTACATGAACCACTACAGCGATGAGACCCACATGGCCACCAGCGAAGTGGTGGAGCAAGTGCTGCAGTTGGACCCCAAGGAACTCACCGACCTGCTCTACTTCATGCCCTGCCCGAAGAGCCCGCACGGTTGCGACGTGGATCCCACCGGCGAGTTCATCGTGGGCAGCGGCAAACTGGCCGCGCTGATTCCCGTGTTCTCCTTCGAGAAGATGATCAAGGCGATCGATGGCAAGGACTACGAAGGCGAGTTCGACGGCATCCCCGTACTGAATTACGAGAGCGTATTGCATGGCGAGGTGAAGCGTCCCGGACTGGGACCCTTGCACACGGAGTTTGACAACAACGGCTTCGCGTACAGTTCGATGTTCGTGAGCAGCGAGATCGTGAAGTGGAACGTGAAGACCCTGGAAGTGGTGGACCGCGTGCCCACCTACTACTCCATTGGCCACTTGAGCATCCCCGGTGGGGATAGCCGCAAGCCATGGGGCAAGTATGTGATCGCCTACAACAAGATCACCAAGGACCGCTACCTGCCCACCGGCCCCGAGCTTGCACAATCCGCACAGCTTTTCAGCATCGATGGACCCAAGATGGAATTGCTGTCGGACTACCCGTCCATCGGTGAACCACACTACGCTCAGAGCCTGCCGGCCGACCTGATCAAGGATAAGTCGGTGAAGTTCTTCAAGATCGAGGACAACAAGCACCCCTATGTGACCATGGGCGAGAAAGAGGCCCGGGTGGTGCGCGATGGCAAGAACGTCCACGTGTACATGACCTGCATCCGCTCGCACTTCGCCCCCGACAACATCGAAGGCGTGAAGGTCGGCGACGACGTGTACTTCCATGTGACCAACCTGGAGCAGGACTGGGACGTACCGCATGGCTTCGCGATAAAAGGTGCCCAAACGGCCGAACTGCTGATCATGCCCGGCGAAACGCAGACCCTGAAGTGGACCCCCACCAGCGTAGGTGTGAAGCCCTTCTACTGCACGGACTTCTGCTCGGCCCTCCACCAGGAGATGCAGGGCTACATCCGCGTCTCTCCGGCGGGCAGCAACGTACCGCTTAGCGCGAACACCAAAGCCGCCGACGCCGGTCTTTGACCTCAAGCGAGAATGAACGAAGAACGCCCGGCCCCAAGCATCCATCAGGGTGCAAAGGGCCGGGCGCTTCCTTTCGAGGGCATTGTGCATCCCTGGCCACCGGTGGCTGGTCACTACTAGTCAACTCCGCAAGGCCCTTCCCGTTCCGTAGCGGACCATATTGGGACAGGGCACCGGCCAGCCTGCCATGCCCATCGGTTCTCCTGGCATTCTTCCTTCCCCCATATCGGCAAAACCCAACGACCTTCTCCCATGCGCCCGATCTCCCGCATCCTCATCGCCATCGCCGCTCTTGCGTTGAGCATCAATCTGGTGCAGCCCATTTGGCGCATCGACCTGCTGGCCCCGCAGTACCCCGAGGGCCTGTTGTTGCAGATCCACCACAACCGGTTCTCTGGCAATGTGGACCAGATCAACGGGCTGAACCACTACATCGGCATGGCCACCATTCATAACGAGATGTTCCCCGAGTTCAAGATCATGCGCTATGTGTTCGGCATGTTGATCGGTTGGGGCCTTCTGGCGGCGTTGATCGGGAGGCGCTGGGCCTTGGGAAGCTGGCTCTTCGCACTTTTTGCATTCGTGCTCTGGGCCATGTGGGACATGTACTCGTGGGGCTGGAACTACGGCCATAACCTGGATCCGCACGCGGCGATCAAGATCGAGGGCATGGCCTACCAGCCGCCCCTGTTCGGGCACAAGACACTGCTTAACTTTGAGGCCTGGTCCTACCCGGACGTGGGGGGCTATGTGCTCTTCGTCTCCATATCCATGGCGGTGTTTGTCTTTCTGCGCGAGTGGCTGAAACCCCGCACTGTGTCCATCCCAAAAAGTTGACATGAAAAACCTCATCATCTCCGCTGGTATGCTCATGCTGGCCTCCAGTTGCTCCGTGGGCCAGCCGGAGATCAAGTACGGCTCCGACGAATGTGCCCATTGCCGCATGAACGTGATGGACGCCAAGTTCGGTGCTGCCCTCCAAACGGTGAAAGGGCGCAGCTACGTTTTCGATGCACCCGAGTGCATGGTACCCTTCGTGAGCCATGAAGGCCGCTTGGTGGAGGAGGAAGTGAAGGGCTGGTATGTCTCGGACTTTGCACATCCCGGAACGCTCATCGATGCCAAAACCGCATTCTATTTGCACGCTCCCACGCTGAAGAGCCCCATGCGCGGCAATGTGGCCGCATTCTCTTCCGCCGCCGACCGCAAGGTCGCTGAGGAACACTTCCCGGGCGAAGAGTTGGACTGGCCTGCGGTGAAGAAGCTATTCACCGACGAATGACGGGCAACCGCGCAGGGCACCGCGTGGCCGCACTGCTTCTGGTGCTGTGGGCTACGGGTCCGCTGGTGGCAAGAACCTGGACGGTAGGCCCCGACGGGGTCCACAAAAAACTGGCCGTGGCCTTGGCGTCCGCGGAGCCCCATGACACCATCCGGGTATTGCAGGGCACCTATTCCGAGGGGACCCTTACCATCGATCGGCCCCTCACATTGATCGGCATCGGGAGGCCGGTGATCGATGGGGGAAGGCAAGGCGATGTGCTGGTGATCACCGCGCCGGACGTGACCGTTCAGGGCTTCGTGGTACGCGGCACCCTGCTCAGCAACATCGACGACAATGCCGGTATCAAGGTAAAGAAGAGCGACAATGTGAAGATCCTGGACAATGTCCTGGAGCATTGCTTCTTTGCCATTCACGTCTCCAACTCGCGCAACACGGTCGTCGCCGGAAATTCCGTGCTGGGCGACCCCGATGAGATCGAGACCCGCCAAGCCAACGGCATTCACCTGTGGCGCTGTTCCGGGGCGGAGGTCGTGGACAACGTATCGCAGGACCACCGCGACGGCATCTACTTCGAGTTCGTCACGGACAGTCATGTACGCCGCAACAAAAGCATGCGGAACTCGCGCTATGGCCTGCATTTCATGTTCAGCCACCGCGATACCTACTCGGACAATCTCTTCACGGAGAACGGAGCGGGCGTGGCCGTGATGTACAGCAAGGAGGTGGAGATGCGCCGCAATCGGTTCATCAGCAACCGGGGTGCCAGTTCCTACGGGCTGCTGTTGAAGGAGATCAATGATGTGGTGATCGACAGCAACCAGTTCATCAACAACACCACGGGCATGCTGGTGGACGGCTGCAACCGGGCCGAGGTGAACGGGAACATCTTCCAGGCCAATGGCTGGGCGCTGCGCCTGTTCGCCAATGCCACCGATGGCAGGTTCACGGGAAACAGCTTCATTGGCAACACCTTCGACATGAGCACCAATGGTAACCCGGTATACAACAGCTTTAGCGGCAACTACTGGGACCGCTATCAGGGCTACGACCTGGAGCACGACGGCACGGGAGACGTTCCCTTCCGACCGGTAAGCCTCTTCGCGATGGTGAACGAGCGCATGCCCTATGCGGTGGTGTTGTCGCGAAGCCTGCTTACCCAATTACTGGACCGGGCCGAGCGACTGGTACCGTCGATGACACCCCCGGGCCTTGAAGATGATAAACCCTTGATGAGATCACCGCATGGCACGCGTAACCTTTGAGAACGTCGGCAAGAAGTACGGTAGGATGTGGGCGCTGCGTGAGTTCAGTGCACGCTTCGAACCCGGCGAGACCGTTTCGGTGATCGGACCCAACGGCTCGGGAAAGACCACCATGATCAAATGCCTGCTGGGCTTGGTGCATGCCACCACCGGGACCATCACGGTGAATGGCGAACCCGTGGGGCCGGACCCGAAGTACCGGCATCATGTGGGGCACATGCCACAGATCTCGCGCTTCCCCAACGAACTGAAGATCGGGCAGCTCATCGATCTCATGGATGACATCCGCGGCAGTAAAAAGGGCCGTGCTGAAGGTCCTTTGGTCCGCGACCTGGGGGTGGATGCCATGATGGAGAAACGCTTGGGCACGCTCTCCGGAGGGCAGCGCCAGAAAGTGAGCGCGGTGTTGGCCTTCCGTTATTCCCCCAGCGTACTGGTACTGGACGAGCCCACGGCGGGCCTGGACCCGTTGAGCTCCGGGATCGTGCTCAAGGCCGTGCGGGAGATCAAGCGCACGGGTTGCACCGTGCTCATTACCAGCCACCTCATGGAGGAAGTGGAGGCCTTGGCCGATCGCGTGGCCTACCTGCAGGACGGCACGTTGCGCTTTCTGCTTCCACCGGAGGACCTGCTGGCGGCCACCGGTCAGAACCGGCTCTCGAAGGCCATCCCCGCCATGCTCATCAGCAACACCGAAGCGCATGTGGAAAGTATATAAGTACACCCTGATAGACCTGGCGCGGAACAAGTTCGTGGCGGGTTGGATGCTGTTGTTGCTGGCGATCAGCTTGGGCTTGTTCCAGCTGGAGGATCAACCCGTGAAGGCCATGTTGAGCTTGTCCCAAGTGCTGTTGGCCTTGGTGCCGCTCGTTTCATCGGTCTTCACCATCGTATACCTGTACGATGCCATGGAATTCACCGAGCTGTTGGCGGTTCAGCCCTTGCGGCGATCGAAGATCCTGAGCGGACAGATGCTGGCGCTGGGCACCGCCCTGGTGCTGGGTGCATTGCTGGGCGCTGGGATCCCGTTGGTGGCATTCCTGCCGAACGGGGCGTCCTTTACGCTGATACTGGCCTGCGTAATGCTTACGCTGGTGTTCGTGGCCATCGGTTCACTGATCGCGATCAAGAACAGGGAAAAGGCGCGTGGCGTGGGATTGGGCCTGGTGGTCTGGTTTCTCTTCGTACTGGTATATGATGCGGTGCTGCTGTGGGTGATGTTCGCCTTCAGCGATTATCCCATTGAACCCTGGATCGTGCCTTTGGCCGCCTTGGACCCGATCGACCTCGGCCGCATCATGGTGCTGTTGAAAGTGGACCTTGCCGCCATGATGGGCTATAGCGGTGCGGTGTACGAGAAGTTCTTCGGGAATGTCCGCGGTATCCTGGTCTCACTGGCGGCCCTCATGGCATGGGTAGCGATACCCTCCCTGTTCGCTTTCCGCGCTTTCGGAAGGAAGGATCTTTGAGCTCGGGTTGTCCCGTCCTGCTACCTTTGTCAGCAACGCGAAGCACGGCCACGGAACAGGAAGCACACGGAGGGTTCAGGCTCCGGCCCGGTAAGTGGCCGCCAGTCACCGCTCACCACGGCTCTCTGACAAGGGTCATTCCTTCAACTGCGTTCCGTCAGCTTATTGTAAAAGCTGTTCGTCCATCTTTGACCATACAAACACCCTCACCATTAAACTCCTCCACCATGAACATGAAGCAACTCACATCGCTCGCTTTGATCGCCTTCCTTGCCTCTTGTGGCGGAAGCCCTGAGGCCACAACTCCGGAAGCATCCGGTGCCGTGATCAAGGACGGTGGCCAATCCACCGTGGTGGATGCGGAATCGCAACCGAACGTGGTGGGCGTGGCCGTAAGTTCCCCCGACCATACTACACTGGTAACGGCGGTGACCACGGCCGAGCTTGTGGATGCCCTTTCCAATGCCGGGCCCTTTACGGTGTTCGCGCCCACCAATGCGGCCTTCGATGCCCTTCCCGCCGGTACCGTGGAAGGTTTGTTGAAGACTGAACAACGGGATGACCTCATCAACATCCTTGAATACCATGTGGCCTTGGGGGTCTTCAAGCCGGAGGACCTGCGCGACGGCCAAGTGCAAGGGATGGTGAACGGGGGCAACGTCACCTTCCATGTGAAGGATGGCCAGGCCATGGTGAACGATGCCAAGATCGTAGGGACGGTGCCGGCCGCGAACGGCTTGGTCTGCGTGATCGACAAAGTGCTCCTGCCGGGGTAGTGATCCAATTGCCATTGTCCTACTTCCTTGGGGCATGGTGAAAGTCGGTGAAGGCGCCCGAGAGGGTGCCTTTGCTGTTTTTGATCCAATTGATGACAAGTGATCGGTGACGGGGTCCTCGCTCACCCTGTAACTCCACATGGCCATATCACCTTTCGGTGCTGGTCGACAAAAAAAATGCCGTGCCCTTCACGTATGGGACAGCAGGTGTGGACCACTGAAGTCCCCGGCCCCGGTCCGGTCATGGATCACCTGCCCCTGTTCTCCACTCATTGCGCGCGCTCCCCAGATCCACGCTGATTCTACCCATCTCCGTTCTATCAACACGCAATCCACGATCCAAGGGGATCGTTCATAACGCTGTGGATGATCGATCGGGCAAATGACCCATGGCAAGGACTGGATCTTGCAGCTTTGAAACCCGCGAAACAGGGATCCACGACCATGCCACAAGCCATACTTTTTGAAGAAGCCATCGCCATGCGAACCTCCGTCGTTGCAGCCGACAACAGCTATTCACAGGAAGAGGTCTTGGCTGCGGCGCTGGACTATTTTCAGGATGATGAGCTCGCCGCCACCACATGGATGAACAAATATGCCCTGCGCAATGCCAAGGGTGAATTGATCGAACTGACCCCCGCCGATACGCATCTCCGCATGGCCGGGGAGTTCGCGCGCATCGAGCGCTCGTACAAGCCGGTCCCGGCGGAGAAACAGGCCCTGCTTTCCGCTTATGGAAAAAAGCGCAAACCCTTGGACGAGAAGCGCATTTTCGACCTTTTCGACGGGTTCCGCGACATCGTTCCGCAGGGCAGTGTGATGGCCTCGTTGGGTGACGCCACACGCTTGGCCTCGCTCAGCAATTGCGTGGTGATCCCCGCACCGGTGGACAGCTACGGCGGCATCTTCCGCAACGACCAGCAACTGGCACAGCTCTTCAAGCGCCGCTGCGGCGTGGGCTTCGACCTCAGCACCCTTCGCCCCGCCGGCGCACCCGTGAGCAATGCCGCACGCACCAGCACCGGGGCCGTTTCATTCATGGAGCGCTTCAGCAACACCACGCGCGAAGTGGCACAGAAGGGTAGGAGAGGTGCCCTGATGTTGACCATGGACATCGCCCACCCCGATGTGGAGGAGTTCATCACCATGAAGCAGGACCTCACCAAGGTGACCGGTGCGAACGTGAGCGTGCGCGTGGGCGATGCCTTCCTGCAGGCCGTTGAGGACGATGCGGAATACACCCACCAATGGCCCATCGACAGTAAAACGCCTTCGGTGACCAAGACCGTTCGCGCCCGCGAGCTGTGGAACACGCTGATCAAGTGCGCGCACAACAGCGCGGAACCCGGCATCATCTTCTGGGATCGCCAGCACAAGTATTCCACTTCGAGCATCTATCCCGGCTTCAAGAACGAAAGCACCAATCCGTGCGGCGAGATCGCCATGCAGGGCGGGGACAGCTGCCGCTTGATCGCCATCAATTTCTTCTCCTTCGTCACCGATCCCTTCACGCCGAAAGCCCGTTTCGACCATGCCCGTTTGGCCAAGGTGACATACGAAGCGCAGCGCCTGATGGACGATCTGGTGGACCTCGAACTGGAGGCCGTGGAACGGATCCTGGTGAAGATCGACAACGACCCCGAGCCGGATGCCGTAAAGCGTGTGGAGCGCGAGACGTGGCAGTTGCTCGGCGAGACGGGGCGCAAGGGCCGTCGCACCGGGTTGGGCTTCACCGGTATGGCCGATGCGCTTGCCGCACTGAACCTGGCCTACGATAGCAAGGCTGCGGTGGAAGCCGCCGAGCACATCATGCGCACCAAGTGCGAGGCCGAGTTCAACAGCAGCATCGACATGGCGATCGAGCGCGGCAGTTTTGTCGGCTTCGATCCCGCCGTGGAACGCACTTCCGAGTTCACCAACATGCTGGCCACCGAACTGCCCGAGCTGCACGCCCGCATGATGAAGAACGGTCGTCGCAACATCAGCATCAGCACGGTTGCGCCAACGGGCACCCTCAGCCTGCTCACCCGTACCAGCAGCGGCATTGAGCCGGTTTACATGCTCGGCTACACGCGTCGCCGCAAGCTTGGCCCGAACGCACCGAAGGAGGCCGTCGCCTTCACCGATGCCATGGGTGACCAGTGGGAGGAATTCATCGTTCACCACCCGCGCCTTGTGGATTGGATGCATGCCACGGGCAGGACCGACGTGAAGGAAAGTCCTTACTCCAACTGCACGGCGAACGATATCGACTGGCACCACCGCGTGCGCCTGCAAGCCGCAGTACAGAAGTACACCACGCACAGCATCAGCAGCACCATCAACCTGCCCTCGGACGTTTCCGCCGAACTGGTGGGCAACATCTATCGCGAAGCCTGGAAGATGGGCCTCAAGGGCGTTACCGTCTATCGCGATGGATCGCGCAGCGGCGTGCTCGTATCCAGCAACAAGAAGGAGGATACCGCTGTTTCGCACAACAAGCGCCCGGATGTTCTGGAAGCCGACGTGATCCGCTTCAACAACGAGCTGGAGCCTTGGATCGCCGTGGTGGGTCTACTGGACGGCAAGCCCTACGAGATCTTCACCGGCAAGGCCAAAGGCGTGTTCCAACTGCCGAAGTGGGTGGAAAAGGGTTGGGTGAACAAACGCAAGGACAAGAAGAGCGGCAAGAACATCTACGACCTCGAGTACGCCGACAGCGATGATTATCGCGTGACCATCCAGGGGCTCAGCCGCAGCTTCGACAAGGAGTACTGGAACTACGCGATCCTGATCAGCGGCATGCTGCGCCAAGGCGTTTCCGTGCCGCACGTGGTGGACACCGTGGTGAACCTGAACCTCTACGATGAAACGCTGAATACGTGGAAGAACGGCATTGCGCGTGCGCTCTCGCGCTACATCGCGGACGGCACCAGTGCCAGCGGTCGCAAGTGCAACGACTGCGGCGACAGCGAAGGCGTATTCTACGAGGAGGGTTGCCTGAAGTGCAGGAGCTGCGGAAGCTCCAAGTGCGGGTAGGGGTTTTTTGTAAAGTGTGTAGTGTACGGAGTACAGGTACCGGAAAATGCTGCGGCATTGTACCCGGTACCCTGTACGCGGTACCTTCCATCGTTCGGATCAAGTCGGAATTTGTTTAGTTAGGATACCTTACTATATTTGTCCCCGAACCAATTAACCCCAATACAATGACCAAAGCAGTTTTCTACCATGCCGGATGCCCTGTTTGCGTGAACGCCGAAGAGCGCATCACCGAGATCGTGGACCGGAACAAGTACGATGTGGAGATCGTCCACCTCGGCGAGAACAAGGCTCGTATCAGTGAAGCGGAAGCCGCTGGTGTGAAGAGCGTGCCTGCGCTGTTGCTGGGGCATGATGTGCTGCACATCAACCACGGTGCCTCCATGGCCGAGGTAAAAGGCTGAAGGGCGGCCGCATTCAAGGGTGTGAGGGTGTCAGGGTGCGATCGCGCTCTTTCACCCTCTCGCTCTTTGGCCCCGTATCCAACGCACGTGGTCCAACGGGAGCTTTCCATGCCCACACCCTAATTTCGTCCCCATGTCCTCCCCATCCGAACTCGACGCGCACTTGGCGCAGGTGCTGGAACGCATCGGCGAAGTGGGCCGTGCGCTTCGTTGGAAGCAGGCGGTGGAAGAAGGGCTGAGCCCTTTGCAGATCCGGATCCTTGGCTTCTTGGCCGACCACGCCGGCGAGGGCGTCGGGGTGGCTCGCTTGGCGGAGGAACTGCTGGTGAGCAAGCCGACCATCAGCGATAGTGTGAAGCTACTGGCCGATAGGAAGTTCGTCGTGAGGAAGCCGGACAAGAACGATGCGCGAAGCCATGCTCTGCATCTGACATCACTGGGCAAAAGGCATGTCACGGCCGGTACTCCGATGGACGCGGCCGTCGCGGAGCTTTTGCCAGAGCACAAGGAAGTCCTGTTGTTGGGGCTGATGGCGGTGTTGGAGTCACTGTTCCGGAAGGAATCCGTGCAGATGCAACGCATGTGCTTCACCTGCAAGCATTATGAAGGCGATCGCAAGGGCAAGCACCATTGTCTGCTCCTCGAAAAGACCATGCAGGTGGCGGAACTTCGTACCGATTGTGCAGAGCACGAGGTGGCGTAGAGGTGTGAACCACCCCTGGCGGCCGGTTATTCAATTCTGAACTGCTCCTCAATGGTTCCCTTCTCCGGGAAGATCCTCTCCTTAAAGCGCACCGTCCCCTCCTTTTCCACAAGCACTACCGTGCTGCAGCGCGTGCCATAGCCCGGCGTATGGATGAAGATGGACGATGCTGCACGCTCCATCTCCAGTGGAAGGCCCGTGTCGGGAAGTGCCTTGTCCGGCGCAATGCCGTCGTCGGCCAAAAGGTGGAAGAGGCCGTCCTTCATTTCCGCTACCGGCAGTTCCAGCAACCTCTTCATTGCTTGCTTGGCCTTTACCACCTTGGGCCAGGGCGTGTTCAGGAAATGGTTGCTGAGCCCATGGATGCCCTGGGAAATTGGCTCATCAACGCCGTTGATGTTATTGTGGTAGCGCAGGTGGTCCAAGGCTCCGTGGATCAGGCTGAAGCCTGCGTACGCCCCTGTGTTCCTTGGGTCGATGCCCTCCTCCAGGGCCTGACGCACCAACAGTCCGCGTGAGGGTCCGGGCGGAAAGCTCATTCGCATGTTGCGGTAATTGGTGACCGCCGCGAACCTGCCGGACTTCGTGATGCCGAGCCAAGTGCCGCCTGCGCGTTTATCACGACCGGCGAGGATGTCCGGTGCATCGGCCCAGAAGTGCGCGGGCTTCGCAGGGCGGTCCAGGAACTCATCCCGGTTGGCCGCAAGGATCAGCGGGAAGCGGGGATGGACCTTGTATGCGAGGACGATGAGGCACATGTGGCAAAGTTATCCTGCGCGGAAAAGCGAGGTCATCCGCAACTCGTGCCTTGGGGGCCGAGGGTGATAATTCTCACTGCCCAAGGTGAAAGAACTCTTCACCTTGCAGCCGAAAAGGCGGACGCACCGCCGACGAAACAAAGCACAAGGGCAATGACACACGAAGTGGAAGCGGTATGGATGGGGAAGATGCAGTTCAACGCACTGGTGGGCGGCCACACGGTGACCATGGATGCACCGGTACGGGCAGGCGGCGAGGACCTGGGCCCCATCCCCAAGCCGTTCATGCTAAGCGCGCTTGCGGGATGCACCGGCATGGACGTGGTAGCGCTGTTGCGCAGGGCAGGTATTGAGATGGAACGGTTCGACGTGGGTGTGAGCGGAGAGATCAGCAAGGCACCGCCCATTGCCTACACGAACATTCACGTGACCTACAACATCCATGGCGATGCCACGCACGCGGAAGAGGCGCTGAAAATGGTGCAACGCTCGCAGAACGAACTCTGCGGGGTGAGCTCCATGCTGAAGAAGGTGGTGCCGGTGACATGGGAAGTACTGTACAACGGTCAGCAGGTCTTCAGTAACAAGCCGGAGGTGGTGGAAAGCGCGTAGCACTACCGAACTATCCGGAGCGCCATTGGTTTCACTGATAAGGGTCAGCTATTCCCGGTGACCCGGTGAGCAACTTTGGGGGGCGCTATGAAACAGCAGAACGGTTTACCGCGCGGATCGCAGGTCACGGCTGGTGTATTGGGCCTGTTCGGCCTCATGACCTTGGTGGCCAGTGCCTCCATCATCTTCAACATCGGCGGGATGGGGGAAGAGGCCGGCCACTACGTTCCCGTGGTGGTCTGGATGAACTTCTTCGCATCCATCCTGTACCTCATCGCCACCTACGGCTTCATCTTCCGTAAGGCATGGACGCCAACGATCCTTGCCATTGCCCTTATCCTGATCGTGATAGCCGCTATCGGCTTCTATTTCCACGTCCGCAGTGGGGGCGAATATGAGCCTCGCACCATTGGTGCGCTTGTTTTTCGCATCTTCGTCACCGCCATGTTGTACGCAGCGGCGCGTTACTACGTGCGGACCTTACCACCGAAATAACCCTTACAAAAGAACTTGAACATGAAGCAGAACACCATCTTTTCGTTTCTTCTTATCGCGCTGATGGGCACAGCCTGTGGCACCTCGGGGAATGCCAACGAAGCCCAGGACCACGATCATGCGGCCACTGAAGCCCCGGAACAGGAGGAGCACACCAGCGCCGATGGAAGTGCGGTGCAACTGGACAACGGCAAGACTTGGGAGGCGAATGTGGAAACCACGGAAGGAGTGAAGAACATGCAGGCCATCGTGGCCGGATTCGATCCCGCAACCGGGGATGGAGCCGTGTTCAAGGAGGAACTGGAGGCGGAGTTCAAGGACATCTTCGCCAAATGCACGATGACCGGCGAGGCGCACGACCAGCTCCACAATTACCTCATTCCGATCCATAAGATGTTGGACAAGCTGAGCCCGGAGCCCTCCGCTGCCGAACTCGCCGAGCTCGGTGATTACTTGAAGACCTACCCGAACTACTTCCATTGAGCCTGCCCGGCAGTAGGCCGGCAACACTTTACAAGGTCCCCGTTGGATGCGATCGCATCCAACGGGGACCTTTTTCATGGTGCTCAGGAGCGGTGAGGAGATCTCCGAAGGCCAGGGCTGAACCCCCGAACCGCCTGTGTGACAAAAGTCACATCCAAGGTTAGTTAGTAATCACTAACTTTGGCCCGATCAAAGGATGATATCATGAACGGCAAGAACAACATCGCGATCGGCTTTCTCATCATGGGCGGCTTCATGCTCTACGGATTCCTGTTGATCTGGCTGCGTGATTTCGCACCCGACAAGGAGGCGTGGGTGGACAGCTACTCGGTGGGCAAGCACTTCGAATCGCGCTTGGCGCACGTGCATGGCAACCTCTTCGCCGTGCTGAACGTGATCATCGGTTATCTGCTTTTGCACTTCCACGGGAAGCTGAACCATTCCAGGACGATCTCCTGGTTGGCCATGGCGGGCTTGCTGATGCCCGTGGGGATCCTCGCAGAGGTCTACTTCGGTGTCCCGCCAGCATTGGTGCTCGTGGGAGCCATTGCCATGACCGCCTCCGTGATCTGGCTCGGCATTTCGTTCTACACCATGAAGTTCGAGGTGAAGCCAACAGCTTGATAAGGCCCGTTATCCATGGAAAAGAACTCCCGTCCCACTGTATGCCGGATCGTCCGTTGCGCCATCGCGGTCCAGCTGGCGGGTGTGCTGAAGGCTGAATTCATGGACGGGAAAGGGATCATTTCAAGCGTTGCAAACGACTCCAATGATGTGGCACGATAGAGAAGCGATCCTTGATCGGGAAGGAGTGGACGTCCGGATGTCGGATACCCTTCGTAATGCCGAGGGATCCTTGTTGAAGGCTCCCGACAACCTGAACCCCGGGCCGATGGATCTGCAGGGCACAAGGGAGAAGATGAGGCCCGGCCCGGAAGATGTGATCCCTGAGGCGATACGTTCCATGACGGAGTACAAGCGCAAGTACAGCTTCTGGGACATGTACCGCTCCTTCGCATGCATACCGAGAGCGATACCGGACATTATCGGGAACAAGAAGAGCAAGTTGGTGGACCCGGATCTAGTGAAGCGGATCGAATTGGCGGTAACCGAGGTGAACGGTTGTGCAGCATGTTCATACGAGCATGCGAAAATGGCCTTGCACCAAGGGATGAGCGGTGCGGAGATCAGCAGCTTCCTCAGTGGTGGCGAAGCGTTCATCAAGCCCGAGGAAGCCAAGGCCATCGTATTCGCACAGCACTTTGCGGACTCACAGGGCCATCCCAAAGAGTATGCCTATGACGCGGTCGTGAAGGAGTACGGGGAGAAGCAGGCGCGCATCATGCTCTCAGCGGCCCAGGTCATGATCGCCGGTAACATGTACGGCATTCCCTATAGCGCCTTCCGATCACGGCTCAAGGGAAAACCATTCAAGGACAGTTCCCTGTTCTTCGAGCTGGGGATGTTGATAGGTGGAGCGCTTATCCTGCCCATCGCATTCCTGCACGGGATACTTCGAGGCTCGTTCGACTTGCCGAACGAACGCTTGGACTGGAAGGAACAAGAATCAACACGACCTGCTCAACAATGAAAACGGACATCACCCCCAGGCAATTGGAGATCATCGAGGCCGCCGGGCGCTTGATCACCGAGGACGGCTACGCGATGCTGACCACCAAGCGGTTGGCCGAGCGCATGCAGTTCAGCGAAGCCGCCCTCTACCGGCACTTCTCCAGCAAGGAAGCGATCCTGGTGAGCATGATCGAACACCTCACCGCATCCGTGAAGCTGCGCATGGAGGAAGTGGCCCGGCGGGAGGAGGATCCCGAGCCGAGGCTCCGGGCCATGTTCGAGAGCCACTTCAGTTATTTCAAGGCCCACCCGGAGTACCTGATGGCCATTTTCGCCACCAACTTCATGGAGTCGTCACCGGCCACCGATCGGGCGATCAAGGAGTTGATGGAAGTGATGCGCCAGCACCTGCGGGCCGTGGTAAGCGAAGGGCAGAAGAGCGGTGTCTTCGTCAAGGCCATCCCGACCGATATGCTCGTCGCCATTGTCATGGGAACCTTTCGCCTGCACATGCTGCAATGGCGCATCAGCGGGCGTGGTTTCGACATTGCCCGGAAAGGCCGCAGCCTGATGGACGCGGTGATCTCCCTGATAGGAACTTCCCGATGAACGCACGCAAGAGATCCATCATTCGCTACGCATTGGCCGCCATCCTGCTTGCCTTCGGAGCGCTCACGCTGTTCCTGAGCGGCTCCGTGATCCTCGACCTGTTCGACATGCGGGCCAAGGAGGGCAACTACGTGGACTTCGTGGTGTGGGCCAATTTCATTGCATCGTTGGCCTACCTGTTGGCCGCCCTCGGTTTGCTGAGGAGGAAAACCATCGGGCCGGGCCGACTCTTGCTTTTTGCCACCGTGATGTTGATCGTTACCGCAGTCGGCCTCGCCTTCCACATCAGTGGCGGCGGGATCCACGAGCAACATACCATCGGTGCCTTGGCCTTCCGCACTCCATTGACCGCGGTCTTCTTCCTGGTCGCGTACTGGCTGGGCAAGAGCCGTAATGACCACATGATGGCAGCCACGGGAACTATTTCAAATAGCAGGGAACATCGGCCATGAACAGCATCGCGCACATCGCACACCACGCATGGAAAGGCACTGCCTTCCTTGTTTTCCTTGGATCCGCCGGGCTTCTCCATGGACAGGAGCGATCGTTGCAGCAGTGCATCGATTCCGCGATGGTACATGAGCGCCGCATCCAAATGGCGGGCACCGATGAGCGCATCGCGGAGGAACGGGTGCGGGAGGCCCGGGGAATGATGATCCCGAAACTGCGTGCCGGTGCCGAGTACAAGTATTTCGACGACCTCCCCTACCAACTGATGCCCGCCTCCATTTTCGGCGGACCTGCGGACACTTATCGCGCCATCCAGTTCGGCACGCCGCAGAACGTCTCGGCCAACTTGGCGTTGCAGGTCCCGCTGTACGATCCCACCGCGATCGGTGCCATCCGCGTCAACAAGGAGGCTGCGGCCTTGGCCGGGATACAAGGTGAACGAACGCGCGAGGATGTGGTGCTTGAAGTGAGCGCGGTTTACTACAACGCACAGATCCTCCAAAGCCGTGCAGCCTTTCTGGACAGCAACCTGGTGAACGCGGAGGAACTGGTACGAACGATGACCCTGTTGCAGGAACAGGCCCTGGCGCGCGGTACCGATGTGGACCGCATGAAGTTGCAGCGGGACCAGTTGCGAACGAAAAAGGCTCAGGTGCTGTCCCAGCAGGAGCAAGTGCTCGATGTGCTGCGGATCCTCACCGGAATGCCGCCGGGAACGCCGTTGGCCGTCGAACCCGTGGAGCCGACCATCGTGGAACCGGTCGCCGGCGCCGGCACCAGCACCGCGATGCGTTACGCCGATCAAGCCCTGCGTGTGCGGTCCGCGAAGCTGAGCCTGATGCGGCAGGCGCGCCTGCCGAGCTTGAGCGGGCAAGGTTTCTATGGAACCACCGGTTTCGGACCCATCGGTACGGACGACCACTTTGACTACTATCCGATGAGCTTCCTCGGCCTGCAATTGCAGGTCCCGATCTTCCAGGGCACCGTGGTGCAGCACAAGATCAAGGCGGAACGGCTCGAGCTGGAAAAGGCGGAGCAGCAACGCGAAGCCTTGAAGGACCGCGAAGGCATGGAGCTGCGAACGGCGGAGCGGCAGTTCACCGTGGCAAAGCAGACCGTGGTGAACGCCGAGGCACAACTGGACCTCGCGAGCCGCATACGGAGCAGCACCGTGGCCCAGCATCAGCAGGGAACAGCCGCTGTCACCGACCTGGTGATGGTACACCAAGCCCACTGGGAAGCCCAGCAGAACTACCTGGACGCCTTGGTGGACCTGCGCAAAGCACAATTGGAACTGCAACGCCTGCAAGGTGTACTAATGAAATGAACAGACCATGAAACGCAGCATCGTATGGATCATCCTCATCGCGCTTCTTGCCTTGACGGTTTGGAAGCTTGCCAGCAACAAGAGCGTGCAAGAGGAGCGCGTCTACCGGCATGATCGCAATGCCGCCGTTCACGTAACGGTGGACACCGTGCGGCAACGCGCATTCACCGACGGCGTGCGCTACAGCGGCACCATCAGCTCCCTGAGGGAAGGCAAGGTGATGGCGGAAGTGCCCGGCAGGGTAGTGGCTTTGGAAGTGAGTGAAGGCCATTGGGTGGAGAAGGGCCAAGTGATGATGCGCTTGGACGGCGACCTGTTGCGCTTGCAGCTGGAAGCCGCGCAAGTGCAGTTGGAAGGTTTGGAGAAGGACCAGCAGCGATACACGGTCCTCACCGGAGCCGATGCCGTTCAGGGGATCCAATTGGAGAAAACGGAACTGGCGTTGCGCGGTGCGCGGATCCAGGTGAACACGCTGAAGGAGCAAGTGCAGCGCACCGCCATCACTGCTCCGTTCAGCGGCCACGTCACCCAGCTCGGCGTGGAAGTGGGCACGGTGTTGAACCCGTCGATGCCGGTGGCGATGATCACCGATGATCGCGCCTTGGAACTGGTGGTTGCGGTACCCGGTACGGAACTGGCCGCCTTCACCAAGGGGCAATCCGTACGGGTGAGCCTGGAGAGCGAAGCAAGCCAAGTGTCCGGAACGGTGGAAAGTATCGGCAGTCGCGGTGACATGGCCCACAATTTCCCGGTGCGGATCACGCTTCAGGCCGATCCCGACCACAGGGTGAAACCCGGCATGGCTGCCACGGTCCTCTCAATTCCGGATAGTAAAAGTGCATCGTTGACCATTCCCTCCAGCGCGATCATCGGCTCCTCGTTGGATCCCGAGGTGTACGTGGTGGAGAACGGCACCGCGAAGCGAAAGCGCATCGGAACCGGCGACAGGGATGCAGGCATGGTAGCGGTCACCGAAGGGCTGGCGATCGGCGATGTGGTGATCACCAGTGGCTTCATCAGTCTGGCCGATGGCGCACCCGTGAAATTCCGCTGAACGATGGAAGTCATTGATCAAAAAACACGCATAGCAGGATGACCATCACAGAGCTCGCGATCAAACGCCCCTCGTTGATCATCGTCATCTTCGGCGTGTTGCTGTTGGGCGGCATTGTGGCCTTTAGGGGGCTCGGCGTGGAGTTGATGCCGGACTTCAACCAGCCGGTGATCACGATCCGCACGATGTACCCCGGTGCCGCGCCGGAAGAGGTGGCCAACACGGTGACCCGCCCCGTGGAAGATGCCCTGAGCGCCTTGGAGCACGTGGACTACATCGCGAGCCGCTCGGTGGCCAACGCCTCCATCATCATCGTCAACTTCAAGTACGGTGCGAACCTGGACCTGGCCATGCAGGATGCGCAGCGCCAGATCGACAACATCCGCAAGGACCTGCCGGACGGACTGCAACCACCGGTAATGACCAAGGTGTCGCCGAACGACCTGCCGATCATGAGCGTGACGGCGTTGAGCAAGCTGCCCGCGCCGGAGTTTTATCAGTTGATGCACGATGAGCTGCTGCCCCGCTTTCAACAGCTGAAGGGCGTGGCGGAGATCACGCTGCTCGGCGGCGAACAGCGCGAGGTGCAGGTGCAAGTGGACCAAGCGAAGCTGATGCATTACCGCGTGCCGCTGCCCCGGGTCACGGAGGCCATCCTGCGCGCCGGACGGGAAGTGCCTGCAGGCAACGTGCGCACGGAGCGCGACCGGATCACCGTGAAGCTGGCCGGCAAGATCCACACCGTGCAAGAGTTGGAGAACGTGGTGGTGGCCATGCCCCAACCGGGCTCCGTGGTTCGGGTGAAGGATGTGGCCACCGTGGTGGACGGCATCGCGGAGATCGGATCGGTGAACCGCCACAACGGCGAGGAGGGCATCGGCCTGCTGATCAAAAAGCAAGGGGATGCCAATGCCGTGGAGGTGAGCAGTGCCGTGCGCGAGGAGTTCACGCGGATCGAACAGGAGCAGAAGGCCTCGGATATGCGCTTCATTCTGGCCGATGACAGCACCGACATCACCATCGAAGCCGTGAACGGCGTGCTGTTCGACCTGGGGCTGGCCGTGCTGCTCGTCTCCTTCATCATGCTGATCTTCCTGCACAGCCTGCGCAATGCGCTCATTGTGCTGGTGGCGATCCCCGCGTCGCTCATCAGCGCCTTCCTCGCGATGGGCCTCTTCGGCTACACCTTGAACCTGATGACGCTGCTGGCGATGTCGCTCATCATCGGCATCCTCGTGGACGACTCCATCGTGATCTTGGAGAACATCCAGCGCTACTTGGACAAGGGCCACGACAAGGTGACGGCCGCGATCGAAGGACGTGCGGAGATCGGCTTCAGTGCGCTCTCCATCACCTTGGTGGACGTGGTGGTCTTCCTGCCCATCATCTTCTTGCAGGTCTTCGTGGCCGACCTCTTGAAGCAGTTCAGTGTGGTGGTGGTGGTGAGCACGTTGATGAGCCTCTTCGTCAGCTTCACCCTTACGCCTTGGCTCGCATCCCGCATGGGCAAGCGATCCGACCTGCAGCCGAAAGGCCTTTATTCACGCATGCTCATGCGCTTTGAGCGGGGCGTGGAGGCGTTGAGCGAATGGTACGAGGGCGCCTTGCGCTGGGTGCTCCGCCACAAGCTTGCATTCATGGGTATCATCCTCGCGCTGTTTGCGGGGACGGCCATCATGATGCGGCAGGGGATCATGGGCAAGGAGCTCATCGCCACCGGAGACCAAGGGAAATTCATGCTGGCCTTGGAGTTCGACAAGAGCACCGCCCTGAAGGAGAACAACCTGCATTCGTTCGCAGTGGAGCACTATCTGCTCGCACAGCCCGAGGTGGCCTCCGTGTTCAGCAATGTGGGCGGCCCCAGCACCGGCATCGGAAGCATGGGCGTGGGGGCCGAGAACAAGACCGAGCTCACCATCTCGTTGGTGCCGAAGGAAGAACGGGAGGGCATCCGCACCGACGCCTACATGAAGGATGTGCGTGAGGCTTTGCAGGACAGTTTTCCGGGGATCGACTTCACCATGTCCGCGATCGGACTGATCCCCCGGACGGCACCGGTGGAGATCACCCTGAGCGGTGCCGACCCAGCGCTGTTGATGCGCACCGCGAACACCTTGAAGGACACGTTGGTCGGCATTCCCGGAGCGAACAACGTGCGCCTGAGCATCGAGGCGGGAAGCCCCGAACTGCAGGTGGAACTGGACCGCGACCGCATGGCCGATCTTGGTCTGGACGTGGCCGTGGTTGGGGCCACCCTGCGCAATGCCCTGGCGGGGAACGATGAGGCCAAGCTCTTCGAGGGAGGCACGGAATATCCCATCCGCATCCGGCTGGACGGCATGGACCGCCGCCATGAGCAGGATGTTTCCAGGATCCGCTTCATCACACCCACCGGCTCCTCGGTGCAACTGGACCAGTTCGCCGAGGTGGTGCGCCGCGAACCGCACGCGATGGTGGAACGCATGGACCGGCAGAACGCCGTGACCCTCACCGCCGATGCCTTGGGCAGGGGTAGCGGGACCGTGGCGGATGACGTGGTGGCCTACGTGAAAAGCAACCCTTTGCCACCCGGGGTCCAAATGGCATGGGGCAGCGACATCAAGCGGCAGAACGACAGCTTCGGCGCATTGGGCGGGGCATTGATCATCTCCTTGATCCTGGTGTACCTGATCATGGTCGCCTTGTACGACAGTTTCCTCTATCCCTTCGTGGTGCTCTTCAGCATCCCGGTGGCCATCATCGGTGCCTTGCTCGCGCTCAACCTCTCCATGTCCACGCTCAGCCTGTTCACCTTGCTGGGCATGATCATGCTGCTGGGCCTGGTCTCCAAGAACGCCATCCTCATCGTGGACCGCACCAACCAATTGAAGGCCCAGGGGGTCCACTTCAGCGAGGCCTTGGTGGACGCGGGGCGCACGCGCTTGCGGCCCATCATGATGACCACCTTCGCCATGGTCTTCGGCATGTTGCCCATCGCCTTGGCCACCGGCACGGCCAGTGAATGGAAGAACGGCCTGGGCTGGGCCTTGATCGGCGGCCTCACCAGTTCCATGATCCTCACCGTGTTCCTCGTTCCCGTGGTGTACTATGTGGTGGATGCCATTAAGGAAAGGTTGGTCAAAAGAAGAGCGAATTGAAATGAGAGCGATGACATTTACCTCCTTGGCCGCAGTGCTTCTATTGGGCTCCTTTACGATCCCGAGCGAAGAAACATTTTCCTTGAACGTGGAGGTGAACCAGCTGCGCAATTCAACAGGAGTGGTTCAGTTCGTATTGTACAATGAAGACGGGTCCATACCGGACGAGGACTACGAGAACTACTACCGACTGCTGAAAGGAGAGATCATGAACGGATCGGCTCAGGCCACTTTTGAGCATCTCCCTCCGGGAAGGTATGCCGTGAACATTCTCCACGATGAGAATAGGAATGGCAAGATCGATAAGGGCTTGATCCTGCCAAAGGAGGGGATCGGTTTCTCAAACTACCGATCGATAGGGCTCAGGAACAAACCGAATTTCACGAAGGCCAGTTTTGAACTAAAAGGCAATAGGGCGATCGAAGTGATGGTGATCTACATGTGAAGTAGTATCAGGCATCCCATGCGAGTGATGCAACTTCAGCCGGAAGGTGGGAAGGGGGACCTGAAAGTGGAGAATCCTATTTTCGCAAACGCCTGATCGCTCCAAAAGCCAGCACGATAACAGGGATCCGCCTGGTCGGAGCGTGATCAACAATAGCCCTGAACCTACCGCATGTTCCTGCTCCGAACCATTTTGAGTTTCCTTCGCAACAAGGAGTACCGTTCCTTGCTGTTCGCTTCCAGTTTGGTCCTGGCCATTGGTACGGTCGCCTATCAATGGATCGAAGGCTGGAGCTGGATCGATGCGTTCTACTTCTCGGTCATTACGCTCACGACCATCGGTTACGGCGACCTGCACCCGGTCACGGACCCGGGCAAGTTGTTCACCGTGGCCTATATCTTCATTGGCCTGGGCCTGATCCTTGGTTTCATCAATGCCGTGTACGCGCATTACCGGAACCAGAGGACGAATGGTCATCGAACAGGGGAATGAGTTCAATTCGAGGGAGTATCCGCTTCCTCAGCGTCTCCGCATCGGGCCCCAGGAGAGGTTGATGTTTTCCGGTGTTCCCTTGGAAAGCTCTTGATTTCGTTACCTCTTCGCTCGTGCCAACGGCATCACCTTCTCCAGCTTTCCGTGTTTCTTGCCCATCATGCGTCCCCATTTGGCGATCTCCTCCAACAGGGGAAGCAGCGTATGGCCATGCGTGGTCAACGTGTACTCCACGCGGGGAGGTACTTCGGCGAACACCTTGCGGCTCACCAGCCCGTCCTTCTCCAGCTGCTTCAACTGCATGGAGAGCATCTTCTCCGTGATGTCCGGGATCAACCGGCGCAATTCACTGAACCGCTTGCTGTCCTTGCGCAGATACCACAGCACGATCGTCTTCCACTTGCCTCCGATCACGTGCATGGTCACGTCCAACGCACAGTGGAAGGTGCGGTCGCCGATCAGGATCTTGTACTCGGTTCCTTCAATGTTCATTGTGCTGAAAATATTTCATGTGTGGGATACCCTGCCATCCACCATGGCCGGTGTCAGGGTGCAATACTATACAAAAGGACAGCTCTTGTAAATAGGTTAGTTGCCGTTCAACTTTGCAGTCCAAGATCGAACTCCAACCAATACGATCCATACCATGAAGACCGCAGTTTTCGGTACCGGCCCCGTGGGGCAGACCATCGCAGATAAGTTGAACAGCTTGGGCCACGAGGTGATGCTTGGCACACGTGATGTGAAGGCATCCCTGCAACGGGCGGACAAGGACAGTTTCGGCCGTCCGCCATTGAAGGACTGGCACAAGGAGCATCCCACGGTCAAGATCGGCACCTTCGCCGAGGCTGCCTTGCACGGCGAGTTCCTGGTGAACGCGACCAACGGGACCGGCACGCTCCCTGCCTTGGCAGCGGCAGGCGCGGCCAACCTGGCGGGCAAGATCCTTTTGGACATTGCCAATCCGTTGGACTTCTCAAAGGGCTTTCCTCCCGCGCTCACAGTCTGCAACACGGATTCGCTGGGCGAGCAGGTGCAACGGGCATATCCCGATGTGAAGGTGGTGAAGAGCCTGAACACCATGAACACCTATCTTATGGTTGCGCCGCGTTCGCTTCCGAGCACCCACACCGTATTCCTGAGCGGGAACGATACCGGTGCCAAGGACCGCGTGCGGGAATTGCTGCGCTCCTTTGGTTGGGAAAACAACGAGGTGATCGACCTCGGCGACATCACCACGGCACGCGGCACGGAGCAACTGTTGCCCATCTGGGTGCGGCTGTACGGCACGCTTGGCCATGGCATGTTCAACTTCAACATCGTGAAGGGCGAGGTACCGAAGTAGGGCCGACCAATCCTGCATCCGATGTCCGGGTAAGCGCTTGCCCGGCAGTTCGCTGCGGGGTCGTTCACGCAGGGAGCCATCGTTGCCAGTGCCGCTTGGCATGAGTGGGATCATGGCCCGGACCGCATGGAACCGCCGTGATCGGCGGCCCGGACCGGGGTGTGGGAACAATGACCTGCGTCAGGAAACGAGCTCCTGGAACCGGTACTTTTGTCAGTGAAGCTTATGGCATTGCGCGATGAGGTACAGGTCGGATCCAAGGATCCCAGTGGGTTCGGTGTACACCGGAAGCGCTTCGTGTATTTCGCGCTCATCGGCTTGTTCGTCGTGCAGAGTGGACTGACCTATACCACCTCCACGGAAGTGCCGGATAGTGCTGCGACCCTTTCGGAACAGGCCCGGCATGGGGAAGCGCTCTACCGTGAATTCAACTGCACGGCCTGCCACCAGTTCTATGGTTTGGGCGGATATATGGGACCGGACCTGACGAACGTGATCAGCGCGGAAGGGAAGGGGCCAGCGTACGCAAAGGTGTTCATCCTGTATGGCACCGGACGCATGCCCGCCATGGGCGTGAGCGAGGAACAGGCCGATGCCCTGGTGGCCTTTTTGGGGGCGGTGTCGGCAACGGGCACTTACCCCGTACGGAACATGGACCTGACCGTGTGGGGCACGTACCGCGAAATGCACACCGATGAAAAGTGAGTGGACCGCGGCGAAGGGATTCGTGGTCGCCGGGCTGATCGCTTTGCTGTCCGGTGCATTGTTCGGCGTGATCGGTTCATGGCAGCATGTGATCCCCGGTGTGGTGGACGCGATCCCCTTCGTTAAGTCGCGCCCCTTGCACGTCTCGCTGGTGATCGCGTGGATCTTCCTAACGGCCGTGGGCGGCGTGTACCACTACCTGCCGAAGATCGTGGGCGCGCCCTTGCATTCAACGCGCCTGGCCTGGCTGCACTTGGCGATCTTCATTGGCACGGGCATCGCGGTGGTGGTGTCCTACTTCATGGGCCGGTTCGGCGGAAGGGAGTACTGGGAGTTCCCCCCGGTGCTCGGTATCCCGATCGTGGCATCATGGCTGCTGTTGATCTACAATTTCTTCCGCACGGCGAACAAGCACAAGGGTCCCTGGCCCGCCTATTTGTGGATGTGGGGCACGGGCATCGTGTTCTTCCTGATCACTTATACCGAGGCCAACCTCTACCTCTTCCCGCACTTCACCGGCAACATGGTGCGCGAGCTCACGGTGCAGTGGAAGGCTTACGGGGCGCTCACCGGCTCATGGAACCTGCTGGTGTACGGCACGGCCATGGTGGTGATGGAACGCTCCACCGGGAACACCGCCATAGCCCGGTCCAAAACGGCATTCCTGCTCTTCGGGCTGGGGTTCACCAACCTGCTCTTCGGCTGGGCGCACCACATCTATCCGGTGCCGTCCGCGTTGTGGATACGGGTGCTGGCGTATGGGGTCAGCATGACCGAGTGGATCATCCTGGCCCGCATGATCCGGCAGTGGCGCGGCACCTTGGAAGAGGGCAAGCGCGGCCAGGGTTCCATGACCGGTCGTTTCCTGTTCGCCAGTGAAGCATGGGTGTTCATCAACCTCGGCCTTGCGCTGTTGATCTCGATCCCCGCGATCAACCTCTTCACCCACGGCACGCACATCACGGTCGCGCACGCCATGGGCAGCACCATCGGCATCAACACCACGATCCTTTTCGCATCGGTGTTCTTCATTTCCAGCGCGCCGATCACGAAGAACCTGCGCGTGGGCTTCTGGCTCTTCAACGGGTCCTTGCTGGTCTTTTGGCTGTGCTTGGTGGGTGCGGGCATGGTGAAGGGTTACTACACCGTGCTCAGCGATCTGCCCTTCCAATCGATCATGCTGCGGGCACGGCCCTTCATCGTCGGATTCGCGGTCAGTGGGGTCGGCCTGTTCATCGGCCTGTGGATGCTGACCTGGGCCGGGGTGCGTACACTGCTGCGCACGCCCGGTGATCCGGCGGAACTTGACATCCACAGCGCGTTCCTGGTGGAGGGACCCGGAAGTCCGGCCCCGGAGAACGGACATGCCGTCCGCCAGGGATCTACAACTACCTTACAGCCATGATAGCGGGGCAAACAATGCGGGAACCGGATGTTCCAACGCTCTCGGCCTTTGAACTGGTTGAGGGTATCCAGCGCATGAAACGCGAGAAGAACGTCGTGTTCCTGGCGCACTACTACCAACAGCCGGAGATCCAGGAACTCGCCGACTTCGTGGGCGACAGCCTCGCCTTGGCCCAAGCCGCCGACCGGAGCAAAGCGGACATCATCCTCTTCGCGGGTGTGCATTTCATGGCGGAAACGGCGAAGATCCTGAACCCCAAGCGCACGGTGCTGTTGCCGGACCTCGATGCCGGCTGTTCGCTGGCGGACAGCGCTCCGCCGGAGAAGTTCCGGGCGTTCCTTGATCAGCACCCCGATCACGTGGTGGTGAGCTACATCAACTGCAGTGCGGAGGTGAAGGCCATGAGCGACATCATCTGCACCAGCAGCAACGCGGTGCGCGTGGTGAACAGCATCCCTGCGGACCGCAAGGTGATCTTCGCGCCGGACAAGCACTTGGGCGCCTACGTGCAACGCATGACGGGGCGCAAGCTCGTGCTGTGGGACGGCGTGTGCGAGGTACACGTGGACATCAGCCTGGACAAGATGAAGTTCCTGCTGGGAAAACATCCCGATGCCAAGTTGGTGGCCCACCCGGAATGCCCGCCGCACATCCTCGCCGAGGCTGATCACGTGGGCAGCACCACCTCCCTGTTGGACTTCGTGCAGCGCGATCCCGGAAGCACCTTCATCGTGGCCACCGAAGGCGGTATCCTGCACAAGATGCGGCAGGCCGTACCGCACAAGACCTTGATCGCGGCACCGGCCAACGTGGAGAATTCCTGCGCCTGCAGCGAATGCCCGTACATGAAGATGAACACCCTGCAGAAGGTGCATGATGCGCTGCTGAACGGTTCGCCGGAGATCATTCTGGAGGAATCGGTGCGGCGTGGTGCCGAAAAAGCGCTTCGGCGCATGATGGAGCTGGGATGACGCGACCGTTGAACGTGATCGTGGTGGGTAGCGGTGTGGCCGGGATGGCCTTCGCCCTTCGCTTGTCCGATCTGATGAAGGGTGGTGAGGGGACGATCCGGATGCTCTCGAAGGCCCCGCCGGAGATGAGCAATTCACATGCGGCCCAAGGAGGCGTGGCGGCGGTGACCGACCCGGCCGATTCCTGGGAAAAGCACCGGGACGATACCCTGGAGGTGGGGGCGGGCCGTTGCGACCCGGAAGTGGTGGAGCGCGTGGTGAAGGAAGGTTCAGCCTGCATCCATGAACTGCTGAGGAGAGGGGCCCGCTTCGATACCGATGGCCAGGGCCGGTTGGATGCCGCACGCGAGGGAGGGCACAGTACCGCTCGGGTGGTGCATCGCGGCGACCGCACGGGTGCGGAACTGGTACGCGTGCTCCGCTCCCAGGTGAAGTTGAGCACGAACATTACCGTGACCGAATCACTGCTGGCGCTGGACCTCTTGGTGGCGGACGGCCCCGGGGGAAGGTGGTGCAATGGCGTGCGGACGATCGATATCCATTCGGGCGAGATCACTTTGCAACATGCGGATGTCGTGGTGTTGGCCACCGGAGGGGCAGGTCAGGTCTATCGCCATACGACCAATCCGGAAGGAGCAACGGGCAGCGGCGTGGCGATGGCCATGCGGGCCGGCGTCGCGCTGCGCGACATGGCCTTCGTGCAGTTCCATCCAACGGCACTGTACGCACCGGAGCGGAAGGGGACCTTTTTGATCAGCGAAGCGGTGCGCGGTGCGGGTGCCGTGTTGTTGCGGCCCGATGGCTCCCGCTTGATGGATGGGCTGCACCCGATGGCCGACCTGGCACCGCGCAACGTGGTGGCCCGTGCCATCCACGCCGTGATGAGCGAGCAGGGAGCGCCGCATGTTTGGCTGGACGCAACCCGTATCGGCAAGGCGCGCTTCGCCCGTGAATTCCCCATGATCCTGGACCACTGCTGGTCGATGGGCCTGGACCCGGGCCGTGAACCGATCCCCGTGATGCCCGCAGCGCACTATCTCTGTGGGGGGATCCGCACCGATGGGGAGGGGCGCACCGGGCTGGACGGTCTGTACGCCTTGGGCGAATGCGCGGGCAGCGGCCTGCACGGTGCCGACCGCCTCGCGAGCAACTCCTTGTTGGAGGCCCTGGTGATCCCCCGTTACGCGGCCGCATCAGTGCTGGCCTCCGAACGGCGGGAGCCGGTTCCCGGGAATGAGGTGTCAGGCCGCTACATGTTCACCGGTCCCTCCCGGACAACCCTTGCGCTGCGGGCCGAATTGCAGGACCGCATGATGACCAGTGTCGGCATCGTGCGTGATGATGCGGGCCTTCGACTGGCCTGGGATGCCCTGGGCACCATCCTTCACCGGACCGATGTGGTTTGGTCGAGCGGCGAACGGTCCATGGAGCTTTTTGAACTACGGGACCTGGTGATGGTCGCTCGGGCGATCTGCGAACAGGCCATCGAGGAGCCTCGCAATGCAGGTGCCCATTGGAACGCGGATCGGCGGGAGAGGAGGGCCAGTGAACCGGTGGCCTGAAATAGGCCGAAGCCGTGCCTGAACCGGGTCCAGGATACCTTCCTTATCTTTGTACGTTCAGATCGTTCCCGATCGGCGTTCAGCCGCATACACAAATGCGGGATACGGGGGATCCCACAATGATCCCTGATGAACGTCACCGCAAGAACCACCCTGGATCGACAACTTTGACAACGCGAAGTGTGGTGCCGTCCTACCGGCTGGTCTTCGCCAAATGAAACTGACCCCCGCCTTTATGCCCGAAAGCTCACCGCATACCTTCCATATCCCCGTGATGGGCCTTGGGTACACCATCGATACACCGGTAAAAGTGGCCCATTTCGGCATCTCCTCCGTGATCTCCATCATCGAGGACGAGCTGGTGGAGCGCATGCGCGAATTCCACAGTAGGAACGCCGGTGAACCCTATACCGAGATCCCCCTGAAGGAGATCGACCATCGGGCACAGCGCATCACCGCCTACCTCGACCTGGTGCAGCGCATCGTGAAACGGAACACGGAAACCCTGCGCGCCGAGCCCTTCACGGAAGGTTCGGACATAGAAAAGTATTTCCTGCTGCTCGCCGATCAGCACCCGCTGCATAAAAAGTTCCTGGCGATGAAGGCCATGCCCGAAGGGGATGAGCGTCAGCAGGCACAGCAGGAGCTGCGGGCCTCGGTCCGGTCAGGTGCCATCGACGTGAACATCATGGCCAAGATCGACCGGACAGTGCATGCCAAGGACGGTACGCCCCTACCGGTGGAATATGCCGAGGGCATGGCGGCCTTCCGCGGCTTCGCGTCGAGCGCGTTGGATTCCTCCATCGTCATCAGTGCAGGCTATAACCCGCGCATCTACAGCTATATCGCCACGTTCCCGGATTTCTTCCCCGATGCCGAGGGTGTGATCCGCAAGAAAGTGGTCCTGAAGGTGAGCGATCTGCGCTCGGCCACGATCCAAGGGAAGATCCTCGCCAAGAAGGGCATCTGGGTCTCGGAGTTCCGCATTGAATCCGGCTTGAACTGCGGTGGCCATGCCTTCGCTACCGATGGCGTATTGATGGGGCCGATCCTGCAGGAGTTCAAGGAGAGGCGCACGGAGGTGTTGGAGGAGCTGTTCGCGCTGTGCAGCAGGACCCTGAAAGAGGGTGGCCATCATCCGCTGCCTTCCAACGCCACTTTCCGCGTGGCGGTGCAAGGGGGCATCGGTACCACCGTGGAGGATCGCTTCCTGCGGGAGCACTACGGAGTGGACGGTACCGGATGGGGTAGTCCGTTCCTGCTGGTACCCGAAGCCACCAACGTGGACGAGAAGACGCTACAGCAGATCACCAAGGCGAAAAAGGAGGACTACTACATGAGCTGGGCCTCGCCCCTGGGGATCCCATTCCACAATTTCCGCCCCAGCACCTCCGAGGCACAGCGCAAGGCCCGCATCGCCAAGAACAGGCCCGGCAGTGCTTGCTACAAGAAATTCCTGAGCACCAATACGGAGTTCACCGAGATCCCCATCTGCACGGCTTCACGCCAATACCAGAACCTGAAGTTGAAGCAGCTCGAGGAGGAGAACCTCGATCCGTTGACCTATGCTGTGCAGGCCGCACGCATCACGGAGAAGGACTGCCTCTGTGAGGGACTTGGTGCCAGTGTGCTACTGAAGGGAAACATGACGCCGGCCCATAAGCTGGAGGCCGTGGCGATCTGCCCTGGCCCCAACTTGGCCTACTTCTCGAAGATCGTGCCGCTGAAGACGATGGTGGACCACATCTACGGACGTATCTCCCTGCTGAACGAGAACGATCGCGCCCACATGTTCATCAACGAGATGAGGCTTTACGTGGATTACCTCAAACGCGAGTTCGAGCAGATGAAGCACGATGTCACGGACAAGCAGCGCCGCTACATCGAGACGTTCAAGACCAACATGCTCAACGGGATCCGCTACTACGAGGAACTCGCACCGGTGCTGCACCAGCAGGCAGTGACGCAACTGCAACGGTTCAGGAAGGACTTGGAACGCCATGCCGCCGAAGTGAAGGCCATGTTGCTGCCGGAGCCGGTGCTGGTGGAGCAGGTCCGGTCCATCCGATCGATCCGTCCGTCGGATCAATGGGTGTGAGGAAACAGCACGGGTGGGTTTCCGGTGCCGAATTGTCAATTGGGATCAGCCTCCAATGGTCTGCATGGCGCGGTTTCCCGCATGGTTCTCCGGCTTGCGGAACTCCTCCATGGTCTCCATTCCGCCGCGTGCCTTCTTCTTGTGCAGGACCGTATCGCGGATCAGTGCGGTAATGTCCTCGCCCTTTCGGTAGGCTTGCAACAGGTCGGTCTCCGTGCCGGAGAACAGGCAGTTCTTCATGCGGCCGTCGGCGGTGAGGCGCAATCGGTTGCACGAGTCGCAGAACGGATTCGTGACCGTGCTGATCACCGCGAAGGTTCCCTTGTGCCCGTTGATCCGGTAGTGCTTGGCCGTGTCGTGCGGGCCGTCGATCATTCGTTCGATGTTCCCCGCACCGAACCTTTCACCCACCGTATCGAGGACCTCCTGCAGGGAGATGCCCTTGCTCCAGTCCCACTTGTTCCCGTCGAACGGCATGAACTCGATGAAACGGACATTGATGTTCTCCTGTGCCGTCCATTGCACGAAGTCGCCGATCTCGTCCTCATTGGTACCACGGATCAGGACCACGTTCACCTTCACATCGAAGCCCTCGCGCATGAGCAGTCGGATATTGGCCATGATCTGCTCGAAATGGTCGCGCCGCGCGATCCGATGCATCCGTTCGGCGTCCAGGGAATCCAGGCTGACGTTCACGTTCCGGAGCCCCGAACGCTGGAATACATCGATGAACCGGTCCACCAGGACGCCATTGGTGGTGATCGCGAGCTCCACCGGCAGCTTGGACAGGCCCTCGATGATCTCGGCGGCATCGCGGCGCACGAGCGGCTCTCCACCCGTCAGGCGGATCTTTCGCACGCCCATGGATACGAAGGTGCCGGCGATGGAAAGCAGTTCCTCCTGCCGCATGAATTCCTCCCGGGGCCGCAGCGGGATCCCTTCCTCGGGCATGCAATAGAAGCACCGCATGTTGCAGCGCTCGGTGAGGGAGATGCGCAGGTAATCGTGCTTCCTTCCGAAGGTGTCCGTCAACGCGGTGACTTGCTCATCCATCGGTGGTCAGTTTGCGATGCGGTCGAACTCCTCGAGGTTGATCAATTTGTGCGCCAGCGGGAAGAGGATGTTGTCCTCGCGGTGGATGTGCAGTCGAAGCAGCTCGGTCAGTTCACGCGCCGTATTGCAGGCGGTGTCCAGCACGAAAGCGGCTGAGCGGGCATCGTGCAGGTGCGAGGCCAGACCGAGCATGTTGAAGCAGAGCGCGCCCAACTGGATGAACTTGACATGGTCGTCCTCCATCAGGTCGATCGCCGTGCGCGGCACCTTGTCCGTACTGTGCTCCCCGGAGGCGACGAGCTTGGTGTGCAATAGGGGGAACAGTTGGCGTTCCTCGCGCCGGTTGTGGTCCAACAGATTATCGTCGAAGAACTCGAAAAAGTCATGGAAGTCCGCGCTGATCTCCTCGTCCATCCGGTACTGCCCCTCCTTGAACCTCCCGATGGCCTTGTCGAAACGCTCGATCATCTCCACTGCGGCCTTGTGCTCGTCCATATAGCGCTGCAGCATGGGGTGCATGGCCTCGTAGGGCACATCCTCGATCACGGCCCCGCCATACGCGTCCGGCGGGTCCATGGGCGAACTTTCCTCCTCGCCTTCCATGCCTTTCTCCGCCTTCAGCTTCAGCGGGTCGGTCTTTTTCAGGCTCGGATCCAGCTTGGGGCCTTTGTTGTCCAATCGTTTTCCGGTCTCGGGATCAATGATCTTCATGCTTCAGGTCTTGGGAATGTCGGTCTTGGACCGGGTTGGTCTGTGTTGTTTTGATGGGGCACGGGTGCCCTTGGCTTTCTTGTACAGCAGGTCGCGATAGGTCTTTGCTTCCGCAAGTTCCGTCGCGTATTGATCGATGCGCTGCCGCATTTCGCGAAAAATAGTGATGCCACGCTTACCGGCCTCGGTCAGTTCCGCACCGCCGCCGCCGATACCACCTTGGACCTTGCGTACCAACGGTTCGCCGGTGCCGGCATTCATGTCCTGCACGTGTTGCCAGGCCTGCCGGTAGGACATGTGCAACGCACTGGCCGCCTTGGAGATGGAACCCGTGCTGCCGATGAGTTCCAAAAGGCGTACCCGCCCCTCACCCAGGTACAGGCCCTCCTCCGTGTCGAGCCATACGCGCACATGCACCGGTGATCGTTGCTGGCCGCTCATGTTCAGGATTCCATGCGCACCTTGTGTACGCCGATGCCACTGAGCCAGTATACATGCCGTGGCCCGGTCTTCTTGTCCGTGGAGGTGATCAGCATGAATTCACCCTTCCCGCCAATGGACGCACCATCCACTTCATACAGGATGAACGTGCTGTCGCCCACGGCGAGGTTGTAGATCTCCGCCCAGGAGAAGGTGGCCATGTAGTCGTCGGTGGCCTGCGCTACGATATAGAAGTTGCGGTCCTTGTGGTTCTCCTGAGCCAATTTGGCCTTGTCCAACACATCGCGCAGCAGGGCACCCTTGAAGGAACCCGCTTCGCTCATCTTGGTGCCGGTCTGGCAGATCACATCGAAATCGGCTCCCTGATGGACCGGTAAGCTGCGCAGGTCTTCGAGTCCCATGGTAAGCGGGGTCTCCACATCACCATACACTTCGATACTATGGCTGATGTACGAGGTGGTATCGCCGGAAGGTATCCGTTTCATGCAGCCATGGCCCTCGTTGGCCGAGGCGGTGCTGGCCGCGGCCATGGTGCCCCCGGCGACGGAAGTGTCCACCGCCTGTTGGCAGCTCAGCACGGGGACCAGAAGCACGAGGATGAACTTGGGGAGGTGTTTCATGGGACGTGGTCGCAGGTAGGTGGATCGTGTGGCTCTAGATGGAGCGGAACAGGAGGCGAAGCATGAAATTTCGCCCTTCGCAGGGGTAACCTTCCGTGATGGCGTAGTTGGCATCCACAATGTTGTTCGCTGTGGCTTCCAAGGTGATGTGCTGCTTCAGGTGAAAGCCCACCTTGGCGTTGAACACGGCGAAGGGATCGGTCTGCCCGCCATAGCTGGTGGAGTAGCGGGAGTCGTTGTACTCCGCATTGGCATTAAGAAAAATCCATTTCGTAGGGCGGAAGTCCACATGGCCGAAGACCTTCTGCGGTGGTACGCCGATGAATTCGATCTCGGGATTGTCCACGTTGTTCTGTTGGATGTAGCTATAGTTGGCACCCACCTGTACCTTAGGGCTGGCGGACCAGTTCAGGGCCAGCTCGCCGCCGAGGAATACGGCTTCCCCGGCATTCTGTAGTTGCCACTTGGAACCCTGCACGTTGTCCACCTGTTGGATCACGTCGTTCAGGTGGCTGTAGAACAGGGCGGCCTCCACCACCAACCGGTCATTGATGCTTCCGGTATACCCGATCTCGGTATTGATGGCGGTCTCCGACCCCAGGTCCGGGTTGGGTACCGCCTGGCCCATGCGGTAGGAGTACCGATCCTTGATGGTGGCGAAACGGGTCTTGCTGGAGCCGGATAGGTGCAGCCGGTGATCCGAGCGAGGTTGGAATTGGATCAGCACTTGTCCATTGAAGGCATCGTTGATCGCGGCCCCATCATGGGAAATGACCTCGCCGCTCACTACGTCATCGGCACGGTCGTTCTGCCGAGCGTTGTAGCTCAAACCGGGGATCAGCTGCCATTTGGCACCCATGTACACGATGTTCTCCAGGCCGATGGACCAGGTCCTGTCGAAGTAAGTTTGGATGGGATCACCTTCGTTGTGCTCCTGGTGCTCGTCGAAGCGGTAGGTGGCGGCCACCTTGGTCATGTTGCTTGGCACCGCACGGGTGATGTACTCCACCTGCGCCCCGCCCGCCTGGTCGTCATAGTAGCTCTTGAACGCGTAGGGCTTGCTCATGGTGCTGTACGTGGCATCGTCATAGCTGAACACCGCGTTCTGGAATTTGTCGAAGTAGATCCGGGTGTTCAGTTCATCCGCCTGCTTGCGCAAACGGTTGCGCGACATGAAGTAGATGCTTTGCTTGTCCCAACTGGGCCACTCCCAATAGCGCGGTTTGGTCAGGAGGGGATTCATTTGATCTATGCCTGCATAGATCGGCGCGCTCTTCTCGCCATGCTGCTGGATGAAGCCCACTGTGTACTCGGTGTGCTCGTTGGGCGTGAAGCCCGCCTTCACGTTGAAGCGTTGGTCGGTGAAGGCGCTGTGCTCCCGTACTCCGCCATCCTCGTTCCTGGTGGGTTCGAAGTCCTTGGAAAGACTGTAGTCGCCACGTTGGATGTATGCGATGCCGCCCTGCAGGAAGTATTTCTTCCGAAGGGTTCCGATGTTGAGGTTGCCCGCTCCACCGTTGGTGTTGATCAAGGAGAGGCTACCGTTGTAGTCCAACTTGCCCACAGGCTTTCGGGTGATCATGTTGATCGCGCCTCCCATGGTATTGGGCCCGTACAGGATGGAGGTGAAGCCCTTGGAGACATCGATGCGTGCCAGGTCCATAGTGGCGAAGCGTGCCAGGTCCACATAACCGTCATAAGGGATGTACACCGGTATGCCGTCCAAATACAGTGGCACCTGCCGCAGATCAAAGCCACGCACGTGGACCATGGTTTCATTGCGTGCGCCGGAGGCCGCCAGGGTCACACCCGGAAGCAGGTTCACGGCCTGGGCCACGTTCATCCGGTTGTACAGCTCAATGTCCCGGATCCCCACTGTGGAGGTGGTATCCGTGTGGCGCGTTCCCACGATGGTCACCTCGCCGAGACCGTATGTGCAGCTTGGCGTTGCGGCAATGAGCGTATCGCTCGGGGTTTGTGCCGAAAGTGCCAAGTGGAACAGTACGATGCTGGTGGTGATCAGGAGCTTCACGTGGTGGTGGATGCGATATGTTCAACGGAGCATATCGCAAAGAATGAACAGCGCGAGCAGGTGAGATATGATTTATATCATCAAATGGGATGGCCGTGTGCTTTTCCCATGGGGCATCGGACGCACCATGAACGTGCCGCTGTCCGGTATCCGTGATCCGCAGGGCTTCAGGGCAGCACCAAACGCGTGGTCCACGGTGTGCCTCCGTGGCTCGTCACGGTCACCAAGTAGGTTCCGGCTCGCAACGTGGACAGGTCCAGTTGGATACTGGTGGTGCCTTGGATAGACAGGTCGCGCACCATACGTGCCAGAGCATCATGTACCCGTACGCGTGCGTTCCGCCAGGTCTGCTGCGGCCGTTCCAAGATCAATATCCGCGTCGTGGGATCGAACCGGAGCAACGGCTCGGATCGTTGCGTGGCACCGATCCCACTGGGTATGGTGCAGTACGTGATCCCGGGTTCCACCGTGCCGATGTTGAGGTCGATGATCGGAGGAACGGTCGTTTGGGGGCTCAGGTCGCACAGGTCGAAGGTGCCGGTCAGGGCACCGGCGTTCACGGTGGAGTCCTGCACCACGAACGATCCTGGCGCATCCCCCGCGATGTGGGCGAAGTTGTACCAACTGTGGTCCACCTGCACCGATCCGTTGTTGGTGAACAGGGCCTGCCCGAAGGGCACCGGAGGGTCCTGGTCGGCGTTCAGGAAACTCGCCTCGATCTGCATCTCGGCGTCCGGGTGGTTGGTCATGTTGCCCATGTTGGCCAGTGATCCGCCGCACAGCATGCTGCCATGGTTCTCGAACGTGCCGGTGTTCAGCAGGTCGTTCGCGTTGATGGTGCCGCCATTGGTCTGCCCGCCCGCGTTCATCATCGATATGAGCTGCATGGTCCCATCGTTGATCAGGGTACCGGTGTTCAACAGGCTGTCCACTTGGAGCATGGCATCGGCATCGTTGTGCAACCATCCGGTGTTGAAGAGGCTGTCCACGTGCTGGATGGTTCCAAGGTTGTGCAATTGGTCGTTGTTCTGGAAGGTTCCGACCTCAATGATCGCTGCGGTGCCGTTGGTGATCGCCCCGTTGTTCAGGAAACTGTCCACCCCGAGGATGAGGCCCGCGTTGGTGAGCGTTTGTTCATTCAGGAAGGTGTGGATGGTGGCCGTTCCGGTATTGTTGATGGACCCGTTCTGGACCCATGCTTGGTCCACTGTGAATGTGCCTTGGTTCACCACGCTGCCGCCGTTATTGACGTGGAGTTGGCGGGGCGTACCGTCCTGCAACAGCGCTCCCTGGCCGTGTATGGTGAGCGTGCCGCCGTACACGCCGATGGCGTTGTTCAAGGTCACCAGATGGTCGATCACCACGTTCTGGCCGCTCTGCGGTGCGGGGATGCAGAGGCAGTCCCACGTGGTGGGGAAGTAGAACAGTCCGTTGGACACGGAAGTGATGGTCTGCCCGGCAACGAACAGCGGAGCGAAAAGGGCAGGGATCAGGGCCGCACTGAGCGCTCGTTTCATGGCTTTCGGGTGATCAGGGTATGTGCAGGGATCAACGATCAGAACTGGACACCGGAGAACCGGTTCTTCATTCCGGGTCGATAGAGGATGGCAATGTAGGCCCAGTTCTGCAGTGCTGCCGGTGCGGTCACCGCCTCCACGCGCTCGAGGCTCTCGGTCTGGAACAGCTGGGAATAGCCGAACTGGAACGAGACCACCTCGTTGAGCAAATGCCCTACGGTAAGGTCGATCTCGTTGCCAAGCCTACGGTCCATCTTCTCACCGTTCCTGATGATGTCCGACGCGGCCTGCAACTCGTGCGCATTGAGCGAGAGGAAGGTGCGCTTGTTCAGGTCGTAGCGCACGCGGAGGAAGATGTCGTTCAGGCCCACGGAGTTTCCGAAGCGGCCACCGACGTAGAAGTGGTCCATGTAGCCGTTGAAGGCATGGTTGGTGCCGTACATCGGGTTGTAGGAGCGGTTCACGTTGTCCGTGGCATCCTGCGCCGTTCCGGAAAGCAGCTCAACTCCCAGGGTGGTGCGCAAGGCCCTCCCTTTCTCCTTGTTCAGCTCGAATTTGTAGGAGGCCTGCACATTTGCATCATAGGCCTCCACGGTCCGCTTGCTCACATCTTCGCCGATCTGATGATAATAGAACCCGGAAAGGGTCAGTCCGCCGCGTTCATAACGCACGGTCGGAAGGCCGAAGGTCTGCGTGTAACGGATACCCTGCTCCTTCACTGCGCCCAAGCTGTCCAGTTTCACCCATTGCAGCCCGTTGTTCCAGAACAAGGCGCTCACGGTAAGGTGTTCCCACTTGTGTTCAGCCCACACCATCTGTGCGGCCTTGTACTGTGGGGAGGTCGTGTAGCGTTCGTTCACCAGCGATTCGCGATCGGCGTTGTAGGCCACGCCCAGGTGCAATTTGAACTTCTTCTTCTCATACTTCACCAGAGCGAGGTCATGCGATCGGGCCTGAAGTGCCCAGTCCAAGTTCCCCAGGAAGCGGCTGTTGTCGTAGTTGAGTTCCTGCCTGCCGAGTTTCAGCACCCAGCTCGAATCCAATTGGATCTCGCCCCAGGCTTCGTGAACGGACAGCAGCCCGTCCGTGGCATTGATCTGGGGCGTATTCCCCCACGTGCGCACGTCCTGCGCGCTCACGAAGAAGCGCACCTGCTCATGCGTGTAGGTCACCTGCAGTCTGGCGCGATGTCCGATGAAGGCCGCCGGGTCCTGAACGGTGTCGATCAGCTTGCCGTAACCGTTGCGGAATTCACTGCGCTGCAGGATCTGCCCGCCAATGCTGAATTGGGCTTGGGAAGGAGGAGCGGCCATGATGCACAGGGTGATCATCGCGGCATGCAGCAGTGAGCGTTCCAACTTCATCGGTGGATGGATCCCGGTCGTCGCATCAGGGTTTGGCTCCCGCATCGATCGGTGTGTACATGCGTTCGATCAATCGCATGGCACGAATCATCGCAGGCAGGCCGATGGTGGGCAGGAACAGCAGGGCCACGTGTTCCATTTCGGCGCGCGTGATGCCCGCCTCGCGGCCCTTCCGGATGTGCGTTTTGAACGCGCTGCCCAGTCCGGCGGTACCGGAAATGGCCAGCTTCACCAAGGCCCGTTCACGATCGTTCAAAGGGCCATGGTCATGTACCGCATTGCCCAAGGCCTCGTATCGTTCCGCGATCTGCGGGAAGCGGGTGTTGAATTGCTTGAAGGCTGCCGGTGTTCCGGTGTTGTCGTTCGTGTTGGCCATGGTGCGTGCGTGTTCGTTGGGTTTCAAGTAGGGCGGTCGGTACCGATGCGTTCATCCATTCCCGATGGTCAAAGGGTAGCAGGATCCTTCCTCCGAACAAAGTTGATCAAGGAGCGGGTGAATCCGTAGAATGTTGCGGCCCAGGCGGCCAATGCCACATAGATGAAGAACCGGGGGATGGGGAGCAGGAATTCCAGGTCCATGGCCTTCGCCATCTCGAACGTGGCGGCCGTGTACATGCCCAAGGGGAAAACGGCACCCCAGTACAGCGGGTCGTACGTTAGCGGGAAGCGTTTGTAGCCGTGTCGCCATGCGGCCAGAATGAAGAGCATCGGGATCCACCACGTGCCGGTAACCCAGTAGAAGATGGTGAACCCCTTGAGGAAGGGGAGGGTGGAAAGCAGGAACGGCGCGTGGGGGGTGTTGAGGATAAGCAGCGACCCGGCCAAGGTGGAAATGGCCATGGCGCCCATATTGATCCAATAGGGCGGGGTCAGGTCGCTGGGTGCGAATTTGAAGAACGTGTACCGATAGAAGATGAGGGAGATCATCCAGATGTAGAGCATGCCGCCCCACAGCCACATGGAGAAGCTGAAGAAGTTCAATATCAGCTTGTAGTCGATGTAATGCATGGACAGCTTGGCGCTGAGGACCGCCAAGCTTTGCGTGGAGACCACCGACAAGAGCCAAGCCCCATTGATCCCCTCGGAGAACGAGGGCTTTTCAGCCTTGATCGTGAGATTCGTGAAGACCGTGAACGTGATCACCGTCCACAGCAACACGGATACGAACCAAAGGACCATCGCTATTCCGTGCATGTTCTCCAAGAGGATGAACTGGGTGCCGAGCACGGCGGTTGCGGTGGGAGCGGTGAAGAAGCCCATACCCCGGACGTGGTCGAACAGGTCATCCATCACCCTGGGGAGGAAGAACAGCAACCTCAGGATCGCAAGCGCACAGAGCACCACATAGAAAAAGATATTGACCGCGAACAGGGGATAGGCGATCCATTGCAGGTCCAGAAAGAAGGAGGCACTGGACACGATGCCGGTGGCCATCACCATGGCGAAGTACGCCGGGGACAGGTCACGGACCGCTTCGATGAGGAGTCTTTTCATGGGTCACCCAGTGGGACGGACCGTGATCATCAGGACGATGAAGGGATCCGAAGCATCCGGGACACAAATAAAGGGACTCTGTTCTTGGCACAGGGTTCCTTGGCGCGGCTCATGGTCCTGTTCATGGATGTATGCGCTGGCCGCGTTCTATTTCGGGCCGGGTGGCGATGGGATCCGCATGGAATCCTTGATGGCAAAGCGCATCCAGATAAGAGCGACCAAGGCAATGACAAAGAGCAGGGCCCAGCAACTGGTCCAAACCCCGGTTGCTTTCAGCAGATAACCGAAAAGGATCGGACCAAAGAAACCGCCGAGACCGCCCAGCACGCCCACGATGCCACCCACCGTCCCCACCTCATCGGGGTAGTAGGTTGAAATATGCTTGAAGACCGCGGCGCCCCCGAGACCCATCATGGCCCCGATCAGGAACACCAGCACCGAGAAGATCCATTTGTTCGCCTGGAAATAGATGTGTGTGGTGCCTTTGGCCAACAGGTCTCCCTTGCTCACGCGATCGCCCACGCGTACTTGCGGCTTCTGCCATTCGGCAGTGGAGGGCATCGGTTGGAATCCTTCAGTATCGTGGTGAATGCCGAACCGGATGTCCGCCTGTTCGGCGGCGAGCAGGGTGTATGTGGTCTTGTCCGCCGGGTCCGTCTCATTGGCAATGATGATCTCGGTGGTGGTGATGGTCTCCACGATCCCTGACTTGGCAGCCATGATCCCCTGTCCGGGAGTTTGGAGCTCCACGCGCGGGGGCAGCAGGAAAAGCAGGCCGACGAGCGAGACACCGAAGACCCAGTAGAGCACGATGCGCGCACCCACCTTATCGGAAAGTACGCCGCCCACAATGCGCAACAGGCCTGCCGGTAAGTTGAACGCCGTGGTCATCATCCCCGCACTGACGATCGAGAGCGAATAGACGTTGACGTAATACGGGATGAGCCATTGCGAAAGCGCCACGAAGCTGCCGAAAACGAAGAAGTAATACAGGCCGAAGCGCCATACCCGGAGCTCCTTCAATGGCAGTAGCCGCTGACCAAGGGATTTCACCATGCCGGGCGTTTTGTTCTTGGCAAAAAGCAGAATGATGACCGCCATGAGGACCAAAAGTGCCGCGTACAGTTTCGGAAGGTCCCGCCAACCCTCCAATACCGTGTTGCCGTCCGTCAGCCACGTGAGGATACTTGGGGCGAACAAGGTGGTCAATGCCGCACCGGCGTTACCTGCACCGAATATGCCGAGCGCGGTGCCCTGCTTTTCCTTGGGGTACCAGAGCGATACGTATGCCACGCCCGCAGCGAATGAACTTCCGGAGATGCCGAAAGCGAAGCTCAACAACAGAAAAGCGCCATAGCTATTGGCCCATGACAGGAAATACATCGGCAGGGCGCTCAGCAGGAGCACGGCGATCATCAGCCATTTACCGCCGAACTTGTCCGTGAGTATCCCCACGGGCAAGCGGAACACGGAACCGATCAGCACCGGTACCCCGAGGAGCCAGCCGGTCTGCACCGGGGTCCAGTTGAAGATGCCGTTGTTCGTCAGGTAGGTGACCAGCACGCCGTTGACCATCCATGCGGCAAAGGAGATGGTAAAGGCAAGCGTGCTCAGCAGGAGCATAAGATTGGATCTTCCGGTGGCTTGGTTCATGGGGTGAAGCGGTTGGGGAGTTGTTCGGTGCGCATGGTGGTGACATTGAATGCATGAACCTCGCCGGCCCGGGGGTGTGATGCGATAAGGGACCATGCCCAGATCGGCACCGGCCCCGGTGTTGGCCGCCGTGTTGTTGCTGCACAAGTCGGGCTCCACATTCGGCTCTGGAGAGGAATGCCGGTGATCACGGTGAAACGGACGGAGAGCACGCTTGCGATCCTCTCCTTGGCCACGGTGATCGGATGGAGGAGATGGGTCATGCCTGGCAGTGGGGTCGTTCTGCTCCGCAGCAGGTTTCAGCCCGTGTACAGAGCGGGATCCACTTGTGGGATCGGCGCGGCCTGCACGTATGTGGCGCATGCATCCCGATCAACGGATGGCCGTATCTCGAGGGATGAAGGAAGCCACTTTCCATAACGCAAGGTTAGGGATTGGCAGGAATGAAAATATGACATAGATCATACAATCGGAGCGTGGTGAGGAATACTTATCGGCTTCCGCAGCACCGGGTGAAGGTGGGAGAAGCGCATATCATGGCCTTCAGGGACACGACGCGCCGCCCTCCTTGCCCCGGACCGTCCGCCTAGGACTGCACCGCGGTCGTCAACGTATCGAGCATGGCGGCGAGTTCCGCTTTGCGTGCATCGCCCCGCTCGCGGTCGCCGTCCTCAAAACGGAAGCGGACGCGGTCCAGTTCATCCTCGTTCAGGAGCGTTTCGGCCATGTGGAACACCTCGTCGTTCTCCACGGCGATGTGGTCCTGCAGGGATTCGCAATAGCGCTCCACCGCATCCTGGGCATCGCTCCAGCGCTCCTCGCGCAGCAGGCCCTCGATGTCGTCCAGCATTCCCCTGAAGTCGGCGTGGTTCTCCAGCATTTCCTGCAACACCCCGTCGGCGAGCAGCTCGTTCTGCCGGGCCATCTCGGGGAAGAGGACCTCCTCTTCCTTGTGGTGGTGGTACTGGTCGGCGTATTCGCGGAAGAAGGTCAGCAGGGAACGCATCGTATCGGCGTACCGGGCTGGTTCGGTATCGATGAGCCGCCGTGCGTCGCGGGCGATACCGGCGGCCTGGATGATGATGATATGCTCTTCGTAAAGTGCGTTGATGGCTTGGTGCATGGTGGTGTTTTTATCAGTTGTTCGTTGTCGCGTCGATCTCGGCAAAGCAGCGTTCCAGGAATACGGTGATCATTTCCTTCCGATAGGTTCTGGGGAAGGTGTCGTTGTCGATCACACGGGCCTTCTTGAACGCTTTACGGATGAGGTCCGCACGGTTGTCCGCCGCGGTGCCTTCCACCACCACGGGCCCCGGATCCACGGCACCCACCACGATGCGCACCTTGCCGGCGGCATCCACGGAAACGGCGGTGGTGAGGGAGGAGAAATCCACGGCTTCGCGTCGGCGCAACTTGCGGAAGGCGGTGCGGAAGCCACGGCCCAATGGCAGCATTACAGCTTGCACGAGCGCTGCCGGTGGCAGGGCGAATGGGGCCATGCCATCGCCGGTGTAGAGGTCGCGCACGGGCATGGTGATCATGTCCCCTGGCACGGCCACTTCCAATTGCGCGTCCAAGGCGATCAGCATGGGGGCGGTATCGCTGGATAGCTTGGAGAAGCAGGCCTTGCGCCCGCCGGTGGCGATGCAGATATCGCCATCGCATTTCAGGCAGCGGCCCACGGCATCACGCCACCATTCGCTCTGGTTGTAGAAGGAGCAGCGGTTCTCGCAAAGCAGGTTGCCACCGAGCGTGGCGGTGCGGCGGATCATGGGCGATCCCACGGCATGCGCTGCGACCTGCAATCCGGGGAACTCCGCATGGACCGCGGGGTCCGTCATCAGGTCGTTCAGCCGGACCAGCGCGCCGATGCGTAGCCACTGGTCCGTGACCGTCACTTGGTGCAGGGCTTCGATCCCGCTGAGGTCGATCAGGCAGGGTGTCGCATCGTTCCCCTGGAAGCGGTTCACGAGCAGGTCCGTGCCTCCGGCCAGGTAGCGATGGTCGTTGAGGTGCTCGCCGGCCATGCGCACGGCCTCGTGTGCGGTAAGGGGCCTCAGGTAAAGGCTGTCCGTGTGCGTGTTCATGGCATCTGCGGGATCGGTTCGTTTTGCGCGGCCTTGGCCTTGATCAGTGCGAGCACATGCTCGGCATGGATGGGCAGCTTGGTCACGCGTACCCCCACGGCATCGTAGATGGCGTTGGCGATGGCGGGGATCACCGGGTGCAGCGCGCCCTCACCGCATTCCTTGGCACCGAAGGGTCCCTCGGGATCCATCGTTTCGATGATGTGGGTGTGTATCGTGGGCGTGTCCAGCGTGGTGGGGATGCGGTAGTCCAGAAAGTTGTTGTTGACCAGCAGACCTTCGTGGTAGCGCATTTCCTCGCTGAGCGCCTGCCCGATGCCCATGTGCCACGAACCTTCGAGCTGGCCTTCCACGGCCATGGGGTTCAGGGCCTTGCCGCAATCATGCGCACCCCATACGTCCATCACTTTCACATGTCCGGTCCTTGGATCCACCTCCACTTCGGCCACGCATGCACCGAAGGAGTAGGAGGGACTGAGCCCTGCACCGGCCCCCTTGAAGTCGCCGCCCAGCTTGGGGGAGATGTACTTGCCGCTCACGCTCACGGCACCACGGCCGGCGGTCAACGCTTCGATGGCCTCCTCCCATGAGAGGTCCACGCGGCGGTCGTTGCTGTGGACGCGGGCACCGGCGAAAACCAATTCCGCCTGCGGTACATCATGGCGTGCGGCGACCGCATCGGCGATGGCGGCGCGGAGCTGTTCGGCGGCATCCTTGGCCGCATTGCCTGCCATGAAGGTGACGCGGCTGGAGTAGCTGCCCAGGTCCACGGGGGTGAGCAGTGTATCGGCACCCAGCACGAAGAGGCGTTCCATATCGATGCCGAGCACCTCGCCCACGATGATCGCCAGCATGGTGTCGCTGCCCTGGCCGATGTCGTTGGCGCCGGAAGTGATCAGCACGCGACCATCAAAATCGACCTTGAGATGCACGGTGCTTTGCGGCAGGTCGTTGCGGATGATGGGCAGTGCGCTGCCGCTGATGAAGAAGCCGCAGCCCACGCCGAGCCCGCGTCCGTACGGCAGATGCCCGCGCCGATCGCCCCAGCCGGAGGACCGCGCCACGGTCTGGATCGACTCGCGGCTGCCGTTGGAGGTGATGCGGTACTGCCCCACCGTAAGGGTGTTCGCATCGAGGAAATTCTTCATGCGCATTTCCACGGGGTCCATGCCGATCCGGTGGCTGATGTCGTCGATCAGTGATTCCACGGCGAAACGCGAGTTCACGGCACCGTGCCCGCGCATGGCGCCGCTCTGCGGTTTGTTGGTGTACACCCGGCGGGTGACGAAGCCGAAGTTGTCCAGCTTGTAGGGTGCCTGCAACAGCACGCCATTGTAGTAGCTGGTCACCACCCCGAAGCTGCCGTAGGCCCCGCCGTCGATCACGATGTCGGCATCGAGCACCTTGAGGGTGCCATCGCGGTCGGCACCCAATTGGATGGTCATGCGCGAGGGGTGCCTGCCGTGGTTGGTGAGGAAGACCTCCTCCCGGCTCAGGCAGGTGCGCGTGGGCCTGCCGGTACGGCGTGCCAGGTGTGCCACGATCATCTCATGGGGGAAGGGATCGCTCTTGCCGCCGAAGCCGCCACCCACCGTGGGCTTGATCACGCGCACCCGGTGCAAGGGCAGTTCCAGCACCTTCGCCAGCGCACGGTGCAGGTAGTGGGTGACCTGCGTGGCAGTGGTCACCGTAAGCCCGTTCTCGTCCCAGTAAGCGCTGGCCGCATGCGGTTCGGTGAAGCCGTGGTTCACGCCTTCCATGGTGAAGTCCATGCGGCTCACCACTTCGGCCTCGGCCAGTCCCTTGGCCTGATCGCCGAAGCGCAGTTCGGCCTTCTTGTGGACGTTGTTCGTGCCGCGCGTGTGGGCGTGGATCTTTTCGTGTTCCCCGGTATCGGCAAGGCTGTCGTCCATGGTGAGGAAGGACCGGATGGGTTCGTAATCCACCTGGACCAATGAGCACGCCTTGTTGGCGATGGCTTCGGTATCCGCCGCCACGGCCGCGACGATCTCGCCGATGTAGCGCGTCTTGCCGATGGCCATGGCGGTCTCGTCCTGGGAGATGGGGAGCACGCCGAACGGGGTGGGCAGTTCCTCACCGGTGGCCACGTAGCGTACGCCGGGCAGTGCCAGTGCGGCGGACTTGTCGATGCGCAGGATGCGTGCGTGCGGATGCGGGCTGCGCAGGAAGCGCACGTGCAAGGCGTTGGCGGGTGCCAGGTCATCGGCATAGGTGGCGGTGCCCTGGGCCTTGCGTGCCGCTTCGAGGTACGGGCGTGCGGTGCCCACCATGCCCTCCGCCACTTCGGCGGTTGGCACGGCATTGCCGCTCGCGACCTCTTGCGCATATTCGGCCACGGCCTCGATGATCTTCTTGTAACCGGTGCAGCGGCACAGGTTGCCGGAGAGGGCCTCCTTGATGCCCTCCACCGAATTGTCATGGGCCTGTTCCACATGGTGCAGGGCCGTGAGCACCATGCCCGGCGTGCAGAAGCCGCATTGGATGGCGCCCTTCTCCACGAATTTCTGCTGCAACAGGTGAGGCGTGCCCTGCAAAGCAAGACCCTCGATGGTGGTGATCCGCGCTTGGTGGCAGCGCATGGCCGGCGTGATGCAGGCCAGCACCGGTTCGTCGTTCACCAGTACGGTACAGGCACCGCAGCTGCCCTGCGAGCAGCCCACCTTGGTGCCTTTCAGTCCGGCATTTTCGCGGATCACGGTGGACAGCATGTCGTGCGCACCGATCAGCAGGTCATGCTCCCGGTCGTTGATGGTCAGTTGTATCCGTGCCATGGTTTCACAGCTTAGTCGTTCACCTTCATCCGAGCGATCCGATCCATGCGAGCGCTGATGGTATCCGTGCCGTAGTTGAAGAAGTGGTCGTTCATGATCTGATCGTTGCTTCCGTTCAAATGCCTGCACCGATGCTTTTGCCGCCGTCCACATAGAGGGTCTGGCCCGTGATGAAGCGGGTGTCCTTGTTCAGCAGGAAGGCCACGGCGTGGGCCACGTCCTCGGGCTTTCCCATGGTGCGTGTGGGCTGGGCATCGATCAGGCTTTGCAGGACGTGGGGTTCCAGGCCGCGCGTCAGCGGGGTGTCGATCAATCCCGGGGCCACGGTGTTCACGCTTACCCCATGGCGGCCCAGTTCCAAGGCAAGTACGCGGGTGAGCGCGACCACTCCCGCTTTGGACGCGGCATAGTTGCTCTGTCCGCGATTGCCCAACCAGGCCCGTGAGGCGATGTTCACGATGCCGCCACTGCCCTGCTCCTTCATCACGCGGGCGGCTTCGCGGCACATCAGCCAGGTGCCTTTAAGGTTCACATCGATCACCGCCTGGAAGTCCTCCAGCGTCATGCGGTGGATCATGTTGTCGCGGATGATGCCCGCGTTGTTCACCACGGCATCCACGCGGCCGTGGCGCTCCATGGCCGTGCGGAAGAGTGCCTGCACCGCCTGCTCGTCGCGGATATCCGCACGGTGGAACAGGATCTTTCCGGCACCCGGCGCAGCGGACGGGAGGTCCTCGGAAACCGGTTCCATGTCCACGGCCAGCACATCGAAGCCGTCGTTCGCCAGCCGTTCAGCGATGGCGCGGCCGATGCCTTTGGCGGCACCCGTGACGATGGCGATGGGCGAGTTGCTCATGGGGTGGTGGTCTTGTTCTTCACGGTGATCAACTTCGCCAGGATGCTCACGGCGATCTCCTCCGGACCTTCGGCACCGATGTCCAGCCCCATGGGCATGTCCACCCGCGCCAGTTCTTCCGCCGTGGCGATGCCGCCTTCCTGGAACATCTTCCGGGTCAGTTCCACCTTGCGCTGGCTGCCGATCATGCCCAGGTAGGCGAAGGGCTTCTTCAGGCAGAAGGCCAGGATGTCCCGGTCCATGGGGTGGCTGTAGGTCAGGATGGCGATATAGGAGCGCGTGTCGAAGGGGAGCAGGGGCAGGAGGTCCGTGTGGCTGCCGGGCAGCAGGTTGATGCCGTCATCCTGCACCGCGTCGAGGTATTCGCGCCGGTCGTCTGCGAGGTAGACATCGAGGTCCACGGCTTGCGCCAGGCGTGCCAATGCCGCACCGGTATGGCCGGCACCGAAGATGTAGAGCTTGTTCTTCTTCTTCACCGGTTCAATGTATATGTCCACACTGCCGCCACAGCACATGCCATGCTGGTGCAACAGGTCGTGGCGGCGCATCTGTGGGGTGCCCTTGCGGATGCATTCCAGCGCATGGCGCACCACTTCGCGTTCCAGGGCGCCACCACCGATGGTGCCATGGATGGTGCCCGAGGCGAGCACCAGCATGCGTGCCCCGATGCGCCGTGGTGTGGAGCCGTGCGTTCCCGTGATCAAGCAGAGCGCCGCCTCCTCCGGGCCATTGCGCACTTCGATCAGCTTGTCGTACAGGTCCATCGTCAGGCGTGTTCATCGGCGGTGGCTGTTCCGAACCAATGGGCGTGGTCCTGTGGCGTGTTGACGTTGGCCAGGATCCGGGCATCCTGCACCTCCACCCGATGCCGTGGAAGCAGGGCGAGCACGTCGCGCAAGGGCAGGTCGGTTTCGGTGCGCTCGGCAATGAGGTCGATCGCGGCAGGCCCGAGCAGAATGGGGTGCCCACCGCGTTCCTGATGGCACGGCGTGATGCTGGCGGCCCGGTCGCGCACGGCATGGAGGTGCTCGATCGTGGCGGGATCCACGAAGGGATTGTCGATGTTGTGGACGAAGCAATGGTCCACGCCGGGAAGTGCAGCTAGCCCAAGGCGCAGCGATCCCAAGCGGCCTGCTGATGCGGCATGGTTCACCACCACGGTGACCACTGGGTCGATGGGAATGCTTTCCAACGGAATGCCCGGGTGCAGCACCACGGCGATGCATTGCACACCGGCGCGGCGGTATTGGAATATGATCTGGGACAGGAAAGAGCGACCATCCGGCATCGGTAGCAAGGCCTTGTGCCGACCCATGCGCGAGGAGGCACCGGCACTGAGCACCACGCAGCCGGTCTCCGGTTTCCCGGTGCGGAGCGGGGCGCGGATCACCGACCGTGCGTGCGAATTGCCTGTTGGTGCTGCTGACATGGGCCTTTTTGGAGCGTTCCGTTCAGAGTTGTTCGCACGGGATCCCGCCTTGGTCGGAAGAGCGGGTTCAATGCGGTCGGCGAAATTCCAAGGTTGATAAAATGTTTGGTCAAATATATGATCTAAATCATATATTGGCCCTCGCATTCGCATATAGTTTCATCGTGATCGGAATGCCTTTCGACGTGAAGAACACCTGCCGCAACGCACACATTACGCCACCCGAATGACCGGCATCAAACAACCTCCCGCACGCTTGGCGGAGATCCTGCGCACCTGCGAAGAACTCGCCTTCGACCTGGAATTCACCCACGCCAAGGCCTGGCGCAAGGCAGCCGATGACCGGCTCTTGGTGGGGTACCTGCCCATCTACGTGCCGCGCGAAGTGATCCACGCCGCCAACGGGCTGCCCGTGGGCATCATGGGCGTGGGCGACCACAAGCGGATCATCAAGGGCGATGCCTACTACCAGTCCTACATCTGCCACCTGCCACGCGGGATCATCGAAATGGCGCTGGACAGCAACCTGGAGGTCTTCGATGGCTTCCTGTTCCCCGCGATCTGCGATTGCATCCGGAACCTCTCCGGCATGTTCAAGTTGGCGCAGAAGGGAAAGTTCACGCGCTACTTCGACTATCCGCAGAACTTCAAGGAGCACATCGGCGGCACCTTCTTCCGCGAACTGATCGAGACGGTGGAGAGCGACATGTTCAAGCTGAACGGCGTGAAGATCACCCCCGAGCGCCTGAACCATTCCATCGGGCTGTACAACCGGAACCGGAGCATGATCGAAGCGATCTACGACATCCGGCAGGAGTTCCCCTGGCGCCTTTCCGCCGTGGACACTTATTACATACTGCGCGCCGGGCTGGTGATGCCCGTGGAGGAGCACAACGCCATCCTGGAGGAAGTGCTGGAACTGATCAAGCTTGATCACGGCGAAGCGATGGACAACATCCGCGTGGTGGTCACCGGTTCGTTCTGCGAACAGCCGCCGATCGGCATGCTCAAGTCCATGGAGATGGCCGGTTGCTACATCGTGGACGATGACCTGATGCTTGGCTCGCGTTGGACGCAAGGCGACGTGGACGACACCACGGACGACCCCTTGGGGGCGATCGTCACCGCGTTCCTGGAGAAAAGCCCTTCCTCTTCCGCCGTTTACGATGTGGGCAATCCGAAGGGGGCACGCCTCGTGGACCTGGTGCGCCACCGCCACGCCGACGGGGTGATCTTCTGCGCCGCCAGCTTCTGCGACCCGGCCCTGCTGGACCGCCCCGAACTGCAAAAGGCCTGCGATGCCGCAGGGATCGTACACATCAACTTCCAGTTCCACGAGAACACCGGCCAGTTCAAGGTGATCAAGGAACAGGCGGGCACGTTCTCGGATTCCATCAAGCTGTGGGTATGATGAACCACACCAACCCCGATCACCACTAAAAAACAGAACCAATGGCAGAGGTGAAAGAAGCCGTCAAGGAACGGAGCATGGTCATCCAGAAGGAGATGCTCGCCGAGCTCTTCACGGAGCTGAGCACCGCCAAGGAAAAGGGGCGCAAGGTGGTGTACACCTTCGTGCCGGGCAACCTCACGGAATTGATCCTGGCGCTGGACATGCTGCCGGTGTACCCGGAGATCAATGCCCTGCAATCCGGCATGCGCAAGAAGTCGGCCTCCTACATCAAGGACGCCGAGAAGATGGGTTTCAGCGAGGACGTATGCACCTACGTGAAGTGCGATATCGGCATGATGCTCAACGGCAACATCGGGCCCACCGGGGAGAAGCTCCCGGACCCGGACCTGCTGCTGCTGAGCTACACGGGCTGCTTCACCTTCATGAAATGGTTCGAGAACCTCGAGAAGCTTTACCCCGGCGTGGAGATCGCCATGCTGCACACGCCCTACCAGGAGGACGGTCGCATCACCGAGGACCAGTTGGCCTACATGGTGAAGCAGTTGGAGGAGGAGGTGATCCCCAAGTTGGAGAAAGTGGCGGGCAAGAAACTGGACCGCGCCCGCCTGGCGAAGATGCTCGACAACTCCTCCAGGGCGGAGGACCTCTGGGTGAAGGTGCTGCAGTCGGCCAGAACGGTGCCATCACCGATCGACTCCTACTTCGCCGGGGTCTATTACATGGGACCCTTGTTCACCGCGTTCCGTGGTACCGAGCGGGCCTTGGAGTACTACCAGGAATTGCATGACGAGATCATGGCCCGCAAGGAACAGGGCCTGTTGCCGGTGACCCCGGAAGGGGAGATGAAGGAGGAGCGCTTCCGCCTGGTGGTGGAAGGCCCGCCGAACTGGACCAACTTCCGCGAGTTCTGGAAGATCTTCTACGACATGGGCGCGGTGATCGTGGCCAGCACCTACACCAAGGTGGGCGGCGTGTACGACCAGGGCTTCCGCCACGACCCGGACCATCCGATCGAGAGCCTCGCACGCTACTGCATGGGCTGCTACACCAACCTGAGCCTGCCCCAGCGCGTGGACCTGCTGGAGCACTACATCAAGGAGTACAAGGCCGATGGTTTCCTGATCAACTCCATCAAGAGCTGCAACTCCTTCAGCGCCGGCCAACTGCTGATGATGCGTGAGATCGAGAAGCGCTGCGGCATTCCCGTGGGCTTCATCGAGAGCGACCTGGTGGACCCGCGCTACTTCTCCTACGCCAACATCAAGAACCGCCTGGAGTCCTACTTCCAGATGCTGGCCCAGCGCAAGACCATCCTGGCGCAACAGACCACCACCGAACAAGCCTGACCCAACCCTAAACGATCAGCCATGAGCAAGTACTATCTGGGCGTGGACCTTGGATCCACCACCTCCAAGGCGATCATCATCAACGAGCAGGATGAGATCATCGGCAGGGGGATCACCAACACCCGCGCCAACTATGCGGTGGCGGCAGATATCGCCCGCGACGAGGCGGTCTATGATGCGCGCTTCTCCGTGCTGAAGAAGAACCTCGAGGCCGACCTCAAGGCCAGGCCCGAGTACCGCAAGTACATCAACGACCTGGAGAGCGTGTTCCGCTACGAGCAGTTCAAGGTGCGCCTGGACCGCTTGGGCGATGAGCTGGTGAAGACCTGCCGCGAATTCTTCCAGGAACCCGAGAAGCAGGAGGAGATCCTGGGCCACCTCCGCGCCATCCGCCGGGCCTTCAAGCCGAAGATCAAGCACGATTACCTGTACAACGACCTGGGCTCGAAGAACCAGTTCTTCCGCGACATCGTCTCGGAGAAGTACAATGAGCAGGTGTCCCTCCTTCCCACCGAGCTCTTCGAGCCGCTGATGACCGTTTGGGACAAGAGCATCACCCCGGCGGAGAACGAGGTGGTGAAGTTCGAGTTCAAGACCCTGGTGCATGAGGCCATGGAACTGCTCAAGGACAAGTATGCCAACCTGCCCGATGAGCCGCAGGGATCCACCATCGTGGACGGCCCCGCCTTCGATCAGGAGATGTACCTCTTGAAAGGACAGTTCAACACCGTGGCCGAATCGCTGCGCGAACGCATCGACGAAGTGGCCGGCCTGGACTTCCAGATCGCCAACATGACCGGCACCGGTTACGGACGGGCCCTGTTGCCCTTCCCCGAGGACTGCATCCGCTCGGAGATCCTCTGCCATGCCTTCGGTGCCCATGCCGTATTCCCCGACACCCGCACCGTGCTCGACATCGGCGGGCAGGACACCAAGGCCATCCAGGTGGACCAGTACGGACTGGTGACCAGCTTCCAGATGAACGACCGCTGCGCCGCCGGATGCGGCCGCTACCTGGGATACATCGCCGACGAGATGAGCATCTCGCTGAACGAACTGGGGCCGTTGGCCTTGAAGGCCGAGAAGGAGGTGAACATCTGCAGCACCTGCACGGTGTTCGCGGGGGCCGAATTGCGCGAGTTGACCAACCTGGGCGAGAAGCGCGAGGACATCCTCGGCGGACTGCACAAGGCGATCATCATGCGTGCCATGTCCCTGATCGCCCGCTCGGGCGGGGTGTTCAACGAATTCACCTTCACCGGAGGCGTGGCCCGCAACCAGGCCGTGATCAAATACCTCGGCCAACTGGTGCGGGAGAACTACGGCGAGGGGATCACGATCAACATCCACACCGATTCCATCTTCATGGGCGCCCTCGGTGGTGCCATGTTCGCCCGGCGCAATGTGAAGGCCGAACTGCCGGACCAAAAGAAAAGCGCGAAGGTCGCGTGAGACAGCCATGAGCAAAAGGAAGGTACTGGTCCTTGGTGCAGGTCTGATCGGAAAGGCGATCGCCGTCGATCTGTGCCGTAGGCATCTCGTGACCAGTGCCGATCGCGATCCCGCTGCCCTCGATGCGCTCGCACGGCAACATCCGATCACGCCGCTCGTGCTCGATGTCACCGATCGGAAGGCCTTGGCGAAAGCGGTGCTCCCGTTCGACCTGATCATCGGCGCGGTGCCCGGTGCCCTGGGTTTCGCCACCCTGCGAACGGTGATAGAGGCCGGGCGCAACGTGGTGGACATCTCGTTCTTTCCGGAGGATCCCCTTGTTCTGGACGAGGTAGCGCGGGAGAAGAACGTTACCGCCGTGGTCGATTGCGGCGTGGCGCCCGGACTGTGCAACATCATCGCCGGTCATCACCACCACCAGAGCCCCCTCACCAGCTACGAATGCCTTGTGGGTGGATTGCCCGGCACGCCCGAATGGCCCTTCGGCTACAAGGCCGTCTTCTCGCCCGCTGATGTGATCGAGGAGTACACGCGCCCGGTACATATGCGGGTGAACGGCCGCAACGCGGAGCGCGAAGCCTTGAGCGAAATAGAGGAGATGGAGTGGGAAGGGGTAGGCACCCTCGAGGCCTTCAACACCGACGGCCTGCGCACGCTGCTGGCCACCATGTCCGAGGTGCCGCACATGGTGGAGCGCACCCTTCGCTATCCCGGACACGCCGAGTTGATGAAGGTGTTCCGCGCCACCGGCCTGTTCTCCCCGGAGCCCATCGATGTGGACGGCACGATGGTGTCGCCCTTGCGCCTGACGAGCAAACTGCTTTTCCCGCTGTGGGAAATGGAACCGGAAGACGAGGACCTCACCGTGATGCGCGTGACGCTGAAGAACGCGGCGGGGACGCACACCCATGAACTGCTGGACCGCTTCGATCGCGAAGGCGGCATCAGCTCCATGGCGCGCACCACGGGCTACACCTGTACGGCGGTCGCCGAACTGCTGCTCCGGGGCGGGTTCACCCGGAAGGGGCTCTGCCCTCCGGAGCTTGTCGGCGCGGACGGGTCCTGCTTCCAAGCGGTGATGGACCACCTTGAGGAACGCGGCGTACGGTGTACGGAACGAACAGTGGAAATGCAATTGGGAACAGCTTAACGAGAAACAATGGAGAACCGCACATACACCATGGGCATCGATGTGGGCAGCAACTTCATCAAGTTGGTGCTCATGGACTACAACGAGGATCCCCAAGTGATCGACAAGCGCACGGAGAAGATCCGGAAACGCGACCCTTCGGCCTTGGGCGACGAAATGGTGCAGTCCATGCTGGAGCGCAACAAGCTCCGGTACGAGGACATCGCCTACCTCGCCAGCACGGGCGAAGGCGACATGGTGAAGCGCAAGCGCGGCCACTTCTACGGCATGACCACCCATGCGCGCGGCGGCAACTACTTCTTCCCCGAGGCGCGCACCGTGGTGGACATGGGCGCGCTCTATGTCCGCGCCGTGCGGATCTCCACCGAGGCGCGCGTGGAGGACTACAAGATGACCGGGCAATGCGCTTCGGGCTCGGGCCAGTTCCTGGAGAACATCTCGCGCTATTTGGGCCTGAGCATCGAGGAGGTCGGCGACGTCTCCCTGACGAGCACACAGCCCGAGGTCAGTTCCGGCATCTGCGCCGTGCTGGCCGAAACGGACGTGATCAACATGGTCTCGCGGGGCATCGCCACACCGGACATCATCAAGGGCATCCACGTCAGCATCGCGTCGCGCATCATCAAATTGATGAGTTCGTTGAAGGCCGTTTCGCCCATCGTGCTCACCGGCGGCATGGCCCTCAACAAGGGCATGATCCAGGCGATCAACGAGGCCCTGGAGGAAAGCAGTAAGGGCTTCGAGGTGCGCACCCATCCCGATGCGATCTACGCCGGGGCCATCGGTGCCGCGCTCTGGGGCGGATTCCGCGACCAGAGGCTGCGCGAAAAGGAACTGCAGCGGACCATGGAGACCAGTTGATCACCGATCGCCACGATGGACAGCATCACGACCCCCTTCCAACGCCAACTGTACCGCCTGCCGTGGTCCACTACGGACAACCCCATTGGCTGGGTGGAGATCACCGACATCTGCAACATCCACTGCGACGGATGCTACCGCCTGGTGCTCGGCGAGGGACACAAACCCCTCCAGAAGGTCAAGGACGAGATCGACTTCCTGATCAAGTGGCGCAATTGCGATGGCATATCGCTGGCCGGAGGCGAACCGATCCTGCATCCCCATATCGCCGAGATCATCCAGCACATCAGTGGTCGGGGCGTGAAGAGCCTGATCCTTTCCAACGGTTACGCACTGAGTGAGGACCTGCTCCGCAAGCTGAAGAAAGCGGGCCTCACCGGGATCAGCTTCCACATCGACAGCACCCAGACGCGGCCTGAGTTCAAGAAACAGAAGATCGCCAAGGAATCGGACATGGACGCGCTGCGCCTCGAATGTGCGCAGCGGCTGAAGAAGGTAGGTGGCATCTACTCGCATTTCGGCATCACCGTGAACCGGGACAATCTTCACGAGGTCCCGGATTTCATCCAGTGGGGAGTGGACAACATGGATGTGGTCAATGGCATCTCCCTGATCACCCACCGGGGTCTTCCCGTCATGGACGGTGTGGATTACCATGCGGGCGGCAGGAAGATCGATATGAAGGAGGATACCCTGGGCTACACCATCACACCGGACAAGATGAACGTCGCCAGTGTGTCCTCCAAGGAGGTCTATGCGGTCATCAAGGCGCGGTTCCCCGGGTACGATGCATCGGCCTACTTGAACGGAACCATGGACCACGGTTCCATGAAGTGGCTCATCGGCAATTTGATCACAGACAACAAGGGCAGGGTCTTCGGCGCATACGGGAGCAGGACGATGGAACTCGCACAAACACTCCATCACCTGTGGTTCGGGAAGTACCTGGTGTACCCCAAGGTGAAGATGGGGCGCAGGATCTTTTTCATGGGCTTGTTCGACCCCAAGGTGCGGAGCGCCTTCAAGCAGTACCTGGGCCATTGCCTGGGCAACCCACTGCGCTTTCTCCATCCCGTAAAGGCCATCGGGATCGGTGTGATCCAGGCACCGGACGTGCTTCCGGATGGGCGCATCGACATGTGCGACTCCTGTCCGGATATGTGCATCCATGATGGAAAGCTCGTGAATTCATGCAGGCTCGACGAGTGCCGGAAATTCGGCATGCTGCTGAACGCCAGTGTGGGCAGTGAGCAGGCCCGGGAGGCCCTCGAACGCCAGCGGCCGGGAGTTACTGAACAGGCACTCGAACAACACTGATGGACATGCAACAGAGCGGCCCCCACCTCGATCCCAGCGCGTTGATCCCTAACGTGGCCACTTTGTTGGAACGCAACGCCGCCGCCTTTGGCGATCGCTTGGTCTTCGCCGAGAAGCATGACCGTGTCTATGAAGGGATCAGCTGGAACACGCTCCTGGCCGACGTGCGGGCCATTGCCCACAACCTGCGTGCGCACTATGGCTTCCTGCCGGGCGACAAGCTGGTGATCTTCTCCCCGAACCGGTCGGAGATGCTCCGGATGGAACTGGCCGTGATGGCCTCGGGCGGAATAGCCGTGCCCATTTTCGCCTTCTTCCACAAGGAGACGGCGGAGCTGCTGATCCGGCACAGTGATGCCCGCTTCCTCGCCGTTGCCGGTGAACTGCAGTTGGACCGGCTCGATCCCGAGCTTCCCTTGGACCATGTGTTCAGCTTCGATGCCGTGGACAACGGGAAGTGGAGCAACCTGGTCCGGTTCAGCGAATTGTTGGCATCGCCGCCCGGCGGCCCCGATGCACTGTTCACCGATGCCGATCCCGATGCGCTCTGCCTCAACATGTACACCTCGGGCACCATGGGCACGCCCAAATGCGTGCAGTTGAGCCACCGCAACATCCTTTCCCAACAAGCGGCCCTGGCCCAGCTCTGGGACCTCGGTCCGGATGATCGCTTCCTCAGCTACCTGCCCTGGCACCACAGCTTCGGCGGCATCTTCGAGCTGTTCACCGCACTGCGCACCGGTGCCACACTGCACCTGGAGTCCAGCTACGGCAAGGACCCCCAGGAGATCATGGCGAATTGGAAATTGGTGCGCCCCACGGTCTTCTTCAGTGTCCCCAAGGTGTACCAGGCCCTGGTGGACCTCACACGCCACGATGCCGAAGCCGAGCGCCTCTTCTTCCACGCGGGGCTCAAGTTCATCTTCACCGCCGCAGCGGCCCTGCCACAGAAGCTCTCCGAGGAGTTCGAGCGGCGCGGTGTTCCGGTGATCGAGGGCTGGGGCCTCACCGAGACCTCGCCCTGCTGCACCCTTACCGATCCCGCCGTGAAGCGTGCCCCCGGCGTGGTGGGCAAACCGCTGCCCGGCATCACCATCCGCCTGGCCGATGATGGCGAGGTGCTGGTGAAAGGTCCCAATGTGATGTGCGGCTATTACAAGAACGACGAGGCCAACAAGGGACTGTTCGATGCCGATGGCTTCTTCCACACCGGCGACGTGGGCGAGCTGCTGCCCGATGGCCTGAAGCTGATCACCCGCAAGGACCGCATCTTCAAGCTCAGCAATGGGGAGAAGGTGATCCCCTCCGACCTCGAGAAGCTCATCGAGTTCAAGTGCCACTACATCTCCTTCGCCATGGTGGTGGGCAGTGGGCAGGAGTATCCCATCGCCCTGCTCTTCCCCAACAAGAAACAGCTGGAGCATCCCGATTACAGGCAGAGCCCCATGGAGGGTTGCTTCTGCCCGCGCAGCCTGGACGAACTGGGCAAGTGCCTGCACGGCTGCCTGCACGATGCCAACTGCGGCATCGGCCAGAAGTTCGCCAAGATCAAGGCCGCCATGATCATCGACGGGGAACTCTCCCTGGCCAACAACACCCTAACGCCCAGCATGAAGGTGGCACCGCGCAACGTGGTGGAAGTGTACCGCGCACACTTGGAGAACCTCTACGGTGCCAACCATCCGTTGGACGAGGAGGTGTACATCATCAAGCTGGACGACATCACCACCGCAGGACGCAAGATCATCGCTTGACATGCATACCATCGAAGCCACCACCGAGCTCAAGCGGCTGATGACCGCCTACTTCCAGGGCATGCGTGCCCCGGTGGCCTGGTGTACCAGCGTGGGGCCCGCCGAACTGCTGCGCTCCTTCGGCTTCGAGGTCTACTTCCCCGAGAACCACGGCGCACTGCTCGGCGCCACGCGTACCTCCGGCGACCTGATCCCGGCCGCCGTCAAGGCCGGTTATTCGGGGGACATCTGTTCCTACCTCACCAGCGACATCGGTGCGCACCTCAGTGGCACCACGCCCCTGAAGAAGCAGTACGGCCTGGACGGACCGCCCCGGCCCGACCTGATCGTGTACAACACCAACCAGTGCCGCGAGGTGCAGGACTGGTTCACCTATTTTGCAAAAGAGCACCAAGCCCCCGTATTCGGCATCACCCCGCCGCGCTACCTGGACCAAGTGACCGGCGTGCATGTGCAGGACGTGGCCAAGCAGTTCGAGGCCCTCGTGCCGGTGTGCGAACAGATCACCGGCACGCGCTTCGACATCGATCGCTTCCGCGAAACACTGCGCTTGAGCCGCGAGGCCACCGAGCTCTGGAAGTCCGTGCTGGCCACGGCCTCCAACAGCCCGGCACCGATCAACTTCTTCGATGCCACCATCCACATGGGGCCCATCGTGGTGTTGCGCGGTACGCAGGAGGCCAAGGACTACTACGCGCTGCTGCTCAAGGAACTGCAGGGCAAGGTCGCCAGGGGAGAAGGGGTCCTTACGAAGGAGGCCTGCCGCATCTATTGGGACGGCATGCCGATCTGGGGCAAGCTCCGGACCTTGAGCGACCTCTTCGCCAAGAACCGCGCGGCCGTGGTGGCCTCCACCTATTGCAATAGCTGGGTGTTCGATGCCTTCGATGAGCGCGACCCCTTCGCGTCCAGCGCACTGGCCTACACGGAGATCTTCATCAACCGCAGTGAGCGGGCGAAGACGGAGATCCTGGGCCGCATGGTCAAGGACTTCCGGATCGACGGCGTGATCTTCCACGACGCCAAGACCTGCTTCAACAACTCCAACGCACGCTTCGGCATGCCCCAGCGCCTCAAGGAGCAGAGCGGTGTGGAGACCCTGGTGCTCGAGGGCGACCTCTGCGACCTGCGCTTCTACAGCGAAGGCCAGAGCCACACCAAGATCGAGGCCTTCATCGAACAACTCACCTGATGGCCATGGAAGAAGAGAAGGGAACATTGAAGGTGGGCGTGGTCGGCATGGGGCCGGTGGGCCAGATCCTGGCCGTCCACCTCAAGGAGGCGGGTGCCGAAGTGATCATCTGCGACCATAACAAGGACCTGGTCAAGCTGATCCGGAAGGAAGGCATCCACCTGGAGGGAAAGATGGCCAAGCAGGTGATGGTGGACCACGCCTTCGATTCCATCGGTGAACTGGCCGGCCAATTCCCGGACGTGATCATCCTGGCGGTGAAGGTGTACCACACCCGCACCGTGCTCGAAGAACTGCGGATACCCGGAGCAGGCAGCCCCTTCGTCATCTGCGCACAGAACGGCATCGACGTGGAGGAACCCGTGATCGACGAGTTCGGCGAGCACCGCACCTTCCGCATGGTGCTCAACTTCGCCGGCAACCTGGCCCGGACCAATGCGGTCAACGTCACCTTCTTCAACGCGCCCAACTACATCGCCTCGGTGGACGACTCCCAGGGCCCCTTCGCGGAGCGCGTCGCCGACCTGTTGACCCGTGCCGGCCTGGACACGGTGACCATCGATTCCTTCTCCCTGGTGGACAAGGTGTGGGAGAAGACCATCCTCAACTCCTCGCTCAGCGCGCTGTGCGGCATCACGCGGCTCACCATCCGCGAGGCCATGGAGCAGCCGGGCATGGCCGAGATCATCGAGCAGGTGATCGGCGAGAGCGTGCAGGTGGCCAAGGCCGAGGACATCCGCTTCGGCGACAACTTCGTGAAGCTGTGCATGCGCTACCTGCGCAAGGCCGGCAACCACTTCCCATCCTTGGCGGTGGACATGATGAAGGACCGGCAAACGGAGATCGAGCACTTCAACGGGCAGTTCGTCAAGTACGGCCGCAAGCACTACGTGCGCACCCCGCTCAACCTGCTCTTCACCAACATGGTGGAGGCCCATACCCGCAAGGGGGCCTCGCTGACGCCGCCGGAACCGCTCGCCCTGGCCGGCATGTTCGCGCTGAAGGACACCGGTGCCCTCCGCGAGGAAAGCCCCGGCAGCCACTTCGTGGGCGTGGACATCGGCTCGTACTACACCAAGCTCAGCGTGGTGAATGAGGCGGGTGAAGTGGTGTACCGCGAACTGCTGCGCACCCTGAACCGCGACAAGAACGCGCTGCACGGTGCGCTCGAGGACATCAAGGGCCGCTATGAGGTGGCCGCGATCTGCGCTTCGGGGTACGGCCGGGAGCATTTCCCCGGTGCCGACACCACCAAGACCGAGGTGAGCTGCGCCGCCTTCGCGATCGACTCCCTGTACCCCGGCCGCAAGAACATCGTGGACATCGGAGCGGAGGACATCAAGCTGATCCGCGCCGGCGACGGTGGCAAGGTGGAGGACTTCTACATGAACAACAAGTGCGCGGCGGGCACCGGCGCCTTCATCACCGAAGTGGCCGAGCGCGCGGAGATCGACCTGCGCACCATGAGCGAACTGGCCGGGCGCTCCGAGGCGATGAAGGAGCTCAACAGCTTCTGCACCGTCTTCGCCAAGACCGAGATCATGGGCTGGATCTTCGCGGAGATGCCCGTGGAGGACATCGCCAAGGGCATCTACCTCAGCGTGGCCAACCGCATCTACAAGATCCGCATGGAAACCGGCCTGCCGATCTACCTCGTGGGCGGTGTCATCGCCTATCACCCCTACTTCAAGACCATCCTCAGCGAGCGTTTCGGGCAGGAGGTGGTCATCCCGGACCAACCCCAGTTCATCGTCTCGCTGGGTGCCGCGCTGTACGCACGGAAGTATGCGGAGCAGGAGGCGGCCACCCCGGGACCACCTGCCAGCGAGCAGAAGGAACGCGCATGAAGGCGATACACGACAAGGCGAAAGGCTTCGGCATCCGGTACGACGGGATGTACCTGGTCAACGGGGCACGCACGGCCTTTGGCAAACTGGGCGGCACGCTGGCACAGGTGTCCCCGACGGACCTTGGCATATTCGCCAGCCGCGCCGCCATGGAGAAGTCCGGCGTGCGGCCCGACGAGATCGATCAGGTGGTCATGGCCAACATCGGCCAGAGCTCCTACGATGCCTATTTCCTTCCGCGCCATGTCGGGCTGTACGCGGGTGTTCCCCAAGGCATACCGGCCGTGATGGTGCAACGCATCTGCGGCTCGGGCTTTGAGACCATCACCGCGGCCGCCGATCAGATCGCGCTGGGCAAGGCCGGTGTGGCGCTGTGCGGGGGCACCGAGAACATGTCCCTGGCACCCACGGTCTCCTTCGGCAACCGCATGGGCTATCCCTTGGGCCGCGTGGAGTTCAAGGACCTGCTGTGGGAGGCGCTCAACGACAGCGCCGCCGTGCCCATGGGCAACACCGCCGAGAACGTGGCCCGCCTGCACGGCATCACCCGCGCCGAGGCGGACCTCTTCGGAAAGCTCTCGGTGGACCGTGCGGTGGCCGCTACGGAACGCGGCTGGTTCGCGGACGAGATCGCGCCATTGGACCCTGCGGTATTCGAGGGCGAGGGCCTGCGACCGCGCAAGGTGGGCCTGCCCAAAGGGGTGAAGGGATTCACCACCGACGAGCACATCCGGCCGGCCACCTTGGAGGCCATGGCCAAGCTGCCGCCCGCCTTCGACAAGGACGGCGTGCAGACGGCAGCCAACTCCAGCGGCATCGTGGACGGTGCCGCTGCCGCCGTGGTGGCGGGCGAAGCATTCGTGAAGGCGCGCAGCCTGAGTCCGCTCGCCCGCATCGTGGCATCGGTCACCAGCGGCGTGGATCCGCGGACCATGGGGCTGGGCCCCGTTCCCGCCATCCGGCTGCTGCTGGAGATCACCGGCCTGAAGCTCGCCGACATCGGCCTGATCGAGATCAACGAGGCCTTCGCCGCGCAGTTCATCGGTTGCGAACGGGAACTGGGATTGGACCGCTCGATCTGCAATGTGAACGGCGGGGCGATCGCACTGGGCCATCCGTTGGCCGCGACCGGCCTGCGCTTGTCGCTGACCCTGGCCCGGGAGATGAAGGCGCGCAAGGTGCGCTACGGCATCGCCTCGGCGTGCATCGGCGGCGGGCAGGGCAATGCGATCCTCTTCGAGAACCCGGAACTGTGAGCACCATGGCAGGCACGATGGAACAATGGCAGATGACCGCGCTGAAGCAGGACTTCGAGCGGGTGGAGACGGCGATCCCCGCGATCGCCGGGCACGAGGCCCTGGTGAAGGTGGCCGGTTGCGGCGTATGCCACACGGACCTCAGCTTCTGGAACGACGGTGTGCGGACGAAAAAGGAACTGCCCCTGACGCTCGGCCATGAGATCAGCGGCACCGTGGTGGAAGGTCCGGCCCACCTGATCGGATGGCCGGTGATCATCCCCGCCGTGCTGCCCTGCGGCGAGTGCGAGCTCTGCCGGAAAGGGCGCAGCAACATCTGCCAGCGGCAGATCATGCCGGGCAACGACCTGCACGGCGGCTTCGCATCGCACGTGGTGGTGCCGCACCGCTACCTCTGCCTCGTGCCGGAAGCGTTGCTGGAACGCTATTCCCTGGAACAGCTCGCGGTGGTGGCCGATGCCATATCCACGCCCTACCAAGTGGTGAAGAAGAGCGAGCTCGAACCCGGCGACCTGGCCATCGTGATCGGTGTGGGCGGCGTGGGCCTGTACGGCGCCCTCATCGCGCACATCAAGGGGGCCAAGGTGCTGGCCCTGGACATCAACGACGACAAGCTGGCCCAGGCCAAGGCCCACGGGGTGCATGCCACGCTCAACACCCGCGACCTGTCGGCCAAGGAGATCAAGACCCGGGTGCGCGAGATCGCCGCCGAGCTCGGCGCGCCGAAGTACGGCTGGAAGATCTTCGAGATCAGCGGCACCACGGCAGGGCAGGAGCTCGCCTTCAGCCTCATTACCTACACCTCCACGCTCAGTGTGGTGGGCTTCACCATGGACAAGCTGGAAGTGCGCCTCAGCAACCTCATGGCCTTCGATGCCAAACTGATCGGCACCTGGGGCTGCAGGCCGGAACTCTATCCCGAAGTGGTGGAGCTGATCGGCAGCGGCAAGCTCGACATCCACGACTTCGTGGAGGCCATCCCCTTGGCGAAGATCAACGAGGTGTTCCGCAACACGCTGGCCCACAAGTACACCAAACGCATCGTGCTGGTACCCGGTACCGATAACTGAACCTCATCCTGATCGCACCCATGGAAACCCTGCACAGCCACGACATCGTGGAACACACGTTCACGGAGATCATCTTTGAAAAGCGGCCCTGCCTGGACCGCGACGGCAGCCCCGTGAAGGGACTGTTCAACGCATGGATCATCCTGAACAATCCGAAGCAGTACAACTCATACACCACCGCGGCGGTGAAGGAGGTGATCCTCGCTTTCCGCACCGCCTCCAACGACCGCAGCGTGGTGGCCGTGGTGTTCACCGCCGTGGGCGACAAGGCCTTCTGCACCGGCGGCAACACCAAGGAGTACGCGGAATACTACGCGGGGAACCCGCAGGAATACGGCCAGTACATGCGGCTGTTCAACGACATGGTGTCGGCGATCCTGATGTGCGAGAAGCCGGTGATCTGCCGCGTGAACGGCATGCGCATCGGCGGCGGGCAGGAGATCGGCATGGCCTGCGATTACAGCGTCTCGAGCGATCTGGCGCGTTTCGGGCAGGCCGGTCCCAAGCACGGCAGCGCGCCCATCGGTGGCGCCACGGACTTCCTCCCCTTGTTCACGGGGATCGAAAGGGCCATGGTGTCGCTCACCCTCTGCGAACCCTGGACCGCCCACCAAGCCTACTGGAACGGTGTGATCTGCGAGATCGCGCCCGCGTTGAAAGTGGACGGCAAGTTCATCCCCAATCCCCTGGTGCAACTGGACCGCGTTACGGACGAGTTCGGTCGCATCGTGTTCGGGGCCATGAAGACCGGTGACGAACTGGCGAAGGCCAAGGAGCTCATGGCCCGGGGCGAAGTGGACCTGTCCATGCTGGATGCCGCGGTGAACGGGCTCATCGCCAAGCTGCTCCACACGTTCCCCAATTGCATGAACAAGACCATCAGTGAGGTGCGCAAGTTCAAGCTGGACCATTGGGACCGCAACAAGGAGAGCAGCCGCGAATGGCTCGCCCTGAACATGATGACCGAGGCGAAGGCCGGCTTCCGCGCCTTCAACGAAGGGCCGAAGAACGACCGCGAGGTGGACTTCATCGCATTGCGCCGCGCACTTTCCGAAGGCCAGCCCTGGACCGAGGAGCTGCACCGGGCCATTTCACCCCAGTACCGCACCACCAAAGCCTGAATCGACATGAGCACATCCGATGAGACCATGACCCTGGAGAAGATCACGCTGCGCATGGAGCACGGTGGCGCAGTGGCGCGCATCACCCTGGACGACGGCAAGGGCAACGTGCTGGACCACGTGATGATGGAGAGCCTGCAGCAGATCCTCGACGGCATGAAGGAAAAGCCGGCCGTCAAGCTCATCACCTTCGAGGGCGCCGGCAAGCACTTCTCCTTCGGCGCCAGCGTCGAGGAACATCAGCGCGACACGGCACCGGCCATGCTGCGCGCCTTCCACGGCCTCTTCCTCACGTTGCGCGACCTCGCGATCCCCACGCTGGCACGCGTGCAGGGCCAGTGCTTGGGCGGCGGCATGGAACTGGCGATCATGTGCGATTTCCTCTTCGCCGACAAGAGCGCGCGCTTCGGTCAACCGGAGATCGTGCTGGGTGTTTTCGCACCGCCCGCGTCGATCATCCTACCCGAGAAGATCGGCCTGCAGCGCGCCACCGACCTGCTGCTCACCGGCCGCAGCATCACCGCCGAAGAGGCCCTGTCCATGGGCCTGCTCAACGCCGTGGCCGACGGACCCGATGCCTTGGACGCGCTGATCGACGCACACATCGCGGCGCATATCCTGCCGCGCAGCGCCAGTTCATTGCGCTTCGCTACGCGTGCCGTGCGCGTGAAGTTCAACCATGTGCTGGGCAACTTCCTGCCCCATCTCGAGCAGCTGTACACCGGCCAGCTCATGGCCACCGACGATGCCAACGAGGGCATCACCGCCTTCCTGGAGAAGCGCCCGCCCGTGTGGAAGCACAAGTGAAACCACCTGAACGCATGATGAAGATCGGAACCGTAGGCGTGGTGGGTGCCGGCACCATGGGTGCCGCCATCGCGCAGAAGTTCGCCCAGGAAGGGACCACCGTGCTGCTGGCGGACCGTGAACAACGGTTCATCCATAAAGGCATGGAAGGCATCCGGACGATGCTGCAACAGGGCGTGGAGCGCAAGGTCTTCGCCCCCGGCACGGTGGAGGAGGTGCTGGGCCGCATCACCGGCACCACCGACCTGAAGGACCTGGCCGCGTGCGACCTGGTGGTGGAGGCCATCTTCGAGGACCGCGCCGCCAAGGCCACGCTCTTCCGCACGCTCGACGGCATCGTCCGCCCCGACGCGGTCCTGGCCACCAACACCTCGTCCTTCTCCGTAACGGAACTGGCCGCATCGGTAAGCCGTCCCGAGCGCTTCGTGGGCCTGCACTACTTCTTCCACGCGGCGAAGAACCGCTTAGTGGAGATCATCCCCGGCGAGCACACCGCGCCCGAGGTGATGGAGGCGGTGCGCCGCTTCTGCCGCCGCACCGGCAAGGATGCCATCGAATGCCGCGATGCCTACGGCTTCGTGGTGAACCGCTTCTTCGTGCCCTGGCTGAACGAAGCCGTCCGCATCCACGAGGAGGGCCTCGCCGACATCCCCACCATCGATGCCGCCTGCATGAAGGCCTTCGGCATCGGCATGGGCCCCTTCGCGCTGATGAACGCCACGGGCGTGCCGGTGGCCTACCACGCGCAACGCACCTTGGAGGTCTTCGGACCGCTGTACACGGTGAGCCCCGGCCTGCAACGGCAGACCGAGGCCGGAGTGCCCTGGGACCTTTCCGGCGAAGCATCCGCCGATCAGGCGTTGCACCGCACCATCGCCGATCGCATGCTGGGGATCGTCTGCTTCGTCAGCACGCAACTGCTGGACGAGCAGGTGTGCGATGCCCTGGCCATCGAACGCGGTGCGCGCATCGGCCTGCGCTGGCGCAAGGGCCCCATTGCATTGATGCGCGCACGGGGCGAGGCGGAAGTGCGCCGCATGGTGGGCGATGTGGCCGCGCGCTACGGCGTGGCGGCACCCACGACCATCGGCCCTGCGGCATGGGCCATGGAACACGTGAAGTTGGAAGTGCGCAACGGCGTGGCCACCATCACCATGGACCGGCCCGAGGACAACAACGCGCTGAACGAGGAGGTGATGGCCCAGCTCGACGAGCGCTTCGCAGCCGCCCTCGCCGATCCGCAGGTGCGCACCATCGCCCTCACCGGATCGGGCAAGGCCTTCGTGGCCGGTGCCGACATCAAGTTCTTCGTCACCCACATGAAGCGCGGCGACATCAGCGCGATCGAGCGCTTCACGGCCTACGGGCAGCAGGTGTTCCACCGCATCGACGCATCGCCCAAGCCGGTGGTGGCCGTGCTCAACGGCCTCGCCCTGGGCGGTGGCCTGGAGCTGGCCCTCTGCGCGGACATCATCGTGGCGCACCCCAAGGCGGTGATGGCCTTCCCCGAAACGGGCATCGGCATCTATCCGGGGCTGGGCGGCACGCAACGCACCGCCACCCGCGTGGGCAAGGGCCTCGCCAAGTACCTGGTGCATACCGGCCGCATGCTCAACGCCACCGATGCGCTGGCCATGGGCCTGATCGACGGCATCGCCGATCACGACGACATCGACGCGATCCTGGACGGAACGCTCGCCCCGCCCGCGCCCCGCACCGGCACACCGGCCGAACCGTGGAAAGGCATCGCGGCCTTCTTCGAGCGCAACGGCATCGAGGAGCTCCTCGCGGGAAAGCACGGCGGCAACGGCATCGCACCCGCCGAGGTGGAACGGATCCTGGGCACCCTGCAACGCAAGGCCCCACTGGCATTGCGCATCGCGGACAAGCTCATCACCGATGGCCGTGGTTGCGCGTCCGAGCTGGAACACCTGCACACGATCTTCACCTCGTCCGATGCCATGTTGGGGCTTTCCTCTATTGGAAAGAAGGTGAGCTATGAAGGGAAGTGATACCAATGGGCCGATGAGCCGGAGGCGATCCCAGGCCTGTTGGCACGGAGTGGTTGTAGGCACCGTCCACCACGAAGGGGATTGCGTGCATGCTCGTGGCTGATCCGTGCTGTCGGCCTGGGATTGCTTCGGTGTTCGGTATGCGCTGTCGCGCACCCCGAACACCTCGCAATGACGTGCGCGGAATGAGCGCCGTGCGACCCGCAGTCTGATACCGCACCCACCACAACGCACGTCATCGCGAGAAAGCCCGCAACCCGAAGGGGGCGGGCTGCCGAAGCGATCTCAGGCGAGTATGCACGGAGTGGTGGTAAGCACCGTCCATCACGAAACCCATTGGTGGAATGCACTTGGCCGATCCGAGCGTTACGCTTGGGATCGCTTCGCCGTTCGCAATGTCCTGCGTTGCAGGGCGGCCCCTCCCTCAGTTGGAACGCCCTAGCCCCTTGGCGTTCAGCACTTCCTCGATATCCTGCTGCCGCAGGTCCGGACGGTCCTTGATGGCCTCATAGTAGGCATCTGCGGCTTCGTTGTATTTTCCCGAGGCCTGCAACAAATTGGAATACATCAACAAATTCTCCGGGCTGCGTTCCAGCTCTACGGAACGCTTGGCCCAATAGAGGCCTTGGAGCACCAGACCGGGGGAAGTGCGCAACAGGACGTATGCGAGATTGGAGGCCACCACGTCGTCCTTGGGCTTCAGGGCGATAGCCTTCTCATAGTGCATGCGGGCCTGCACGAGGTCGTTCTCCGAATCACGGATCAGGCCCAGGCCCCTGTTCACGCCGTAACCATCCGGATCCAGGCGGTACGCCATCCGCAATACCTTTTCCGCGCCCTGCATGTCCCCCAACATCACGCGCACATTGCCGCATTGCTCCAGCACCAGCGTGTCCAGCGGGTCCGTGGCGAGCGCTGTGGTGAGGTAGCGCTCTGCGGCCTTCAGGTCCCGCAGGTCTTTTGGCCCGGCCATCAGGACCTGGCCGATGTTGGCGTTCAACATGTGGTTGGCCGGGTCCCGGGCCAGTCCCTGCCGCAGCACTTGCAATGCCCGCGCATCGCGGTGCCCCGCTATCAGTATGTTGGCGATCTGGTTGGCAATGCGCGGATCGGTGCTGTCCATGGCCCATGCGGCGGTGTAATGGGCAAGCGCGGCCTTCATGTCCCCGGCCCCGTAGGCGGCATCCGCCTGGCCGATCTCCGCTCCGTACTTGGCCATGGGTTCCTTCGCGTTGGCCTTCGCGTAGAGCTTTTGCGCCGCATCGGGATCCTTCATTGAGGTGCGGGTATAGATCTCCGCCAGCAGGAAGAGCGCGTGCGGATCGGCGCTGTCCTTACCTATGGCCACCGTGAGCCGCTCGGCCGCCGCTTCGGGCTTGTCCAACCGGAACGCTTCGAGCTGCGCGAGGTTCACGATGGTGTTCTCATTGCGGGGCTGCAATTGAAGTGAACGCTCAAAGCACCGCGCGGCCTCGGTCCATTCCTGTTTCAGCATGTGCGCGAATGCCGCGTAGGCCCATGCCGTGGCGTTATCGGGATCCAGCTTGATGGCCTCCTGTACCAGTGCCTCGGCCCGTGCGTTGTTCGCGGAGCCGGGATGGTCCCGGTCCACCAGTACGTTGGCCAGGCCCAAGCGAAAGTCGGCGTTCTTCGGTGCCTTGGCCACGGCCTGTTCGAGGACCATAGCGGCCTTGGCGCGATCACCGAGGCCGGTATAGACGGTGCCGAGGAAGGCGAGGGTCTCCGGATCGCCGGGGTTATGGTCCAAGCACCATTGGGCCTCGCGCAATGCAGCGGCATTGTTGCCCAGCGCGGCATGGCATTGGGCCATGAGGACGTGGCGCGTGAGTTCTCCCTCGGGCGTGTTCGACCTTGCGGCATACAGCACCTCCAACGCGGGGGAATAGCCTCCACCGGCCGCTAGGCGGTTGGCAAGGGCAAGGTCGAACAACCAGACGCATTCGTCCATCAATCGGTCCACGGAAGGATCGGCCATGGTGCGGAACCGGCTTGGGGCAATGGTGCCGGAAACCACATCGGACCGGCGGCGCAAGGCATAGTTCAATGTCGCCGTTCCACTGTCGCTGGAGGTGGGTTCCACCAGGTCCCCGAAGAGCACGAGCGATGCATGCCAGGTCCGCGCGAGTTCCCACGCCTGCCCCGAGGTGGGGGTTGCCGACCGCCGGGTGGTGTCCACTATCACGCGGACGGCATAAGGCCGTTCGGCGATGCGGCGTTGCAAGCGGTTGTTCAGCGATGCCACGAGGTCGATGTGGATGTTCGGGTTGTCCTGAAGAATGGTGAGCGGCACCAGCACGAGCGTGAACGTGGCGCTGTCAGCACGTGCCACCACCTCGGTCGCCACCACAGCCTTCCTCCCGGATGACCGGTGCAGGAAAAGCCATCCCGCGAGCATCGCCACGGCCAATACGCCGATCCCGATGCCCCATGCCCTCCCGCGAGGCGTGGCCACATGGGGTGCTTCCGGGATGGGCTCCTCCTGCTGCGGAGCGCGCTCCGCCCGGGCCAGTGCGAGTTCCTGCCGAAGTTCCGCGAGGACCTTGCCGGTGGCATCATCATCCCTGCTCCGCGTGGAAGTGCCCACATTGAGTTCGACGATGCGTCGTTCCAGTTCCGCGATGCGCTCCTCCTGTCGTTGATCCGCCTTGCTCGAGCGGCGCTCTTTGGGGGCCGTGGCCTGAGCGGCGGACACGGGTTTGAAAGCGGCACGCAGTTCATCGGGCAAGCTTCGGCCCAAGTTTTCCTCGTAAAGCCAATGCACCAGCTCGTTGAGGCTGGCCATGCCCAGTTCCGCGCGGCCCCGCTTCAAGCGGTTGTCGTGCGAGGCGCTGTTGCCCTCCACCTGCAAGGTTTGCAAGAGCAGGATGGTGGGCTTGGTGGCGAGCCCATTGCGGATGATGAGCTGGATCATCCCGGCGAATGAGACCCCCGCAATGGCATCCGTGCCCCGCTTGCCGGACCATTGGCTGGTGATGATGGCCTTCGCCGCCGCCTCGCCCGCTTTGCGCATGTTCATCAAGGCATCCTCCACGCGACCGCTGCGGTGATGTTCGCACGCCAACATGGTCCAGCGCGAGAGGTCGTCGAGCTTATCTTCCAGCGGCGTGGCCATCAGGTGCGAAGATGCGAAGGATCCTTCCGTTATGGCTGCACCGCCCCAAGGGGCACTTCACACCGATACAAAAGCGCTTGGACGGCAATGAATGAGTCCCCGATGGAGCCGCTAATACGGGCGAGAGCGGGCGCTTGATCGACGGCATCGCCGATCACGACGAAATCGACGCGATCCTGGACGGAACGCTCGCCCCGCCCGCGCCCCGCACCGGCACACCGGCCGAGCCGTGGAAAGGCATCGCGGCCTTCTTCGAGCGCAACGGCATCGAGGAGCTCCTCGCGGGGAAGCACGGCGGCAACGGCATCGCACCCGCCGAGGTGGAACGGATCCTGGGCACCCTGCAGCGCAAGGCCCCCCTCGCCTTGCGCATCGCGGACAAGCTGATCACCGATGGCCGCGGCTGCGCGTCCGAGCTGGAACACCTGCACACGATCTTCACCTCGTCCGATGCCATGTTGGGGCTTTCCTCTATTGGAAAGAAGGTGAGCTATGAGGGGAAGTGATACCGTGCCAGGGAAGCGATAGCCTATGGCCGCCCATACTGGCGCGAGCGTGCGCTTGGATGATGAAAGCACGAGCGTGGTCCGATATGCATCGGACGCTTGCGTCAGTTTGAGGGCTCAGTCCTCATCATCGTGATCCTTTGTTCCATGTTCATGGTCGCCGCCTTCTTTGCCCGCTCTGGTGACGTTCGCATCGAACCATGCGGCCAGTTGCTGCTTCTGTGCGGCGGTCAGCTGTGCGTGGCCGTGCATGTTCGCATAGTTCGGCGGTGGCATCTCACCTTTCGTGATCGTCTTGCCGCTCTTGGCAGCGTCCTTCGTCCCAGCAAAGATGTCCCAGCGGGAGTAGTTCACATCCTCCCGGGCCTCATCGATGTGCTTCTGTATCCAGAAATTCACCGGCGTGATGTAGGCCCATACCGGATACTGCGGCTGGTTGCTATGGCAATCGTAGCACGCCCCGATCACCATCTGCTGGATGTCCGCCGGTGCGCCGGTCATTTTCAGCATGTCGTTGGCGGGATCCGCCGCGGGTACGCTGCGGTTCGGCTGTATCAGTTGAGCCAGCAGGAAGATGCCGAGTGCAATAAGGAGGATGCGCTTGATCATGATCGGTTGAGATGGTTTGGTACAAGGTATTCCGGGAGGGAGTGGGCGGGATATGACGGTGGTCATACATGGACCCGAAGTTGCCATCGCTGCCAACCCGGCGCTCGCGTGTTTCGCGAGCCCGCATACCGAAGGCATGTGCCCGCTTCTGATCGGCCTCCGGCCTCCTCCCGGTTATTGCTTTTCATCGGGCGCACGCCTTGCCCGTGATCCCAATGGTCTGCCGAGTACCGGCACGCCGGTCCGCCTCGGACGGTTTCCAGCGCTCTGAGCAGAGCCGATCACGAAGTGGGAAATTTCCGGCCAAGAGCCTCTACAATGCCGGGGCCGACGGGCGGATCAGCGTGAACCCTCCAAGGCCGAAGGCCACCCTGGCCTAAGCGCCGGAGGCTGCCGGAGGCGGATGGAACAGTGGGCACTCGGGAAACACCCGCCCGCCGGGACGAGGAATCCGAGGCGATGTTGATAAGCAGGCACGATCCGAAGGGTAACCTTCAAAGGGCACCGTTACTTTTGAACGAACGCATAAAGAGCACGAAGTAGAATGCAATTGGTGATTCCTGAACTCGCATACATACCACAGGTCGAAGCACTATCACGGCCTGGGGGATACCGTGGACTGTATGCATTCCACAAGTATTGGGGCAAGAAGCCATCAGAGCCGATCAGGTACTTGATCGAGCATTTGTGCCCGGAAGGCGGCTTGGTGGTCGATCCCTTCATGGGGTCTGGCATCGCTGCGATCGAGGCGTTGCAAGTGGGGCGTCGCGTGGTCGGCATCGATATCAATCCGGCGGCGATCCGGATCACGAAGCTGCTGGTATCACCTCCTACTTCCGAGGCGGTCTCCGAAGCATTTCGTCGGATCAAAAGTGCTGCCAAGGCAGCGATCGAATCTAGCTATGCGATCGGTGAGGGTGGAACTGCCTCGCACTTCTTGTGGGTGGAAGGGCGAATGATCAAGGTCTGGCAAACGAACGGCAGCGGCCACGCGAGAGTGGAGACGGAACCCACGCCTGCCGACCTGGAACTCCTTGAGCGCTTTGACGGCTACACACCCCGCATGCTGCGCCAACCGCGCTTCTTCAACAATGCGAGGATCAATGCTTCAGATGCGCTGACCCTCCACGACCTGTTCACAGGAAGGGCGTTGCGGAACATCGAACTGTTGCTAGCTGCGATCGAGGAGCTACCCGAAGAGATGCGGGAGGCCTTGCGACTGTCGTTGACAGCAGCCGTTGGCCAGATGAGCAAGATGGTCTTTGCCATAACCGGTCGCGGAAAAACCACTGGCGCGGGCAGTGATCGGATCGAGGTCGGTTCTTGGGTGATCGGTTTCTGGCGACCTGCGAAACACTTCGAGGTAAACGTTTGGAACTGCTTCGAGCGGCGGGTGAAGAAGCTGATCAAGGCCTTGTCGGGCGCTACATCGAAACCGGAAGCCCCAATTCTCGGGGATATTCAGGAGGTCAATGCCAGCGTCGCCGATTGTGCGCTGATCAACGGCAATACGCTTGATCGGTTGCCGGAACTGCAGGATGGCTCCGTGGACCTGTTCATTACCGATCCACCACACAGCGATCGGATACCCTACTTGGAGTTGTCTGAACTCTGGAACATGATCCTTGGCGAAACACCGGACTATGCATCCGAGATCATCGTCTCGAACGCGAAGGAACGCTCGAAGGGCGCGAAAGAGTATACGGCTGCGATGACAAAGTTCCTGGAGATAGCAACGACCAAGTTGAACGCACAAGGGTCCCTCGTGCTGTTCTTCAATGCACGCAGCGAATCGAGTTGGAAGTTCTTCGAGAATTTCAGGACCACGGCCGACAGCGTGGGGATGAATTACAACGGATGTTTCCCGCTCGTGTACTCCGCTGGCTCCGTGGTCCAGGACAATCGCAAGGGTGCATTGAAGACAGACTACGGTTTGGTCTTTTCACGCGCCGCAACTGTCGGACAACGCTTGAGGAACATTCCCGGTTGGATGTCGGACATACCCGTGCGCGGCTGATGTCCTTGACTTTCGCACAAGCGGATGCGCTCTTCCGCGATAATCGCCTCAACGAATTGGCTGCTGATGCGGGTGGCTTACAGTTCTTGAAACTGCGTTCATTGAGCAGGAGGGAACACCTTGAACGGCTGTTCGATGAAACAAAAGGCGCAAGACCGGATGTTGGAGCAAGGCAGTTGTTCGAGGCCGCGTTCAAGGCGAACATTTCCCCGGACGAAGTTGAGGCGGTCATCCGGCGCATCTATGCGGAGGACCGGAACACGCGGAAAGCGAACGAGGCGGACCTGCTCAACCAGCTCTATCGCGTGCAGGAGTTCAACTGGGGTGGGCTGTACCAGAACAACCTGGAGAAGACCATCGTGGACAACTACATCAAGCGCATCACCGATTATGAATCGCTATGCAGATCGGTGGAGAATGAACTGCTGGTGAGCATGCGCGGCTATGTGATCTGCTCGTGGTACAACCATTGGACATCGATCATCATCGAAGACATCTTCAAGGATCATCCGAACGTGCTCCCGGCAGTAGGCCTCGTGAAGAAGATCGACTTCTTCGTGAAGGATGTGCCGTTCGACCTCAAGGTCACCTACCTGCCGGAAGGTTATCTCGCCGCCAAGAGAAAGGCCGCAAAGCTTCGCCCGGAAGCAACGCTATTGAAGCGTGCTGCTCGTACGCACTCGATCCCCATCAGCACTGACTTGCCAGCCGCCGCGTTGCTGCAAGACCTCTGGAACAAGGTCGCGGACCATCCGGCCGACGATTGCCGCCAACTGATCACGGACCTGCGAGCCTATCGCAATTCGCTGGTTGAAGGGATCGAAGCGGACCCGGAAGAACTGATCCGCTGGCTTTATGAGAACCAAGGTGAGCGGCGCTTCGATGCATCCAACCGGTTGTTCCTTGTGCTCGTGGACCAGCGCAACTACTTCGATTCGTGGAAGCTGAAGCGCGCCAAGCCGCTTATGGGATCAAGGATCCACAAGCACCTCGATGGCTACGGCGCTCAACCCGGAAGGCGTATCGAATTCGACTGGCAGGGCGCTCGTTACACGACGGTTTCCGATGTGATGGTGGTGCGGCAGACCACGCCATAGTTTGGACCGCTTAGCGGGGGCTAATTCCCAATACTTGCGCAAGCGTCCGATGCATATCGGACCACGCTGGTGCCTTTTTTTCGCCACGAACCTCAACGAACTTGTAGCGCTCATACTTGCGCTCGCGTGTTTCGCGAGCCCGTATACCGAAGGCATGTGCCCGCTTCTGATCGGCCTCCGGCCGCCTCCCGGTTATTGCTTTTCATCGGGCGCACGCCTTGCCCGTGATCCCAATGGTCTGCCGAGTACCGGCACGCCGGTCCGCCTCCGGCGGTTTCCGGCGCTCTAAGCAGAGCCGATCCCATTCCGGCGCTCGGCCTTCCCCGTGATCCCAATGGTCTGCCGAGTACCGGCACGCCGGTGCGCCTCCGGCGGTTTCCAGCGCTCTAAGCAGAGCCGATCACGAAGTGGGAAATTTCCGGCCAAGAGCCTCTACAATGACGGGGCCGACGGGCCGATCAGCGTGAAGCCGCCAAGGCCGAAGGCCACCCTGGCCTAAGCGCCAGAGGCCGCCGGGGGCGGATGGAGTAGCCAGCACTCGGGAAACACCCGAGCGCCGGGATGAGGGCCTGAACAAACCAAAAGGCCTGAAGCCGCCTGAGCCGAAATGCGCCGAAGAGCCTGAATACGCCGAAGGCCGAAAGCGCCACAACGCACGTCATCGCGGGAAAGCCCGCAACACGAAGGGGGCGGGCTGCCGAAGCGCCGTGTGCATGATCTTGGCTGATCCGTGCGGTCCGCCTGGGATTGCTTCGGTGTTCGATATGCGCTGTCGCGCACCCCGAACACCTCGCAATGGCGTGCGCGGAAGGAGTGCCGTGCGCCCCAACGCCCTCGCAATGACGTGCGCTGAAGGGGCTCCGTGCGACCCGTAGCCCCGTCCCCAACGCAAAAGCCCCCGGTTTCCCGGGGGCCAGTGCGTTGAAGAAGGATGCATGTGGTGTGGTGCCGGCCGCTCCTACTTCCAGTGTACGATCCGCATCGCCGGTGGCAGTGGTATATCGTGCTCTTCCCCGCGCATCACGTTCTTCATGTGCTCGATCCCTTGGATGGCGCCGCTCTCGGCCACGTCCACCACCAGCAAGCCTTGGCGGGGGCATTCCAGGAAGAAGCCGTAGGCGTAGCGGCTGCGGTCCTTCGCTTGCGGGTCCATGAAGTGGGTGTAGAGGTTGTTCTTGCGCCATTGCTCCGTGCAGCGCGCGAAGGCCTCGGCAAGCTCAGGCTGGTCCGGGCATTGCTCCTTCACCAACGCCACCAGCTCCGTGGGATCGAAGGGCATGCACTGGTAGTGCGGGGTGAAGTAGAGCCGCATCAGGTCCTCCTCCAGGCGGGCCCGTGCGGCCGGGCTCATGTGGGCATAATCCGTACTGAAGTGGGCGATCCGTTCCGTTTTCCGTTCTGCGTTCTTCATTTGCGTTCGTTTTTTTTGGTTGATCTTCTCTCAATGCCCCGTCCCCGCACACCTTCCGATAGGTATCGGGACGGTGGCGGGGCAGGGCATCAAGCGAAGGACAGGTCCGTTCCGGGCATCGCATCCCGGGGCGTTCGCCCTAGGCCGCCTTGGCGTGGGCGGAATCGCTCAGCGGTCCCGCTCCGGCGGGGCCGAGCGCCTTTACCCGGAAGAAGTACACGCCATCGCTCTGCAGGTCGTCGGCGGTGTACCGGTTCTTGCTGGTGAGCGCCAGCACGGTCCAGTTCGCCTCGACGTTCGGATCGCCCAGGCAGATCTCCAGCTCATACATGCTGCGACCGCGCACCCCGCGCCAGCGGACCTCGATGCGACCGCGCAACAAGCTGTTCTCCGCGACCAGGTCCCGAGGCTTGGGCATCTGACCTACAGGAGAGGGTGATCGGCGCACCACGCAACCGGCGCTCTTGATCAGCTCCAGGTTGCCATTGCTGGCCGATTGTACATAACCCCCCAGGTCCGTTACCAGGGACTTCAGCTTCTCGAACGCAACCTCGCGATCGATCAGCTCCCCCGGTCCCGGGTTCAACTGGTGGGCGCTGATGGCCACCTCGAGCGAATCGCACGCTGCGGTCACATCAACCAATGCCGGCGTAGGGGTGGGGTAGGCCAAGTTGCCGGTCAACTTGGTCACCATGTTGCGGGCTTTCACCAGCAACGCTGCGGCGGTGATCCGGGCCAGGCCCAGTGACACCATGTAATAGGACTTCAACATCATTTTGGGCCTTTGTAGCCGTGCCCAGGCTAATGGTTATGGACCGTTAAGCGAAGGTCCCGGCCCGCTGGTTCCCGGATCCTGCGCGATGTACGGGGGAGCGCACCCCGTATTTCCACGGGGATGGAACGCCTGAAACCCGCTACCGGCAAGGGTTTCCGCGAGCGGCTGTGGCCGGCCGGAAATCTGCCGACCGAACGTGGCGGAACCTGGACCTGCACGTCAGGAAGCGTGAACTGCATGGCCGGTATCATGTCTTGCCGTGCAGGTATCGTGTCCTGTTATGCACGTATCGATACCTGGGGTGCAGGTATCATGTCCTGCGGTGCACGTATCGATACCTGACGTGCAGGTATCGTGTCCTGTTGTGCACGTATCGATACCTGCCGTGCAGGTATCGTGTCCTGTTGTGCACGTATCGATACCTGTCGTGCAGGTATCGTGTCGTGTTATGCACGTATCGATACCTGTCGTGCAGGTATCGTGTCGTGTTATGCACGTATCGATACCTGCCGTGCAGGTAGCATGTCCTGTTGTGCACGTATCGATACCTGTCGTGCAGGTATCGTGTCCTGTTGTGCACGTATCGATACCTGCCGTGCAGGTAGCATGTCCTCCGGTGCAGGTATCGATACATCCCCTGCGGCAAAGGAGTAAGCGGCGGCCTCCGATCCCGCGGACCTTGGCGGGATCCCGACCGGGGACCCGGCCCTCCCTTTCAACGGTGCAGGCCGCGCTTCATGGCCCGTTGCACCAGCGCCCGCGTGGAGCGCACGTTGAACTTATCGAACAGCGCCTCGATATGGTCGTCCACGGTGCGCTTCCCGATGCCGAGCTCCTCGGCGATCCGTGGCCGGGTAAGGCCTTCCGGCCGGCAAAGCTGGCGCAGCACCTTCAGCTGCATGTCGGTGAGCTTCACCTCCTGGTCCCGTGCCGTCCCTTTCTTCTTCCGCTCCAGTAGGTGCTCCCGGTAGGAGCCGTTGAAGAACAGGCCGCCTTGGGACAACACGGTCACCCCGCGCAGGATCTCCGCAAAGGGGGCATCGGCATGCAGCAGGCCGTTCGCCTGCGCCTCCACCGCCCGATGGGCCATGACCGGCGTCAGCTCACCCATTACCAGCACCGCCGTACCCGGCGAGCGGCTGCGCACCCAGCGCACCGCGTCCAGGGCCACGCTGATCGCCGTGTTCAGAAAAAGCAGCACCACCTGCACGCCCTCATCCGGCCATACCGCCGCCAGCTTCCCCGGCTCCGCCAGCTCCAGTACCACCTTCGTCACCCCCTCCCGCTCCATGCCCACCCGCAGCCCCAAGCGCATCGCCTCGCTGGCATGCACGATCACCAGGGAGATGGGGACTACGGGATGCATCGGCAAGCGGATGGCCGACGTTCGTTCAGCGGCCCGGCCTCCCGGGCCGGATACGGTCCATTGCACGTGCCCATAAGTCAAAAATCCACGCGGCCTGCGGATCCCGCAATACCCACAAACAGGTATTTTTTCGGGAGGTGGTTCCGGCCACGGGCTCCGACCCGGGGGCAGGCTAAGGGCTTATGGCCATGAGCGACCTCCGGTACACGCGGCATTCCAGGCCTCTTGGTGCATTCGGCCATCAGGCTTCCCGGGGGCAGGAGCATTCAGTCAAGCTTGTGGCTTGTGGCTCAAGGCTTGTGGCTGAGCTGGACCTCCGGCACACGCGGCACTCAAGGCCTCTTGGTGTGTTCGGCCCTTCAGGAGAGCTCGGCACTTGGTTCTTAGACCCTCGGTCCTACAGTTCTGCACTCATCCCGGAGTACGACTGTTTGCCCTATGTCCCATCAGCTCCGGCCTCCGGCCATGATCGATCTACATCGTGAGGAACTCTTGGAATGATATGTTCGAAACCGCCTGAGGCGGATGGAGTGCCGGGCACTGGGCAAACAGCCAGCGCTGGAGTGTTGGTACCCGATCGCGGGATGGAACCACAAAGGCGTAAGCCTGTGGGATGCCAATGTTTCAATCCGCGTCCGGCACATTGCGCCGGACGAACTCACCAAGGACAGGCAGGACGTGGATGCGATCATGTTTCAATCCGCGTCCGGCACATTGCGCCGGACGAACCGGCCTTCCTGCGCTTGCCCGTGGCCAAGATGTTGTTTCAATCCGCGTCCGGCACATTGCGCCGGACGAACTGGACTTGAGGTAAGGAACAGCAACAATGACACGTTTCAATCCGCGTCCGGCACATTGCGCCGGACGAACCTTCTAAAACGTAAGTGATGGCAACGTTTCTGTGGTTTCAATCCGCGTCCGGCACATTGCGCCGGACGAACCATGCAGCCGCGCACATACTGCTCCACTTCTTCCGTTTCAATCCGCGTCCGGCACATTGCGCCGGACGAACTGGTAAGACGGCCTTCATGCTTTCGGCGATCCTGTTTCAATCCGCGTCCGGCACATTGCGCCGGACGAACCAGGAGTGATCTCCGTAAGGCCAGCGTACTGCATGTTTCAATCCGCGTCCGGCACATTGCGCCGGACGAACTGGTATGCCGTCGGTGTCCTTGACGGGGACATTGTTTCAATCCGCGTCCGGCACATTGCGCCGGACGAACATCCGTCAGGCGTTGCACCGATGATCGTGCCGGGTTTCAATCCGCGTCCGGCACATTGCGCCGGACGAACGCTTTTAACTTGTGAACATGGCCACGTTGAAAAGTTTCAATCCGCGTCCGGCACATTGCGCCGGACGAACTACGATGCGTGCAAGGATCGCGCTGCACGACTCGTTTCAATCCGCGTCCGGCACATTGCGCCGGACGAACCGCGTGCTTCTTGTCCTTGTCAATACAAGGCCAAAGTTTCAATCCGCGTCCGGCACATTGCGCCGGACGAACTCTTGTAGGTGCTGGCGTTAATGCCTGGCACCCCGTTTCAATCCGCGTCCGGCACATTGCGCCGGACGAACGTGAACAGGGCAGCAAGTAGCGACGACCTACGAGTTTCAATCCGCGTCCGGCACATTGCGCCGGACGAACTGGTCTTCCTTCACGATGCCCCTGCGTTGCGCACCGTTTCAATCCGCGTCCGGCACATTGCGCCGGACGAACGTTTGCTTGCCCGCTTCGCCGGGGCCGTGGCTTTGTTTCAATCCGCGTCCGGCACATTGCGCCGGACGAACAAGGACTGGAAAGCGATCCGCGCCGAAGTTTTAGTTTCAATCCGCGTCCGGCACATTGCGCCGGACGAACTTCCGCTTACGTGCTGCCCTGCGGTTCTGAGTGTGTTTCAATCCGCGTCCGGCACATTGCGCCGGACGAACAATCCCCACGCGGACAATCCCTCCAAGCCTCCTCGTTTCAATCCGCGTCCGGCACATTGCGCCGGACGAACACTGCCGCAGGTCGAATTGTTCGCGCCGGTGCGCGGTTTCAATCCGCGTCCGGCACATTGCGCCGGACGAACATTTCCTGCCGGTGAGGTGGTGACTCCCTAATTTGTTTCAATCCGCGTCCGGCACATTGCGCCGGACGAACAATCCTCCGGCATATGTATGCCAGGGGTCCTGCGTTTCAATCCGCGTCCGGCACATTGCGCCGGACGAACTCCGAGCTGGCTCATGGGATGGCGGGGTATGCGTAGTTTCAATCCGCGTCCGGCACATTGCGCCGGACGAACAGCAGATCACCGACATGAGCGAGCGCTTCGTGGAGTTTCAATCCGCGTCCGGCACATTGCGCCGGACGAACGACGAGGTGCAGCGCTTGCACGCGCTTGGGCATGTTTCAATCCGCGTCCGGCACATTGCGCCGGACAAACACCGGTGAATAACTCTCCGCCACCTTCCAAGGGGTTTAAATCCGCGTCCGGCACATTGCGCCGGACGAACTGCGGCCTGCCCCGGTGCCGTATGGTTCATGGAGTTTCAATCCGCGTCCGGCACATTGCGCCGGACGAACCTGGACTCCGCCATCTTGGAGGAGGCCAAGCTCCTGTTTCAATCCGCGTCCGGCACATTGCGCCGGACGAACGATCACCGCAGGCCCGTGGATCACCTTGTTGCTGTTTCAATCCGCGTCCGGCACATTGCGCCGGACGAACCATAATTCGGCACGGTGAGATTAGCGAACAGATGTTTCAATCCGCGTCCGGCACATTGCGCCGGACGAACACGATTTGGAAAGGGAAGCATGGGAAAGTGCGGTGTTTCAATCCGCGTCCGGCACATTGCGCCGGACGAACGGTACTTAATCGCGTATACCTCACCTCCCTCTTTCAGTTTCAATCCGCGTCCGGCACATTGCGCCGGACGAACTGCCGATGGTGCTGAAGCACGAGGGCGGCTACGTGTTTCAATCCGCGTCCGGCACATTGCGCCGGACGAACTCTGCTCGCCGCAGCTGCGAACAAGGCGCAAGGTGTTTCAATCCGCGTCCGGCACATTGCGCCGGACGAACGCCATTGGTTCACCGTCCTTTCCTGCTCATGTGTGTTTCAATCCGCGTCCGGCACATTGCGCCGGACGAACAGGTCGGTCACTTGTGTAACCCCTGTAACATCGAGTTTCAATCCGCGTCCGGCACATTGCGCCGGACGAACCCACGGTCGCCTGTTTGCCGCCCAGCAACGTAGGGGTTTCAATCCGCGTCCGGCACATTGCGCCGGACGAACCTGCGGGACTATGGGCACGAGGGGCAAATAGGATTAGTTTCAATCCGCGTCCGGCACATTGCGCCGGACGAACACCTTATCCGCCCGTGCATCTTGGCCGGATGCCCGTTTCAATCCGCGTCCGGCACATTGCGCCGGACGAACGACCAGGACCGCAGGGATGCGCCTGGAAGGGCCGTTTCAATCCGCGTCCGGCACATTGCGCCGGACGAACCGGAGGCACCCGCGCCCGTGGTGGATGCCTTGGAGTTTCAATCCGCGTCCGGCACATTGCGCCGGACGAACACCCAGTGGTGCGGCCTCCGGATTGTCATACGTGTGTTTCAATCCGCGTCCGGCACATTGCGCCGGACGAACGGTATCCTTGCGATTCGCCGCCATGCCCGGACAGGTTTCAATCCGCGTCCGGCACATTGCGCCGGACGAACGAACACCGTCGGCTACATGGAGGGCCTGGACATGTTTCAATCCGCGTCCGGCACATTGCGCCGGACGAACGCCCGATGGATAACATCGGGCCGCGTTGTCTTTGGTTTCAATCCGCGTCCGGCACATTGCGCCGGACGAACGAGCGCACCGGCCAAGCCAAGTACTACGGCAAGTGCGTTTCAATCCGCGTCCGGCACATTGCGCCGGACGAACCTCCGTTCTGGATCCTCAGGCCGTTGCACAACAGTTTCAATCCGCGTCCGGCACATTGCGCCGGACGAACCATAATTCGGCACGGTGAGATTAGCGAACAGATGTTTCAATCCGCGTCCGGCACATTGCGCCGGACGAACCGTCGCCCTGAACGATGCGGACGTTCGTTTGATCATGTTTCAATCCGCGTCCGGCACATTGCGCCGGACGAACCCGACCAGGCGGCGGCGGTGGAGGCGCAACTAATGTTTCAATCCGCGTCCGGCACATTGCGCCGGACGAACCACGGCAATAGAGCTCTTTTTGCAGGGTGGACAAGGTTTCAATCCGCGTCCGGCACATTGCGCCGGACGAACGGCTTTCGTGCCGTTCGACGACCAACCGACGTTGTTTCAATCCGCGTCCGGCACATTGCGCCGGACGAACGATGTTGCGAATGTGCAATTCGATCCCCTGCTCATGTTTCAATCCGCGTCCGGCACATTGCGCCGGACGAACATGCAACGCGAGGACAATCTGCGCAAAAGCATGGTGTTTCAATCCGCGTCCGGCACATTGCGCCGGACGAACGTTTTCCCGGGATGTACATGGATCTGTACGGAGTGGTTTCAATCCGCGTCCGGCACATTGCGCCGGACGAACGGATACGGCGTTAATGACGCAACAGACCACAATACGTTTCAATCCGCGTCCGGCACATTGCGCCGGACGAACTCGGTGGGGCCGTGCTTTTCGCCGATCGCAAATGAGTTTCAATCCGCGTCCGGCACATTGCGCCGGACGAACGCGCAGAGGTGGAAGAATTGATAGGCAGGCTCCAGTTTCAATCCGCGTCCGGCACATTGCGCCGGACGAACGGTCGCGGCTGCGTACAAAGCCAACCACAATCCGTTTCAATCCGCGTCCGGCACATTGCGCCGGACGAACCCATGCTTGAAAATGTCAAGGGCATCATCACAGGGTTTCAATCCGCGTCCGGCACATTGCGCCGGACGAACGCGAACCGCCGGTACCATTTGGCAGGGTATACCAGTTTCAATCCGCGTCCGGCACATTGCGCCGGACGAACTTCCCCGGCCTCACGGTACGGTATGGAATGTCGTAGTTTCAATCCGCGTCCGGCACATTGCGCCGGACGAACAGGTGATGGAGGTGATGGAGCGCATCAACGACTCGTTTCAATCCGCGTCCGGCACATTGCGCCGGACGAACCTTGCCGTGCGCGCGGTCCCACAGGTCGCGTGCCATGTTTCAATCCGCGTCCGGCACATTGCGCCGGACGAACTGCGCAGCTTCATGCAGGGCATCCACGGCCGCGTGTTTCAATCCGCGTCCGGCACATTGCGCCGGACGAACGTCGTCGAGCCGTTGGTGGGCCTGTCCCTCCCGGTTTCAATCCGCGTCCGGCACATTGCGCCGGACGAACGAGTACCGGCGGTGGCTGTCTGAGGACATGGCGGTTTCAATCCGCGTCCGGCACATTGCGCCGGACGAACGCCATGCTCTTCATTCAGCATGGCAGGGAGCAGGGAGTTTCAATCCGCGTCCGGCACATTGCGCCGGACGAACCGCCACGATGCTCCGGTAGTTCAACATGTCAGGGTTTCAATCCGCGTCCGGCACATTGCGCCGGACGAACCGGTGGTGGCCGGGCAGACCATTCACATCTACCAGTTTCAATCCGCGTCCGGCACATTGCGCCGGACGAACACAGGTCGCTATCGCAGCTCTTGCAATGCGGGTCGTTTCAATCCGCGTCCGGCACATTGCGCCGGACGAACATCCGGCTGTGCACGCGGTCCCCGTACCGATTGGGTTTCAATCCGCGTCCGGCACATTGCGCCGGACGAACGGGCGCGATTTCTACACCAACCTGATAGACGCGCTGTTTCAATCCGCGTCCGGCACATTGCGCCGGACGAACGAGAGCGCCACCTTCGGGCAGTGGATAGACCTTCAGGTTTCAATCCGCGTCCGGCACATTGCGCCGGACGAACTTTAAATATATTTTCAAAATCTCTAATTGTTTCAGTTTCAATCCGCGTCCGGCACATTGCGCCGGACGAACTCCGGCATGCGCCTCAAAGAGATCACCGTGTTGGAGTTTCAATCCGCGTCCGGCACATTGCGCCGGACGAACATCGCGCCGCCTGTTCACGCGGTACCGGTTCCAGGTTTCAATCCGCGTCCGGCACATTGCGCCGGACGAACCGCCAGCCGCCACAAGGGTTGCGTGATCACCTCAGTTTCAATCCGCGTCCGGCACATTGCGCCGGACGAACTTTCCCGGTCCTTGGCATCGGACCAGATGGAGTAGTTTCAATCCGCGTCCGGCACATTGCGCCGGACGAACCGGGTGCGTGGTGCAGGTGACTACCCAGCAGCGGTTTCAATCCGCGTCCGGCACATTGCGCCGGACGAACTCGTCGCCGCGCTCCACGGGTGTGTGCGCCTCGGCGTTTCAATCCGCGTCCGGCACATTGCGCCGGACGAACCTTTTTTTGGGGCGGTTCGGCCTTGCCATCATTGGTTTCAATCCGCGTCCGGCACATTGCGCCGGACGAACAGGCGCACGTTCGGCGCACAGCGCATGAGACTTGTGTTTCAATCCGCGTCCGGCACATTGCGCCGGACGAACGAGGCTTTCCGGCGATAAAAAACATCTACAAAATGTTTCAATCCGCGTCCGGCACATTGCGCCGGACGAACGGTAAAGAGCAAAGCCAAGAGGATTGGGAGGCCGTGTTTCAATCCGCGTCCGGCACATTGCGCCGGACGAACAAATATAAGTTGATAGGACCCGAACCACCAAATAGTTTCAATCCGCGTCCGGCACATTGCGCCGGACGAACCACCTCCTTCACCTCTGCCGATGACAGGTGGCGGATGTTTCAATCCGCGTCCGGCACATTGCGCCGGACGAACCCACGCGGAGGATTCACCTTGATAGTTGCCGATGTTTCAATCCGCGTCCGGCACATTGCGCCGGACGAACTGTGTACCATGAACATGCCGTTGGCGGCCATCAGGTTTCAATCCGCGTCCGGCACATTGCGCCGGACGAACCACCGAGGCCGAGGTCCTCGCCAAGGTTGACCGACTGTTTCAATCCGCGTCCGGCACATTGCGCCGGACGAACCGTTGGAAACCTTCTCGGCATCCATGTTGGCCAGGTTTCAATCCGCGTCCGGCACATTGCGCCGGACGAACTGCGGCCACATTTGCAGCATGGCCAAGGACGAGGTTTCAATCCGCGTCCGGCACATTGCGCCGGACGAACTTGTACTGGTGCCGAAAGGCAAGGTCAGTTCTGTGTTTCAATCCGCGTCCGGCACATTGCGCCGGACGAACCTTTTTGTGTTATCTTTGTACCGAAGGGACCGCGTGTTTCAATCCGCGTCCGGCACATTGCGCCGGACGAACTCTGCGGGGTGGATGGTCCTCCACCTGCTGCCCGGTTTCAATCCGCGTCCGGCACATTGCGCCGGACGAACGCGAACGTGGTGGCTGTTGGCGACTATCTGACCTTTGTTTCAATCCGCGTCCGGCACATTGCGCCGGACGAACTGTAAAGGCGGCGATCCTTGCCTTTGTCACCGGCCTGTTTCAATCCGCGTCCGGCACATTGCGCCGGACGAACTCCTTCAAGCCTGCCGTGCAACTGCTGTATGCCTTGTTTCAATCCGCGTCCGGCACATTGCGCCGGACGAACTCGTTGTATTGGTCCATGCCCACCTCTACGTTGGTGTTTCAATCCGCGTCCGGCACATTGCGCCGGACGAACTTGCGGACGTGAGCCAAGAGGCCCGCGACTTCGTGTTTCAATCCGCGTCCGGCACATTGCGCCGGACGAACCCCGGCAATCGTCAAGCATACCGTTCTGGTAGAGGTTTCAATCCGCGTCCGGCACATTGCGCCGGACGAACATTAGCCTGCGCGTTCTCACGGTCCTGTAGCCTGTTTCAATCCGCGTCCGGCACATTGCGCCGGACGAACGGCTACTCTTTGGATACACCGAGGGCTTGCAAATGTTTCAATCCGCGTCCGGCACATTGCGCCGGACGAACCTTCGCGGTACACGATTACATCAAGGACGAGAAGTTTCAATCCGCGTCCGGCACATTGCGCCGGACGAACTCCAGTTCGGCTACCTTGTCGGCTTCCGTAACTGTGTTTCAATCCGCGTCCGGCACATTGCGCCGGACGAACATTAGCCTGCGCGTTCTCACGGTCCTGTAGCCTGTTTCAATCCGCGTCCGGCACATTGCGCCGGACGAACGTTCTGAGCGTGGACGAAGGGACCGGGACGATAGGGTTTCAATCCGCGTCCGGCACATTGCGCCGGACGAACCCCTGAGCGTTACGCAGATCCACGAGGACGTAGGCGTTTCAATCCGCGTCCGGCACATTGCGCCGGACGAACCGCGCCACTTCAAACGCTTGCTGGCAGTGTGATTTGGCTCGGGTTGGCGCGAAAGGTATCGCACCGAAGGAACAGGAAACAAAGAGCGTTTGGCAAGGTCTCTCCGACCCGTTGGTGATCAAGGCTTTGTGCGGGTCGCGAACCTGCTGGGTTTTCATTGTCACTTAGGGTTCGCGCAGGGCGCGTTGCCTCAAGTTACACTATAAGTGGTTTGTCAAAGTCGGTGCTCTTGAAATTTCCGTACTGCTTCACCCGCAAATGTGCTGGTTCAGTGAGCCGGTAGAAACGGAGGCTGTCCTCCAATTCATCGATCTCGGCGAGCAGTTCGCGTTCAAGTTGCTCATATTGCATTTGGTTCACCTCGAATTCGAAGACGCTCTTCTGCACTCGCTGGCCCTTGCGTTCGCAGAGCTTGGCCACACGGCGAAGGCGCTTCCGGCCGCCTGCGGTGAGGGTAGAGACATCGTAGCTGGCAATGATGAGCATCTATCTGGCCATGTAGGGTATGTATCCCTCCATTTCGCCACGGATCGTACGCGCCATGAAGCGGGCTTGCATGAAGGGTAGCAAGCCGATGGGCATCTTGCTTTCGGTGAGTGGATGGGTGATGATCTCCTGCTTTCGTTCCTGCCAGGCCACTACCACGGCTTTGCGCCCTTTCTCGGTGAGCATCACCGCGCCGCCTTCGCGGGTGTCGAAGGCATCGGTGTTCACTTGGCCCCGGTTGATGAGGGTGAGCGCGAAGCGGTCCACGACCACGGAGCGGAATTCTTCTTGAAGGTCCAAGGCCAGTGCTGCGCGACCGGGACGGACGGCATGGAGGAATCCGAGTTGCGGGTCCAGCCCAACTGCTTCCAGTGCTGAACGGCAATCGTTCATGAGCATGGCGTACAAGAAGGAGAGCAGCGCATTGGTCCGGTCCAGTGGCGGGCGACGGGTGCGGCCATTGAGCGCGAATGCTTCACGGTATTGCGGCTTGATGATGAGCGGAAGTACACCGAAATAGTTCTTGGCGGCTTCGCCTTCCAAACCGCGCAACGTGTCCACGTCAGCGGCGTGCTTCAGGTTGCTCAACGTTTGGGCAAGGCTGAGCGCAACGGCATCCAACTTGGCGATGTCGTTCGAATCGTCTGTTTCACGTGCCCCACGTAGCAACACGGTGCGGCTGTTCTTGACCTTTCCCGCGATGATGGCACGTGCCATTTCCAAGGTCACCGTCGGGTTGTCCGCTGCTTTGTATTGGGCTTTGCGTAAAAGGATGTTGCCGCTGATACCGCCTTCCAACCGCGCTTTGAAGCGGCCGTTGTAGTCCAGCAGCACAAGGCTCTTCCCCTCGTCCGCCAGCTTATGCATCAGACCGGGCGAAACCATGACGTTGCCGAAGCACACCAGACCGCCCAAATGGTGCAGAGGGACTTGCAGCTTCTTCACGCGCTCCACGTCGATGCGCACCGTGGCGTTCTCCAAATGCGCGTATGCATTGGGCGTCATTACGTATAGCGTGTTCTCCAGATGGTGCATCAAGTATCCGCTTCATAAAGTTGGGCTCGGAGACTGGCTTGAACATGCCTGTCAACCAAAACCCCTGGTTGGCAGATGTCATTCAAGGAACAGTGTTTGCAGCGTTCATCGTTCACGGGTGGTGGCAAGCGCCCCTCTTGAATGTTGGCGCGCACGGCTTCGGTGGTCCGTACCACCAAGGTCCGCAATCCTGCACCGATGTCCACTACACGGCGTCTGCGGCTGCTGGCGTGGTAGATGGCTCCCTTGGCCACGGGCTTGCCGAGCATCTCTTCCAGGCATATCGCTTGCGCGGCGAGTTGAATGTCGTCGTGGGTGTGCTTGCGCTTGGGCCCGTGCTTGAACTCCACGGGGAACACGGTTCCATCCGGATGGAACTCCACCAGATCGGCCTTGCCGATGAGGCCGATGCGGTCGCTCCACAAGGGAAGCGACCGCTCGACCTTCACACCCTTCTTCATCTCGTACCCCGGTTCGTCCACCAGCTTATGCACGGCGTTGCCGCGTGCGGTATGCACGTTGTCCGCGAACACCTGCTCCACATGGATCAAGGCGCACTGCCGGGGGCAGTACATCCAGTGTTGCAGGGCGGAGATGGGGATGGGGGCGAGGGCTTCCATCCGGCATGCCGCACTATTCGACCTCCAGCACTTCCGGCACGTAGAGCTTCAGGAGCTTCACGCCCTGCGGCATGTTGTTCTCGTTCACCAGCACTTCGTAGTCGCTGAAGTCGCGGGCAACCTCCACATCCGCCTTGCGGCGAACGGTGATGCGGTTGAAGAGGTCATGGGCCGGTGCGTTGCCCAACTCGCTCTCATGTTGGAACACATACAGCCCACGCGTTGCCATCTGTCCACGCGCTGCGCTGCGGTCCTGCTCGAACATCGCCTTCAAGGCATCCCAGAGCATTTGTAAGTCATTCTCATCGAAGCCGGTTTGCTTGGCGAGGAAGGACGAAACGAAACCGTGTGAGCGATACACGCCATAGGGTACGGTGTGTTTGCGGCCCATGGTACGATTGTCGCCGTCTTGCTTTTCGGCTTCGGCCTCGGTAGCAACGGCCATGCGCGTAATGGAATGCTCCAGCGCCACGATGGGGTCGATGGAACGACCGAAGGTGAGTTGCACCGGGCCGCGAACCTGACCACAGTTTACACCCGTGGACATGACAGCACCGAAGGTGCGCACGTCGAAGAAGTTCTTGCACATCCAGTTGCGTGCGTTGTTCACGTCATCGCCGCCGCCCTTGCGCTTCTTCTTGTCGCCTTCGCCGTCGAGCTTCACGCCGATGGCCTCGTATGCGCGTTCGTGCGTTTTGTTCAAGATGGCTTTTTCCTTCACGTAGATCTCATAGGGTGGTTGCTCCCCTTTTACCAAGCCTACGTAGTTGCGCACCTTGCGCTTCAAGGAAACGTCGGTCACTAGGCCGTGGCCAGTTTCGGCATCGAGGCGCGGCAGGTTGCCGGCATCAGGGTCGCCATTGGGGTTGCCGTCCTTCACATCGAAGAGGAGGACGAAGTCGAAGCGGTTATTCAGGCTCATGGGTCTTGCGTTTGTTAGTTGTTGGTGGGTTCGTCGGGTGTGGCGGTCTTTCCTTTGAAGAAATCTTGGCGTTGGTGGTAGTAGCCCAACGCGAAACGGGCTTGCTCCGGTAAGGGCAAATGACCGGGGAAACGGTCGAGTCCGTTCATGATCTCTCCGATGAGTTTCTCGCGGTTTACGGATTGTCCTGCATGAAGCTTGCCGATGTGATGGTTCTTTAGTCGGAGCAGCGTGGAGAACACGGCTGCCGGGGTGCTTGATGCCGCGCCATAGTAGCGGTCGCGAATAGTGGCATTGAGTCCGGGGCTGGCATCTTCCTGCGTCTTCTCCAGGGCGGCGAAAAGGCGCCCCAGCCGGTAGGCGTTGTTGGTGTTGTTCGGGTCTAACATGGCGGTGAAAAGTGTTTCGGGTTCAGTGGTGTTCTGGTTGTTGCGGCGAATGGTGCGATTGAGGCAGGCTTTTATCGCGGCGGCGCGCGGGTACCGTACGTCTTGTTCAGCGCGGCAACGTTGAACAGCGAGGTTGAGCAAGGTCGCGGGGTAGGGCAATGCCTCGATGATCGAGCGCATGATGTCGCCACTTAGGTTGGGCGGGATGTTGTCCGCTTTCCCTTGTGCTGCAATACTTGAGAGGATGCGGAAGATCGACAGGTGTTCAGGGTCGTTCTTGCTACGTGCGACGTTGATGTCCTCGAAGTGCTGTTCAATGCGCTTGGCGATGTCCTGTGCCGATGCTGTTTCCCAGAAGCGGATGGAGATGCGGGCGGCATTGGGCGCAAGACCGAGTACATGGAACTTGTCCTCGGGTTGGCCTTTCACGAATTTGCCTGAACGAGCTGACTGATGGAGTGCTTTCAGGGCCTCGGTACCCCGATCCGGATCGTCCTTGGGTGGTTCTCCGAACAGGTCGGGCACCAGCTTCTCCAGGTCATGTTCTTCATCCGCCCAGAATACGGTCGATGCATCTCCGACCTGAACACGTTGACGTGAACCGCTGGCGAGCAAATGGTTCAAGGCCGTGGTGTATGCGAATGCCGCTTGTTTCCCGACAGCTGCATTGTCGCCTTGATTCTTGCCATAGGAGCGGAAGGCGTCGGCATTGTAGGAGACGATGTTAGCGCCGGAGGACTGTGCACCCCAAACTCCTTTGATCGCTGGGTGCAAGCGTTCAATGGGCGTTTCCTCGCCGGTCACAAGACAAACGCCATTGACGATTGGTGTGTCGCCATCGCCCTCCTCGACAGAGGTTAACCCCAACCGCTGGCAGATAAGTTGAGCGTCGCCGTTCAGGCGGAAGCTCATCACGGGGTTAGTGGCCTGTATCTCTTCCCAGGCAGACAATGTTGTCAGTTTAGCCACTTCAAGGGTCGCCAGGAAATGATGGACGGCTTTGAGGCCGACATCGCTCCTATAGCGTTCAGGTAGCCTCTCTATGCGCTTTCGGAAGGCCGTGTGTTGTTCCAAGACGCGGTCGGGTTTGCTGCCCTCTTTGCCCACCCCGAGCACATATTCAGCCGTATCCCAGAGCAGATTAGCCGCGACGCCGGACGCCCGCTTGACGCTCATCGGAACCAAGAACTTCTGGGCGACTTTCTTCTTCCCTTGGTCCTCGTGCGTATCCGCGATGTTCACCAACGTGCCATCCGCAGCCAGTTCAATGATGAACGGAATGGCTTTTTCCTCCAGGCCGAACGCGGGTAGGCGGTCGCTCGCATCCGGCGAAGCCTGCTTGCGCTGGTAATAGTCGTTGAGTGCTTGCAAGATCATGCGTGTACGGTGTTATGGTCCAGCTCCGGCACTTCCATCACGCCGCTCTTCACTTCGGCCCGGAAGAACTTCGGTTGAGGGTCGTTCGGGTTCGAGAAATCCAGGTCGTGGAGCATGTAGCCAAGCTTCTCGTCCATGCCAACGGGCGCGGCTTCCTTGGCCGGGTCCTCGACCAGCCGGAAGTGCGCGGCGAACTCGCGGCAACCGAGGTAGGGCTGGTTCACGCATTGGCCTTTCTGGGCGCGGCGCTCGAACATCTCCTCGTACTTGCGCGCGTTGCCTTCCTTGTCCTTGTCGCGGATGAACTCCAGGTCGGCGTGCAGGCGATAGGCGACATCACGTAGGAAAAGGCCGGCGCGTTGCTGGCGGTCGTCTTCGATGTACACTCCGAGGTCGCCTTTGCCGTTCTTCATGGCCGTTTGCACGTTGCGGGTACTCACCACACTGGCCACCTCGTTGCGCCGCAGGTTCATCCAACGCACGGATTTGAGCACTTCCACCTTGCGCACATGCCAGCGGATGGCGGGCTTCCACAGGATGGCCTCGAACACCGCGCGGGCGGCCGAGGGCGTGATCACATCGTAGCTCACGCGTTCCACCTTCATTTCGGGACGGGTGAAGCAGGCATAATCGCCGGTAACTTCGAGGCAGTATCGTTTCATGTTCAAACCATGTATTTGTCAGGAGTGAGTTGGACGTGGTCAAGTTGCAATCCGAATTCGGCGTTGTAGATGCCATCAGCCGTTTGCGCGAAGAGGCCAGGCACGAGTTCCTTGATGTCTCCATGCGCGAGCATGGGCATCGCATGCCGCTGATGGATGCGCACGATGTAGCGCTGGAGCTTCCGCATCAGCCAGCGTTGTGGACCTTCCTTCTTCAGGGTGCTCAGCCAGTAATCGATGGTGCGCCCTTCCTTGTCCGGCTCCATGTAGCGCACCACAACGGAGACCTGATCGCCATCCTCGATCAGCTTGAAGTTCTCGGCGGCGGTGCGGAAGTTCACGGCAAGGGTATTGTCGAGTTTGCCATCCATGCGCAGGTCAACTCGGATCTGCTTCTTGTCCAGGTCGCACTCGTAGTAAAGCTTGGTGAAGTACGCGTCGAACAACTTCCTGTCCAACGGATCAGCGCTGTTTCCATGTAGTACGCTCTTGCAGGCATTGGTACCTTTCAATAGAAGACCCTTCGGTGGGTCCTTCGGCGGTATGAATACAACCACCTTGCCATATTCCAACTTTCCTTCACGGTTGCACCTTCCAGCGGCTTGGGCAATGGAATCGAGTCCGGCCATTGCGCGGTAAACCACGGGAAAGTCGATATCCACTCCGGCTTCGACCAGTTGGGTGGAGACAACGCGTGTCGGCGTGCCATCCTTCATGCGCTGCTTGATGTCCCCGATAACCGCGCTGCGGTGCGCACCGCACATGAGAGCGGACAAGTGCAAGGTGTCCTTGGGCAAAAGCTGGTGCAGTTCGCGCGCATCCTTGCGCGTGTTCACGATAGCCAGCACATTCTCGTGTTTGCCGATGCGCGCGGCGATGTTCTCCCAAGGCGCGTGCGAGTTCATCTCCGCAGGCAATTCCACTTGTACGCGCTGTAGCTGCCGGTAAAGCGCATCCGGGTCGGCGATGATCTCGCGCACGTTGTCAAGTCCCTGGATGTGTTTCCTCGCGTCCAAGTAGTTGTTCACTGTGGCCAACGCGGGTTGCGTGGCGGTGGAGAGCACTACCGTAACGCCGTAGTGTTTGCTCAATAGGTTCAGCGCATCCAGTATGGGTTGGAGGAATTCCGGGGGCAGTAACTGCGCTTCGTCCAGCACCACAATGCTGTTGCAGATGTTGTGGAGCTTGCGGCAACGTGAGGTCTTCGATGCGAAGAGCGACTCGAAGAATTGCACACTGGTGGTGACCACTACCGGAGCATCCCAATTCTCGCAGGAAAGGCGGCTTCGGCTGTTCTCCACCTTCGGATCGGCCTCGGCATTGCTGTGGTGCTCGATGAGCATCTCATCACCCACGGCCGCGAACGCCTTTCGGAACTCATCGGCCGTTTGCTCGATGATGCTGGTGTAGGGAATGACGTAGATGATGCGGCGCTTCTCAGGATGCGCTTTGGCATGCTCCAAAGCGAAAGCCATGGATGAGAGCGTCTTGCCACCGCCGGTAGGCACGGTGAGCGAGAAGAGGCCGGGAGCCTCCTGTGCTTTCTCTCGGCATTGCATGAGAATGTCCGCGCGCAAACGGTTGACCGTTGTGGCAGCAGCACCGTGCGTCTTGTCCGTCATGTAACTATCGAACGCCTCGTGCAATGCTGAGAGCTGCGGCCAATTTCCGCGCTCGCTACCCTTGTCCGGGTTCATGTAGGCTTCAGTATCCAGAAAGTCCGCATCCACCAAGCAAGAGAAGAGCATACGGACCCAGAGCGCGAAACCGTTCTTGGTGCCGGGAACGGTCTGTAGGGAGGGTAGTGGTGCGATGGAATTCAAGAGTTCGGCGGGCGCACCTTTCAAGCTCTCATCGAGTTCGGTTCGGCTATCAGGAAGGCCGAGGCGATACTCCAAGTTGGAGTTCTCCGTGTTCCAGTCGCTCAGTCCGGCGTGGTGTCCTGCGATCAGATAGGCCAGCACATTGCCCGTTGGGCCAAGTTTCTCGTGCGCCCACAAAGCACCTGCTGTGGAGTGATTAGGGTGGTCTCCTTTGTTTTCAATATGCGCCTCAGGTTCGAAACCGCTTGCTTTCCTTATGTAGTGCTGCCAATCGGGTTGGTACTTGCCAAGGTCATGCAGCATCGCGGAGATGCGCACCCAATCTTCACCTCCGAAAGGGGCGGCATTCACAACGGCGCGGTAAGCAACGCCAGTAAGGTGTTCAAGCAGATCATGCGGTACACGCCATGCTCCGTGCTGGTCCATGGCCGCATGTGCGATCGGTAATAAGTGATGGCTCATCCTGTGATTGACAAGAAATAGGTCGATCTGCGTTTTGTAAGAAACGCATTTAACTCGGAATATCCATTGTATGAAGGCCCCAAAATCTCTCCCAAGCCCCCATCCCGGCGCTCGGTTTGCCCCGTGATCCCAATGGTCTGCCGAGTGCCGGCACGCCGGTCCGCCTCCGGCGGTTTCCAACGCGCGCCACAATGCACGTCATCGCGGGAAGGCCCGCAACCCGAAGGGGGCGGGCTGCCGAAGCGATCAAAGGCGAGCATGCACGGAGTGGGGGTAGGCACCGCCCCGGAATGAGCGCGGATATGACAAGGGTCATCTGTTGGAAGCGCGGTCCGGAATACATTTCGCCCTTGATCGGACAGGGTGAACGACCTTTGGGTTCCACATACGGATCAGCCGTTCCACCCTGTACGCACCGAACAAGGCATCCGGACCAAACAGCAAAACGGACCATGACGGAAGCAAAAGAGCAGGTCTCCTTGGAGGCCGTTCGTGAGAGCCCGGCGCTTCACGAAACGATCGAGTTCTGGTTCAAGGACCAGGACCATTTGCGGTCGCCGTTCCCGCCGGGCATCCGGAAGGAGTTGACCGAGCAGGCGGCATTGCGGTTCCACAAGTGGGTGAACCTGCTTGATCCCAAGGCCAAGGGCGAGGTGGACAACGAGGTGGTCGGCGAAAAGATCGAGGAGATCATCTTTACCTGTGCCATGGAACTGGTGACCGATCCCGAGCAGCGCATCACCATCGGCTTTCCCTTCATGCCGCGGCCGGGGGACCCCATCCGGTCAGCGGACGGCGCGGCGTCCACGGTGATCGCGCGGAGGATCGAGAAGGAGGACAAGGATGCCTTCCTGATGGTGCTGGCGCGGGAGACGGATTCCGGGAAGGAGTGGAGCACGCGCTTTGAACTGCCTTGAACCTTCGGGGACGGCCGCGACCCTGCTTCAGGGAACCGCGATGGTGTCGGTCCTCACCGGTACATCGTTCACGTAGCGGGTGCGCGAGATCTCCTTTCCCTGTTCGTTCCACACGGTGTACTCCCCGTTGAGCCGATCGTTCACGTACAGGCCTTCGCTGCGCTTGGTGCCGTCGCTCGCCCAGGTGGTCCATACGCCTTGCCGCTTTCCCCGGTTGAACTGGCCCTCCATCCGGCGCGTTCCGTTCTCGTAGTACCAGGTCCATCGGCCATGGTTCTGGTTGTTCACCAGGCTGCCGCTGTACTTGGCCTGGCCGTTCGGGTAGCGGCCGGGGTCCTCGTCCCGTGCGGTGAAGTGGAAGGCGGCCCACAGGACGATGATGATCCCGATGATGATCTTATGGGAGCTGTTGTAGCTGAACATGGCCTTCCGGGATCGCTTGGTATCACTCGTGTCGTGCGCCGATGAGGATGTTGAACACATGGAGCAGGTGGGGGAACACGGCATCCATGGATTCCGCCGCCCCGCGCGTGGATCCCGGCAGGGCCAGCACCAGCGTGCCGCCGATCACGCCCGAGACGCAGCGCGAGAGCATGGAGTAGGGGGTGCGCTGCTGGCCGTAGGCGCGGATGGCCTCGCTGACCCCGGGGATATCGCGCTCGATCAATGGCCGGAGCGCTTCCGGCGTGACGTCGCGCACGGAGAGGCCGGTGCCCCCGGTGAAGATGATCATGTCCGCACCCCGCGCCACGGCTTCCTTCACCTTCGCCTGGATCCGTTCCACCTCATCGGGGATCACCACGTATTCCTCGATCGCCACTGCACATTGTTCCAGCTTGGCCACGATGGCCTTTCCCGCGCGGTCCTCCTTCTTGCCGGCGGCGATGGTGTCCGAGCAGACCACCACCATGGCCTTCAGGTCGCGCCGGAAGCGGTCCGTGAAGTCGCTCTTGCCGCCCTTCTTTTCCAGCAGCTTGATGCTGTGGATCCCGATGCCCTTGTCGATCGGCTTCAGCATGTCGTACAGGGTGAGGGCCACCACCGAGGCGCCGTGCATCGCCTCCACTTCCACGCCGGTCTTGTAGATGGTCTTCACGTACATGGTGATGATCACGTCCAGGCCCTCGATCGCATAGTCCACCTTGGCGCATTCCACCGGCATCGGGTGGCAGTCGGGCAGCAGGTCGGCGGTCTTCTTCACGCCCAGCAGTCCGGCGGCCTTGCCCATCTCGAACACGTCGCCCTTCGGCACGGCCTTGTTGCGGATGGCCTCGATGGTAGCGGCGGAGCTGGTGCGCACGATCGCTTGGGCGGTGGCCTCGCGGAGGGTGCTGGCCTTATGGGTGATGTCGATCATGGGGTTCTTCGGTCTGCTCGGGAGGGCCCTTCGGCCACCGGGGCGCGATCACTGGTTCTCCTTCCATTGATGCCCGCCCTCGGCGAACAATTCCTTGCCAAAGATCGGCAGTCTTTCCTTGATCTGTTCCACCATGTAGCGGCACGCGTCGAAAGCGGCCTGGCGGTGCGGCGAGGAGACGAACACGAACAGGCAGAGGCCGCCGGCGGGCACCGCGCCGAGGCTATGGTACACGTGCATGCAGGTGAGGTCGAAGCGGGAGAAGGCCTCCTCGCGGATCCCGGCCATCACGGCGTTGGCCATCTCCTCATGGGCGCTGTACTCGATGGCGGCCACCGTGGAGGTGCCGATGGTGTCGGCGCGGACCTGGCCGAGGAATATGTCGTGGGCACCGATGCCGGTCTTGTCCTGGTGGTGGGCGATGGAGGTCGCGATGCGTTCGGGCGTGATGGCTCCCTGAACGAAGATGTTCCTGGTCTTGATGGTCTTCATGTGCAATGGATGGTCCTAAAGTTCGGTCCGGCGCATCACCTCGTCCAGGAAGGCGCGGTACTGCGCGTCGATGGCACGGAAGGTAGCGATCATCTCGCGGCCCTTGGGCGTCAGTACCGTTCCGCCTCCACCGGCCCCTCCGCTGGTGCGCACCACCAAGGGCTCCCCGGCCAGCTCGTTCATCGTTTGCACCAGGCGCCATGCCTTCTTGTAGGACATGCCCATGTGCCGTGCCGCCTGGCTGATGGAGCCGGTGTCATCGATCTCCTCCAGCAGGGAGACCCGGCCCCGGCCCAGAAAGGCGTGGCCATCGCATACGATCCAAATGCTGCCCATTACGGCGTAGGTGGAGGAGGGGGCTGAACAGGGTAGCGTCATAGCTGAACGGGAATAGCGCCGCAAAGTAGCTCGGAGAATGCTTGTGGTCCATGAGCTTGGTCAGACCGGGGCGCAGGGCCGGCCCCGGTGCGGACCGCCCGAAGGCCCCGGTAGTAGGGGGTTTGCGCGCTTTCCGCAGGTGCCGGCCCAGCGCCGGAAGGAGGGCGGGCAAGCGGCCGCCGGGGCCGGTGGAGGCTCCGTTGGTCCGCGAACGCCACTTCATGAATATGACATAAATCATCTTGTAGTTTCCAACTGCCCCTGAACATTACGCCACGAAAACGAAGTACCGATCACCCCCAAGCATCCGATGGATCCCGATACCTCTCGGGACGGATCGATCACACTAACCACTGACCATGCAACACCTGAAAAAGATCTTTTGGCTCCTGTTGATCACACAGCCGCTGGTCCGGAACCCGGCGATGGCACAGGAAGGTGAGAAGTTGTTCAAGCAGAATTGCGGGGCATGCCACCTGATGGGGAAGCGATTGGTGGGTCCGGACCTTACCGGGATCACCGACCGGCAGACGGAGGAGTGGATCAAGGCCTTCATCAAGTCGTCACAGACGGTCATCAAGTCGGGTGATCCCGAGGCGGTGGCCATTTTCAAGGAGTACAATGAATTGCTCATGCCCGACCAGAACCTCAGCGCGGGGGAGATCGATCAGGTCATCGGGTATTTGAAGGGCTTCAGCGCACCGGCCGCCACGGATGCGGCACCGGCCGAACCGGAAGCTCCGATGGAGTTCACGGATGCCGACCGCGAGCTGGGCCAAGCCCTGTTCGTGGGGAGCACCCGCTTCGCGAACAAGGGGGCCTCTTGCATTTCCTGCCACAATGTGACCAATGACCAGGTGATGCTGGGCGGCCATTTTGCGAAGGACCTCACCGGCGTGTTCGGCCGGATGGGTGCTGCGGGCGTGGCGGGCATCATCGGGGCATCTCCCTTCCCGGCGATGGCCACGAGCTATGCCAACGCGCCGCTCACCGAGCAGGAGGTCCATGCGCTCACGGCCTTCCTTGAGCATGCCGACAAGGTGAGCGCGGAGCAGACGGCCAGATCACTTTACGAGCCCTTCGTGATCTATGGAGGAGGGGGGCTGATCGCGCTGCTGCTCGTGATCGGCGTCCATTGGCGCGGGCGCATGAAGCAGCACGTGAAACGCGACATATTCGCACGACAACTGCGATCCAACTGAAGAAAATCGGAACACCATGAGCTGGATAGAAGACATCATTTCGCCCAAGTCCCGTCAATGGGAGGAGTTCTACCGCAACCGCTGGCAGTATGACAAAGTGGTGCGGAGCACGCACGGCGTCAATTGCACCGGTGGCTGTTCCTGGAACATCCACGTGAAGGACGGAATTGTCGTATGGGAAATGCAGGCGCTGGACTACCCGCTTCTGGAGGAGGGGCTGCCCCCTTACGAGCCACGCGGCTGCCAGCGGGGCATCTCCTACTCGTGGTACCTGTACAGCCCGATCCGGGTGAAGTACCCGCTGATGCGCGGTGCCTTGATGGACCTGTTCCGCAAGGAGAAGGAACGGACGGGTGGTGACCCCGTGCAGGCTTGGGCCAACATCCAGAACGACCCGGAGAAGCGCTCGCGCTACCAACGCGCTCGTGGCAAGGGCGGGTTCCGCAGGGCACATTGGGACGATGTGCTCGAGCTCATCGCGGCGGCCAACATCCATACGGTGCAGAAATACGGCCCGGACCGGATCATCGGCTTCTCGCCCATCCCGGCCATGTCCATGTTGAGCTACGCTTCCGGCGCGCGCTACCTGCAGCTCATGGGCGGGGTGAACCTCAGCTTCTACGATTGGTACTGCGACCTGCCGTGCGCCTTCCCCGAAGTGTGGGGCGAGCAGACGGATGTCTGCGAGAGCGCCGATTGGTACAACTCCAAGTTCTGCGTGAGCATGGGCGCCAACTTGGGCATGACCCGCACGCCCGACATCCACTTCTTCTCCGAGGCGCGGCACAACGGCACCAAGACCGTGGTGATGTCGCCGGACTTCAGCATGGTGGCCAAGCACGCCGACCAGTGGATCCCCTGCCATGCCGGCAGCGACGGTGCGTTCTGGATGGCCGTCACCCACGTGATCCTGAAGGAATGGCACTCGGACAAGCGCACGCCGTACTTCCATGAGTATGTGAAGCGCTACACGGACTGCCCCTTCCTGGTGGAACTGGAACCCAACGGGGAGCACTTCAAGCCCATGAAAATGGTGCGTGCCAATCGGTTGGAGAAGTTCAAGGACATCAGCAACGGCGACTGGAAATTCCTGTGCCTCGATTCCAATACCGGCCAACCGGTGACCCCCAAGGGTACCATGGGCTACCGTTGGGACAAGGAGCCGGGCAACTGGAACCTGAAGTACGAGAACGGTACGGACAACGCGGTATACGATCCCGAGCTGACCTTCCTGGAGAATTGCGACGAAGTGCTGCAAGTGGAGTTCGTGGAGTACGGACTGAAGAAGAAGGTGCTTCGCGGCATCCCGGTGAAGTACCTCACCGGCGCGGACGGCAGGCGGATCGCGGTGACCACCATCTACGACCTGACCATGGGGCAGTACGGCGTGGGCCGCGGCCTCTCGGGAGAGTACCCGCAGGATTACGACGACAAGGAACAGGCCTACACGCCCGCCTGGCAGGAGATCTTCACCGGCATCGGCAAGAAGACGGTGATCAAGTTCGCTCGTGAGTGGGCCTCCACCGCCGAGGCCACCGAGGGCAAGTGCATGGTGATCGTGGGCGCGGCCATCAACCACTGGTTCCACGGCAACCTGATGTACCGGGCGTCCATCATGGCGCAGATGCTCACCGGCTGCAATGGCAAGAACGGTGGTGGCATGAACCACTACGTGGGCCAGGAGAAGCTCGCTCCGGTCGATTCCTGGGGCACCATCATGGCCGCCAAGGACTGGGTCGGCGCCAACAGGCTGCAGCAGGCGCCCATCTGGCACTACATCAATTCCAGCCAATGGCGCTACGACGGATGCCAGGCCGACTACAACAGCATTCCGGATGATGCCAACCCCTTGGCCCGGATGCACTCGGCGGACTGGATCGTGAAATCCGTGCGCAACGGATGGATGCCGTTCTATCCGCAGTACAACAAGAGCAACCTGCAGATCGCCAAGGAGGCCAAGGCCGCCGGTGCGAACACGGACAAGGAGATCGCGGACCATGTGGTGTCCCGCTTGAAGTCGGGGGACCTGCTGCATTCCGTGGCCGACCCGGACGATCCGATGAACTTCCCGCGGGTCTGGTTCATCTGGCGCGGCAACGCCCTGATGTCCAGCGCCAAGGGCCATGAGTACATGCTGAACCACTACCTGGGCACGCACCACAACGACATCGCCGACGAGGTGGCCGGTGACATGGTCCATGACATCGTGTACCGCGAGAAGTCGCCATCGGGCAAGTTGGACCTGGTGGTGGACATCAACTTCCGGATGGACACCTCCGCGCTCTACTCGGACATCGTGCTGTCCACGGCGTCGTGGTATGAGAAGGCGGACCTGAACAGTACCGACATGCACTCCTTCATCCACCCGCTGTCCGAGGCGGTACCACCGGTGTGGGAGGCGAAGACCGACTGGCAGATCTTCCAGATCATCGCCAAGAAGGTGAGCGAATTGGCCAAGCACCACCTGCCCGCGCCCGTTACGGATATCGTGAACGTGCCACTGCAACACGACAGTCCCGACGAGATCACGCAGACCAACATCCAGGACTGGAGCAAGGGCGAGTGCGAACCCATCCCCGGCAAGACGATGCACAAGATCGTTACCGTGGAGCGCGACTATACGAAGATCTACGACAAGTACATCTCGCTTGGTGCCAACTTGAACACCAAGACCTTGGGCGCGCACGGCAACTCGTACATGGCCGATGATGTGTACGCCGAGATGATCGAGGACAAGCGGCATGTGCAGCGGATCGAAGGCAAGGACCTGCCTTCCCTGCGGGAGGATGTGGAGGCGGCGAATGCCGTGTTGAAGCTCTCCACGCTCACCAATGGCATGCTGAACGACCGCGCCTACAGGAACATGGAGGTGAAGTCGGGCATGGTGCTGGCCGACCTCGGCGAAGGCAGCAAGGACGTGCGGATCGACTACAAGGACCTGCAGGCCCAGCCCCGGCGGTACAACACCTCGCCCTTGTGGTCAGGCCTGATGAACGAGGGCCGTGCATACGCGGCATACACCTACAACGTGGACCGCTTGATGCCATGGCGCACGATGACCGGGCGGCAGCACACCTACCTCGACCATGATGGGTACATCATGTTCGGGGAACACTTCACCACCTACAAGCCATCGCCCACGCCGCAGGTCTATGGCGACCTGCGCAAAACGGTGAACGACGGGAAGGCCAGGATGCTCAACTGCCTCACCCCGCACGGCAAGTGGCACATCCACTCCACCTACGGCGACACCCTGCGGATGCTGACCCTTTCGCGCGGCATGGAACCGTGCTGGATCAACGAGAAGGATGCCGAGGAACTGGGCATCAAGGACAACGATTGGGTGGAAGTGTACAATGACCATGGTGTCTATTGCACGCGCTCCTGCGTCAGCTCGAGGATCCCTCGGGGGGTCTGCATCGTGTACCACTCGCCTGAGCGCACGTACTCCGTGCCGAAGTCACAGGTGCGGGGGAACCGGCGGGCCGGGGGGCACAACAGCTTCACCCGGGTCCACCTCAAGCCCAACCTGCTCGTGGGGGGCTACGGCCAGTTCTCCTACCACTTCAACTACTGGGGGCCGGTGGGTGCCAACCGCGACACCCACGTGCTGGTGCGCAAAATGGACAAGGTCGTATTCTGAACAACGATAACAGCGAAGACCATGAACGTCAGATCACAGATAACGATGGTGTTCCACTTGGACAAGTGCATCGGGTGCCATACCTGCTCGATCGCTTGCAAGAACATCTGGACCGATCGCCGGGGTGCGGAATACATGTGGTGGAACAATGTGGAGACCAAGCCCGGTACCGGCTACCCCACCAAATGGGAGGACCAGGACATCTACAAGGGCGGTTGGGTGAAGGATGGCAACTCCGTCTCGCTGCGCGGTGCAGGCAAGTGGAAGGGGCTCAAGAACATCTTCCACAACCCGAACATGCCCGTGCTGGAGGATTACTACGAGCCGTGGACCTACAAGTACTCCGACCTGTTCACCGCGCCTGAAGGCGACGACCAGCCCACGGCCCGACCCGTTTCCCTGGTGACCGGGGAGCACATCGACGTGAAGGCCGGCCCCAACTGGGACGACGACCTGGGCGGTTCACCGGACTACGCGCGCAAGGACGTGAACTTCAAGGACCTCTCGCCGGTGGAACAGGAAAGCATGTTCCAGCTGGAGCGGATGATGATGTTCTACCTGCCGCGGATCTGCAACCATTGCCTCAATCCGGCCTGTGTGGGTTCCTGCCCATCGGGCGCCTTGTACAAGCGCGGGGAGGACGGCATCGTGCTCCTCAACCAGGAGCGCTGCCGCGCATGGCGCATGTGCGTTACGGCGTGCCCCTACAAGAAGAGCTACTACAACTGGAACACCGGGAAATCCGAGAAGTGCATCCTCTGCTACCCACGCCTTGAGTCGGGGCAGGCACCGGCCTGCATGCACAGTTGCGTGGGCCGTATCCGCTACCTCGGGGTGATGCTCTACGATGCCGACCGGATCGAGGCGGTGGCCTCCTGCCCGGAGAACGAGCTGGTGGACCGCCAGATGGAGATCTACCTGGACCCGAACGACCCGCAGGTGATCGCGGCCGCAAAAGCCAACGGTATCGCGGACTCCACGATCCGTTCCGCACAACAATCACCGGTGTACAAGTTCGTGAAGGAATGGGGCATCGCCCTGCCCTTGCACCCCGAGTACCGCACCCTTCCCAACCTCTTCTACGTGCCGCCCATGCTGCCCGCCATGGCGAGCGTGGACAGTGATGGCGTGTACGATTCCACCACCAAATCGCTGTGGGGTGGTGTGGAGACCTCGCGCTTGCCGATGGCATACCTCGCCAGCCTGTTCACTGCGGGCGACGAGGAGAAAGTGCGGAACGTGCTGCGCAAATTGCTGGCGGTGAAGATCCACCGTCGCGATACCACGGTGGGCGACCTGACCAAGGAAGAGGTGGAGGAGGCGCTCCAGATCGGGAAGACCAACCCCGGCGAAGCGGACGCGATCTTCCGGCTCACTTCCCTGGCCACCTTCAACGAGCGATTCGTGATCCCGCCGGCACACCGCGAGGAGAGCATCGAGATGATCGAAGCGACCGCCGACGTGAAGGGCGAGACCGGATTCGGATTCAAAATGAAGCCCGCACGCGGCCTGTAGCATGAAAGCGGAGCGATATGCCCACATGGCCGGCTTGTTCCGGTACCCCGATGCCGCGCTGCCCGGGGCCGTTCGCGCATGTCGGGAAATGTTGCGGACCGCCTGCCCCGAAGCAGTGCCTGACCTGGAACGCTTCGCCCAATGGGTGGACACCACGGCGCTGTACGACCAGGAGGAGATCTATACGCGCACCTTCCACGTGCAAGCCATCTGCTATCCCGACCTGGGATACGTGATCTTCGGTGAGGATTACAAGCGCGGGGAGTTCCTGGTGAACATGAAGCGCGAACAGGCCGAAGTGGGGAACGATTGCGGCGGCGAACTTCCGGACAACCTGGTGAACGTGTTGACCTTGCTGCCCTTGATGAAGGACCACGCCATTCGCGATGAGCTCTGCACGCGGATCGTGATGCCCGCATTGAGGCTCATGCTCAAGGAGTTCGAGACGGCGCGCATGCAGCTGCGGGAGAAGATGCTGATGCGCAAGCACAATGCCATCGTGCTCCAAGGGTGTGAGGACGGCAATGTGTACGGCAACGCGCTCAGTGCATTGCTTACCCTTTTCCAGAGCGAGCACCTCGAAGTGGAGAACCACGTGAACGAACTACCCGCCTCACAAGCATTCATCCATGGCGCTGCCACGTGCGGAACGTGCAGCACCCCACATCCCAAGACCCTCAAAACGAACTGACCATGTACATGCTCACCGCGCAATTCGAAGGTTACCTCCAGCCATTGGCGATCTTGGCGGGGGCCATTGTGCTGTATTTCGTCGTCACCACCTATTTGAAGGCGAGGAGAACCATCCTGGAACAGGGCATCGCGCCAAGGACCGCAAGGCCCAATTATGTCGTGGTGTTCCTGGCGATGCTGGGCGTGGCTGTGCTTGTGGCATGGGCGCTCAAGGTCGGTTGGGATGCCGGTGGCGCCGTGATGAACATGATGACGCTCGTTGCATTCCCGTACATCGCTCTGGCGATCTTCCTGATCGGTTCGATCTACCGGTACATGAACCGGGGGTTCCAGGTCTCGTCGCTTTCCTCCGAGTTCCTGGAGCGCAAGAAGCTCTTCTGGGGGAGCCAACCGTTCCACTACGGATTGATGTGGCTCTTCTTCGGCCACTTGATCGCGTTCCTCTTCCCCAAGAGCGTACTGGCATGGAACGGCGAACCGGTGCGGTTGTTGATCCTGGAGATGAGCGCGTTCATCTTCGGTCTGGCCACCTTGCTCGGGTTGGTGCTCCTGATCCGGCGGCGGTTGGGAAGCCGCAAGGTGATGATGGTGACCAACCGCATGGACATGCTCGTGTACGTGGTCCTTCTCGTACAGATACTCACCGGATTGATCGTCGCCGTGGCCAATAACTGGGGATCTTCCTGGTTCGCTTCCGCGATCACGCCCTACCTGCGCTCCCTCTTTGCGTTCAATCCCGACGTTGCGGAGGTCAGCGCCTTGCCGTGGACGGTGAAGATGCACATGTTCTCGGCATTCTTCATCGTGGCGATCATCCCCTTCACGCGGTTCATGCACTTCCTCGTGGCCCCGGTGGACTATATCTGGCGCGGTTACCAGGTGGTGATCTGGAACTGGAGCCGGAAAGCGATCCGTTCCTCCTCCAGCTATTTCCCGGGCAAAAAGGGAGTGAACCACTGATCCGGCCCGGGGTCATCGAGTAGGCCGCTGCCCCTGATGGGCCGAGGGGTGGGAACGGATCTTCCGTAACGGGGACCGGACCGCCCAAGCCCCGCGTTCCCGGCGGTTGGACCATTGTGCCGTCCATCAACCTGATTTAGGACAGGAATTGCCCCGAAAAGGAAATGCACATTTGCGGGCCTACCGCCATCGTGCGGTAAAAATCCGATGAACCCAAAAAGTGAATGACCGAACAGCACATTTCCTGGGCCGAGCCCTACAAGATCAAGATGGTCGAACCCCTCTTCATGACCACCCGCGAACAACGCGTGAAGGCCATGGAGGAGGCCGGCTACAACACCTTCCTGCTGAAGTCCGAGGAAGTGTACATCGACCTGCTCACCGACAGCGGTACCAGCGCCATGAGCGATCGCCAATGGGCGGGCATGATGCTGGGCGACGAGGCCTACGCCGGCAGCCGCAACTTCTACAACCTGGAGGCGGCGATCCAGAAGTACTATGGCTACAAGCATGTGATCCCCACGCACCAGGGACGGGGCGCGGAGAACCTGATCTCACGCATCCTGATCAAGCCCGGGGACATCGTTCCGGGCAACATGTACTTCACCACCACCAAGCTGCACCAGGAGATGGCGGGTGGCACCTTCGTGGACATCATCGTGGACGAGGCGCATGATGCGAACAGCATGTTCCCCTTCAAAGGGAATGTGGACCTGAAGAAGCTGGAGGCGGTGATCAAGGAGCATGGTGCGAAGAAGATCCCCTACGTCTCCATTGCCACCACGGTCAACATGGCCGGTGGGCAGCCCATGTCGTTGGCGAACCTGAAGGCAGTGCGCGAACTGACCGCGAAGTACGGCATCCGCATCATCCACGACATGACGCGCGTGGCCGAGAACGCCTACATGATCAAGCTGTTGGAGGAAGGCCAAAGTGAGCGGTCCACGGCGGATATCGTGAAGGAGCTCTGCTCGCTCACCGACGGCGCCACGATGAGCGCGAAGAAGGATGCGTTGGTGAACATCGGTGGTTTCCTGGCGCTGAACGAATGGGACGTGTTCGAGGAAGCGCGCAACCAAGTGGTGATCTTCGAAGGCCTGCATACGTACGGGGGCTTGGCCGGGCGCGACATGGAGGCCATGGCGATCGGCATCTCGGAATCGGTGGACGAGGACCACATCCGCGCACGGGTAGGGCAGGTGTTCTACCTGGGGAAGAAGCTCATGGACGCGGGCATCCCGATGGTGAAGCCGATCGGTACGCACGGGGTATTCCTCGATGCCAAGGCCTTCCTGCCCCATGTGCCGCAACTGGCCTTCCCGGCGCAGACATTGGCCGCCGAACTGTACCTCGATGCAGGTGTGCGCACGATGGAACGCGGCATCGTGAGCGCGGGCCGCGATAAGGAGACGGGGGACCATTGCTATCCTGACCTGGAGCTCGTGCGCCTCACGGTCCCGCGCCGCGTGTACACCCAGGCACACATGGATGTGATCGCCGAAAGCGTGGAGCGGGTGTATAAGCGACGCAACGAGATCAAGGGGCTTCGCATGACCTACGAGCCGAAGTACCTGCGCTTCTTCCAGGCCAAGTTCGAAAAGCTCTGATCCCATGAGGCATCGCACCATCATTGAACCCTTCCGCATCAAGAGCGTGGAACCGATCGGCCTCAGCACCGAGGTGGAACGTGTCGAACTGCTGAAGGATGCGCATTACAACCCCTTCCTGCTGCGGTCGAAGGATGTGATCATCGACCTGATGACCGACAGCGGCACCAGTGCCATGAGCGCGCACCAGTGGGCGGGCATCATGGAGGGCGATGAGGCATACGCGGGTTCGCGCTCCTGGTTGAGGATGGAGAACGAAGTGCAGGACCTCACCGGAATGCAGCATGTGTTGCCCACCCACCAAGGGCGCGCTGCGGAACGCATCATCTATGGGCACCTCGGAGGGCCGGGCAAGATCTTCATTAGCAATACCCACTTCGATACCACCCGGGCCAACATCGAGTTCAGTGGTGCCACGGCGATCGACATCCCCATCCCCGAGGGGCAGGACACCGCGCTGCAGCATCCCTTCAAGGGCAACATGGACGTGGGTGAACTCGACCGCCTGCTCAAGGAGCATAAAGGTCATGTGGGCGCGGTGATCCTTACCGTGACCAACAACAGCGGCGGCGGGCAACCGGTGAGCATGGCCAATGCGGAAGGTGTCGCCGCCATCTGCAAGCGCCACGGCGTGATCCTGATGCTGGATTGCTGCCGCATCGCGGAGAATAGCTGGTTCGTGAAGCATCGCGAGGAAGGGATGGAGGGACTGACGTACCGCGAGATCGCGCAGCGCATGTTCGCCCTCGCTGATGGGGCCGTGATGAGCGCCAAGAAGGATGCCTTCGCCAACATCGGCGGTTTCCTCTCGTTCCGGAATGAGGCACTGGCGGAAGCCTGCACCAACCTGCTCATCATCACCGAAGGTTTCACCACTTATGGTGGCTTGGCCGGGCGCGACATGGAGGCCATCGCCATCGGTCTGGAGGAGGTCTTCGATCCCCATTACCTGAATTACCGGATCCGGAGCACCACCTTCCTGGGCGAGCAGTTGCACAAGCTGGGCGTTCCGCTGATGTTGCCCATCGGCGGCCATGCGGTCTACATCGATGCGAAGAAGCTCTATCCGCACATCCCGCCGGCACAGTACCCCGGTCAGGCGCTGGTGAGCGAGCTGTTCCGCCTGGGCGGAATCCGCAGCGTGGAGATCGGCTCGGTGATGTTCGGCACCTACGCGGAGGACGGTTCGCTGAAGCCCTCGCGGATGGAACTGGTGCGCTTGGCCATCCCGCGCCGGGTCTACACCCAAAGCCATATCGAGTACGTGGCCGAGACGTTCGAGGGCATCATGGCGGAGCGCGAACAGGTGAAAGGAATGCGGATCGTGAAGGAACCGAAATTCCTGCGTCACTTTACCGCGCACTTCGACACATTGCCATGACCCTGAAGGAACGTGTTCGCGTCACCAAGCGATTCCACTTTGAGATGGCGCATGCCCTGCGCTGCCACGATGGTCTGTGCGCGAACATCCACGGGCATTCCTACGTGCTGGACGTTACCCTGGTCGGCGATCCACGGGAGGAGACGGATCATCCCAAGGATGGCATGGTGATCGACTTCTCGGAGCTGAAGAAGCTTGTACACAAGGCGGTGATCGAGCATTACGACCATGCCTTGGTGCTGCACGAGAAAGATCGTGATCAGGCCTCGTCGGGTCACGAACTGTTCGGTCGCACGCGCTTCACGCCTTGGCAGCCCAGTTGCGAGAACGTGTTGCTGGACATCGTGGAACGCTTGCAGGACGCTTTGCCGGAAAAGGAGATGCTGTATGCGGTGCGCCTGCAAGAGACCGCCACGAGCTGGGCTGAGTGGGGGCGGGGTTGATCAGATCGACAGGAAGCTCCCTCAGGGTCTGAAGCTCCCTCAGGGTCTCACGAAGTGAAGCTCCCTCAGGGTCTCACGAAGTGGACCCTGAGGCCGAGAATTCACACTCCATATACGCCTTGAAGTCATCCAACGGCGCATTGAAATCCCGGAACGATCACTTCCCTTCGGCCAGGCCAGTGATCCTTGAACAGCTCAAGCCCTTACTCCCGGACGACCACGCGCTGCACGGTACGATCATCGCCTTTCAAACGCAGCACATAAGGGCCGGCGGGCAACGTGAGCGCATCGATCACACCGCGGGTCCGCCCGTCCATCGGTTGCCGTAGCACCGTGCGGCCGAGCATGTCGTTGAGGCGCACCTCGCGCACGGCGAAGTCGGTTTGGAACGTGAACGACGATGTGAAGGGTGATGGGAATACGGTCATGGTTTCATCGTCAGGAACGGGGGCCACGTGCGTGTTCGGGTCCACCACGATATACTGCAGCATCATCATGCCGTCCTCATGCACCAGGTTATGGCAATGGTACATGTAGGGCCATCCGTCCGAAACATAGTCGTTGAACTCCATGATGAACTCCACATTGTCCGCCATGTCCGTCATGATCACGTCCTTGGCCCCTCGCTCCCATTCGGGTGGGGGCTGGCCGTTGCGTTGGAGGACGTAGAAGGAGCCCCCATGGATGTGGAACACATGGGCCATGTCAGTGGCGTTCTCCACTACCCAACGTTCCGTGGCACCCAACAGCACGGTATCATTGATCACGTCCAGGTCGAACATCAGGTCGTTGATCATGAACATGCCCGAGCCCGGAGTGCCGAATCCCGAGAACGATTTCCAGCGCGTGCGGCTCACGTCGGCGAGGTCGGGCAACTCCACATGCGTAAGGGTGTTCGGAATAGTGGTCACCGGTTCCGTGGTGGGGGCCGTAACACGTATGCGCAGCACCGGAAAGTCCACCCCGTTGAGGATGCTGGGCTCCCATGTGGGATTGAATGCCCCCGGCATGGTGGGTGTGAGTTCGCTGCCGAAGCTCATCAGCAGAAGGCTGTCGCCTTCCATGCCTGACAGGTCGAGCAGCACCTCGTATCGTTCACCGTTGCTCACGGTCATGCGGTCCACTTCCACCGGACCGTTCAGCAAGCCGCCGTCGCTGCCAATGACGTGAAAGGCGTGACCGTCATCGAAACCGAGACGGAAGATGCGCGCGTTCGAACCGTTCAACAGGCGCAGGCGCACGATCTGGGCGGGCATTTCCACGTAGGCATTCGGCGTACCGTTCACCAGTACCGTATCGCCGTAAGGGCCGGAAGCGAAGTCGCCGCTGGGTAGAAAGTTCCTGTCCTGCACCACGATCGGGAAGTCATCCACGCCGTAGGTACGCGGCAGTTGCAATGCGGCCTCCGCGTCATCGCGCACGATGATGAAGCCCGCCAGGCCCTTGTTCACGTGGTCCATGGTCATCATGTGCGGATGCGGATGGTACCAGAACGTAGCGGCCGCGTTCATCACGGGGAAATCCACGGCCCATGTCTCGCCGGGGTTGATCTGGCGCGGTGGCGCGCCATCGGCCTCCCCGGATATGTGCAGGCCGTGCCAGTGCATGTTCGTCCACACCGGTAGTTCATTGTGCAGGCGGATGTGCGCCATGCTACCCGAATGCAGCACAAGCGTGGGACCCAACACAACCCCGTTCACGCCGTAGGTAGTGGTGTTCACTCCGGGGAAGAACTGGTGAACATGGTCGTCCACGACCAGATCGAACGTATCCATGTCCAGCAGGGGAGGGATGGCCAGCGGTTGGAGCACCTGCGTGAAGGCCAGCGCCGGCAGAAGGAGGCCGGACATGCCGATCAAGCGCATCTTGCGGATCCGTGTTCCGCACGTTGGAAGGCCGCGCGGCCGGGCACTTCGATCGTTCATCTTTCCGGGGAGCATGTTGCCAATTTACACCATTTGCGATCGCCGGATCGACCAAGGAAATGTGCGGGTTGGAGCCAGGCGAGGTCGCAGATGGACCTGGCCTTTCGATCGGATGGCAATGCGATCCTTTCCCGTGGTGCGTCCTCGTGCTTCTTTTCGTGCCGTTCCCATTGCCCCATCAGGGCCTCGATGAAGGTGATCACCTTCTTTCCGACCTCTTCCGGAAGTGGGTCAGGCCGGATGCCAGGAGTCCCGTGCCAGCCCCAAGGAAGGCGTCCGGCGGATGGACGGACAGTCACTGAGGGCTTGGATCCTGAACAGGTTCTTAGACCTTCCCGATCACACGCTTCAGGGCATCGCGCACTTGGGCAGCAACGGGTTCCACGGCGGGATTTTGCACGCCTATCATGGCTGCCGCCGGATCGATGGCGGCCACCTCATGCTTGCCGTCGGGCAATTGCCGGATGATGACGTTGCACGGCAACATGGTGCTGATGAGCGGCTCCAGGGTGACCACTTGGTGCGCGAACCCCGGGTTGCAGGCACCCAGGATCACGTGCGGCAGATGGTCCTTGTCGAGCTTCTTCTTCAATGTGGCTTGCAGGTCGATCTCCGTGAGCACTCCGAAGCCTTCGGTCTTCAAGGCTTCCACGGTTCGCTCCTTCAGGGCGGCCATGTCGGTGTTCTCGATCGTGCGGGTGATGGCGTAGTTCATGATGGGGTGGTTCAGGTAGGAAAGGTATTGGAGGATTCCATTGCGAAGGTCCGACCTGCGTTTCATTCGGTCAGTGATGAAGGTCACTGAGATCCTGCTGCCATGAGGTGCCTGCCGCTCGGTTGCCGGTCCGGTCAGGAGGGTTTCATCATCTTTTCCAGCTCCCGCTTCTTCAGCAGGCGGATCTCCTTGCCCACCAGTTGGATGATGCCTTTGCGCTGTAGGTCGGCCAAGTTCCGGATCACCGATTCATAGGTGGTATCGGCTATGCTGGCAATGTCCTTGCGGGCCAGTGTGAATGCGAATTTCCGCTTGTCCTTATCATCGAAGCCGAAGACGTCCCTGTTGAGCATTAGCGTCTTGGCGATGCGTTGGGGCACGTCCAGCTCCATCAGGTCGCGCATGTCCTGGTCCAGCACCCTCATCTCTTCGGCGAAGTACAGCAGGAAGTGATAGCAGAACTGGTTGTTCGCCCGAAGTGTGCTGAGAAAGAGGGGCATGGGGATGGTGTTCATCCGGGTCTCGCTGAGCGCCGTCACCGTGGCGGTATAGATGGGCTCGTCCCCGATGGCGCGATAACCGATCACCTCGCCATCCCCGGCAATGCGGATGATCCGTTCGCGGCCGCCCGCTTGGCGGGTCACCACTTTCACCCGTCCCCTGTGGATCATGAACATGTGCGTGGCCACCTGCCCATCGGTGAAGATGTGCTCGCCCTTGCGATAGGTGACCCTGGTGTTGCGCTCCTTGAGGAGTTCTTGCCACTCCGGGCTGCAGTGTTCGGCTATCAGCGCATCAAGCCGTACGATCGGTGGTGCAGGTACCATTCCCATGGCCGGCAAGTTAGCTGGCGGCGCCTTCAGAACGGACTGGCGAGGGCGGTGTCCGTGAGAAAGGTCTGGTCGGTGAAGGTGTTGAGGAAGGCCACCAGGTCGGCTTTCTGCTGGGGCGACAGGTTAAGGCCGGTCTCCTTTCCCGGCTTGGTCATGATCGGGTCCAAGCTGGGCGATGGCTTCACGCCGGAATTGTAATGCTCCACCACTTCCTCCAGGGTGGCGAACCGGCCGTCGTGCATGTAGGGCGCCGTCTGCGCGATGTTCCTCAGGGTGGAGGCCTTGAAGGCACCCATGTCCATGGGGTTCCCCGTTACCAGGAACCGTCCTTGGTCGCTACCGGTGAAGACCGAATCGAGGCCGATGTTGTGGAAGGCATTGTCGGTGAGCAGGGGTATGCCATGGCAATGGAAGCAGTCGCCGGTCTCGGTAAGGTAGAGCGTCATTCCGTTCAGCTCCGAAGGTGTGAGGGCGATCTCGTGCCGCAGGTATTGGTCGAAGCGGCTGTTGGAGGAGATCATGCTGCGGAACCATTGGGCCAGGGCCTTGCCCACATCATCCTGTGTGATGGAGGAGGTGCCCAGGGCAGCTTGGAACAGCTGCGGATATTCCGGGTGGTTCCGCAGCAGGTTCACATCCACCTGGAAGAACTCCTCCACCTCGAAGCGCATGATGTCCTCAAGGGTTCCCTGCACTTCGCCGTTCCAAAGAAAGTTCGTGCTCCAGCCCAAGTTCACGTGCGGCAGTACGTTGAGGAAGTTGGACGGGGGGGTGGGCACTGTGAAGCCCAGTTCCTGGGAATGGCAGCTGCTGCATGACCGGCCTGCCATCGGTCCGTAGGTGGACAGTAGCGGGTCGTAGTAGAGCCGGCGGCCCAGTTGGATGCCCTCGAGGGTGGTGGGGTTGTTCGCCGGCACGGTCATCTGCGGGAAATACCACGGTCCGGCGAGGTCAACCGGGGTTCGTGCGGTGTGGCCCGCTGGCGGTGGATCCACCGAATCGCGCGTGCAGGCGGCCACTAGGAACATGGCGGCGAGGGCGAGGCTCGGAAGAAGGCGACCGTTCATGGTTCGTACGCGATCGTGAAGGAATTGGCGCAGTTATCCCGCAGTTGGCCCATCAGGACCGCACTGCCCATGGAATAGTTGCCGGAAGCGAGATCGTAGGTGTGCGGGCTGCGGAACACCTCGTTGAGATTGAAGGTGAGCAGCAATTTCCCCCCGCCTCCGGTGATGGTGAATCCCTGCGGCATCTCGCAATGGGGCAGGAAGGCATTCCTGCCGATGTGCATGGCGAAGCCGTGTGGTGCGCTGTCGGCAAGGAAATGCCCCTCGAACTTGATGAAGTGGTAACCACCACCCATGGGAACGGGCCATGCCATGTTGATGTTCTCGATCGTATTGGGCAGGCTGTCGGTGAGGTTCAGTTCGGGTGGCAGGCCAAGCAACATCGTGGCGCCGCTGTACGTTCCCGTGCGCAAGGAAGTCAGCTCGAAGTCCGTGGTGCCGGCCGCATTCACGTACCACGGACCGTGCAGGGTGTCGTTGGCCGTGCCGCCGCTGCCGATAAGCACCAGCTCGCTCAGGTAGTACTCCACCCGGGAAACGCTGAAGGTTGTACCGGCCTCATTGGTGTAGAGCAGCGTATCGTAGGTCAGCGGCAGGCCATCCACCACATGGGCGACCCGCATGATCTCCGGGCTGGCAGGCGCCACGGGGGCCGGTGTCGCGGGATCATCCTTCGCGCACGAAGTGGCCAGTATGCTCAACCCGAAAAGGACTGGCAGAAGGAACGGAGCAGAGGGGCGATGCATGCTTGTTGGAGGTATTTGGTTCAAATGAAGGGCACGTGGTTGTTCTGGAATGTGATATGTGTCACTGTTGGAAGGAGCGTACGGGGCAGCGCCGTGGGGGCTGCATGCATTGCGGCTGGGCGATTTGAGGTGTTCCGGCGGGCGTATGGAGCGTCGGGAAAGATACATGGCGTTCATGATCCATGTGCGGTTCGTTGATAAAAACATGACACACATCATACAAAAGGTGGCTGAATGATCTAATATTGCATACAGAGGGGTATGCTCACACCACACTACACCACCTCATTCAACAACCTCCAACCGAACGATCGTACCATGAAGCACCTGCTACACGCCCTCCCGGCCTTCCTGCTGATCTTCCTCAGCACACCGAACGCCTCCGCGCAATGCACCAATACGAACGCGACCTCGTGCGTATGCCCTGATGGAAGCGACGAATGCGACCTGTTGCCGGACATGACCATTTCGTGGTATGCCCTGCTCAACTACCTGTCCGGTCCGAACGAGTCGAGCGGGCGCATCAATGTCACCGGTTCAACACCGAACATCGGGCATGGCCCCTTGGAAGTGCGCGGTACCGACCTGAACGGCTATCGCCGGTTCGTGTGCGGGGTGGACACCTTCGCGGTATATGACCCCAATGCGCAGCAGCAATTCGCCTGCCCCAACGGCGGTACGGCAAAGCAGCTCACCACCCAGCGGATCTTCCACAAGAACGGATCGACGATGACCAGCTATGAGCGCCTGATGCCGCAAGGGATGACCTATCACCCCACCCACGGACATACGCACTACGATCAATGGGGGGTCTATAGCTTGCGGGTTCAGGAGCCTGGCGTGAGCGATCCACGGGACTGGCCGATCGTCAATTCCGGCTACAAGCTGGGCTTCTGCCTGATGGATTACAATACCTGCTCCGATGGGGCGGTCGAACACCATTGCAAGGACGACAACACCGTGGTCAACGCAGGCACTACTTTGCACGGATCGGACTTTCCGAATTTCGGCCTGGGTGGCGGGAACTACGGGTGCAGCATGTTGCGCCAGGGCATTTCCTCCGGTTACACGGACATCTACAGCGAATACCTCGACGGCATGTGGATCGACATTCCTAGCGGCGCGTGCAATGGCGATTACTGGATCGTGTACGAGGTGGATCCGCTGGACGTGGTGGTGGAGGAGGACGACACGAACAACTGGACGGCCGTCCCGATCACACTTACCCAGCAACCCGGCTCCAGCCCCGTGGCGGCGATCCATTGCGATGAGCAGGCGTTCGTGTGCCCGAGCGGCCAGGTGCGCCTGCAGGCCAGTGCCGGTGTGAGCTACCTCTGGTCCAACGGGGCCACAACGAGTTCCATCATGGCTGACCCGGGTACGTACACGGTACAGGTCACCAGCTATTGCGGTACGGCCACATCCGCACCGTTCACCGTTACCGGATTGGCGCAGGCTCCCGCACCAACGGCTGATGGCGCGGTAGTTTGCGAAGGCGGGTCCGCGGTTCTGACCACCACCGCCGCGAACGCTGTTTGGTACGATGCTACGGATAATCAGGTGGGAACGGGCCCGCAGTTCATCACCCCGTCCCTTTACGCTTCCACCACGTATTCCGTGGTCGATGTGGAGACGAGTCCGGGCCAGGTCTCTTACGGAGGCAAGAGCGACAATTCCGGGGGAGGGGGCTACCATGTCGGTGGGCAGTACTTGAAGTTCGACGCGCATAGGAGCTTCCGCCTGAACTCCGTAAAGCTTTACGCCGGCAGTGCCGGGTACAGGACGATAGAGCTGGTGGATGCGATCGGCGTGATGCGGGCCACGCGCTCGGCGAACGTCCCCGCCGGTGAATCGCGCATGGACTTGGATTTCGATATCCTTCCCGGAGACAATTACCTCCTTACCGTGAGCGGCACAACGGACCTCTGGCGAAGCACGGGCGGTACCTCCTATCCATACGACATCGGGGGGGTGGCCACGATCACTACGGCCAGTAGCGGCACCGGCTACTACTACTATTTCTACGATTGGGAAGTGGAGGAGGGAGCCGGATCCTGCGTTAGCCCGGCGACCACAGTGTCCGTGGATGTGGAGATCTGCACGGGGATCGATGAACCCTTGGCGTTGCGCGGCTTTGAGGTCCAGCCCAATCCGAGCAACGGGCAGTTCTCCGTTTCCCTCCACGTGCTGTCCAACTCCGACGTTCAATTGGACCTGACGGACATGATGGGCCGTAGTGTCGTGAAAGAGCGTATCCTTGCCCCGGCTGGCCAATTGGTCCATTCGATGGATGTGACGGGGGCGGCAGCGGGCATGTACAACCTGACCCTGCGCATCGACGGACGCGTCTTCCAGCGAAGGGTCGTGGTCCAGTAGGTCATCCTTCCCAGTGAAAGCGGATTCATGAGCAGCACAAAGGCACGATCATTCGGGGGGTGGCGCACCGCCAGTCTGGTCGGGATCCATGTGCTCTTCATCGCCCATTTCGTGCATTGGAAATTGCGCGGAAGAACGCTCGCGCCGCTGGAGTTCAACGAGGTGATGTACACGATCCACCAAGGGATCGTCACGGCGGGCTTCATCCTCATGGCCCTCGTCATGTTGGCCACGCTGGTGTTCGGGCGCTTTTTCTGCTCATGGGGTTGCCATATCCTGGCCCTGCAGGACGCTTGCGGCTGGATCATGGACAAGCTCCGCATCAAGCGTCAACCGATCCGTTCGCGCACCCTGATCTGGTTGCCGCTTGCGGTGATGTTCTACCTGTTCATCTGGCCGCAGCTCCTTTCCGCGTTCCACGGCATAGGCGCCCCTGAAATGGCCGTTGTGGAGGCCGGTGGATCGCGCTGGTCATCCTTCACCACGGATAATTTCTGGCGGAACCTGCCGCCTCCGGGCATCGCCGTGCTCACCTTCTTCATCTGTGGTTTCGTGATCGTTTACCTCCTGGGCAGCCGGGGGTTCTGCTTCCAAGCCTGCCCCTACGGTGCGCTGTTCGGGATCGCCGACCAGTTCGCACCGGGGCGCATTGCCCTCAAGGTGGCCACTGATTGCACCGCATGTGGCTTGTGTACCAAGGCCTGCACATCGGACATCCTCGTCCACAAGGAATTGGCCGAGCACGGCATGGTGACCAATCCGCGCTGCCTGAAGGACCTGGACTGCATCGCCGCCTGCCCCGAGGAGGCGATCACCTACGGCTTCCGCAAGCCGCCCCTCTTCAGGAAAGGGCATCCGCTCGGGGCCTATTCCGGTCGCTTCAGCTTCACGTGGCGGGAGGACCTGTTCATGCTCTTCACCTTCCTGGTCAGCGTGTTCGTGTTCCGCGGGCTCTACGATGCCGTGCCCTTTTTGTTGGCGGTGGGCTTGGCGGTATGTACGGCCTACCTGCTTCTGCTGGGCTGGCGGTCCATCCGATCATCGGCCCTGCAGCTCAGGGGCGTGGTGCTGAAGGCCAATGGACGGCTCCAACCTGCGGGCCATGTTTTCCGGGTCCTCGTTCTGGCCACGCTACTGGTGCTTGCCCACAGCGCCGTTGTCCAGTTCCACGTTTGGAAGGGGCGGTCCGTGTTCAAGCAATTGGGCATGGCGACCACCATTGGTACCATGGACCGGGGCTTGCTGAAGGAAGGCATTGCACACTACGAAAAAGCCCTTGCAATTGGCATGGTCGCACCGATCGACGAGCGGAAGGAGTTGTCCAACCTCCATCTGCTGGCCGGCGATGCCCCACGGGCAAGGACCTTGCTCCAGGGGATCGTTGAGCAGGATCCCGCCCATGTGGAAGCCCGCTATCGCCTGGGCGAAATGGCCATGTCCGCCGGGGACAAGGTGCAGGCCCTCGAGCATTGGAGGACGGCACTGGCCTTGGGCGTGGCCCGACCGCACAGCAGGGATGAGGAGTTGTTGGGGAGCGCGGCGCTCCATGTGGGAAGCGAGCTGGCCGCAACAGGCGATGCGGAGTCGGCACGGCGCGAATTCAACACTGCGATAGAGGCCCTGCCGAACGATCCGCGACCCCTATTGGCCATGTCCGCCTTGGAACATGCTGCCGGGCAGGAGGGTGCTGCGGTCCAGTACCTCGAACGGGCCTTGGGCAAAGGTGCGGACGAGGCCATGGTCAGGAACAATCTGGGTGCCATCCTACTCCGCCAGGGTCGCTGGGACGAGGCCATGGTCCAGTATGCACGCCTCACGCAACTGCGACCGGACGATGCCAACGTGTTCTACACCTTGGGGGTGGCCCAAGCGCGTACCGGGGACTCGATCGCTGCGCGTACCAGCCTACTTCGTGCGCTCGCGCTGGAACCCGGGCATGCACGCGCCGCCATGGCATTGAGCAAGCTCGATGAGCAAGCCACCCCGTCCGGACTCGCACTAAATCAACCGTAAGACCATGGTACGCAAGCTGATACCGATCTTCCTTCTCTTTGTGATCTATGCCTTCCGGGCTCCCGGTGGAGGCGAGCCTTGGAAAGCTCCCAGATCGGCCGACGCCCTGGTGGATCCACTGGCCAACGATCCCAAGGCGGTCGCCAAGGGCAAGAAGATCTTCGAATCCTTGTGCTGGAACTGCCATGGCATGGGCGGGAGCGGAGATGGCCCCAATGCTTCAGTCTTGACCGTGAAGCCCGCCGACCTCGGATCAAGCACTGTACAAGCGCAATCCAACGGCGCACTGTATTGGAAGATCACTCACGGGCGGGGTGAAATGGCCTCGTACGAGCAGGTGATCTCCCGCGAGCAGCGCTGGGCGGTGGCCCACTATATCCGAACCTTTGGACCCGCTAAGCCGAAATGAACAGGTATCAACGTTGCGGTCGTCCTTTGCTCCTCGCCCTCCTGGTCTTGGGGGCGAACGGACTCTCCGCCCAGGAAGGGGAAGCGCCGGAATTGGTCACAAACACATTCTCCTGGTCACAGGTGATCAATGCACAGACCATTGAAGTGGTGCCACGGAAACGCTCCTTCGGGTTCATGATACAGCACCGCTTCGGGGCGATCACTCCGGATGAGCAGTCCTACAAGCAGTTCCTGGGCTTGGACCTTCCGGCCAACATCCGGTTCGGGTTCCAGTACGCGGTGTCCGACCGCATGCATTTGGAAATTGGCCGCTCCAAGAACGGGAAGGTGGTGGATCTGGCAGGAAAGGCGCGGATCCTCCGTCAAACCGTTGATGACCGGATGCCCGTCTCGGTGACCGGCTTTTTCGACGCGGGAATAATGACCGATGACTTTCCGACCGTGGGTAGCGACATCTATTTCGCCGATGGGACCACGCCTTTCGTGTACGCCTTCAAGCACCGGATGTCCTATAACACCCAGGTGATCGTGGCACGCCGCTTCAACGATGTGCTTTCCCTGCAGGCCGCAGGCGTGGCAGTGTACCGGAACCTCGCGCCGAAGGGCGAGGAAAACCTCACCCTTGCCGTTCCGCTCAGTGGTCGGGTCAAGGTCAGCATCAAGGGTTCCATCCTCTTCGAGTATGCGCCCGTGGTGGCAGGCCGCTCGCCGAACAACCAACTGGACCCGGCATCGATCGCCTATGAACTCGCCACGCTGGGCCATGTGTTCCAGATCATCATCGGAACAAGCTCGGAGATCATCGAACAACGCCTCTACACATCACCCGTGATCCCCTACGATCAGGGGCAGATTCTCCTCGGCTTCAACATTGCGCGGACCCTGTTCGTAAAACCCAAGATGCCCCGCTAATGGATCGTCGTTCCTCAATACCCGTCGTTCTGGCATCCATACTGGTATTCCTGGTCGGTTGCGCCAAGGATGAAGGCCCTGTGTACATCCCGCGAACGTTGGTGGATACCGTCCATTTCAGTACCGAAGTGGTGCCGATCTTCACCGCGCATTGTTGGAATTGCCACCCGACCATGGCCGACCTCGATCTAGGTGTACCCTATGCCTATGCCAATTTGGTCAATGTCACGAGTTCCAACCATGCACCGGCCATCCGCGTGGTGCCCGGTGACCTGGATGCATCCGTGCTTTGGCACAAGGTCTCCGGATCGGATACGTACGGCTTGAACATGCCACCGAGCGGCACCCCGCTCTCGTTCCAGGAACTGCAGACCATCCACGATTGGATCGAGCAAGGGGCCTTGAACAATTGACGAGCTACTCGCGCACCACCGTGCTGCGGGCCACTTCCCCGGATCCCCTGAGCGAAAGCACATAGACCCCGGAGGGCATGCTGCCCAGGTCAAGGAAACCTTCCTTCGTGTTCGCAACCTGTCGCGTCACCACAACACGACCGAGCTGGTCGGTCAGCACCAACTCGTTGATCGCGAAGGTGGCCTGGTAGCGGAGCGTGCCTGAGGTAGGCGAAGGAAAGGCATGGATCGACGCACCCTTGGTCCGATCGGTGAGTCCCTGACCCTGGTCCGTCACGATGAACTGCAACATCATCATGTGGTCCTCGTGCATCAGGTTGTGGCAGTGGTACATGTACGGATAACCATTGGTGGGGTGATCGAAGCGCATGATCGTGCGCACCGTTTCACCGGTGTTCACGAGCACCACATCCTTGGCCCCCGCCTCCTCAGGCGCCGGGGGAATGCCGTTGCGGTCCAGCACGAAGAAGGAGACGCCGTGAATGTGCATGGGATGCGCCATGTTGGAGTTGTTCACGAAGGTCCAGATCTCCGTGGCGTTCAGCTGGACCGAATCATTGATCAGGTTCAGGTCGAAGCTCAGACCATTGATCAGGAACATGCCCATGCCCACCATGCCGTTGCCGGTGATGGTCTTCACCCGGGTGCGCACGGCGGTGTTCTCCGGAATGGGCAACGCGTTGCCCAGTGTGGCGGGTACGTTGGTGACGGGGGCCGGCGTCGGTGCCTGCACGCGAATGCGCAGTACGGGGAAGTCGATGCCGTTGAGGGCACTGGTCTCCCAGAGGATGTTGTCGCTCCCCGGCACGCTCTGGGCGAGTTCGCTGCCGAAGCTCATCAGCAGCAGGCTATCCCCATCCAGGCCGGTGAGGTCAAGGAGGATATCGGCCCGCTCGCCGTTGCTGAGGTCGATGCGTTGCAAGGGTACCGGGGCATTGAGCAGTCCACCATCGCCCGCGATCATGTGGAAGGTGCTGTCGCCCTGAAGCCCGATGCGGTAGACACGGGAATTGGAACCGTTGAGCAAGCGTAAGCGGACCACTTGGGCGGGAAGGTCGATATAGGGATGCGGCGTGCCGTTCACCAGCAGGGAGTCGCCATAGGGTCCCACAACGAATGCTCCGTTGGAAAGGAAGCGACGGTCCTGGATCACCACGGGGATATCGTCCACCCCGTAAGTGCGGGGCAGGTCGAGTGAGTTCTCCTCATCGTCGCGCACGATGATCATGCCCGCAATGCCGCGCGTGGCCTGTGTGCCGGTGAGCATGTGCGGGTGCGGATGGTACCAGTAGGTGCCGGCCGGATTCGCCACGTTGTACTTCACGTTCCAGTCCGTTCCGGGGTCGATCACGCGCTGCGGGCCACCATCCTGGTCACCGCTCACATGCATGCCGTGCCAGTGCATGGTGGTGATCTGTGACATCCCGTTGTGTACGCGGAGCCGGGCCGTATCGCCGCGTTGGAAGATCAATGTGGGGCCGAGGTATTCCCCGTTCACCCCCAGCGTGGGGGTGTTCACTCCGGGATAGAACTGGTGGGTGTGTTCCTGCACATCAAGCAGGAAGGTGTCCTGCTCCAGCGCGGGTGGAATGGCCAAGGGTAGCTGCGCGAAGGTGCCGAACAGGGGGAGGAACGCGAGAATGGTAAGCGAGCGAGCATGCATCTGGAGGAGAGGTTCAAGGGAACGTGCTATCCGGGGTGAAGCGGTCGTTGGGGAGATGACAATGTAAGCAACCCTTTTACGGCGCACGGGATGACCGCGATGATCAAGCGTTCCCCAACCGCGCCAGCCCGCGCCGGTCGGCGATGCGAATGTCCCGGCCTTGGGTGGTGATCAGGCCCTCGTCCTTCAGGTCGGTAAGGCAGCGGATGAGCGATTCGGTGGCCGTGCCCACGATGGCGGCAAGGTCGTCGCGGCTGATGCGTACCCCTAGGTTGTCCGACTGGTCGGGGCTGAAGCGGTCGTGAAGCTGCATCAGTGCTTGGGCCACGCGCTGGCGTACGCTGGCGTAGGCCAACTGCAGCAATCGTTCCTGTTTTTCGCCCATCTCCTGGGTGAGCATGCGGATGAAGCGCATCGAAACATCGCGATCGCGATAGAGCAAGCGGAGCAGGTCCTCGCGCGGCACCAGCACCACTTCGCTCTCTTCCATGGCCTCGGCGGTCTCCATGGCATGGCCACCCTCGATCATGCCCAAGTAGCCGATGAAGTCGCCCGGGATATGCAGGCCCGTGACGAACTCCTTGCCGTCGTTGTTCACTTTGAAGGTGCGCACCTTACCAGAGACGAGAAAGGGAACGTTGCGCATTTCATCGCCCTCGTGGAAAAGGATCCCCTTCCGCTCCACGGCCTTGGCCTTGCGGTCCTTGCTCAGGTCCTGCAACGCGCTTATCCCGCGCGCCTGCTCCATGAAATCGTTCAGCCCGTTCAGGGAGCGATCAAAGCCCCTGCGGAACAGGTCGCTGCGCCTCAAGCGACCCTCAATGGCGTTGAGCAGTTCGCTCTCCTCAAAGGGCTTGGTGAGGTAGTCGTCGGCCCCCAGGTCCATGCCTCTGCGAACATCGCTGCGCTCGGCCTTGGCAGTGAGGAAGATGAAGGGGATCTCAGCGGTTTCCGGCGATCGGCCCAGCATGTGGAGCACGCCGTAGCCATCAAGCTCGGGCATCATGATATCGCAGAGCACCAGGTCCGGGAGTTCCTTCCGGGCGAGGTCAACACCTATCTTCCCGTTCTCCGCCTTCAGCACGCGGTAGTGGGCCAGTTCAAGGATCTCGGCCGTGTTGTCGCGCACGTCCGCGTCGTCCTCAATAAGCAGGATGGTCTTCATGGTTTGTATTGTTTTTCGGGGATCCGCACGGTGAAGGTGCTGCCTTGCCCGGGCGTACTGGAGTAACTGATCTCGCCGCCCATCAGGTCCAGGTAGCGCTTCACCAAGTGCAGGCCCAGGCCGGTACCTTGGATGGTGAGCACGTTCTGCGCGCGGAAGAACGGCTCGAACAGGTGCTCCTGGTCGGCGAGGGGAATGCCGATGCCGCGGTCGATCACCACGATCCGCAGGCAGTCGTCGTCTACGGCTGTCCGCAAGGTCACCGGACTTCCTTCGGGGGAGTACTTGATGGCGTTGGTCATCAGGTTGGTGATGGTGTTCACCAGCATGCTCCGGTCCATCAGTATCGAGCGTTCGTCCCCGGAGTGGTCGTACTCCAGTGCCTGCCCCGCCTTGGCCATGCCGCGCAGTTCCTCCAGCAGGCCGATGCACAAATGCACGATATCCAGTTCCTCGGGCACCGATGATACATCGTCCTGCTCGAGCCGTTCGAAGGACAGGAAGTCGTTGAGGATCGCGGTGAGGTCGCGCACCTTGGTCCGGATCCGCTGAACATGCTTTTCCACCTTCTCGTTGCCGGGGCCCTCGGTGTACCGCGCAATGAGGTCCACCGAACCCATGATGGTGCTGAGCGGCGTGCGGAACTCGTGCGAGGCCATCGAGACGAATCGGGACTTCAGGGCGTTGAGCTCCTTTTCCCGCTCGTAGGCGATCTCCACCGCACGGGCTCCCTTGGCCAGTTCGGCCGTACGCTCCTCCACGCGCTTTTCCAGCTCCGCCGTGTTGCGTTGCAGTTCTTCTTCCGCCTTGCGCCGCTCACTGATGTCCGTTACCAAGCCCATCACGTAGCGCTCCTTCTCCACGGTGAAATGGTTCAAGCCCACCTCCACGGGGAAAATGGTCCCGTCCTTCCGCAGGCCATTGAGCTCGCGCCCGCGGCCCATGTGGCGTTTGGCAGGTTTGGCATTGTACTCCTTGCGATGGGCCACATGGGCGCGTCGAAAGCTCTCCGGCAACAGCAGTTCGATCGATCGGCCCAGCAACTCGCCCTCCTCATATCCGAAAAGCTCCAGCAAGCGCGGGTTGAGCATGCGTATGGTGCCCGAACCGTCCACCAGCACCAAGCCTTCCGCGGCCGTGCTGAACAGCATTTCACGTACCCGCTCCAAATGGACCGGGTCTACATTGGACTCCTCGTGTGACATTGATCGGCGGCGAAGTTATTCGCCTCCGGTCTCCGTGGTGCCTGAAAGGGAGGCCAGTCCCGTTCGTTCATCGTAAACACGCCAGCGCCGGATGGGGCGGGCGTAGAGATTGAGCGTGATCGCGCGGGTGGTCCCCAGATTGGAATGGCGATGGATGCAGCTCTTGGTGGCCATGTAGGCCAGCTGCCCCGGTTCCAGTGTACGCTGGCCGTGCCGCTTCAAGGTGCCGTTCGTCCCGATCTTGAAACGTTCCTCGTGCACCATGCCCATCAGCGGCTTGATCCACGCCATCTGGCTGTCGTAGTCGTGGATGCTGGTGCGCTGGCCCGGTTCGTAGCAGATCAACAGCAGCTCATGCTCGCGTGTGCGGTGGATGCACTGCCGGACGTAGTGGCGCGAGTTCCACTGGCAGAACGGTTCCAAAGCCTCGGGCGGGATGGACGAGCGCAGCAATGCATCGGTATAGCCGGCAGGTCGCGATTCCAGATCAAGGATGCGTACCAATTCATCGAGCGTTTCGATCGTTCCGGCCATGGGGACATGGTCAAGCAACAAAGCCATCGGCCAAGGATAGCGGAACTCCCCGGTCCGGTGAATGATCTTCATCAGGTCCCACGATACAGGGATGCCGGGACCGTGCTGTCGGCTAAGTTTGCCATCCATATCCCCCATCATGGTAAATATCCTTCTCCCCACTGATTTCAGCGACAACTCCTTCCATGCGGGCGCGTACGCAGCACGTTTGTTCGGAACGAAGGACGTCTCCTATACCTTGGTCCATACCTATTTGGACGCTGACCCCTCCATCACGCCATGGGCGGGCATGGGGCCCGAACTGTACAAGGCCGCTGCGGAGGGTATGCGCGATTGGGAAGAACGATTGCGGGTTTCGGGTCTTTTCGGAAAGGAACCATTGGCCACCGAAGTGATCTACGGCCCCTTGCAGAGTATGCTGAACGACCTGGGCAAGGAGAGGAAGGCGGACCTGGTCGTGATGGGTACCCAAGGCCGTTCCGGCGCGGGACTGCTGGGCAGCAATGCCGCTGCAATGGTGAAGCACAGCAACTTTCCGGTGCTGGTGGTGCCCAACAAGACCGAAGTGAGGAGCGTGAGCCGGATCCTTTTCGCGGATGATCAGAAGGGAGTGGAAGTGGCGGGAACGCGCATGTTGCTGCACATCGCCCTGAGTGCGGGGGCGGAGATCATCTTGGCGCATGTGCTGCGGCATAAGGACGACGTGCCCGACCCGGAGATCATCGCGATGTATGAAGAGCTGCTCCAGGCGGTCCCGCACCGCTTTATGGCAACCGAAGGAGAGGACGTGGCCGGCGCGATCGATTATCTGGCTGAACAGGAAGGGGCGGACATGATCGCGGTACTGCATCGCCATACCGGCTTTTTCGAGGGGTTGTTCAAGACCAGCACGGCGAAGCGCCTGGCGCTCCATACGAACGTTCCTCTGCTGGTGATGCAGGCCCAGGACGAGAGGGGCCGGGCGTGAGGGAACCGGAGGCACGGGAAAGCGGTTTTTGCCCGGAACCGGGGAGCTGGCAACGCTTTGGGCCGGTTTGTCCGCATGGCGCACGAACTTCCGAAGCCCCGACCGGCTCACATCAGGAAGCGCGACCGCAGGCCTGGGTCGGGAACCATGCAAGCCTCCCGTTTCCCGAACCAACGAAAGCGACGGCGGGACACCAGGTCGTATACCGCATCCCGGATCCATCGGGGGATCCAAATAAGCACGTAGGCCATCCTCCAGGCACCGCCGAGGTCCCGTGCAACGTTCAACGCTGCGGTGGACCGGGTGAGTGCTGCGCCATTTCTCAGGTAGACCAATGTGTCGTACGCCCCGGAGTTCAATCCATGGTGCTGCAATACCCGCTTTCCAGCGGGTCCCTGCAGGGGTGCGAATCGGAACCGCTGATGCTTGTCATGCCGGATGATGAAGCGCACCAAACCGTTGCACAGGTTGCATACCCCATCGAAGAGCAGGAGCTGGTCCGGCAGTTCCGTTCCATGGGGATCCTTCTCTTCAGCGGGCTCCATTGCGCTCATCCGGATTCCATGACCGACCGGTTCAACCTGGGAAGGCGGGAACCACCTACTGGGTCTTCGCCATCACGCCGCAGAGGTGCCACAGGAGCCGGGCGCCCACGTTCGCGTCCCAATCCCCGGTCGGTCCCGGCGTCACTTCCACGAGGTCGAAGCCGATGATCTTGCGGTCACTGGCCGCCAAGCAGGAGAGGAGGTAGGTGGCCTCCTCGAAGGCGAATCCTCCCGGAACGGGTGTCCCGGTGTTCGGGCAGAGCGAGGGATCCAAGGCATCGATGTCGAAGCTGATGTGTACGTATTCCGGCAATTGCCCGATGATCCGGTCGCATTGTTCCTGCCAGGTCATTCCCTCATACTGCTCGCGCCGGAGCTCCGCGCTGCGGTGGATGCGCACGCGCATTTCCTCCCTGGCGAACACGCGGGCCTCCTCTTCGCAGAAATCGCGGATGCCCACCGAAACGATGGTCTCCACTTCGGGAATGGCCAACGCGTTGTACATGATGCTTGCATGGCTTCCGGAAAACCCCTCGTAGGCATTCCGTAGGTCGAGGTGCGCATCCAGGTGCAGGATGCCGAACCCTTCATAGCGCTGTGCCAAGGCGCGGTAGAAGCCCAATGGCGTGCTGTGGTCGCCTCCCACTAGACCCACCATCTTCTCCTGGTCCAGCCAGTAGCCGGTGCGCTGCTCCACCCATTCTTCCATTACGGCACTTTCCTCGTTCACCAGTTTCAAGGCTTTCGCCGCGCGGTCCTTCTTTGCCTCGGTCCCACCGTGCACCAGCACATCGATCACCTGGGCGGCTTCCTTCTTCAGGGCCTCGCTCTGTTTCAGCAGGGCCTCGGGGATCTCGTCCATCGCGATACCGCGCTTCCACAGGTCGGCGAACTCGGGGTGGAACAGGTCCACTTGGAACGACGCGTCCAGAATGGCAGCCGGCCCCTGTGCGGTACCACCACCGTAGCTCGTGGTCACTTCCCATGGAACGGGAACAAGCACGATATCGCTTTCCTCCGCCGTGAAGGGAAGGCCGTACATACCCGCGTTGGCATCGCCCGGCGTGTTGGGGTCGAAGGACTTGATCTTGGAGGCCTTGGTCATGGTGTTCGGTCTTGGGGGCGCGAAGTTCGGCACTGGCAGTGGATGGCAGAGCTATGTTGAAGAGGATGGGACGCAGAGGCGCGGAGACGCAGAGGTGCTGTAACGTGGAGAATGGAAAGGCGTACGGCCCCGGAAAGGATCCCGGGGCCGTCGCTGGCCGGTGGAACGAAACCCCTCGTCGCGCTCGCGGCACTGAATGCTAGATCCGAGCGAAATTCGTGAGCAGGTGGAACAGGTTCGGATAGGCGGGATCCTGCTGGGGAGCACGGAGCGAGGTCGCATCCGCTGAAGGGTCATCCCGCTTCGGTGATGCCGGTGCTACCGGTGGCTGTGAAGGTTGATCCATTCCGCGCTTTACTTCCTGCAACCCTCGGGTCGTCATCTCCCATGTACCTCCTGCCATGTCGGTTTCCAGTTCGTGGTCGTCGTTGAACCCATCCCACAGATCGTGCATCAAGGCTTTGGTACCCGGGGCGAAATACACTTTACCACCCAGTGGGACCTGTAGGATGTGGATCACCTGCTGTGCGCGCATCTTGTCACCTACAGGGATCGTGTACAGGCTAGAGAGGCTCAGCCCGTCAACGTCGCTCCACACGTAGTTGGTCTGGATGTGCTTGGCTCGTTCCTTGGCCTGTTCAGGCAAATAGCCACGTGCGATACGCTCGGTGAACAGGTGAAACGCGCTGTCCGGACTTTGTTGTACTTGCAGGCGGGCAAAGCGCAGGTGAACAAGTTCCCCATCGAACTTCACCAAGTCCATGTCGAACTGCACGATGCCTCGGCGGTAGCCCCAACCCAATGAGGACGTGGTGTTGTCCCCATTATCCAGCTTTACCTCCAGTACACCATTCGCCGGGGTGGGTATGGACATCGGGGTCCGCTCAGCACCCTTTGCCCGGAAATCGGCGGCGAGGCGGATGCTGAACCAAGTGGCGGCCACCAAGGCAACGATGAACAACGTGGTAAGGCCCCAGCCGGCCCAACGCGGTGTACGGACCCGGAATAGCAGCCAGAGAGCCGCGAGCAGGATCAATACCACGGGGACCAGTCCCAGGACAATTGTAGAAAGCAAGAATCCCACCGCCTGCCCACCACTGGGGAAAATGAAGCCCATCAGTCCCATCAGCCCCGTGCCGCCGGTGAACGCACCGTTGGTCCAAGTGGCCGTGCCGCTCAGCAGCGCGGCAATAAGCGAAAGGCCGAGGATGATCGCCAGCAAAAGCAGGAATGCACCCACCACTTTGCCCAAGATATCGAGCACCCGATGGCCCACGCTCTCGGCACGGTAGCCCATGTCCCTGCGGGGACCACTGCTTCGGTGCCAGTATTTGCGTCCCATCTCACGGGCTTCACTGGCCACCTTTTCCGCCCCGCTCTTGAAGCGCTCCGCACCTTCATCGAACTTGCGTTTGATGTTGTCCACCGTCACTTCCTCACCGTGCATTTCCAGTTTTTCCGCTGCCGTGATCGCTTCGGGGATCAGTGCCCACATGATCAGGTAGATCAACACCGGTGACCCCCAGCCCGCTATCAGCACCACGATGAAGGCGATGCGGAACCAGAGCGGATCGGTACCGAAATAATTCGCCAGGCCACTGATCACCCCGCCCAGCCAGCGGTCGTCCGGATCGCGGAAGAGGCGCTTGTGCTTGCGTGGTCCATAGTGGCGGTAGGCGCGCTCCTCGGTGTCGGCAGGGCCGTCGGTAGTATCTCCGTCCACATAATCCTCCGGCTGGCCCATCACCTGCTTCACGTGGTCCACATCGGCCATGGAAACGGCTTGGCGCCCTTGTAGACGCTCATGGAAGAGCTCGGCGATGCGTGCCTCGATGTCCGCCATGATCTCCTCGGCTTCGGCACTGCCGCTGAACTTCGCCCGGATATTGGCGAGGTAGCGTTGCAGCTGGTCGTAAGCATCCTCTTCAATGTGGAACACGGTCCCATTGAGGTTTGCGGTGAATGTCTTCTTCATTCTTGAGTGGCGTTACGAGGGGTTGTTGCGGGTGGCTTTCTTCACGGCTTGCACGAGGTCGTCCCAAGTTTCATCGAGTTCCTTGAGGAATTTACGGCCTACAGGGGTCAATTTGTAATACTTGCGGGGTGGCCCCGAACGGCTTTCCTCCCAGCGGTAGGCCAAGTATCCGGCATCCTTCAACCGGGTGAGCAGGGGATAGAGCGTGCCTTCGACCACGATCAGCTTGGCGTCCTTCAGCTTCGCGATCACATCCGAGGGATACATCTCCTCCGACGCCAATAGCGACAGGATGCAATACTCCAGTACGCCTTTGCGCATCTGTGCCTTGGTGTTCTCCACTTTCATCGCTTGGTCTTCTATGCTGCCATTGGGTGGTGCCCGGTAGCTGACGATGCAAATATATGGGCGTAGGATGGTACTATGCAAAACAAAGTACTATTTTGTGATGAACGGACGCTCCGCGTGAAGAGCGCACGAGAGAGGGGTAACGCTGAGGCCAACAAGAAAGGGCCGCTGATCAGCGGCCCTTTCAAGAGAGGATAACGGTATACTTAATCCAGCATCAACTTCCGGGTCACCGTGCCTTGGTCGAAGGTGAGGGTAACGAAGTAGGCTCCAGCCTTCAGGTCGTAGCGGTGCAGGTTGAATGCCTTGTTCTCCACGTTCTCCGAATGCACGCGGCGACCGTTGATGTCGTACACATCCACCATGCGGATGGTCGCGGTCGCGCTGCTGATCCGCACCACATCATGAGCGGGATTAGGGAAGAGTTCCACGCCCACCGCGATGGGATCGCTGTCAGCGATGGACACCAAGCCGCACGGGCCCAGGTCCAACGCGCAAACGATGCGCGGATTCATGTAGCCCATGATGGTATCGATGTACATGCGGCCTTTGCCGGGGCCGAAGTTCGGATTGCTGGCCTGGCTGGCCTGACCGGCCGTAATGGGCGGAGGACCGGGGGCAACCACGGTCTGTGCAAGTGCGCCATCCGGGTCCCACCACTGCCAAGGGCTGGCTTCCTCCAAGGTGCCCGGTATTTGGGCTGGCCAGTTCGGTGTCACCAAGGGGTACAGTCCTTCGTTGTTCGCATTGATGTGAACGGTGTTGGTACCGTGCGTTTGATCGGTGTCATAGAGGGATCGTGCACGGGTGGTATAGGGATCATTTCCGACCAGGTTGGTGAAGCTGGAATTGTTCCCGTATTGGTTCACCAATTCCATGAACACGTTGCTGCCCTGCACGGGCACCACTTGCTCACCGGTGGTGGGCACGATCACGATGCCGTCACCGAACGGTGCGAAGGGGTCGAACACGGTATGGAAAGAGACCATGGGCACATCGCCCGGGGCCAGCCAGCTGGTATCCGCCAACGCACCACCGGCGTTCACGCAGAAGTTCACATCGCTGTCAAAGCCATTGGGGCGGTAGAGCGTCAACGAGCCACCGAAGCCTTCAATGTTACCCACCGTGGTTGAGTCCACATAGCTCACATCAGGCTCGAAGGGGTCGGGCAGGAATTTATCGATCAAGAGCTCCGAGGGATCATCCAGGGTCACTGTCGCCAATGTGATGTATCCACCCGTGCCCTCGCCGTACAGGATGATCTTGCTCGCGTCGATCGCATAGATGTTGGCTCCCGCAGCAGTTGCCTTCATGGTGCGTACGCACTGCTTCACGTCATGGATGGCGCGATAGATGGCATTGAGCAAGGTGCCGCGGCGGATCTCCACGGTGCTTCCCAGCGGGTTCCACCCAGCGCGATAGCTCATGCTCACCGCAACATAGCCACGGCGTGCCATCTGCTTGCAGATCTCCACCGCGCTGCTGTCCTTGCGCGTACCGTTGGGGCTGCCGTTCAAGGGTGGGGGCAGGGCGTTGCCGGTGTGTACGAAGATGAATACGGGACGGGCGTTCTCTCCATCCACGGCTTGGTCGGGCTCGTAAATGTCCATTTTCAGGGCCTCCACCTTCACCACGGTGCTGGGATCCTGGGGGTCGAAGAAAGGTGCCGGGATCGGCTGGCTCGTGGAAACCAAGGTCTGTAGCTGGATCACTTCAGGGCCGTACAGATTGGGGTCCGCGAAGGAGGACCTCAGGAAGTCGATGTTCGTGCCGAAGATCACATCGTTCGTGATGGTCACCTGGGCATCCGTGAATATCTCGGACAGATAGCGGTCCTGTGCGTGGACCTGCACGGTGAGGGCCAATGCCGCGAGCGGTATGGCACGGAGTAGATTTTTGGTCATGTGGTTCTTTGTTTTTGAAACGGGTTTCCGAAAGATAGCGATTTCAGCGGGTAATGAGTTCGTACGAGAGCTGCACATAGGCCAAACGCCCGATGCGTGGACCGCCGTACACGAGGTAGACATCATTGTTGAAGGCACGATCCACTCGGTCCTCCTCCGGTACGTTCTTGTCCCACAATGGCACCAGCCCGAAGAGGTTGCTGGCACCCACTTTCACCGTGAGGTTCTGTTTTGGGAACTTTACGCTCATTTGGGCATCCACCATATCGTAGCTGGGGATGGGGCCGGTGAACTGGGGCGAGCCCTCGAAGGTGTAGCCCTCCACGTACTTCCAATTGAACCCGTATCCGAACCGTTTCAGATCGGTGAACGGGATCTTGCGGTCTCGCGCATTGAAGCCGGCGTTGAACTTGTTCAGTGGCGTGTTGAAGGCCGGGATGATCGGGTCGTCATCACCGGTGATCAGCTTGTTGTAGCTGTAGTTGAAGGTGTAGGTGAGCCTTGGGCGGAACCAACTAAGGCCCACGTTCACGCCTCGGGTCACCACACCGGATGAGGCATTGGCCGCAACGCGGTAGACCTGTAAGCCGCCGATGGGGAAGCCGCTGGCCTGGTCGAATTCTGCATGCAGCCCGATCACATAGCCGATGAAATCGGTGTACCAGCTATTGTACGCACCGATGTCCCAGTACACGTTTTCCCAATGGGTGCCGCGGTAACCGATCTCCACGGTTTTTACCTGTTCCGGCCGGATCCTGTCCACGTTGAAATAATCCAGCTTGCTCAAGCCCTGTAGCAATCCCCCGGGCGGTGGTGTATCCCGATACTCGTTGAAACTATCAATGGGGAACCTCTAAGAACTTGTTGAGAACTATCGGCGGCGGATCTTGACTTTGCGGATTATGATCGATCACTTTGATGCACCACATCATCCAGTTCAAAGTGGCGAACCCATGAGGAAACAACCCGCTCCCGGCCTATTCGAT